>NZ_CP041764.1:0-637256 GCF_009817885.1 Serratia rhizosphaerae
GCGGGGAAAGACGCATGACAACACTATTTAGCCAGCCGAAGATCGACTGCCACCACCACCTGTTCGACCCGGGCCATTTCCCCTATGCGCCGGACAGCGCCTATCAACCGGCCGGCCATGAGCTGGCGACGTTGGCCCACTACCGCGCGGTGATGCAGGCCTACGGCATTCGCCATTCGCTGATTGTCGGCCCCACTTCGGGCTATAACACCGACAACCGCTGCCTGCTGGCGGCGCTGGCCGGCGGTGAAGGCCGCCATAAGGGCATCGCGGTGGTGCCGTTCGACAGCAGCAGCGAATCACTGGCGCAACTGCAGACGCAGGGCGTGGTCGGCATCGCCCTCAACGTCGCCATGCTCGGCGTCGCGCCGTTTCTGCAGCTTGACCGGCTGATGGCGCAATTGGCGGAACTGGGGCTGTACGCGCAGATTCAGGTACAGGATGACCAGTTGCCGGCACTGCTGCCGCTGCTGCGGCGCAGCCGCGCCAGACTGCTGTTCGACCACAGCGGCCGCCCCGACGTCGACGCCGGGCTGGAGCAGCCGGCCTTTCAGGCGCTGCTGCAGCTGGCGGAGCGTGAACATGTGTATATGAAACTGTCCGGGCTGGCGAAGTTTTCCCGTCAGCACTACCCGTTCGCCGACGCGCAGCCCTATGTGCAGGCGCTGCTGGCCGCCTACGGCGCGGAGAAGTGCATGTGGGGCTCCGACTGGCCGTTCCTGCGCGCCACCGAACGGATGGACATGGGCACGCTGCTGATGCTGTGCGAAAGCCTGTTCCCCGACGCGCAGACGCGTCAACAGATTCTGTGGCACACGCCGCAGCGCCTGTTTGGCTTTACTGACTAACGGAGAGACGATGAAAACCCTCTATGTGCTTAACGGCCCCAACCTCAACCTGCTGGGCAGCCGCGAACCGGAAACCTACGGCCATGACACGCTGGCCACTATCGAAGCGCTGTGCCGCCGGACGGCCGCCGAGCTGAATGTGGAACTGGTATTTCTGCAGACCAACCACGAGGGGCAGATGATCGACTGGATCCAGGAGACGCGCGGCAAGGCGCAGGCGCTGGTGATCAATCCGGCAGCCTGGACCCACACCTCGGTGGCGATTCGTGACGCTGTCACCGCCGTCGCCCTGCCGTTGTTTGAAGTGCACATCACCAATGTGCACAAGCGCGAACCGTTCCGCCACCACTCCTACCTGTCCGATGTGGCGCACGGCGTGATCTGCGGCTTTGGCATTCAAGGCTACCGCTACGCGCTGATGCAGGCCGCCAGCCTGCTTTAACCGATACCGGCACACTGCGCGCGCAGGCTGTCGATCAGCGCCTGCGCCGCCGGCGAATGCAGGCTGCCGGTACGGAACGTCAGGCCGATGGCGCGGCCGGTGTTGGGCAGCGCCAGCGGCAGCTGCACCAACTCCCCCGACGCCAGTTCATGCTCCAGCTGGTGCGCCGACACCGCCGCCAGCATATCGGAATTGAGCAACAGCCCGCGCACCAGCGCCAGATCGCCGGTTTCCACCACCGGCGACGGCGGCGGCATCGCCATCGCCAGAAAGCAGTCGTCCAACAGGCGGCGCGCCGGGGTGGCCGAGCGCGGCAGCACCCAGCGCGCACCCTTCAGCTGCGCCGGCTGCAGCCCGGCCTGCGCCAGCGGATGACCGCGACGCGCCAGCAGCACCATCTCTTCGGTAAACAGCGTTTCGCTGTACACATCCGCCGCATAATCGCTGGCGCGTAACGCGCCAAAAATAAAATCGATATCGCCGGAGCGTAATTCAGACGCCAGCGCGGAAAACGCGCTCTCGTTGGTCACCACGCTGACGCCAGGATAGCGCGAGGTCAGCTGGACAATCGCCTGCGGCAGCAGCCGGGTACGCCCCAGCGGCAGCGCACCGACCCGCACCGCGCCGGTCAGCACCCCGCGCCGGGCGGCGATATCCGCCGGAATATGGTGCAGCTCATTGAGCGCACGCCGGATGTTGGCCTCAATTTCCCGTCCGGCCAGCGAAGGCACCATACCGTGCGGCGTCCGCTCCAGCAGCGGCGTGCCGACGCCGTTTTCCAACACCTTCAGCGCCGCACTGATCGCCGGCTGGCTCAGGCCCAGCAGCGTCGCCACGGTCTGCATATGCCGCGTTTCACACAGGCAGACGAAAATCTGCAGCCGGCGTACGTTAAACAGGTACAGCGGTTCGCTGTCGGTACGCGCCGCCCCTTTACCCAGCAGACGCGCCAGCAGCGCCGGCACCTGATGCAGTTCCGCAATCGCCCGCCGTGCGCGCGGCAGCACGCACTTGCCGAAATCGGTCAGCAGCATGCCGCTGGCATGACGCTCAAACAGCGGCACCGCCAGTTTTTGCTCCAGATCGCGAATCGACCGGGTGATGGCCGACTGTGTTCTGAATAACTCATCGGCGGCGCGCGAAACGCTACCCTGCGTGACAACCTGGCTGAATGCTCTGATTTGCATCAGGTTTGTCAGCGCGTCTTCTTCATAGTCCATGCTCAACCTCCCGGGCGGCGATGCAGGCAATATAAATAAAACGCATACCTGCTGCAATCAAATGAATTATCCGCCGACGCGGGAAACTGACAGCATGAGCTCACTCCAATCAGCCAAGGAATCCGAACATGAGTGAGATAACCGCAAACAAAACCGCCCTGGTGGTCAGCGCCCATTCCGCAGACTTTGTCTGGCGCGCCGGCGGCGCCATTGCGCTGCACGGTCAGCAGGGTTATCAGGTACATATCGTCTGTCTGTCGTTCGGCGAGCGCGGCGAATCGGCCAAGCTGTGGCGCAAAGGCGAGATGACCGAGCAAAAAGTGAAGGCCGCCCGCCGGGAAGAGGCCTGCGCCGCCGCCGAAATCCTCGGCGCCAGCATCGAATTCTTCGATATGGGCGACTACCCGCTGCGCGCCGATAAAGAGCATCTGTGCCGCCTGGCGGACGTGTTCCGCCGGGTGCAGCCGCACTTTGTGCTGACCCACTCGCAAAAAGATCCGTACAACTACGATCACCCGCTGGCCTGCAACCTGACGCAGGAAGCGCGCATTATCGCGCAGGCGGAAGGCTACCGGCCGGGCGAGCCGATCGTCGCCGCGCCGCCGGTGTACCTGTTTGAACCCCACCAGCCGGAGCAGTGTGAATGGAGACCGGACGTGCTGCTGGATATCACCTCGGTATGGGATAAAAAATATCAGGCAATTCAGTGCATGGCCGGCCAGGAACACCTGTGGGAGTACTACACCCGCGTCGCCCAGCAGCGCGGCGTACAGGCCAAGCGCAACGTCGGCATCGCCAGCGGCAAAAACATCGTGTATGGCGAAGGCTATCAGAGCATTTTCCCGCGGGTGACGGAGGATCTGGCATGAGCATCATCGGTAAAAAAGGCGTGGTGGTGCGTTCTGTCCCGCGCAGCAGCGACGCCACGCTGGCGGCGCTGGCGGCGTTCGGCGTCGCCACGGTGCATGAGGCGCAGGGCCGCAAAGGGCTGCTCGATCCGGCCATCCGGCCGATTCAGCAGGATCGCGGGATCGCCGGCAATGCGGTCACCGTGCTGGCGGCGCCGGGCGATAACTGGATGTTCCACGTGGCGGTCGAGCAGTGCCGGCCGGGCGATATTCTGGTGGTGGCGCCGACCTCCCCCTGCATCGACGGCTACTTCGGCGATCTGTTGGCCACCTCGCTGCAGGCGCACGGCGTGCGCGGGCTGGTGGCCGATCTGGGGGTGCGCGACACCCGCACGCTGCGTGAAATGGGCTTCCCGGTCTGGTCGCGGGCGGTGTATGCGCAGGGCACGGTGAAAGAGACGCTGGGGTCGGTCAATGTGCCGCTGGTGTGCGCCGGGCAGCTGATTTATCCGGGAGATGCGGTGGTCGCCGACGATGACGGCGTGGTGGTGGTGCGCCATGCCGAGGCCGAAGCGACGCTGGCGGCCAGCCGCCGCCGCGCCGAGCTGGAAGAGAGCAAACGTCTGCGGATGGCCAACGGCGAGCTGGGACTGGATATTTACCAGATGCGACCGCGTCTGGAGGAAAAAGGCCTGACCTACTACGACTCACTGGACCAGTTGGAGGAGTAACATGCGCCAACGTCGGATCCCCTGCCTGCTGATGCGCGGCGGCACCTCAAAAGGCGCATTCTTTCTGGCGGACGACCTGCCGTCACAGCCGGCGGCGCGCGACCGCGTACTGCTGGCGGCGATGGGCTCGCCGGATATCCGTCAAATCGACGGCCTCGGCGGCGGCGATCCGCTGACCAGCAAAGTGGCGATCGTCAGCCGCTCGCAGCGCGCAGACGCCGACGTCGACTATCTGTTCGCTCAGGTCAACGTCGACCGCCCGGTGGTGGATTACGGCCAGAACTGCGGCAATATTCTGGCGGCGGTCGGGCCGTTCGCCATCGAGCGCGGCCTGGTGGCCACCGACGCGGCGTTCACCGAAGTGCGCATCTTTATGCAGAACACCGGCCAGGTGGCGGTGGCGCGCATCCCCACGCCGGACGGCGAGGTGCGCTACGACGGCGATCTGTCCATCGACGGCGTGCCCGGCAGCGCCGCCGAAATTGTACTGACCTTCCGCGATATCGCCGGCTCCAGCTGCGGCGCTCTGCTGCCGACCGGCCGGGCCTGCGACCAGATTGACGGCGTGGCGGTCACCTGTATCGACAACGGCATGCCGGTGGTACTGCTGCGCGCAGCGGATCTCGGCCGCAGCGGCTACGAAAGCCGCGAACAGCTGGATGCCGACCAACAGCTCAAACAGCGGCTGGAGCATATTCGCCTGCAGGCCGGCCCGCTGATGAACCTGGGCGACGTCAGCCAGCGCAGCGTGCCGAAAATGACCCTGCTGGCCGCGCCGCGCGCCGGCGGCGCCGTCAGCAGCCGCACCTTTATTCCCCACCGCTGCCACGCCTCGATCGGCGTGCTGGGCGCGGTCAGCGTCGCCAGCGCCTGTCTGCTGGCGGGCAGCGTGGCGCAGCCGCTGGCTCAGGCAGGCGACGGTGAACAGCAGCGCGTCAGCGTGGAGCATCCCAGCGGCGAATTCAGCGTCTTGCTGACCCGCACGCCCGCCGGCGAACTGATACAGGCCGGCCTGCTGCGTACCGCCCGGCTGATTTTCGCCGGTGAGGTGTGCATTCCCGGCGCGATCTGGCCGGCCTAACCATAGGGAGAAATTGATGACCACCTTTACCCCACGGGTCACGCTGATCGGCTTCGGTGAAGTCGGCAGCATTCTGGCTCAGGCACTGAACGCTCAGGGCGCATGCGTTACCGCCTACGACCAGCACATTACGCCGGCGATGCTCGCCACCGCCGAGCGCTGCGGCTGCACGCTGACCGAACAACTGCCGGCGGCGCTGGCCGACGCCGAGCTGATTTTTTCCGTCGTCACCGCCGCCAATACGCTGGCGGTCGCCACGCAGTGCGCTCCGCTGCTGCGCGCCGGCCAGTACTTTTTCGACCTGAACTCCGCCGCCCCCCATACCAAACGCGCCGCCGCCGCGGCGATTGAGCAAGCCAGCGACGCGCGCTATGTCGAGGTTGCGGTAATGGCGCCGGTGCCGCCCAAGCGGCTGCAAACGCCGCTGCTGCTGGGCGGCCCGGCGGCGGCCGAGGGCGGCGCACGGCTGCAGCCGTTAGGGTTTAACGCCAGGATTCACAGCGATCGCATCGGCGAGGCCTCGGCGATCAAAATGTGCCGCAGCGTGATGATCAAGGGGCTGGAGGCGCTGACCGTCGAATGCCTGCACGCCGCCCGCCGCTACGGCGTCGAACAGCCGGTGCTCGATTCGCTGCACGCCAGTTTCCCGTCGCTGGGCTGGGACGAGCGGCTGCCCCACTACCTGATTAGCCGGGTGGCGGAGCACGGGCGACGCCGCGCCGAGGAGATGGGGGAAGTGGTGAAAACGCTGCAGGACGTTGGCGTGGAACCGCACCAAAGCCGTGCGACGGTGTTATCGCAGCTGGGGCTGGTCGACGCGATGAAAGCGCAAAATATCCGCTATTCGCAACTGGAACCTTTCGTTTGGCAACAAGCACTTGAGGCGATCTACGGCAAATTGTGATCGGCATCAAATAACGATTTATTTTCGTTAAATTCACATTGTTAACAAACCAACAACAAAGTAATTTGAACCAAAAGGTACATAAAAACAGGACGCGCGGGAAAGGCGCACCATGGTGACCCCGCCCGCACGCTCCGATGACTTCTCTCTTGGCACTGGAAAAACACCGTAATGAAAAAAATGCTCCTGTTAACCGGCGCGCTGCTCTCTGCCAGCGCCGGCCACGCCATGGCGGCGCCCGTCGCGCCGCTGACCAATCAGCAGGCCAATCAGGTGATCGACAACGTGCGCCACAGCCTGCAAACGCAGCATAGCGTCGGCTGCGTCGCCGTGGTGGATCGCGCCGGCCTGCTGCTGGCGTTCCAACGCTTTGACGGCGCGCCGCTCGGCTGTGTGGACGCCGCGCTCGGCAAGGCGCGCACCTCCGCTCTCTACCGCACGCCTTCATTGACGTTTATGCAACGGCTGCAAAACGGCGAAACCACCGTGCTCGCCATCCCGCATGCGGTGGCGCTCGGCGGCGGCTACCCGCTGACGCTTGGCGGCGACGTGGTCGGCGCGGTCGGCGTCAGCACGCCAAAACAAGAGCTGGATAATCAGGCTTCGCAAACCGCCGCCTCCGCGCTGCAGTAACCCCTGCCAAAAGGAACCTTTCTATGATCGCTCTTTCACGCCGCCGGCTGGTGCTCGGCTCGGCGGGGTTGCTGGCGGCCGGCGTCCTGGCGCAAAACCTGTTGGGACGTGCCGCGCTGGCGGCGCCTGACGCCGCATCGCTGCCGGACGCTTTTCTCACCGTCTCTCGTTCGCTGACCGGTATGCCGCTGCCCGACCCGCAGCTGGCGCAGCGGCTGTATCAGGCGCTGCTGCCGCGCTTCCCGCAGCTGAATCCGCTGCTCGACGCGCTGGCAACGCTGCTGCAGCAACACGGCACCCAGGACGGCGCAGCCCTGCAACAACAGCTGAAACAGCATGCCGCACCGCTGACGCGCCTGTATCACGCGTTGATCGGCGGCTGGTATCTCGGCGTTATCGGCGATGCCGCCCGGCCTGAATGCATCGCCTTCGAAAACATCGTCAGCTATCAACTGGTGCGCGACTCATTAACGCCCCCCAGTTACTGCCCGGGCGAGCCAAATTTCTGGATCCGACCTCCGCATAAGGAGAATAACCATGCCTGATTCATTAAGTGCCGACGTGGTGGTCATCGGCACCGGTATTGCCGGCTCGCTGGCGGCATTAAAGATGGCGCAGGCCGGCGCCTCGGTGCTGATGCTGGAGTCCGGCCCGGAGATTAAACGTGACAACGCGGTGGAGCTGTTCCGCAACTCGCCGTTCAAGGGCGACTTTACCGAACCGTTTCCGCCGCAGCCCTGGGCGCCGCAGCCCAAATTCGTGCCGAGCGATAACAACTACCTGATCCAAAAAGGGCCGGACCCCTACCGCGCCCAGTATCTGCGCGGTATCGGCGGCACCACCTGGCACTGGGCCGGGCAGGCGTTCCGCCTGCTGCCGAACGATATGCGCCTGCAGAGCCTGTACGGCGTAGGCCGCGACTGGCCGATCGGTTACGCCGATCTGGAGCCTTACTATTGCGAGGCCGAATACCAGATGGGGGTTTCCGGCGACAGCGATCTGGACTCGCCGCGCTCGCGCCCTTACCCGCTGCCGGGGATCCCGCTGCCTTACGGTTTTGAACGGATTAAACAGCGCGTCGCCGGGCTGGGTTATGAGGTCGGCATCGGCCCGCAGGCGCGCAACAGCGTTCCCTACGACGGTCGCCCGGCCTGCTGCGGTAATAACAACTGTATGCCGGTCTGCCCGATCGACGCCCAGTATCACGGCGGCATCTCCGCCCGCAAGGCGCTGGAGGCCGGCGTGCGCATCGTCGCCAATGCGGTGGTGTACCGTATTGAGGCCGACGACAAGGGTAATATCGTGGCGGTGCACTATCTGGATCGCAATAAACACAGCCACCGGGTCAGCGGCAAACGCTTCGTACTGACCGCCAACGGTATTGAAAGCCCGAAAATCCTGCTGCTGTCCAGCAGCGAGCGTTATCGCCACGGCATCGCCAACAGTTCCGGCATGGTCGGCCGTAATCTGATGGATCATCCGGGCAGTTCGGTAGAATTTTACGCCGACGAACCGGTATGGTTCGGCCGCGGGCCGATGCGGCCCGGCAGCATCAACAACCTGCGCGACGGCGCATTCCGGGCGCAGCGTTCAGCCCTGCGGGTCGATCTGGCCAACACCTCGCCGGTGCGCTACCTCACCGAGCGCCTGATCCGTCAGGGCTATTACGGCAAGGCGCTGAATGAAAAGCTGGCGTTCCAGTCCGAACGCTACGTACAGCTGAAATGCCTGCTGGAGATGCTGCCCGAGCCGGAAAACCGCGTGCAGCTGAGCAAAACCGAGAAAGACGCCTGGGGCATCCCCAAACTGGAAGTCTACTACCGCTTTCCGGAGTATGTGCACCGCGGCTACGACCAGTCGATGGTCGACTTCCGGCGCATCGTCAAACAGATGGGCGGCAGCGAGGCGCTGTACAGCCGGCGCGGCGTTTATGACAACAACCAGCACATCACCGGCACCATGATGATGGGGCGCGATCCGCGCGATTCGGTGGTTGACGGCGACTGCCGCAGCCACGACCACCCCAACCTGTTTATCGCCGGCACCGGCATCATGCCTTCCGCCTCCACGGTCAACTCGACGCTAACCGGCGTGGCGCTGGCGCTGCGCATGGCGGACAGCGTGCTGAGCAGTCTGCAGGGAGGCATGGCATGAAGAAGACGCTACTGGCGCTGTTTCTCAGCGCCGCGCCGCTGTGGGCGCACGGTGACGATGCGCTGATCAAGCGCGGCGAATATCTGGCGCGCGCCGCCGACTGCACCGCCTGCCATACCGCGCCGGGCGGCCCGGCGTTTGGCGGCGGCTATCCGGTCAGCACGCCGTTCGGCGTGATTTACGGCAGCAATATCTCCGCCGACAAGCAGTTCGGCATCGGTAACTGGAGCGATGACGAATTCGTCGCGGCGGTGCGCGACGGCGTGGGTAAAAACGGCCAGCAGCTCTACCCGGCGATGCCGTACGACGCCTTCACCAAAATGAAGCGCGACGACGTGCTGGCGATCAAAGCCTACCTGCTGGCGCAACCGGCGGTGCATCAGGCGACGCCGCGCACCGATCTGGCCTTCCCGTTCAACCAGCGCTGGGGCATGCGGTTATGGAAGCTGTTTAACTTCAGCGCCGGCGAACTGCGGCCGGACCCGGCCAAAAGCGACGAATGGAACCACGGCCGCTATCTGGTGGAAGCGCTGGCGCACTGCGGCACCTGCCATACGCCGCGCACTCTCACCATGGGGATGGACGAGGACAACGCCTTTGCCGGCGGCGACCTCGGCGGCTGGACGGCGTATAACATCACGCCGGATAAACGCGCCGGCATCGGCAGTTGGTCGCAGCAGGAGCTGGTCGACTACCTGAAAACCGGCAACGTCGCCGGGCGCGCCTCGGCCGCCGGGCCGATGGCGGAGGCCATCGAGCACAGTCTGCAATACCTGCCGGACAGCGATCTGCACGCCATGGCGACCTATCTGCGCAGCGTAAAGCCCATCGCCGATGATGCACAGCGCAAGGCCCGCGACGCCTGGGGACAGCCGACGCAGGACTACCTGACGCTGCGCGGCGGCAATGGCGGCGAGGCCTCCGGCGCGGCGCTGTTCAACCGCCACTGCGCCAGCTGTCACGGCGCCGACGGCGCCGGCAAGGGGAGCGGTTTCCACGCCTATCCATCGCTGCTGCATCACGGCAGCACCGGCGCCGCGGACAATAAAAACCTGGTGGCGGTGATCCTCGGTGGCGTACAGCGCCATATGCAGCTGGGGGAAATCCTGATGCCGGCCTTCGCCGGCGAGCTGAGGGATGACGAGGTGGCGACGCTGAGCAACTACGTCAACCGCCAGTTCGGCAACCCGGCGGCGGCCAACGCCAGCGCCGAACAGGTGGCGCGCCAGCGGCAGGATGCCAATCTGCCGCAGCCGCCGACGGTGCTGCAGGGCGACCGGCCGTAAGCACGGCATTTTTGCGCCCCCTCAACCGGAGGGGGCCAGAACCAGCCATGCCATGTTGCATGCCCTACACATTCAAAGTATGAAGGCCTCTTGCGTCAGTTCTTGCGTCACGCCGACCAGCTGAATTTGGAACAGCTCCGCACTCGGTTCAACGAAGGGATCCACTTCAACGTTGGTGCCTTCTGCCGTATGCTCCAGCCGCACTTCCTTGCCATTGCCGCTGAACGGCTGATAGCCGATAAAGGTCAGGTCGCTGTCTACCTCCCAGCCGATCAAGTTATCATAGTATTCATAGCCGCTCTCATTGAGTTCACTGAGGTCAATCTTATCTTGTTCCTGCTCGTTGAAGGTGAAATCGGTGATAATGTCGGGATCTTTAGCGCTGGTAGCGCCAACCCACTCATATAAAAAGACATCATTACCGCTGCCGCCGGTCAGCGTATCACCACCGGACGAGGAAGAGAGCAGCAAATCATTGCCGGCCCCGCCGTCGAGGTTAAAATGGGTGCCTAACTGGCCAATGTTATAGCCGGGAAACGGCTCATTCACGATATAAATTTTATCGTCCCCGTCATCACCGTATAAACGCCCATTATCCGTGGGCGTCTGCAGCAACAGTTCGACGCTAATCAGATCGTTGCCCTCATCGCCATGCACCAGATTGTTCTCACCCATCGGCGTTATCCAATCATCGCCGGCGCCGCCGTAGATGACATCGTCTTCCGGCATAATCTCTCTTGGGGGATCGTCGATGCCATAATGAATACCCCAGTATATGCCGTAGTTAAAATCGATGCGGTCATTGCCATCGCCGCCAAACACCGTGTTGTGCCCATGCACATCCAGCCCGGCGTCAACCCGGTCATCCCCGTCGCCCATAAAGATCGTGCTGCTCTCGGTCATGCGCAGAGAATCGTTGCCCGCGCCGGCAAAAACCGTTGCGTTATCGCCGGTGTAAATTTCATCATCGCCGCTGCCGGAAAATACCGTATCGGCATCATTTTCCGGCGTACCAAGCTTGATAATGTCATTGCCAGCAAAACCAAACACCCAATCCTTACCGTTGCTCCCTTTCAGGAGGTCATCTCCCTCGCTGCCCAGGATAATATTGGGTATTTGTGGCAATAATGCGCCGATACCCTCGCGTATCGTATTGTCTTCCAGCCAAGGCAACGTTGTTAATTTCATATTATTCATGACGATACCCTTATTTCTCGTATAACGTTATGAGGCATTCCCCTACATGGCGTACTGGCCCAAGCACGCCTTACAGCATGCGGGGGTCATCCTCTGCTCAATGGTTCTCCATAGAGAGAGGGTATAGACCAAGCTGTACACAAAATAAACTATTCGCCATACCGGTTTGTTAAGCCGGACACGTAATCATCCTTAACTGCGACTTTTCCTATACTTTTTGTCGGCTGCCCCGGTCAATCGTTCCCTCGATCACAATCGAGACAGCCCATTGTTAACTCATCGACAAAACGTGCAATCATTGAGCCATCACGTCTCCCCCGATGACTGAGGTTAAGGATCAGCATGACAGCAAACTCCGCAGTGATGGATAGCCGCCGCTCGCGTCAGGCGCTGCTGGCCGGTTCGGTCGGCAACTTTATCGAGTGGTACGAATTTGGCGTGTACGGCTTTCTGGCCACGGTGATCGCCGCCAACTTCTTCACCCTGCAAGGCGAAAATGCCGTTACCAGCCTGATCCTCGCCTATGCCGCCTTTGCGCTGGCGTTTTTCTGCCGTCCCATCGGCGCGGTGATTTTTGGCCGCATCGGCGATCGTATCGGCCGGCGGCCGACGCTGATCGTGGTGGTGCTACTGATGACGCTGACCACCGCGCTGATCGGCGTGATGCCGACTTATGCGTCAATCGGCGTCGCCGCCCCGCTGCTGCTGACGCTGCTGCGTATGCTGCAGGGGCTGTCCGCCGGCGGTGAGTTCGGCGGTGCGGTCGCACTGCTGACCGAGTTCGCCCCGCCCGGCAAACGTGGCCGCTTCGGCGCCTGGCAGTCGCTGACCGTGGCGCTCGGGCTGCTGGCGGGCGCCGGGCTGGTGGCGTTGCTCAGCGCGCTGCTCAGCCACGAGCAGCTGCACGATTGGGGCTGGCGCATCCCGTTCCTGCTGGCGCTGCCGCTCGGCGTGCTGGCGCTGTGGCTGCGGCTAAAACTGGAGGAGACGCCCAGCTTCACCCGGGCGCAGCAACAGCCCGCCGCCGCCGAGCGCCCGGCGTCCGCCGCGCCGCTGGTCGTGGTCAAAACCATAACCGTCGGCATTGGCCGGATGATGGGCTGGTCGGCCGCCGGCTACACCTTTCTGGTGGTGATGCCCACCTATCTGCAAACTTCGCTGCACGCCACGCTGCAACAGGCGTTGGCGGCCACCGTGCTGGCCAACGTCGGTTTTGCCCTGACCATTCTGCCGGCCGGTATCCTCAGCGATCGGCTGGGGCGTAAAACGGTGATGATCGGCGCCATCAGCGCGGTGATCCTGTTTACCTTTCCACTGCTGCATCTGCTGCAGGACGTCGGCGCGGCGCTGTGGCAAAAAGGTGCGGCGGTGCTGGTGGCCGGCGCGGTGGTCGGGCTACTGGCCGGCCCCGGCCCGGCGATGCTGGCAGAGATGTTCCCCACCCGAGTGCGCTATACCGGGCTCGGGCTGGCCTATTCGCTGTCCAACGCGGTGTTCTCCGGCTCCGCCGGGCTGATTATCACCGGTCTGATTCGTGAAACCGGCAATATCGATATTCCGGCCTATTACGTGGTGGCTACCTCACTGATCAGCCTGCTGGCGCTGATGACGCTGCGGCGCGACGACCACCTGCGCCCGCTCGACGCGATCTAATCCCCGGCGGTCAGACGTGATAACGATCACAACGCCAAAATGTTAACGTTAACTTTTGTGATTAACATCGCAATCATCGCGTAAGATGACTTCCAGCCAAACAAAGTTAACGTTAACAATCAGGCTATCTTCCTCCACCGGGGCATCATCGTGAACCGCAAAACAAAAAAATATTACTTTCTGTTGAGTGGCCTGCTGTTCTTCTTTTTCTTTACCTGGTCATCCAGCTTTTCGCTGATTTCACTGTGGCTGAGCCAAAAAATCGGCCTGAAAGGCGCGGAAACCGGACTCATCTTCTCTGCCATCTCGCTGGTGGCGCTGTGCGCCCAGCCGCTGTACGGTTTTATTCAGGACAAACTCGGCCTGCGCAAACACCTGCTGCAGTACCTCGGCGTAATGCTGCTGCTGACCGGCCCGTTTTTTATCTATGTCTACGCCCCGCTGCTGGCAAGCAACCTGCTGCTGGGCGCGCTGGTCGGCGGCGTGTTTATCGGCGCCACCTTCTATGCCGGCATCGGCGCGCTGGAGTCCTATACCGAGCGCGTCAGCCGCATCGTCGGCTTTGAATTCGGCCGCGCCCGCATGTGGGGCTCGCTCGGCTGGGCCTGCGCCACCTTTCTGGCCGGCTTTATCTTTAATATCGACCCGGACATCAATTTCTGGCTGGCGTCGGCGTCCGCAGTGGTATTCCTGCTGCTGCTCAGCCAGGTGCGCGAGCTGAAGGCCAACGCCATGGCCGAGCTGGAGTACGGCAAAGCGGAAAATCTGCGACTGCAGGACGCCGTGGCGCTGCTGCGCCTGCCCGGCTTCTGGGCGCTGGCAATCTTTGTACTCGGCATCAGCGTGTATAGCGTGTTCGACCAGCAGTTTTCGGTCTATTTCGCCGCCCAGTTCGCCACGCCGCAGCAGGGCAACGAGATGTACGGCTTTCTTAATTCACTGCAGGTATTTCTGGAGGCCGGCGGCATGTTCCTGGCGCCGTTGCTGGTTAACCGCATTGGCGCCAAGCAAGGGCTGTTGCTGGCAGGCGCCGTGATGACGCTGCGTATGCTCGGCTCCGGCCTGGTCAGCGGCGCGCTGCTGATTTCCCTGATGAAGCTGCTGCACGCCGTTGAACTGCCGATCCTGCTGATCGCCATTTTCAAATATATCGCCACGCGCTTCGACAGCCGTCTCTCCTCCACGCTGTATCTGGTGGGATTCCAGTTTATTACTCAGGTGATGGCCAGCTTTCTGTCACCGCTGGCCGGTTACGGCTATGACCGTATCGGCTTTGCCGACACCTACCTGCTGATGGGCGGCGTAGTCGCCGCCACCACCCTGCTCTCCTGCTGGCTGCTGCGCGGCGAAACCGCCGGCGGTAAGCACAACATTCATCCCTTAAGCGAGCCAAGCCAATGAAAGAACTCTTAGCCCAGGCCGATCACGCCGTAGAAAAACTGCGCGCCGCGCGTCAGAACGACCTGTATCCGCGTTTCCACCTGGCCGCCCAGGCCGGCTGGATTAACGACCCCAACGGACTGATTTTCATCAACGGGGTATACCATGCGTTTTATCAGCATCACCCCTTCGATGAAAATTGGGGGCCGATGCACTGGGGACACGCCACCAGCCGCGATCTGGTGCACTGGCAGCATCAGCCGATCGCGCTGGCGCCCGGCGACGCTGACGACCGCGACGGCTGTTTCTCCGGCTGCGCAGTCGATGACCACGGCGTACTGACACTGCTGTATACCGGCCATGTCTGGCTCGGCGAGCCGGGCGACGACTCAAAGCTGCGCGAGGTGCAGTGCCTGGCCACCAGCCAGGACGGCATCCACTTCACCAAGCACGGCGCGGTGCTGACGCCGCCGGCGGGCATCATGCACTTTCGCGATCCGAAAGTGTGGCGGCAAGATGAGCAGTGGTGGATGGTGGTCGGCGTCAAAGACAGCGATCTGGGCCAGGTGTGGCTGTACCGTTCCGACAATCTGCGCGACTGGCGCTTTGAACGGGTGCTGGCCGCCGCCGAGCATGCCCGGCAGGGCTATATGTGGGAGTGTCCGGATTTCTTCCCGCTGGGGGAACGCCAGCTGATGATTTTTTCCCCGCAGGGACTGGCGGCGCAGGGCTACCGCTATCGCAACCTCTTCCAGAGCGGCTACCTGCTCGGCAACTGGCAGCCGGGCGAGGCCTTTGAAGTGATCCAGCCGTTCAGCGAGCTGGATGCCGGGCACGACTTCTATGCGCCGCAGACCTTCACCGCCGCCGACGGCCGTCGCCTGCTGTTCGGCTGGATGGATATGTGGGAATCGCCGATGCCCAGCAAGGCGCACGGCTGGGCCGGCGCGCTGACGCTGCCGCGCGAACTGTCGCTCAGCGCCGCCGGGCAGGTGCGCATGCAGCCGGCGCGCGAACTGACGGCGCTGCGCCGCGAAGCACAGCGGTTTGACGCCGTGCGCTGCCGCAACCAGCGTCTGCCGCTGGGGGATGCGCTGCACGAACTGCTGCTGACGCTGGATCTGACCGGCAGCGATGCCGAACGCTACGGCGTAAACCTGGGCGACGCGGCGCGACTGTATGTGGATAATCAGGCGCACCGGCTGGTGCTTGAGCGGTTCAGCGACGATCCGGCGCTGTGCGGCTGCCGCAGCGTGCCGCTGCCGACCGGCGACCATCTGCAGCTGCGGCTGTTTATCGATCGCTCTTCGCTGGAAGTGTTTGTCAATGACGGCGAAGCCTGTCTGACCAGCCGCATCTATCCGCAGGACGGCGATTGCCGGCCCGGCCTGTTTGCCGAAAGCGGCGAAGCGCATTTCCCCGCGATCGCCGGCTGGACGTTGGACAGCATCTGGCAGTAATCTGTGCGGCCCGCGCTGCCGGGCCCTGCAGAAAGCTACAGCGACGCGCGCAGCAGCAGCGGGCACGGCACCTTGACGCTGTCGCGGTGCTCACGCTGCTCGATCAGGTGCAGCGCCGCCTGGCGGCCCAGTTCATAGTGCGGCAGTTGAACGGTGGTGAGCGGCGGCTGAAACAGTTCGCCAATCCCCACCATGTTGTCATAGCCCAGCACCGCCACCTGCTGGGGTATGCGCCAGCCCTGCGCCAGCAGCGTCTGGTACACCAGAAACGCCACCCGGTCGTTGCCGCACACCACCACGTCGCACTCCTGCCGCCCGGGGGCGAAATGGCGCGCCAACAGTTCGACGCAGTCACGGTAATGCTCATCGCCGCCGCTCAGGTTGAGGTGGTACTGCCGCAGCTGCGCCATATCGCCGCCGCCCTCCCGCCAGGCGCGCTCCAGCCCGCGTCGGCGCAGCGTCGCCGCCGGCACGTCTTCCGGCAGATAAATACACAGCGGCGCGCGGTAGCCCTTGTCGAGCAACGTGCGCGCCGCGTCATACTGCCCCTGTTCATCATCCGGGATATAGCTGGCGATGCGCTGCGTACGGCTGAAACAGTTTGCCAGCACCAGCCGCTTATCCAACAGCTTGGCCGGCAGCGTCACCTGACGCAATCCCATGGTGGTGAAAATCACGCCGTCCGGCCGGTGCGCCAGCAGCAGATCCACCGTATGCTCCGCCGATTCATCGTCGAACAGGTTGACGACAAAGCTGTTCCAGCCATGTTCGCGCGCGGTTTTTTCTATCGACAGGATCATTTCGACCGAGAACGGCGTGGTGGCGGTATCCAGCGCCAGTACGCCGATGGTCTGCACCCGGCCGCCGTCGCCGCGGATGCGGCGGGCGGCCAGATCCGGCACATAGTCCAGTTGATCGATGGCCTGCTTCACCCGGCGGTAGGTTTCCGCCCGCAGTTTATCAGGCTCGTTGATGGCGCGAGACACCGTCATCAACGAAACCCCGGCCAGTTTTGCAACGTCTTTCAGCGAAGCCATGTACCCTTCTCTGCCTTGACTGGGAAATGAAACGAGACCTCGCATAATCCCATAACTCAGCCGCAGAGACTACCGGCGTTTACACCCGGCTGAGATCGGCCCACAGCGCCAGCGCATCCGCGCTCAACGGTGCGGCCCGCCCGCCATGTGCCGCCTCCGGCCACCAGCCGCCCTGCCGGGCGCCGAGCCGGGTTTCTGCCGGCAACAGCCATTCGCCGCGCAGCACATACCAGACGCCGGCGTGGCCGACCGGCAGCTCGCACGCCGCCGTCATCCGCCGCACCGCAGCGCGCCAGCGTCCGCGCCGGGTCATGATATTAAAATCCTGGCTGACGCCCCCCAGCAGCCGCGCCTGCAGCGCCGCATCGCCGGAGAAGGCGAAGGGTTCGCCCGCCGTCTCCAGCCGATGACCGATGCCGTCGCCGAACAGATGGACACCGTCGCCCTCCAGCAGGGTAATCGAACGGTCGATGCCGTCGAAGGCGGAAAACGGCCCGTCCTGTGCGATGGTGGCGATACTCGCCCGCCAGTCGAAGTCGGCGCCGTCCGCCGGCTGGCAGACAATTTCACGCGTTTCGCCGCCGCCATTGCGCCACGGGCTGACCGGCAGGTCGGAAAAATCAAACCGGTTCATCAGCATCACGCCTCCTGCTGGAAAGTTTTGAGCACCTGCATAAACTCGACGCGGCTCTGCTGCTGCAGCGCATGGCGACCCTGCTCAATTACCTGCGATCCGGCAACAAACACGTCGCGGATCTGCGCCTTGCCACCGGCAAACAGCCAGCGGTTGAGGATCGCCGCGTCCGGCGCCGCCGCCAGATACGGATCGTCGCCGTCCAGCACCAGCCAGTCGGCGCGGTAGCCGCTCTGCAGCCGGCCGATCGGCGCGCCGCAGGCCTGCGCGCCCCCTTGCAGCGCCTGCTGATACAGCGCATCGCCCACCGACCGCTGTTCCGCCGTCGTCAGACGGTTGCGATGCCGGTCGCGCAGGCGCTGACCATATTCGAACCAGCGCAATTCCTCCACCACATTCAGCGAGACGTGGCTGTCCGAGCCGATGCCCCAGCGTCCCTGACGCTGCAGGTAGGCGTCGCCGGGGAAGATGCCATCGCCCAGATTGGCCTCGGTGGTCAGGCACAGCCCCGCCACCGCCCGGCTGTGTGCCAGTTGCTCCAGCTCGGCGTTATCCAGATGGGTGGCGTGCACCAGACACCAGCGACTGTCGACCGGCAGATGCTCATACAACCACGCCACCGGACGCTGGCCGCACCACTGCAGACAGTCGTTCACCTCTTTTTGCTGTTCGGCAATATGGATATGCACCGGCAGCGTGCTATCGGCCTGCGCCAGCACCTGCTCCATCTGCGTCAGTTCCACCGCGCGCAGCGAATGGAAGCACAGCCCCTGGTTCTGCAGCGGCCGATCCGCCAGTTGGCGAGCGATAACCTGCTGCTGCGTCAGGTAGCTGTCCACATCCTGGATAAAGCGCCGCTGCCCCGCCTGCGCCGGCTGTGCGCCGAAGCCGGCATAGCTGTACAGCACCGGCAGCAGCGTCATGCCGATCCCCGCCTGCTGCGCGGCGCGGCTGAGGCGGCCGGTCATTTCGCCACGGTCGGCGTACGGCTTGCCGTCGGCGTCATGATGCAGATAGTGAAACTCCGCCACCTGGGTATAGCCGCCCTGTAACATTTCGATATACAGTTGGCGGGCAATGATTTCGACCTGCTCCGGCGTCAGGCGCTGCACCAGGCGGTACATCAGATCGCGCCAGGTCCAGAAACTGTCCTGCGGATCGCCCGCCACCTCGGCCAGCCCCGCCATCACCCGCTGAAACGCGTGCGAGTGAAGGTTCGGCATCCCGGGCACCACATCGCCATGCAGCAGCGCGCAGCCTTCCGGGCTGGCATCCGGGGTAACCCGGGTAAGAAAACCGTGAGCGTCGACGTCCAGCCGGACGGCATGCGCCCAGCCGGTGGGAAGCAGTGCGCGTTTAGCGTAGTAAGCAGGCATAGCAATATTCCAACGTTGGTGTAACGGCGAAAGCGCGCAGCGCGCGCAGGCAAATGTTTCAAGCCGGTAACATTAATCTGGAGAATCGGCTATTACTTGTATATACATATACAGATACCCTAATCAACAGTAAACTGATGTTATTATTTTTTTATTTGACGAGGTTAACGTCGTGGTTGATCAACAGAGCGTGTTACAACTGGCTACGGCCATGAGCGATACCCCCGCCCCCATCTACCAGCGGGTGAAACAGGCGATCGTGGATCAGATCCGCGCCGGCCACTGGCAGCCGCACCAACGCGTGCCCTCGGAAAGCGAAATGGTGGCGGAGCTGGGCGTCAGCCGCATGACCATCAACCGTGCGCTGCGTGAGCTGACCAGCGAAGGCTTTCTGGTGCGTATGCAGGGCGTCGGCACCTTCGTCGCCGAGGCCAAAGCGCACACCGCGCTGCTGGAAGTGCATAACATCGCCGACGAAATCGCCGCCCGCGGACACCGCCACAGCAGCAAGATACTGCAGGTGACGGCGCGTACCGCCAGCGATGAAGAGGCCGCCGCGCTGGGCATAGCGCCGGGCCAGCAGCTGTTCTATTCGCAGATCGTCCACTATGAAAACGAGATGCCGGTGCAGTTGGAAAACCGCTGCGTCAACCCGCTGGCCGCTCCCGATTATCTTCAGCAGGATTTCGATCGGGTGACGCCTTATATCTATCTGACGCAGGCCGCGCCCCTGACGGCCGGCGAGCATATCGTCGAGGCGGTGGTCGCCAGCAAACAGGAGCGCGAGCTGCTGCAGCTGGAAGAGCGCGAACCCTGCCTGCTGATCCATCGCCGCACCTGGTCAGGCAAAACCGTGGTCACCTCGGCGCGGCTGCTGTATCCCGGCAGCCGTTATCAGCTGTTCGGTCGCTTCGACGTTTAATCCCTCCGCGCGGGGCGCCACGCCGCCCCGCCGTTTATCCCCGTCATACTGCAAATTGCAGGTGCGTTGGCTGCATTCAGTCACCCGAATCCCTGACCGGTGTAAGCTCATCGGGATTCCTTCATTCGCCGCCCTCCTGCAATTTGAATTATTTAGGGTATGGCGATCACATTTCCGTAACAAATTATCCCTCTCACCTCTTGTCGGCCGTTGATGAATGCGTTAGCTTGTGTTTAATTGTATATACAACCAAGCAAGGCGGGACAACGATGACCAGCGAGATTCACTGCGACAGCCTGTGGCACGGGGCGGATATCGTCACCATGCGCGAAGGCAAATACCATATTCTGCACGACGGCGCGATGGCGGTACGCGGCGGCAAAATCGTCTGGATTGGCGAATACGCCGCACGCCCGGCGATTACCGCAGATGAAACGGTGAAGTTCGAGGGCGGCATCATTACCCCCGGCCTGGTGGATTGCCATACTCATCTGGTGTTCGGCGGCGATCGCAGCGCGGAATTTGAGCAGCGGCTGAACGGCGTCAGCTATGCCGAGATCGCCGCGCAGGGCGGCGGAATCATTTCCACCGTCAACGCCACCCGCGACACCTCGGAACAGCAACTGCTGGAACAGGCGCAGTTCCGCCTGCGGCCGCTGCTGGCGGAAGGCGTGACCTGCGTGGAGGTCAAGTCCGGCTATGGGCTGACGCCGCAGAGCGAGCTGAAAATGCTGCGGGTGGCGCGCCGGCTGGCCGACACGCTGCCGGTGGAAGTAAAGACCACCTGTCTGGCTGCCCACGCCCTGCCGCCGGAATATGCCGGCCGCGCCGATGATTATATCGATCTGGTATGCGACACCATTATTCCGCAAGCCGCCGGCGCCGGTCTGGCCGATGCGGTCGACGCCTTCTGCGAACATCTGGCCTTTTCGCCGCAGCAGGTGGAAAAAGTGTTTGCCGCCGCCGAACGCGCCGGGCTGCCGGTGAAGCTGCACGCCGAGCAGCTGTCCGCACTGGGCGGCAGCGCGCTGGCGGCGCGTCATCATGCGCTGTCCGCCGACCATCTTGAATACGCCACCGAGCAGGACGCGCAGGCGATGGGCGCCGCCGGCACAGTCGCGGTGCTGCTGCCGGGGGCTTACTACCTGCTGCGTGAAACCCAGTGTCCGCCGATCGAACTGTTCCGCAAACACCGGGTGGCGATGGCGATCGCCAGCGACGCCAACCCCGGCACCTCGCCGGCGCTGTCGCTGCGGCTGATGATGAACATGGCCTGCACCCTGTTCCGCCTGACGCCGGAAGAGGCGCTGGCCGGCGTCACGCTGCACGCCGCCAGGGCGCTGGGGTTGCAGGAAAGCCATGGTTCGCTGGAAAGCGGCAAGATGGCGGACTTCGTCCACTGGCCGCTGTCGCGGCCGGCTGAACTGACTTATTGGCTGGGCGGACAGCTGCCCTGCACGGTGATTTTCCGAGGAGAGATACGTCAATGAACATTCGCGATCCGTTCCATTTCCAAACCGGCAGCCTGCCGCTGCTCATCAGCATTCCCCACGCCGGCACGCAGTTGACGCCGGCCGTTGAGGCCGGGCTGACGCCAGACGCGCGCGCGCTGCCGGATACCGACTGGCATATTCCCCAACTGTATGACTTTGCCCGCAGCCTTGGCGCCAGCATTCTGGTGGGCAATTACTCGCGTTTTGTTATCGACCTCAACCGCCCGGCGGACGATAAACCGCTCTACAGCAGCGCCACCACCGGACTGTATCCGGACGTACTGTTTAACGGCGAGCCCAGCTTTCTGACCGGCAAAGCGCCGGATGACCGGGAGCGCGCCGGCTATCTGCAACAGATCTGGCAGCCGTATCACCAACAGCTGCAGGATGAGCTGGCCAGGCTGAAAGCACAGCACGGCTATGCGCTGCTGTTTGACGCCCACTCCATCGCCTCGGTGATCCCGCGTCTGTTCGACGGCAAACTGCCGGATCTCAATCTGGGCACCAACGACGGCGCCAGCTGTGCCACCGTGCTCAGCGACCGGCTGGTGACCTGCTGCGAACAACAGCAACAGTTCAGCCACGTGCTGAATGGACGCTTTAAAGGCGGCTATATCACCCGCGCCTACGGCAAACCGGCGGAAAACCAGCATGCGGTGCAGCTGGAACTGGCGCAGGTCAATTATATGTCCGAGCAGTATCCGTTCGCCTTCGACGCCGCGCGCGCCGCACCGCTGCAGCAACTGCTGAGCCGGATGATCGACAGCATGATCGACTGGGGCGCGCAGCAACGCTGAGCCGCCCGATCGGCCCGGAAAACCTTTGCCGGGCCGCAACGCCCCCGCCTAAACGGCGTAATCTGCGCTCTATATCGCAAATTTCAACAAACTTCTCCGATCTGCCGCCAACACCGCACAAAACAGCGGATGCCGGTCGCTCTGCTGCGCCACAATCGAGCCAAAAGTACCGTTCACACGGTGATATAACAGACCGGATGGCGCCCTTGCCCTGCGCACATAGCCCGGCGGTAGCGGCGTTCTGCGCCCCGTCTTATTCAACTCTGGAGACTAACTATGTCTGACACCCAGCCACGCTGGCGTGAAGCTCGGGCCACGGCCGAGCGATTACTGGCCGGCTGGCGCCTGCCGGGCGATCCCGGCGGCGCTATTACCCTGTTTGATGCGCAGCGCACACAGGCGGTGGTGTGCGCCGGCCTGGCCGATCTGGCGCGCGGCGACCCCTTTAGCGCCGACAGCGTGGTGCGTTACGCCTCGCTGACCAAGCATATTTTCGCCACGCTGGCGCTAAATGCGACCGGGGGAGCGCTGCGCCTCGACCAGCCGTTGGGAGAACTGCTGCCGCAGCTGCGCGGCGAGCCGGCCGCAGTCAGCGTCGGCCAGGCGCTGGATATGACCGGCGGCCTGCCCGACGTGCGTGAAACGCTCGGGCTGCTCGGCATTTCCGGCTACAGCGTCAGCCACGCGGAACCGGTAATGACGTTTATCCAGGGGCTGGAGCGCCTAAACTTCCCGGCGGGCAGCGAAATCAGCTACAGCAACACCGGTTACCGTCTGGTGGAGGAGGCGCTGCAGGAACGGGGCTACCGCTTTGCGCAGCTGGTTCAGCAACATATTGCGCAGCCGCTGCAACTGAGCTGGCAGGCGCCGGAAAGCTGGTTCGACATCGTCCCCGGCCTGTCGCCCGGCTACTGGCGCACGCCGCACGGCTGGCAGCAGAGCAGCGCCGGCCTGCATCTGTCCGCCTCGGGCTGCCTGACCGGCAGCCTCGGCGATCTGACCCGCTGGCTGCAGGCGCTGCTCGGTGACCGCGGCCCGGCCGCCGGCGTGCTGCAGCAGCTGAGCGCGCCGCGCTATCTGACAAACGGCCAGCCCAGCGCCTACGGGCTGGGGCTGGCGCGCACCCCGCTCGGTCCGCATATGTTATTGGGCCACGGCGGCTCGCATGCCGGCTATAAAACCTATTTTCTGCTGGCGCCGGAACGGCAGGTCGGTATGGCGCTGGTGGCCAACCGCGAAGACTGCGACAGCACCAACACCGCCCTGCAGGTAATGGCCACCCTGCTGAACGAACCGCTGCCGCCGCGCAGCCGCGTTATTCCGGACGGCATCTACGCGACGCTGGCAGAGCCGTACTGGCTGGAAGTCAGCCAGGGTAATATCGCCTATCTGGGTTGCCCGGAGACGCTGTACCAGGCGGAGGACGGCTATGCGGTTTCGCTTCGCGCCCAGCGGCCAATGCGGCTGAAATGGAATGGCGAGAGCATTGAAGGTGAAGTCGGCCATGTCGCCCGCACGTTCTGGCCGGTGCAGACCAGCGTCCGCTGTCTGCAGCATGTACAGGGCACCTGGTATCACCCGCACTACCGCACCGCTTTTGAAATCCGCGGCGACCAGGTGCATATCGGCGTCGGTCCGGCGGCGCACATTGGCACCCTCAGCCCGCAGGGCGACGGCCGCATGCTGGTTGAAAGCCGCGACGGACCGTGGTTAAAACGTTTTTGTCTCTATTTCCGCGGTTACAGTGTCGATCTGATCGCCGAAGGCAGTCGGGTGCTGACCTTCAGGCGCAGCACCGGCAACCATGCGGAATAACGCGCCCTGCTCAGCGCCCGTTGAGCTTGACCATTAACAGCGCGTCAAACAGCCGCTGCTTATCTGCAGCGGTTAAATTTACTTGCTGAATAGTTTGGATAAAGGTCTGGCGTTCGCTCTCGGCGATCGGTCCCTGCCGCAGGCGCTGCGCCAGCTGCTGCAGGATTTTGTCGCTCAGGCGGGCGATCTCCGGCCGGACTTTCTCCAGCGGCTGCGGCTGCCAGCCCATCTCCGGCTGTACCAGCCAGTCAGCCCGGTAGCGGTACTGGATAGCCTTGGCCGCATCCATCTGCGCAACGATAAACGGCTTCACGGACTGCGGCTCCAGCCCCAGCTTTTCTGCCTGCGCCTGCGTGTTAGCCAGCACTTTGCCCTCCTGCGCCAGATCCTCAATCGGCAAATGCTGCTGCGCCTTATAACCGGCTACGTCTTTCATCAGCGCCAGACGCTGGTTCACCACGTCGGCGATCGACGCGCTATTATCGGCAAGCGCGGAAAAGCTGCACAGCAGCCCCGCCATCAGACAGAGTTTCAGCATAGTTCCTCAGTTATCCCATTAAGTATCCGGCAAATATAGTTCACCGCTTTCGGCAGGTCACATAATTTTACCCCACATAAAAAAGCCCCGCATAAGCGGGGCCTGATCAGGGTAAAACGGCTTAGTCAAACACGCCGTTAATCACCGATGCAACCAGCGCAGTGCTCAGGGCGATCAGCACCAGGTCATCGCCCACCACGCGCCACTCATAGCCCGGATAGTGCGGCAGCTGGCCCAGCAGCGACGCCGGTACGGTTTTCTTGGCAATGCCCGGAGGCAGCGGCTTGCCGCGCGCCAGATTTTTCGCAATCCCCGGAGGCAGCGACTGGTAACCGGTCAGGCCGTAGTTCAGCGCCAGCGAGCGGGCGCGGTCATAGGACAGGTCGACCCGTACCAGGCCATGGTCGTCCGCGCTATTACCGCGCTTGCCTTTGCTGCCATGCTCATCGCTAACGCCTTTGCCGTTACCGTTGCCTTTACCATTGCCATGCTTGCCATCGTAACCCTTATTGCCGTGGTTACCGCTGTTGCCATGGCCGTTGCCGCCGTTGCCGTTACCGCCTTTGTCAGCGAAGACCGGCGCGCTGCTGACGCCCAGAGAAGCGATCAGCGCCAGTGCCGTGATGGTCATACGACGTTTTTTCATGTTGATACATCCTCGGTTGGGGAATTGTGCTGACTATAAGTATAATTTACCCCATAAAGAATGAGGAAAACTCTTATATTTGCGACATGGCGATTCTAATCATCCATACGCTGACGTTTATCACCTGCTTGGTGGTGGATTATCCCGTCATCCGTTGATAATAGCGTATCAACGCATAATTATTCAGCTCCGCTGCCGTCATAACTAAAATGTACTTGCGACGCCACCAGCGTTCCAGTAGTTTGAATAACGCGTCATTGCCGGGAGCCTTCCCGGCGATCATGGCGCGCCTCACGCAGCACCATTTCATCCATACAGTCTATGAATCATCCGTTTCCCGCGCGGTATGCGGGACCTTTTTTCTATGACTATCAATACCCTTAGCAAAACTAAGTGTTGAGATTTTGTTGTCGATATCTTAAATTTGTTCTCGGAGAAACCTTACCTCCCGTGACGAGCCGATAGGCCCCGCGGGCGCTCAGGAGCAAAAGCAATGCAAATGACACTCATGGAATACATCACGCGGCATTTCAATGGCGACCTTAGCCGTTATGCACAAGCGGAAGGCGTAAGCTGTGAACAAATCATCAAGTGGATTGACAACGAATGCTATGTCATTAAAGGACGGCTATTTATGCCGGTCAAACACTTGCCCAGCCAGGACGCCTAAGTGATGGAGCAAAAAACCCCGCCAATGCGGGGTTTTTTGTTGCGCAGGATCAGAAGTTGTAACCCACCACCAGGTAGTAGCCCCAGCCGGTTGACTTGATCGGCCCCTGCGGCGTGCCGATATCCACACCATCCTGCCACTGACCGCCGTTATGGAAGTAACGCGCCACGACCGAGTAGTGCCAGTGGTCGTAGTTCAGCGCCAAAATATGGCTGGAGGCGATGGAGTTGCTGGTCCGCGCCTGACGGCCATTCACCGTAAAGTCATCCTTGCCCAGATCGGAACCGAAGTCGAAGTTCGTGAAGCCGATATAGCTCAGGTTGCCGCCCCACACCTGGGTCAGCGGCACGAAGTACTTAATTTTGAAACGGTAGCCGTCCCAGCTGTTTTCATTGGCCGCACCGTAGTTCTGCCACTGATACTTGGCATAGATGTTCATCGACAGGCTCATCGGCAGGCCGGTATCGATATCGGTGCCCAGCCCCATATACCAAGTGTTCTGACGCGACGCCTTGTTACGGCCCATATCGTAAATATAGTTGTTGGCGAAGTACCACTCTTTAAACGGTCCGAACGCCAGGCTGGTGCCGGTCAGCTTATCGATGGAGAAACGCGGCTCGATCTCCATAAACATCGGCGAACCTTTATCCCAGATGCCACGGTCCGGCGTATTGCCAACGCCGAAGAATTTCGGCACGTCGATGTAGCCGTAGAAATCGAACCATTCGTGCTTGGCGAAGGCTTCATATTCCAGATAGACGTCGTTGTTAAGCTGTGGCCCGAAGCGAGTATGGTAACTGCCCACCACGTTCACACTTTGATGCCACCAATCCGAGACAAACTCGCTGTCTTTACTATCCGCCACTGATGCTGCACTGTAAGACGCCGCAAGAAGAACGCCTGCTGCGAGAGCTATTTTTTTCATTTTATTACCACATGCTTAAAGGGCTATTCGCTGCCCGTTAGAAAAAGATGACAAATAAGTCTGACCCCTACAGGGTGTAAACAAGCGTTACCCACTCAGATCACCGGCGCATTATAGAAATCTCCGATGGTAGGAATCTGTGATCTAGCCACCTGTTTTGCGAATAGGTAATCGATTGCGTTCACATTTGTCAAATTATGTTTCACGAAAATTCATAATCAATGTGATTTTTATCATCAGTGGTGTTTTTTCAGGCAACAGCATGACGCACGACAGCCAGCCGCCCGGAGAGCACATCAAGGATAAGATACGGTGATGAAGAAGCAGCGATGTTTCGTCGGCAAGCCAGTGCCGCCGACGAACTGAGACGTGTGATACAGGATGCCGCACGCGCTGAGCCAATGGCTTCAGCGTGTGCCCGGCACCGCCTTGGCGATATTTTCCTTACGGAAGACCACCTCGTCGCCGCGTGCAATCTCCCACTCCTGCGGGGGGATGTCCGTTTTCGGCGCGGCGGCGACCACCGCGCCATATATCTGCCGGCCTGCGCGGCGCAGGATGTTTACATCAAGTTGATATTCATGCCGTAAATTAGCCGTCGTCAGCCGTACGGTGTCGCCGTACATAAACGTCTGATCGTCAATCGCCGGCTGGGGAAGAAACTGGATATCACTGCGCATAGTTCACGTTCCTTCAGCAAGAAGACGTTATATGATCTTAGTCTAATTTCCCCGCCGGGGCGCTGTTTACACACGAAAACCGCACCGTTCAGCCGCGGGTGGCACGCCAACAGACCAGCGAACCAACGATCACCATCCCCACCCCTTGCCAGAAGCTGACGGTCAACGCCGTATTAAGCATCACGGCAGCAAAGAGTGAAGAGAGCACCGGAGCGAAGTAGGAGGCCGTCGCCAGCAACGTCATATTGCCGTGCAGGATGCCAATGTTCCATAAGGCATAGCCGGCCCCCATCGCCACGCCGGCGCACAGCAGCATCAGCGTTATCGGCCAGTGAAAATGCAAGGCACCCTCCGCACTGACGCCATACTTCCCCCACAGCGCCAACGCCGTCAGGGCGGTAAACAGCGCTACGCCGTTTTTCCCCTGCGCCAGCCTTCTGGTCACGCTGCAGTACAGCGCCCAGATAACCGCGCCGCTGAAGGCCAGGGTGTAGCTCAGTGGGTTACTGCGTACGTTGCCCAGCATCTGTTGCAGCGACCAGGCGCCCTCCCCGCTCATGATCCAGCCGATGCCGAACAGCGCCAGCAACAGGCCAGGCAGCACCCACCATGTCGCCTTTTGTCCGTTGAACAAGATCGCCATCAATACCGTCAGGCTGGGCCATAGGTAGTTAATCATGCCCAGCTCAATCGCCTGCATCCGGTTGTCGGCATAGCCCAGCGATAGTGACAGACAGATTTCATAAGCGACAAACAGCACGCTGCCGTACAACAGGTAAACGCGGGGGAATGTTGACAACTTTGGTATGCCCATCACCAGCAACAAGAAAAGCGCGCCGACGCTGTAGATCATCGCTGCGCCGCCAATCGGGCCAAGCCCTTCGCTCACGCTGCGGATCAGGCCTATAACACTGCTCCAAAATACAATGGCTAATAGCCCCAGTAATGTGGCTTTATGGGATACGGCGAGAGGTGACATCCGATGATTTCCAATGAATTCCTTTTCCAAGATTTCACTGTACCCCGACCGGACCGGAAAAAGAAGGCGTCGCGTCTGAACAGCGGGCGCGGCAAGCCGCGCCCGCTTAGCGATTACGGCAACGGCTGACGCTCAAACTGCGGCGGCGGCTGGCGGAAGCGCCGGGTCAGGTACGCCAGATAAATCACGCCTGCCCCGGCCCAGCACAGCCCCATAGTCAGCGAACTTTTCTCCAGGTTCAGCCACAGCACGCCGACGGTCAGCGCCCCCACCAGCGGCAGGAACAGGAATTGGAAACGATCTTTCCAGGTTTTATTGCGCCCTTCGCGGATAAAGAAGTGGCTGATCACCGACAGATTGACAAAGGTAAAGGCCACCAGCGCGCCGAAATTGATCAGTGCGGTGGCGGTGACCAGATCGAACGACAGCGCGGACAGCGCCACCGCGCCAACCAGCAGCACATTCAGCGCCGGCGTGCGCCATTTCGGGTGCACATAGCCAAACAGTTTTTCCGGGAAGACGTTATCGCGCCCCATCACGTACAGCAGACGCGAAACGCTGGCATGCGACGCCAGACCGGAGGCCAGGGTGTTGATAAAGGTGGTGCAGAGGAAAATGGACTGGAACAGCTTGCCGCCCACGTACAGCGCTATCTCCGGCAGCGCCGCGTCCGGCTCCTTGAAGCGTTCAATGGTGGGGAAGAACAGCTGGATAAAGAACGATACGCTGATAAAGATCACGCCGCCGTACAGCGCGGTGAGGAAAATGGCGCGCGGGATCACCCGGGCGGCGTCAGGCGTCTCTTCACTCAGGGTAGTGACCGCATCAAAGCCCAGGAATGAAAAACAGAGGATGGTGGCGCCGGTAATAATCGGCAGCAGGTGCGCATTTTCGCTGATAAAGGGTTGCAGGCTCCAGACGGTGCCGACCCCCTCCCCCTTATGCAGCCCGTGTATCACCAGAACAATAAACACCACGATGATCATCACCTGCGCCAGCACGAACAGCGTATTAAAGTTCGCCACGATGTTGACGCTCTTCAGGTTGATGGCGGTCATAATCAACACAAAGCCGACCACCCACACCCACGGAGGGACTTCGGGGAACAGCGCGGTCAGATAGATTTTTGCCAGCAGGGTATTAATCATCGGCAAAAACAGATAATCCAGCAGCGACGACCAGCCGACCAAAAAGCCGACGTGCGGGTTGATCGCCTTTTGCGCATAGGTATAGGCCGAGCCAGCGGTAGGAAACTGGCGCACCAGTTTGCCATAGCTGATGGCGGTAAACAGCACGCCGGCCAACGCAAACAGATACGACGCCGGCACGTGGCCGTCGGTCACGCCGGACACAATGCCGAAGGTGTCAAACACCGTCATCGGCGTCAGATATGCCAACCCCATCATTACCACTTGCCATAGTTTCAGCGATTTACGCAGTTGCGGTTTCGCCGCGCCGTTACAGTCGATGGCCTCTGCCGTCATGGGTCGTTCCTCGTCGGCGTCCTGTACGCCTGATTAGGAATAGCAGTTACCGGGCGCGCGGCCTCGCCGGCCACAGGAGAGCCGGCGAAATGCGCCAGACGCGCGCGGTGCGTGACATTAAGCAGATCAGGCGTTTTTCAACATCCACTCAATCTCGGTTTCGGTGATCAGACGCTCAAACTGCAGCAGCTCATCGTTTTTACAGGCCAGATACACATGGCTGAAGCGCTCGCCAAGCAGCGTTTTCCACAGCGGCTGCTGTGCAAAGGCGGCCAGGGCGTCGCTCTGGCGGATCGGGAACGGCAGCCCTTCCTGCTCCAGACCGTTGCCGGTGACCGGTTCAGGCAGCGGCAGCGGGTTTTCCAGGCCGTGCACAATGCCCGCCAGCAGCGCCGCCATCACCAGATACGGGTTGGCATCCGCGCCGGCCACGCGGTATTCCACCCGGTGGCTGTCGCGATCGCCGCAGGGAATACGCAGCGCCACGGTGCGGTTGTTATGCCCCCAGGAAGCCTGGGTCGGGACGTACATCCCCGGCTGGAAGCGACGATAGGCGTTAACGTTCGGCGCCAGCAGCGCCATCGAGGACGGCATCAGCGCGATCATCCCCGCCAGCGCCTGCTTCAGCAACGCGGAATCTTCGCCCCGCTCATCGGCGAACACATTCTCGCCGTCGGCGTCCAGCATGCTGATATGGATATGCATCCCGCTGCCGGCATGCTCTTCATAGGGCTTCGCCATAAAGGTGGCCTGCATATGATGCTTTTCCGCCACCGTGCGGATCAGGCGCTTGAGCGCCAGCGCATGGTCGCAGGCCTGCAGGACGTCGCCGGTATGATGCAGATTCACCTCAAACTGGCCGGGCGAGGCTTCCGCCACCGCGCCGTCGGCCGGGATGCCCTGCAGCCGCGCCAGCTCATCGATTTCACTCAGCACCTCGGCAAAATGGTTCAGGTTATCGACCGAATAAACCTGGCTCTGGGTGTTGCGCTCCTGAGTACCCGGCGCACACGGCGGCTGCAGATAGCCTTCCGCATCGCGCTGGCGATCGATGAGATAGAACTCCAACTCTACCGCTACCACGGGCGCCAGCCCGCGCTGTCGCAAGCGCTGCCAAATCCGGTTCAGCACATTGCGTGGTTCAACGTCAAAGGGAGTGCCATCTTCATCCAGCATGGTGAGCTGTACCTGGGCGATATACTGCGGGTCGCTGGCGGAGGGCGTCAGTGTGCCCGGCACCGGCACGCATACCCGGTCCGGTTCCCCCAGTTCCTGCCCCAGCCCGGTCTCTTCCACCACATTACCCAGAATATCCATGGCGAATACCGAAGCCGGAAAATAGCACCCCTTCTCCAATTTGTTCAAGCCCGCCACCGGAATGCGTTTGCCGCGGAAACCACCGTTCAGATCGGTCAGCAGGACATCAATATGCTGGGTTAAGGGATAACGTTCCAGATAATGATTCACCTCCCGCTGGAAGGTGGTACTTCGCCGTTCTTCATTGTGCTGCACAAAGTTTTCCACTGTTACGATATTGGTCTGCATGAGTCACCCGCCGTTGTTGAGGTTGCTATCGATGATTACGACCGTACTGCTCAATATAATTTCCACTCAATGAAACATAGATGCAACAAAAATGTTTTTCAAGTGTTAATTATGGTTTGAATATTGCCCACCTCGCTGCTAGATTTAGTTAATATTGAACAAAAAGGCTACTTTTACGCCATCTCGTTCATAATTTCGAACAGGCCAAGGGGAAGACAATGGGCAATATATTTAACAGACCAGTTATCGGCGTGGTGATGTGTCGCCACAGGTTAAAGCAGCATCCAACGCAGACCTTGCAAGAAAAATACCTGAATGCGGTATTGGCCGCCGGCGGTTTGCCGGTCGCTCTGCCGCACGCCCTGGCGGAGCCGGAAATTCTGGCGGACCTGCTGCCGCGCCTCGACGGCATTATGCTGCCGGGCAGCCCCAGTAATGTGCAGCCGCACCTTTATGGTGAAAACGGCGATGAGCCTGACGCCGATCCCGGCCGTGACGCATTGAGCCTGGCGTTGATTCGTCTGGCGCTCGACAGGCGCATTCCCCTTTTCGCCATCTGCCGCGGTATGCAGGAAATGGTGGTGGCGACCGGCGGTACGCTGCACCGCCGGCTGTATGAACTGCCGGAACTGCAGGAGCACCGCGAAGATCATGAACTGCCGCTGGAGCAGCAGTACGCCCCCGCCCATGAAGTCATCGTGCGTGAAGGCGGGCTGCTGTCGCAGCTGATTCCGGACTGCAACCGCTTCTGGGTCAACTCGCTGCACGGTCAGGGCGCCAAAACCCTCGGCCCCAGCGTGCGCGTCGAAGCGCACGCCGCCGACGGGCTGGTCGAGGCCATCAGCATCCGTGACCAGCCGTTTGCTCTGGGAGTGCAGTGGCATCCGGAGTGGAACAGCGACGAATACGCCCTCTCGCGTCTGCTGTTTGCCGGGTTTATCGACGCCTGCCGGGTGTATCGCAAGGAACCACGCCCATGAGCGAAATCAGTCTGGCGCCGGGAAAACGGCTGGCACAAATCCGTCAGCAGCTCGGCCTGTCGCAGCGCCGCGTGGCGGAGCTGTCCGGACTGACGCACAGCGCGATCAGCACCATTGAACAGGACAAGGTCAGCCCGGCCATCAGCACGTTGCAGAAACTGCTGACGGTCTACGGGTTGTCGCTGTCGGCATTTTTTGCCGAACCGGAAAAGCCGGCTGAACCGCAAATTGTGATCGACCAGGAAAGTCTGATTGAAATCGGCAGCCAGGGCGTCTCGATGAAACTGATCCATAACGGCGACCCCAACCGCACGCTGGCGATGATGATAGAGACCTACGAGCCGGGCACCACCACCGGCGAACGCATTAAACACCAAGGGGAAGAGATCGGTACGCTGCTGGAAGGCGAAGTGGTGCTGCAGGTCAACGGTCAGAACTACGCTCTGAACGCCGGCCAGAGCTACGCCATCAACACCGGCATTCCCCACAGCTTCAGCAACACCTCAACGCGCATTTGCCGCATCGTCAGCGCGCATACGCCGACGACATTCTGATTAACGGAGCAAGGTATGGATTTCCACCACTTGCAGTACTGGCAACAACGGGCGCAGGCCCTGACTATTGAGAACCGACTGTTTATTAATGGCCGCTATCAGTCGGCCGCTGAAGGGGGCACCTTTACGGTGGAGGATCCTGCCGGGCAGCGCGAATTGACGCAGGCTGCCCGCGCCGGCGCCGCCGATATCGAGCTGGCGGTCAGCGCCGCACGCGCCGCCTTTGAGCGCGGCGACTGGTCGCGCGCCGCGCCGTCCCGGCGCAAAGCCGTACTGCTGACGCTGGCGGATCGCATAGAACAGCATGCGGAAACCCTGGCGCTGCTGGAGACGCTGGATACCGGCAAGCCAATCCGCCACAGCCTGCGGGATGATATACCGGGCGCCGCCCGCTGCCTGCGCTGGTACGCCGAAGCCATTGATAAGGTGTACGGCGAGATCGCCCCGACGGGGGCCGATGCGCTGGCCCTGATTGAGCGTGAACCGGTCGGCGTCGTCGGGGCCATTACGCCATGGAACTTCCCGCTGCTGCTGGCCTGCTGGAAGCTCGGCCCGGCGCTGGCGACGGGCAACAGCGTGGTGCTGAAGCCATCGGAAAAATCGCCGTTGAGCGCGATTTACCTCGGCCAGTTGGCTCAGCAGGCCGGGCTGCCGGACGGCGTCCTCAATATCGTCAGCGGCTTTGGCCATGACGCAGGCAAGGCGCTGGCGCTGCATCCCGATGTTGATGCCCTGACCTTTACCGGCTCGACGCTGGTGGCCAAACAGCTGATGGTTTACGCCGGCGAATCCAATATGAAGCGCGTCTGGCTGGAGGCCGGCGGCAAAAGCGCCAATATCATTTTCGCCGACTGCCCGGATATTGATAAAGCGGCGCGCGCCGCCGCCGCGGGCATTTTCTACAATCAGGGGCAAGTCTGCATCGCCGGCACGCGTCTGCTGGTGGAAGAGAGCATTCAACAGCCGTTTCTACAGGCGCTGCGCAAACACGCCGCCGCCTTTGCGCCCGGCAATCCACTGGATCCCGACACGCAAATGGGCACGCTGATTGACAGCGGGCACAGCGTCAAAGTCGCCGACTTTATTAAACAAGGGCTCGAACAGGGGGCAACGCTGTTTCTTGACGGACGCGGCAGCGGCCCGCATGACGCCTACCTTGGCCCGACCGTGCTGACCCAGGTGGATAACGCCATGCAGGTGGCGCGCGAAGAGATCTTCGGCCCGGTGCTGGCCGTCACCCCGTTCAACGGCGAGCAGCAGGCCATCGAACTGGCCAACGACAGCGATTACGGCCTTGGCGCCGCGCTGTGGACGCGCGATCTGTCACGCGCTCATCGCCTGGCTCGCCAGCTGCGGGCCGGCTCGGTATTTATCAATAACTACAACGACGGCGATATGACGGTGCCCTTCGGCGGCTACAAGCAGAGCGGTAACGGCCGCGACAAATCGTTGCATGCGCTGGACAAGTTTACCGAACTGAAAACCACCTGGATTTCGCTGGAATAAGGATTGAAAAGATGACTGAACACGTAAAAAGTTACTATGCGGCCAGCGCCAACCCGCACCAGCCCTATCCGCAGCTGAATGAATCCATCGAGTGCGACGTCTGCATCGTCGGCGGCGGCTATACCGGCCTCTCGTCGGCGCTGTTTCTGGTGGAGGCCGGCTACAACGTGGTGGTGCTGGAATCGGCGCGCATCGGCTTCGGCGCCAGCGGCCGCAACGGCGGCCAACTGGTCAACTCCTACAGCCGCGATATCGACGTGATTGAACAGCGCTACGGCGCCGACAGCGCCCGCCTGCTGGGCAGCATGATGTTTGAAGGAGCGGAGATTATCCGCAGCCGCATCAAACGCTACGCCATCGAGTGCGATTACCGTCCCGGCGGGATTTTCGCCGCGCTGAACAACAAGCAGTACCACACGCTGATTGAGCAGAAAGGCCACTGGGAGCGTTACGGCAATACCCAGCTGGAGCTGCTGGACGCCGACCGCATCCGCCAGGAGGTGGCCAGCGATCGCTACGTCGGCGCGCTGCTCGACCACAGCGGCGGGCATATCCATCCGCTGAATCTGGCATTGGGAGAAGCGGAAGCCATTCGCCTGCAGGGCGGACGAATCTTTGAGCAGTCGGCGGTCACCGATATCCGCCACGGCGATCCGGCGCTGGTCAGCACCGCCCATGGCCAGGTCAGCGCCCGCTATGTGATCGTTGCCGGCAACGCCTACCTCGGCGATAAGCTGGAGCCGCGGCTGGCCAGGCGCAGCATGCCCTGCGGCACCCAGGTGGTCACCACCGAGCCGCTGGCGCCGGACGTCGCTCAGTCGCTGATCCCTCACAATTACTGCGTGGAGGACTGTAACTACCTGCTGGATTATTACCGTATTACTGCCGATCACCGGCTGCTGTACGGCGGCGGCGTGGTCTACGGCGCGCGCGACCCGGACGATATCGACAACCTGATCCGCCCCAAGCTGCTGAAAACCTTCCCGCAGCTCAAAGGCGTACGCATCGACTATCGCTGGACCGGCAACTTCCTGCTGACGCTGTCGCGCATGCCGCAGTTTGGTCGTCTGGAGAATAATGTGTATTACATGCAGGGCTACAGCGGCCACGGCGTGACCTGCACCCATCTGGCGGGCAAGCTGATCGCCGAGCTGCTGCGCGGCGATGCGGAACGTTTCGACGCCTTTGCCAAACTGCCGCACCTGCCGTTCTTCGGCGGTCGCAACCTGCAAATTCCGTTTACCGCCATCGGCGCGGCTTACTACACGCTGCGCGATCGGATCGGCGTTTAACAGAAACAGGCCCGGCAAGCCGGGCCTGAAGTTGATGACAAAGTCGTCTGATGGCCCGAGATACCCGGGCCTAGCGTAACGAGGGGCGCTCCGGCGGCTTACGCCGCTACGACCCCATCGCCACGCTCTCCCTAATCCCTGACTTTGTCAGCAGTCTGCGGCCCGGCAAGCCGGGCCATTATTGCACTTCAGACAATTTTCGGCTGACCGTCGGAGGCCGTCGCCCCGCCGTCGACCGGAATATTGGCGCCGTTGATAAAGCTGGCGTCCTCACTGGCGAGAAACGCCATCACCGCCGCCACTTCTTCCGGCTCCGCCGCGCGTCCCAGCGCAATCCGCTCATTAAACTTATCGCGGATTTCCTGCGGCCAGCCGTTGGTCATATTGGTTTTCACCAGGCTTGGGCAAACGGCATTCACCCGCACGCCGTCTCCGCCATGATCCAGCGCCATGGCGCGCGTCAGGTTAACCACCGCGCCCTTCGCCGCGCAGTAATAAGCCGCGCCCCAGTCGCCGCCCAGGCCGGAGACCGATGCAGTATTGACGATGCAGCCTTTGCTTTTCAGCAAATACGGCAGCGCGAATTTAGAGCAGAACACCACGCCGTCGATATCCACCCCGGCGATACGCCGCCAGTCGGCGACGCTGGTTTCCAGCACGCTGCCGGCCACATGCACCCCGGCATTGTTCAGCAACACATCGATATGGCCGAAGCGCGCGGCAATCTCATTCATCATGGTTTCTACTGCCTCAGCGTCGGAGACATCGATATGCACCGCATGGGCCTTACCGGCCGGCAGCGAGGCCGCCACCGCATCCACCGCATCGATGGCCCAATCCGCCAGCACCACCGTTGCGCCCTCTGCGGCAAAACGGCGCGCGGCCGCTTCCCCCATGCCGTTCCCCGCTCCGGTAATGATCGCCACTTTATTGTCAAAACGCATAGAACCTCCTCCGTGTGAATTAACTTCGCATTAATCATAAAAATTAATAATCATTCACAGGGTAATTCCGCACATCACAGCGGGAAAGACAAAATGTGCGATTTTATAACCCAAAAGAGGTAATGGCGATTTTCTATGATCTCGATAAACAAAACTGCTTATTTGGCCGCTATCGTCTTGATATTCTTATCCCAAGATGAAATTAAAAGCCGGCGTTTAATTGCTCAGAGGAATGAATGGCATCGCCGTCGGCGCTTCCCTGGCGGCGGCGATGGTAATCAGTTATCGATAGGGACCACTAATACGTCTATCTGCAGCGTATTGATCGCCTGGCGCGTAGCGGAAAATAGACGGCTCCAGAGATCGTGATGGTGGCCGAAAATAATCAGGTCAAATCCCTTGGCCTGCGCCGCATTGTTTAACTCCTCGCTTAATTCACCACGGCCGACGACCACTTCCGCAATAGGGTGCGCTGACTGATTTCCGAACGATGCCAGAATGCTGGCCGCCCGTTCGGAGAATTTTTTATCGGTATAATTGTAAGCGCCGATCCCCAGTTCGGCATAATAGCCAGTGTGATGAATATCGATATAGATCAGAGAGAGTTTGGCGTGTAGCGCGCTGGCCAGCTCGGCGCCCTTTTGCAGCAACTGCGTCGCGTTTTCTCCCAGGTCCGTTGCTACCACAATATGTTGATATGCCATGATTGCCTGCCCTCCGCATTGCCCTGACAAACCGCAGTGGCCCTCCGGCCCTCGGTGTTTCAGCATGCCATGCCGATAGATTAAGTGTAGGCCAGCCCTACCCGGCATTCCTGTTTATCGCGCATCCGGCAGACAGAGAAATAGATACGTAAAATACTATCACTGATTTTATAATAAATTAGTTATTAACACCGGGAGTTATAATCACCAGCTAAATTATATAACTTATTTTCTCGCGTTAAATTAGCCATTGCGTTTTTGTTCCCGATCAAGAAACAGTAAAAAGAAATCAAATAAGATTATTCCTACATAATTCCAATAATTTCCCCGGGAGAACACATGAGATGAGTCAAGTGATTTATCGCATTGAAGAGAGCGTTATCTTTAGTCCTGAAGATACAGGGCTTTACCGCCAAAATCAGGCAGATAACGTTGTCGCCATTTCCAACGCCGCCGCCAGGCTGTTTACCCTGCTGATCAAAAATAAAGGGAATATCGTTGAACGGGATACCATACTGGAAAAAGTCTGGGATGAATACGGGCTGCAGGCCAGTAATAATAATCTCAATCAGTGCCTGAGTACATTGCGTCGCATTATCAAAAACATGGGCATTGATAAAAACATTATTGAAACCATTCCCAAAGTAGGGTTGAGGATCTCCCATGCCGTTCAGATAGAAGAGATTAATCTACAGCCGCCCACGCGGCTGGCAGCGGACACACCGCCGAAGCCCGTCGGACACACCAGGAAAAACATCAAAAAAAAGCTCTTTTACTCCGCGCTGCTTGTTGGCCTGTTACTGATGCTGTCCCTCTTTCTTAATGTTTTCCATTTATATAACAACCTCCAGGACTCACAAGCGTCTCTTTCATTATCGCAATCGTATTTCCCGCTGCGCCATGGCGAGCTGTGCGCCGCGCCACCCACAGAGACGCCGCTGCTGACGACGCTCTCTTTTAGCAAACCGCTCTAGTTTCCCCGGCCCGGTACATATCGGGCCGCCCATAGGTGGCTGCCCATCCCGCGCCGACTGACTCCGTTCGCCAACTTATACAAATCAATCATGGTGATGCATTTATACATCATTATGATGAATTTATGCATCAATTAAATTATTGAAACTCATGTCTCAAAAAACCTATAATTTTTGAAGGTAATCTAATTACCTTTTCCCTGGTGTTGTTGTATTTTTGCCCTTCATTTGAAGGGCTTTTTTCTTTTCCCGAGCCGCGCCCCTCCAGCTCACGCCCTCTGCGCCACCGCGCTGCCCCGTTTCAACTTTTCCCCGACTTCACGCATCACCCCGTCGCTATTCGCCGGCGAGCAATCTTTACACGCTCTGCTATCCTCAGTGTTGGGCCTACAATCACAAGGAGCGAATATGTTTGGTAAAGCTGAAGATAAAGCAAAAGAAGTTGCCGGTGCTGCGCAAGAAGCGTTTGGTGAAGCCACGGGTTCACCGGAGCATGAGATAAAAGGTGCGGCCCGTAAATATGCCTCGCAGGCCAGTTATGCGGTCCGCGACGGCGCCGATGTCGTCAGACACCGGGTGGAATCAAACCCGCTGGCCGGCGTGGCGGTGGCCGCTGCCGTCGGCGTCGTTTTTGGCTACCTGCTTGGGCGCAAATAACAACGACGACATCTAATAACAAGGCCTGCGGGCCTTTTTTCTCGGAGGTGGGCAATGGAATCACTGGACTATCTGGCATATTTACCGGTCGCCATCGCGCTTAACCTGGTGGCGATTGTCGCCGTCGCCGGCATTTCTCTGTGGAAAATCTGGCGCAGAAAACTCCGCGCCTGACCCCTGCCCGTATCGCCGCGTTTTATCCCCCTTTATTGCGCTATCACGCCGCCAGCGCTGCGGCCGCATCCGTCGCGGCAGCTGGCGTTTAACGCCGTATCGTCCATCCTCGTTTACAGTTTCTACGCTCTTGCGCTCCGCCGCTTCTTCGACCGCGCCGGTGCAAAATTGAACTCCCCATAGAGTCGTCTACAATTTAAGCGTAATACTTCCCTACAACGTCAGTATTAATTCATATTAGAGGTGATTATGTTACCTGGGCACGAGAATGTAGTAAGTATGACTACCCTTAGCCATCAAGCTACGCAGCAATTAATGCCGTCGTTTTCCGCTTTACCCCATACTCAGCATGCGGACGGTAAATACCGCTTACGTCGCTATTCCGTTGTGGCCTTTCGTAATAACCAGGTTGAAGATATCGGTCAACATGACTTCATGCAGTCGGATGAGTTCAACCACTTTCAGGGCAATGTGGTGCGCCACTTCGAGCCGATTGACAGCGCCGTATTGCAAAGCGCAGGCCTGGCGGAACTGTGTGCCCTGTTCGTCGAAGCCAACGCCCTGCCCGACGGTACCACGATAGAGATCCACCAGATGCGCGTGGTGGCGATTTACGATGAGACGCAGGTGGCACCGGAAGGTGTTCATCAGGACGGTTTCGACCATATCGCCATGACTTCCATCAGCCGGCACAATATTGTCGGTGGCGAAATCATGCTGTACGACGATAACCACAGCATGCCGTTTTTTAGACGCATACTGGCAGACGGTGAAACCGTGTTGCTGGCGGACAATAAACTCTGGCATAACGCCACGCCGATCACCGCCGTGGCGCCGGAAGAAGAAGGACACCTGGATCTGTTTGTCCTGACCGCACGGAGAGAGCACGCATGACGTTTACCCCCGAGCGCGCCCGCGCGCAATTCGGCGCGCTGTCGCAGCATTATCAGGATAAGCCGGTGATCTTTTTCGACGGCCCCGGCGGTTCTCAGGTTTCCCTTGGCGTACTGGAAAAAATGACCGGCTATCTGGGCAGCTATAACGCCAACCTGGGCGGACACTACTTTTCCAGCCAGATGACGGAACAGGTGACGCATAACGCGCGTGCATCGGTATGCGCGCTATTAAACGCCCCCTCGCCCGATAATATCGCCTTCGGCATGAATATGACGTCGCTGACCTTCCACCTTAGCCGCATCATCAGCCGCGACTGGCAGCCCGGCGATGAAATTATCGTCACTGCACTGGACCACTATGCCAACGTATCCAGCTGGCAGCAGGCGGCGGAGGATAAACAGGCCGTCGTGCACCATATTCCGCTGCGCCCTGAGGACTGTACGCTGGACACCGAGCGCCTGTGCGCGCAGATCAACGACAAAACCCGGCTGGTGGCGGTGACGCACGCATCCAATGTGACCGGCAGCGTGGTGGATATCCGGGCCATCACCGCCGCCGCGCAGCGGGTTGGCGCGCAGGTCTACGTCGATGCCGTGCACTATGCGCCGCATAACCTGATCGACGTACAAGCGCTGGGCTGCGACTTCCTGGTCTGCTCCGCCTATAAGTTTTTCGGCCCGCATATCGGTATGGCCTATATTGCCCCGCAGTGGTTACAACGCCTGCGCCCGTATAAAGTGGAGCCAGCAACCGATATCGGCCCGGGACGCTTTGAAACCGGCACCCAGAGCTTTGAGGGACTGGCCGGCGTCACAGCGGCCATTGACTATCTGGCACAGTGGGGCACGCCGGGCGCACCGTTAAGGCAGCGTCTGCAGGAGAGTTTCGCCGCTTACCACCAACATGAAGAAGATCTGTGCCGCTATTTTCTGCAGCGCTTACGACAACTGGAAGGCGCTCGGCTTTACGGCTACCCCGAACCAGACAGCACGCGCCGCACGCCGACCTTTGCCTTAACCTTTAAGAACTTCTCGCCGGAGCAGATCGCCATGCTGTTAGGCCGGCATAATATCTGCGCCGGCAGCGGGCATTTTTACGCGCAGGGACTGATACGGCAGCTCAACCTGCAGAAACACGGCGGCGTGTTGCGCATCGGCATGATGCATTACAACACCCGCCAGGAGATCGACCGCCTGTTCGAGGTGCTGGAGGATGCGCTGGCCGAGGCGGACAGCCCGGCAGCCGTGGCTGGGCGTTAATCCCCTTTAGCCACGCGATAATGACCAATAAATAACGGGAGCCCTAGGGTTCCCGTTATTTATCTGACCGGCAGAAATAGCAGAGGCTCGCTTCATGTCTATGCCTGGTTAGCGTTCCCATTAAACCAGGCGATCAACTTTCCTGCTATCCGGAATAGATTAAGAAAACCGAAAAAAACAATCACCGACAGGAAAACATCAACCAGAGAGTTGTTTTCTCCCATAATTGTCAGCGAGGAGAATGAAACACACAGTATGGTTAACGGCAAGCTGAGCACAGCGGATGTTCTGTTTAACACTTCCATATTTCATTCAATTCCATAGCAAACCAGCGTTTTCAATAAAAATATTTTATACCACCAATAAGGCTGCGTGAATAAAGATGGTCAGTGAAATATCGAGGCGCGGGGAGTTTTCTAAGCTGCCTGTACGGCAGTGAACTGCTGCACTATAGCGCCATTCTGTTGATTACTAAGAATTTACCACGAAAAAACCTTGAGCCCCTTTTTTGTGAGCCCAAAATCATGTCATATATGTCGGTTTGTTACGTTTTGCGATAAAAGAAGGGGCGTATAACGACGACATCCAGTCAGACTCGCAGGGTTTTCTAATTGCCTCATCGTTCTCATCTGCTAACATGTGGCCCGATTCTATTGTCTATAAGAAAGGGATGAAAATGAAAAAGGTACTTTCAGCAGCAATAATAGCGATGTTGCTTGCTGGTTGCGCGTCTTCTGGGAATCGTAGTATTGAGCGTGAAACGCAGGCCACCATTCAGACGAAACTCCAGAAGGGAGTAACGAAAAAGGCTCAGGTTAAGCAACATTTCGGTGATCCAATGTCAGTTAGCTTCACTGATGGTGGTAACGAGATTTGGAACTATACGCTTGCCAAAGTGAAGATTGATGGGAAGACATTCATCCCATTTTACGGTCTGTTCCACAACGGGTCTAAAACAAACACAAAGCAACTAGTAATTCTATTCAAAGACGACATTGTAGAAAAATACACGATGTCAGAGTCTGCCATTGATACAAAGTCAGGCTGGGCAGACTAGCCATAAAAAAAACAGAACTTAAACATGATCAACCCCGCTCCAGCGGGGTTTTTTATTGCACGGAGAAAAGTGAATGGTTAGCGGCGATGAGGCCCACTACCTACTGCCCCTAACTTCAAGTTAGAGTCACCGGCAAACAGTTGTTTTTCATCGTCATCCAGTGATAATACTGATTTTGATGGGTTAGAAAGGTCTAAGGCCTTACAATAATTAAAGCTTTTCCCTCTTTCAGACGCCATAACCTTTTTTCCGCTCATCAAACCTTAAATATCAATTGGTTACAAAAATCAAAAAAAGGGTCGTTGGCTCAGCCGTGCGTTAGCGCCCCTTGTCGCATACTCTAAGGCGCTGTCGAGCTTCCCAATACCGTCGCCTGCCTTCTGCGGCATTTTTCCGCCCGACACACTATTTCTTGTTATATCCACTTGTAAATTTATGTAAGCGTGGCATTATCCTTGCGCTTTATATTGATTAGTTAAAAGGGAATTGAAAATAATGAAAAAATTACTCGCCGCCGTCGTGCTTGCCGTGACGGTTACCGGTTGTGCACAGCAAACGTTCACCCTGAAACACGAGACTGTCGCTGTGCCTAAGCAGACGACCACTCACCACTTCTTTGTCTCCGGCATTGGCCAGAAGAAAACCATTGATGCTGCTGCGGTATGCGGCGGCGCAGACAAAGTGGTACGCACCGAAGTGCAGCAAACCTTCCCGAATATCCTGCTGGGCATTGTGACCTTCGGCATCTATACCCCGCGCGAAGCCCGTATTTATTGCGCTCAATAAAACGCGGCGGCAAATAAACAACAGCCCGCTCAAGGCGGGCTGTCATTCTCAGTAGTAAATAATCCCTACCTTACCGTTTACCAAACTCCGCCTTGGCTTTGGCCAATGCCTCGGTAAAACCTTGATTACTGTGCAGCATAGCCACCACTGCCGCGCCCATCAAACGCCCGTTATCTACATCGCTTTGCCAGTGGGCGCCGCATACCACGCGGCTCTGACCGAAGTCATAACCCCGCTTCAGTATCTCGGTTTCGCGAGCCGGATTGATCTCCGCCAGCACCAGCGCCGTCGCCCAGCCGAATGAGGCGTGTCCGAAAGGATAGGAGCCCGTTTTCGCCATCGATTTATCCTTCTCCGGCGTACAGGTGCTGTCCTTGTACACCACAAAAGGCCGCACGCGCATATAGTGATCCTTGGCGGTTCTCATCGCATAGTCGTGGCTGTCCTGCAGTACGCCCTGAAGCAGCGCATAGAGAGCCGGCGTTTTCTCTTGCGAAATCTCTTCGCCAAAGGCGGCGGAAAAAGCGGCGGAGATATTTTTATAGTCCGCATCGCTGGCCGCCAGCGCCTGACGTTTCGCATCTTTTAGCGTCTTGCCCGTCTCATAGGCGGCCTTATCGTTTAAAAACATGACGGTGTTTTCCGCCGGCGGCGGCGGTAATATCTGCAGGCTGTCGGGCGCGGTTTCAGGCGTCAAGAATCCTTGTGTTTGCGCAGCAAATGCGCCGGAAGCGGAGAACAACAGCGCTGCCACTGAACATACGGCTACGCGTTTTTTAAAATGTAATCGCATACTTTTTATCCCTTTTTAACGAATCCCGCAGAAAACGGTAGAGCTACGCTGCCGGGAACGTTTAACAAAATATGCTATCAGCGCCTGCAGCAAAAATTTGTTACTTAACAGGTAAATATTGCTATGGCTCTTTACAGTGCGTAGGCGGATGGCATGAAAATCTCATGACCAGACTCACCAAGCATTCCCCGCGGCACACCGGCCGAGAAAAACAGTACACGGGCAAAACATGGAATATGCGTGAGGATAAAACGGGATATATTTACGATGGGTTACACAACTCGCTCTCACAAGTGCGCTATTTATAAAAATTCATATAAGCACCATAACTCTTAATTATTCAAAAAAACTACCGCCTCAGAATAATGGCGGGGAAAAACCTGAAGCTTCCAAGGCTTTTCCCTGCCTTAGAAGCGTGTTCATCATTGCCACAATATCAATCAGAATATTTATTAGCTTACGGAATTATGCCTATAAACCGAAATCAGCGCCCATAACAAGGCGAATATCGTTGAGTACAAAACAGCAAAATCCAACCAGGTGTTGAAACCGTAGGTAACAATATCAAAAAGGACCTTTTTAAAATGAAAATAATCTTCATGGCGGAAAACGGTATGTGATGCAATCACCCACACAATAAACAGCCATAAAAATGCAAATGCGTATGCCAGATTTGCCGTGCCCCACCCGATTATAAATTTGTAAAAAGCCAATCTTTTCATACAGTAACAATCCACTTTGTATACTTTTGCAACCAAAACAGGCTTGCTGTTATTCACGCATCCATGGAGTCACATTCCTATATCCACATTGGAGTCCGGCGCTCGCTATTAGTTCATTGATATGCGCCGACTTTGCCTTCAGTTAGGGATGGTTGAGGATCCGCTAGGCTGACAACGTTAATCAGCAGTACCCACATGGCAAAAGGCTTTATCTAGCGAGCCTGAAATAAAGGCTGGAGACTATAACGGTGTGAACGAGAGTTTTTGGAAGGCGCTTTGATTGATAATGTTTTGACAAAAATTGCAGATTGAATTGTCCATTGGACGGTAAAGCTCTTTCCCTACCGTGTCTTAAAACGATACTTTGGCATCCAGGTAATAGCCGTAACTCACTGAGTTTAAAACACCTGCTATGGTTTTTTTGATAACCGATAATCGCGCATTTTAGCACACTCTTGCCTGTGGCAAATCACTCACACGCGTCGTGTACGCCGGCGACAGCATTTCACGTTTCATCGACCACTGCTGATACGTTCCCTGCCCTGCAAACCACCGTTTTGCCCGACCCGAGTTATTGATACGATCCAGAACGCTCATTGGACTGACCCCATAACGCTGCAATTTGCATAAAAAAACGGGAGCCCTAAGGCTCCCGCTCGGTCAAACGCTTAACACATTACATATGTTCGACGATAGCGTCGCCAAACTCTGAACATTTCAGCAGCTTAGCGCCTTCCATCAGGCGTTCGAAGTCATAGGTCACGGTCTTGGCGGCGATAGCGCCTTCCATACCCTTAACAATCAGGTCGGCCGCTTCGAACCAGCCCAGGTGACGCAGCAGTATGTTGCCGAGTTTAAGGTAACATTATGATTTTAATTATTATTTTATCCTTTATGTCAGCTAAATTAATCTTTTTATCTAACTTGTAACCCTCTGAATTTAAAGCATTGATATTGGGTTTTGATAAATGATTTTGTGTAACAAAGGTCGAAAAAGCCGGGTTCCCTCCCGGCCATTCCGTTCAAATTTTCACTTTATAGTTCGACTCAAAATAACGCTTAGAGCGCCCGTACTGCGTGTTCAGATCAGTCAGTGATAACGGCCTGTCATAAATCAACACCTCCGCGACAGCAAGCCCAGTGTTAGGACTCGATGGCGGCACTGGTGGCAGGTTAGAATTGCGCCATGCGATGATGCGATAAAAGCTCTCCGCACCGGATTCCGTGATTGATCGCTCTGCCAAATTAACACCGCTCGCCAACGTGGCGGGGATAATGTCTGCATTCGCAGATGGAATGAAAAACCCAGCAGTGTTTCCCGCACCGTCAATCGTCACAGCTGAAAACGCAAAATTGTTGCGAGTTGCGGTAGCCTCAGCCGGGCCGGCAGCCGTGCCATACAATTTTTCGTTATATGATTTTCCGCCAATGTACGCCGATCGCCGGCGTAGCGATGTTACTGATACGTCTGTGATAGCAATCCCCTCGCCGTTTGCTGATGCATTCTGCACGATATTACCCACCGGATAGCCGAACGTGTTAACGTCTGCAGCCTGGCGATATACAGCGATCAGTGTGCGCTGCATACCATCTGGGACATCAGTGATAAAGCCGTTATCTTTATCGCCTGCAACAAAATATTCCCCTACGCTGGGAGTACCAACCTCTTTCAGGGTGTGTCCGTTTCCTGATAGGTCAGTAAAACCTTCACCAAAACGCCAGCCGGCGATCAGCCCAGGAACGGACGCGAATGGCTCATACAGCGGTGGCAGAGTCGGGTTCTTAATTTCCATGTCCAGATTGCGAATAATCGTTGTCATCTCATTTCCTCAAAAAATTACGCACCAGTTGTGCAGCTTGCGCAGCACTCCTGCGCCATCTGTGTAGCTTTCGCCCGGCAGCTCACCCTCACTATCGCGCAGGTTACCTCGCGGCCCCGTTGTTCTGCCGTTAGTCAGTGGATCGCCGGCCTTACCCCAGCCATACGTCACGATTTCACTGTCGAGCAATGGTCGCGAAGTTGTGATCCGCACGCGGTCATGACCGGCAATATCGACAGCGGCAATAATGTCGATGACATCGAGCGAACCCTTATCCCGGATGTAGAAGCCCATGTTTTCCGCCGGCGCCACCCAGTCCGTGTCGAAAACCAGCGGCGGAGCAGGCACGTTGAAATAGAGCATGGTGAAGATGCCCTGCCTTATCTCATCAATCACGTCCAGGCGATGCATGCGCGTCACGCCCTCCAGCATGTCCCGCCGCTTTTTGTAAATCATGCGGCCCGTATACTGGGAGAACATGTAGTACGTCTCTGGCATACCGTGGATGTGGTCAGATGCGTAGTAATCACCGATGTAGCCGGGGTACGCGATTTCCGTTTTACCCAGCATTGCGGCATCGCGCAGTGCCAGCGCAATCAGTGGATCGCGACGTCGGTACGCCCGGTGCGTGCTGAGCTGGTAGCTGATAAAAATGGGGTCAAAAAGTTGGCCGGTAATCGCTTTTTTGTCTGCCAACGAATCGGCGATGTACTGCAGGTAAATAGCGAGATAGTCAGCACGTGATGTTTGATCACGGTAATCTGATTCGCCCTGCATCCACACAACAGCCAGTTCAGCAAACGTTCTTCCCTCTTCCGCTGCCAGGCGTAGACTGTTGGTAACGTGGGCGATCATGCGGCTATAGGCTGCTGAACCTTTAATCAGGTTCGTGATCGGCTGGCCGCCAGTACCAGGGGCAGAGCCGATATAGGCGCTGGGCTGCAGGTAGAACGGCAACCCCGTTTCGGACTGGATCATTTCCACCAGCTTATGTGTCGCGCCGGTAACAGGGGTTTCCGCCGCCGGCCAAGTTCCCTCCGCAGGCTGGTAGCGTTTTTCTACGAGTGGCACAAGCGTGTCTGTATCAGTCATGCCGCTGTTGTTATTTGTGCTGAAACCCCGGTTACCGTAACGCTGCTCTATGCTCACAGGCTGAGGATTGTCATTAGGGTTTGCCGCCCCCAGGGAAAGAGACTGCCCTTCACTGCGAACCCCCATATAGTCATACGGACGGAATGGGATTACAGGTGGTTCAGGCTCCTGCGATGAGCCGCCAATTGTTGGGATGTCTAAATCAGTCTCATAGCTCGGATCGGCAGCGTAGGGAACATAGTTTTTATCGACAAATACGACGCCGGGCGGCCCCGATATTTCTACAATTTCAACACGCCCAATAATGGCACCGCCCATTTTTGAGCCGCCGATATAGGGAACGTTGTTTTTATCTGTTTGCGCCCAATCGTACTCAGGGTGATTGGGGATACTTTTAAACTGCGTACCAGTAATATTTACGTCGCCATTTTCTGTATAATTCAGAGGCGACGCTCCTTTTGCGTCAAAAAAACCACCGCCTATTAATGCCCCTTCAGTGTCATAAACATTTTTCTCAACACCGTACCCCTGCGTGCGTTTATCTATCCCGTCACTTCGTGCTAGGGATTTATTTGCTGCGTCAATTGCTCGTTCAACAGCTGCAGCGCCAACCAGCTGCGACACCTGCACAGCTTTCCCGCTGTCGTTCAAATAATAATAAAACGCAACGTTGTCGCCAGTGCCGCCAGGGACACGGAAATACTGTCCCGGAGTTGTTCCTACGAGGCCATCAGCAACAGTTTTAAATGTATATTCGTTGTCGCCCACTGCTTCGGCGCGCTGGGCAGCAGCTTCCGCTCTGTCCGCATCTGCTTTCGCTGAGTCACGCATTTCGTTAACTGTTGCAATGATTGCTGGTGTCAACTCACTTTCACCTGGCGCAGTGAGAAAATCATTCAACGTTCCCGGCTTAGAGTCAGCATAAACAGTTATCTGCCCTACTTTCTCAAATGGCCTACCGTATGCCTCAATCATTACGTTGTGCGTGCCAACTTCCACCGATAACGAATAGCTGCCATCCTCTCCGGTCGTCGAACTCGATGGCGCCAGCTTTACTACCGTTGATGATGTTATGACAGCCGTCAGCATGATCGTTACACCGGGGCGCGGCTCGCCATTCGGGCCAATAAGTTTACCGCTAATAGTTACAGCCATATTTTCTCCAGGCGTAAAAAAACCCGCCGGGGCGGGTTAATGTTATTTGTCTTTGCTGTCTGGCATTTGAAGCCGTAAATCAATCCAGCGCCCGGATGGGATATCCATCGGTTCACCGGCTACGACCATTGCGCTATCGATGTCAAAACGACGTTTGCTAACAGTGACAATGATCGCCCCGTCATCTTCACTGCTGACAGCAACAAAACAGAGTCGGTTGCCGTTAACATCCTGCGGAACTTCAATAGACCAGCCTTCTTGCGCCAGCCCCTTTGAGCCGGTCACACGATAAACCCCTGTAGATACCCGCGCAGCCAATACTCCTTTAGCCTCGCCATTTACCGCTGCACAGCCAGACAACTCGAAGCCTTCAAGGAAATCAGGATCCATATCCTCTGGGTTATTTGAAACTCTCGCAATTGGTGAGGCTTTTTTTACAAAACCGTTCGCGTCAACAGTAGTGTTGCTATTGTCAAGCATTGTCCTGAACGTATTAATTCCATTTCCGGAACCACCAGCGACGATAACGGGGTCGGTGGTATTTATTGGTATATTTAAAAGCCCATAGGTGTCGTTTGTCTTAACCCAGACAATAGGTGAATACGTATTCAGCCCCCAGCTTGATGATCCGCCCATGTCGGTGTTATTTCGCATGGCCGCCAGACCATACTTCACCGCAAAGGCCCTGAATTGTCCTATTGTTGTGTAATCCGTCTGAATCCGCCCTGAGTCATTATCATGACCGAGACCGAAATCACCCGGGTGTATAACATTGTCGTCGTCAGCCTTCGTATTCACTTTAGCTGCCAAATCATCAACGGATTTCTTATCGGCTTTGCTATCCACGCTGTTGATGATTTTTTTCGCCGACGGGCCGGTAGATTGGCTGTTGTCAGGTAACGTGATCGTTACATCGCCATCAGCTGTGAAAAACTGTTGCCAGTTCTGTTTATCGTAATTCAACCCGCGCAGTGCCTTTGCAGCCTCTGCTGCGAGTTGGGCGGTGATTGCGTTCATCGCATCACGCGGCACAGCTGACCACGCGGCGCCAGCCTGTGTTGGCCCGTCATACGCTTTCAGCAACATCACTTTTGTGTCGCTGTCTACTGTTTCCACTGCAAGTGTATACGTGACGCCACCGACAACCGACACAATGAAATCACCGGGTTTCAAGTCTTTCGTGAAAGTGGTGCCTGATCCAGTAACCGTTAGCCAGTTATTGGTCAGCGTGATAGTGCCTACTGACATAGTCACTCCTGATTTTTGGTAATAAAAACCCGACTTATTAGCCGGGTTAGAAATATCTATCAGAGTCAAGAACAAGCATGCTGGTATTAAACAGTATCCTTCGCATGTTAATTACCGAAGTGTTCCCTGATTGGTAAACGGATGAGAATTTACCGAAGATGTCACCTGTTGCATTCATTCCTACCCCGACATTATAAATCGTCCCATAATTCCCCCAGTTACGGCCATCAATACCAAATTGAAAGACGGGAACCATGGGGCGAGCAATATCCGCATTGAATGAACCATCACCGTTAAAATTGCGAATGCTCTGGTAAATGAGCGGTGTATATCCTGTCGTGAATGTCAACTCCCCGGCTGTATTGTAAACCTCTATCCCGTAATCCTGCCTGGTCAAACTGGGGACGTTACTCGCAACCACAATGCGCATCGGCATGCTAATGCCGTCCTGTGTTGCTTCTCGGCCGATTTCTCGCCAGCCTTCGATATGATCGCCATTGCGGATAAGCCCAACGTCATCACCGCCGGACCAGCTGGCAAAGATAACCGCACTGTCTCGACCTTCCACATTATCAGGGATCCTCCAGTTTCCTGTGAATGTGATCTCTTCCATGTGGGTAATATAGGAAAGTTGCTTTGCGCCAATCGTGGTGAGCTGAGTAGAGTCCTGAAGCAAGATGCCATAATCACTGGCAATGGTGGCGCCGGTTATTTCGTAAATAGTCACGTCAAACCCGCCGCTGCTGGGCCACCTGTCATGATAAAAACGCACCCCTTTTCCTTCCTGAGCCCACCCGTTGCAGCCCAGATTAGAAAATGGATAGTAAACATGAACAGGCATTACCCCCACAGAACTACCGTCTGATATGTCGAGGGGGACATACGTCTCTGTTGCCCCGCCTGCTACTCGCACCTCCCCATTAAACACAATGCGGGCCATTCTCAGGCCCGCAGAGATATCCATCATTTTTCCACGCTGATTGCGAACAGAGATACCATATTCAGCCATTATCGAAGCTTCCCGATCCTAACCATCAGCTGATTATTGCCATCAGTAATATCGATGCGCTGGTTACTTTGGCGCATCGAACCCTGCCCCGGCGTTGTGCCGTTAATTTCAACGGTGCCGGTGCGAAAACCAATGCGCATCCCTGTAGCGCCAGGGGCGTAATCATCCGACTGGAGATAATCGCCAATTTTCCCGCTGGTAATTGAGGCATTTTTTATTTTCGCCTCAGTGATCGACGCGTTCTGAATAAAGGCATCGCTAATGAACACCTGCCCGTCAACTACAGCGAATGGCGAATACTGCGTATCACCACTGCCGCTCATTAGCACGAACTGATTGGCATTAAAGCCAATGCGCGTCACGACAGGCTTGCCAGCTTCGGCAAGTACAGCGATCGACATGCCAGCACTGTAAAAAACGCCGTTTATTCGGACGCCAGCTTTCAACGTGTGGATTGCCGTTGCGCCGTCGGCGTCCACAGTGGCCGTCAACTTATCTTCCAACACGGCTGTCATATCGCCGATCTGCGCCTGAACCTGCGTTGACAGCTCTGCCAGCGCTTTATCAACCTGCGCAATTGTCGTTTTCACAACGAGAATATCGGCCCGTACCTCGCCGTATTGCGACCACTGGTGCTCCACCGTCGCATTGTTAGCTAGCGCATTTTGGATGATGGCATCAATATTCGTGTTAATGTCGCCGGTCAGCCGTTCGCCGTCTTTATCCGTCAAAAAACCGTCGCCGATACCTTCCAAATAATCACCGGCATCTGCGTTTGATAGTCCTCTAATCCAGCCTGTCCAATCCCCCTGATTCCCCGTACGGTCAATGAGCCGCGCCCGATACCAAAATTCCTGACCGGCTTTCAACCCCATCTGCTCGTATGAGCGCTGCGGATACGGCACGTCAGCAAGCAGCAGCGCGCGTTCGCCGGCAGCGTTATCTGCATACTCGATTTCCGTTTTCAGCGTGTCCTCTGCACCCGACGGGAATCCCCACGCCAAGTGGATACCCCACAACAGCGGCGTGGCCGCGAACCCGACCGGCATCGGCGGCTTGCCTTCTTTCCCTTTCAGATAGGTTTCCATCGACGTCGCCCAGACAGACGACACGTCGCTCGCGTTTATCGCGCGCACGCGCACCAGGTAACGCCCGGCGTAGACGCCCGGCACTTCAAACCCTAGCGTTGACGTTCGCGGCATCGATACCCAGTTGCCGTTGTCTTTTCTCCACTCTGCCTCATACGCTACAGCGTTATCCACGGCATCCCACGCCGCGCGCATCGTCGTGACTGCGATCCCCTGGCTAACCGACGAATAGCTATCAATGACGATGTTTTTCGGCGGCGCCTGCACGCCGGGCGGAATGACGCTGATCGGCCGCTCATCCAGCCGCGCGCCGGTATCAATGGCGTCATATTTCCCCGGCTCATGCCAAACTGCGGTGATCGTGAACGTGCCATTATCATTATCTGAAACGTTAGATACTCGATACTGCTGAACAGTGAGATCGCCCGCATCAATAGACCACACTGCCTCTGCCTCCAGAGGCTCGCTGTATGATGTAGAAACAGTGACAATATGCTCATTCACGGCCATCACTGTGCGCGCCTGCGACCTGCCAGACGGCAGATTCACCTGCAGCCTGTCGCCAACTTTTACATCTGCAACACGATCAAGCGTGATATTGCGGCCGTCTACCGATGAAATGCGCCCTCCCATGACCCGCCCAGACAGCATCTGATCAGCAACACCGATAATGTGGCCAGGCAAAGCAATAAAGCCATCAAGTCCCGTGGAAAACGACACGCTGCGGTCATTGCTGTTCGTCAGCAGCGCCCAGCGGCCGCGCCGGTTCGCTTCCGTCTGCCTGGTGCAACCGATCGCTGAAATTTCTGTCTGGTTGATGCCATACCGGCGCACCAGCGCATTTTCCGCGACCGCTTCGACTTCATCCTGATAGTGATTGTTTGGGTTTGACCAACTCACCATCGCCGTGGTGTAGCGGTTGCGCTGGCTGCCGCCCTGATAGTGGAATTTGCCGTCAATGACGTTTGCACGGGTGTAGACGTAGTCGATGTCGCGCGGCATGTCAGCCAGCGCGCAGGCCTGATTGTTAGCCCAGTACGTCATACCCCGGAAAATTGACGCTATATCACGCAACACGGTGAACGCTTCATTCTGCGACTGGATGTAGACGTCACAGAGGAACCGCGGCTCTTTCCCGTCGCCGCCCCGGCCGTCCGGCACCAGTTGATCGCAATACTGGGCGATGCGGTACAGCTCCACTTCGTCAACTTGCGTCGCGTCGAGGCGGTCACCGAGGCCAAGCCGCTTATCCAGCAAAATGTCGTAGAACACCCAGGCAGGGTTGTTCGAGTATGCCCACTTAAACGAGCCGTCCCAGACGCCGCTGTAGGTGCGGGTCGCAGGGTCATAGTTCGTCGGAACCCGGATTATCCGCCCGTTTGGCTTGCAGCTGATACGAGGAATTTGTTGGAACTGCTTTGCGTCGTAAGAGACAAACAGCAGCGCAGTGTTCGGGTAGCGCAGTTTTGCGTCGATCACTTCCGTGATCGCCTCGATGTTCATGCGATCGACGATGTTTGTTGACGTCGAATCAGGCGTTAGGCGCCGTATGCGTATCTGCCAGCCGGTCGTGGATTTCGGTAAATCAACTCGGTGGCTGCGCTCATACAGCGTCGTGGTCTTGTCGTCAACCGCGCCGTTGAGAACCGTCTCATATGCTCCGCCGTCGGTCGAAAGGTCAATCGCATACTCAACCCGCGTACCAACGCGATCGCCGTTATCCTGCTGGCGCAGCAGCGTCGGCCAGCCGACACGCAGACGAACGGCAGACAGCTGCGTGTTGCTGATTGACCGCACCCACGGTTGAGAGGATTTCAGCTCTGTTTCAATTCTGATTTCGTTCTCGGCGCCGGGTATGCCCTGGATATAACCCTGCGACTGCGTTCCCGGGCGAAATTCCCACTGCACGCCGGGGAAGTTCGATGTACCGTCTGGAGCCTGCAGCGGCGTACCATCGAGAAAAATATTCGTGCCATCCAGACCGCCGGCGAATTCCCCTTCGCCAAGCGCCAGCAGGATTTTGGCGCGCGCAATGGACTGGATACTGTCGGGCGACTCGGTCGGCGTGTGGCCGCCACCGCCACCACCTTTCCGCCCCTGAATGATGTTTTCCATGATTTCGCCCATAAAAAAAGCCCGCCGAAGCGAGCCTGTTAAACACTGAAAAAATTACTGCTGGTCTTCGGCGTAGATGCCGGCAGAGATAATCGCGCCGCCGATCTCCCGGCTGCCGTACAAGACACCAACGGGATTACCTTGCGCGGTGGAGTTGACCGGGCCGCCGAATGCATAGCTGGGTTTATTATCGGCGTCCTGGCTGATGGACAGACCGCTAGGCTGCGGTGAAAGCATCTGGACGACGCCGCCGATAGCCAAAGAGGCACCAGTCATCGCCAATCCAGTAGAGAGCGTGCCCCACGCTGCCATTGATGTGCCACCAGTCCAGAAGGCAGCGACAATTAGCGCAGCACCTAAAATAGTTTGGAATAAACCGCCCCTTTTACTCCCGATCACTATAGGCATGATGCGGATAGTCTCGGTTCCTTTGGTCATTCCCAAGTCATTTTCGCCGATATTTTTATCACCAACGAAAACGGCAAAAGTCAGTCCTCGTTGCTGGGCTTCATTCATAAACCGTTCAAACCCCGGGATCATGCTCTTTAATGCCCGTATTGCGTGGGGAACATCGCGCGCACGATACTTGAATTCATGGACAAATTTTTTCCCTAATACCCCGCCAAGGCAGATTGTTCGCACAGGTTGCTCGTTCAGTTCCATATTTCACCCAATAAAAAACCCGGCAGTTACGCCGGGTTTGTTGTTGATTAAATCTACGTCAGCATTTAGTCTCAGCCTGCAGCGTCCTGATAAACGTATTGGAATACTCAGAATCTACAACTTTGCATCCTGAAACCTGTTCTATTGCGGATATCTGAGCCTTTTTTAACGCTATTGCATCAAAACCTACGCTTTCTCCGCCAAAAGCCTCATATCTGTTATTACCGGTTGTTATTACGTGGATTTCATAATTGCCAATAGTTACATCCTTGCGGCTCGGATCTGTCATCTTTCCGGTATATGTCGAAGAGCATCCAGCCAACACCAACGCAGCCAGGGGGAGGATTAATTTTTTCATCGGCACTTCCTTCGCTATTTTCAAGTATCGTAGCAGACGGACGCACCGATAAAAACTATCCCATTAACTCTACACGCCTGACTATTTTCACCGTGCGATCCCGGAAATATCCGCCGTAGGGCACGCGCTGGCTCAGTTGTCCGTAGAGGTGGTGCAGCAGCATGTTTCCATCCAGCAGGATCCCCGCGTGGTTCGGCACCGGCGCCGACACCTGCATGATCACCATATCGCCCACCTGCGGTGGCCCGTCGAACTCCCGAAAGCCGCAGCCGTGCCAGTTCTCCATGTAGAGATCTTCGCCCTGTTCCCACCAGTGCCGCTCTACGCTGTAATTGTGGAGTATTAGCCCGTGCTCCTGCCGGTAGTAATCCATAATCAGCGACCAGCAATCTGCATGCCCCAGCACGAACTGGCGCCCTACCAGCGGCCGATCGCCGCGCGGGTAAATCGTTCTAATGTCGCCCTCCGGCCAAGATGCAATCACGAACGGCAGCTCGTTCACATCGCACTGCAGCTGGTCAAGCTCGCTCGGCTGCGTTGTCGCGCCGTCGCCGGGGTGGCTATGCACAATGGCGACCACTTCACCCCAGTCTTCCGCCGCGGCGTAGCCGGCCGGATCCAGTTCGAAATGCTCCACCGGCTCTGCCGATAAATTTGCACAGGGAAAATATCGCTCAACACGACCGCACTGCGCCAGCACGCCGCAGCACTCGTTCGGGAATTCGCGCTGCGCATGCGCCAGGATGGCATCAATCGTTTTTTGTCGCATGCTACCTCCGTATGAGCGCCGAACCGGGGAAGCCGCCGAAATCCAGTTCTTCATTTTCACCAAACCGCTTTTTGCAGTCCGTCAGCAGGCCCGAACACTCATCTTTCGCTGGGTCATCCGTTGGATTTCCGTTTTTATCAAACCAGCCATTCTGGCCGGCGTAGCCGCACCCGTCGCCGGTTTTGTACTGCCCGCGCATGCACCAAGTGCATAGCGATGTGATTTGCCGCGTCGGGATACGCAGCCCCTGCAGATCCATCGGACTCGACAGCGTGAACTCGACAGCCTCGTTATCCTCGGCGCTCTTGCTGTCGATGTAGAAAACCTGCTTAAACTCCTGCTCCGGGTCGGCCTGCGGGTTGCCATCGGGAAAGTTGCGCGCATCTAGATAATGCACGAAGGTGTCACGAATGGTCACCTTCGCCTTGACCATGTCGTCAAACTGAAGACATAGCGCCGTAATTAACCCGTCAATATTGGCAACTGTTAATTTTGGCTCAGCACCTTGTCCCTCTGAAGATATCTCAATGCCCTCTATGCTATGCGGCCACGGACCGTATTCGTCTCCTTGCCACCATATAGGTTTGGTCGCCAACTTTGACTCATCTCCTCCGGCAGCAACCAGTTCTTCTGGCGTGAATGGCAGAGTGTCGTTGTGAAAACGAAGAATATCGGCGCCGAACTTTGTACCGTCCACCTCGACCAGGCGAATGCGGTTACCCGGCTCTAATTTCTGCAGGTCTGAATTCAGCATGATTGATCTCAGTTAAACGCTGAAGGCTTCAGTAAACGTGGCCGTCAGTGAGTAGTTATCGCCGCCCATCGCTACCGGCTTATAACCCTCGCAGCGATATAGGCCCAGGATGTTATTCGGAGGCGTCCATTGAAATGACTTCACCCCATAATGGTCTTCAAGGAAGGCAATGATTGGTGCGATGTAGTCATACTTGCCGACAAACGACAGATCCCAAGAACGTCTTATTGGATTTATTCCATCGCCGGCGACCTGCTCATACCCGTCACCAAACTGCGCCTTCCTTATCCGAAACCGGGTATCTCCGACGGCATTGACGCGCGCCGGATAGCTGAATGTTTTAATCGTCATCGCATCCCCTTAATGGCGTTCCATATTGGCTGGCCAGGCTTCAGGTTGCGGTTGATAACCTTCTGGCTTTCCTGTGCAGCAATGTTGCCCATCTGCTTGCCGAACTCTTCCCAGCCAGGATCAGACTGAGTGCTGACGTTGCCGTTGCCGCCTTCAATGGTGATATAAACGTTAGGCGCTGCAGAAGCCTGCGCCGGCGCCTGAATGGCCCTTACCCCCAGAGAACCGTCCGCCCCACGCTTAAGTGGCATGATTGCTTCCGGCCCTGCCTCGCCCATGAGGCCAGCCCCTTTAGCAAACGCGAACATCGTCGGACTGCTAACGACCTGCCCGCTGTACGCACTCAGCGACGGTGATGAATAAACACCGCCTTTGGCGTTAGGGAATGTGGGGACTGGGCCGGGGTTGTTCCCGCCGCTGGCACCGCCGCCAAAGCTCATGAACGTAGACAAAATGGTTTTTGTCAGCAGTGCCTGGGCAGCCATGTCTATCAGGTTCTGGACGATGGATTGCGTCAGCGATGAGAACAGCCCCACCATGGTGTCCTTGAATGACTGCGTACCGGTCAGGAGTCCGGTCAGTGCGTTGGTCGTACGTTCTTTTACCGTGTCCACCAGCCCAATCTGCAGCTTGTTGACGCGGCTTTGCCCGGCATACAGGTTCAACGCTTGCTGATACTGCGCCTCGGAGGACTCCTCTGTTGCAGCTTGCATCAACTGTTCGTAGCGCTGTTTGTCGATGTAGCCCTGCTGGTAATACGCCTGATACTGCGCCTGCTGCTGCGCAAGCTGGTTGCTCAGTTGCACCGACGGATCAACGTCACCGGCGATGTTCTGCCGGGGCGCCGCAATAGCATCAGCTTCCGCCTTCAGTCGCTGGCGCGCCATGTCCTGCTGCAGTGTCACTCGGGAAACAAGATACTCACGCTCAGTCAGTAATCTGGCGTCATACAACGCTTTCAGTTCCCGACTGGTTTCCTGCTCCTCACGTATCGCTGCCTTACCTGGCGCATACTGCTCAGCAAGATCTTGCCGCTGGCGCTGGTAGTTCTCAGCATTCAACAGCATAGTGCGTTGAATATCAGCCTGGCTGGCGCCGGCCGCTTTGCCGGCGGCTAAAAGTTTGGCCTGTGAGTTTGTCTCCTCCAGCGCAATCTTCGCCAGGCTGGTTGCATGAGCAATTTCAATATCCCGGCGCAGCTGCTGATACTGCTTCAGTGCCTGCTGGCCTTTTTTATCAGCCTTTGCAGGGTCTTCACCACTCCACGGGGTTTCGACACCAGAACCCGCCGTGCCAAGCTTTGCAATCGCACTCGAAATGGCATTGGCGCCATCGACACTACCGGAGATAATACCGGCCATGCCGTTTTGCATGGCGTCCATTGCGCTCTTGGCATTAGCCAGGTTCTTTTGGGTGGTGGATGTCGCTGTGTTGATATCCTCAAGTTGCCCCTTCAGCGCATTCCGCTCTTTTTCAAGTTCGGCGGGATCTGAATAAAGAAAACCCAGCATGCCGCCACGTCGATCCCGTGCGGTATTAATGCGCGTGTCGCTTAACTGCCCCAGTTGGCTCTGTATCTTCGCACGCTCTTCGTTCAGGTTTTTCAGCTGGTCCTCAAAATCATCAACCTTGATCGCGATTTTCGTCTGGGACAGCTTGAGCAGTTCTGCAGTCGTGACAACCACTGCATCCTTCAATTCCAGCGCGGACTGACGCGCCAGTTTGTTTTGCTCATGAAAATACAGAATTGCCGAGCCCGCTAACATGGCGGCGCCGAACGGGCCGCCGACCAATGCCAGGGCGCCACGGGCGGCACCCACGGCGATTGACGCCGCACGCGCAGAAATGGACAGACGCTTATTGGCCGCATCCAGCTGCGTCTTGGCAATTGTCGCGGCTCGCGTGGCTTCCGTTTCCTCCCTGATCAGGCGATTGTAGTCAGCGGTGTAACTGACGTTCATCCCAAACTGTTTTGCCGTTTTTTCCATGGCGCGAACGCGGCCAAATTCGGCATTATTCTGCACAAGCGTGGCATTGGCTGCATCAAGCGTTTTCTGTGCGATAGCGGCCTGAGAAAGCGACGCCGCGCGGACTGCCGCTTGCTGCTCCCGCCAGGCGCCAATACTTTCACGGATACCGGATGTCAGCTTCGTTGATAAAACGGGGATTAACGTGTACAGCGCCACGCTGGCAATCATGTTGAAATTGTCAGCCAGGCCGTTAATGGCCTCGGTCACGCTCTGGACTCCGCTGCGCAGAGGACCGCCGCTTGCCTGGCCGACTTTGATAATCAGCCCCTCAAAGGCACTGGTCAGCCCCATCAGATCGCCGTTCAGGTTATCGACACGCGTTGCGGCCTGTTCATGCGCTGTCTGTGTCCCGGTTAATGAACGGGTCAGATCATCCAGCTTCGAGCGATTACTCACGAGGACCGAAGCAGCGTTGATGTTCTCCAGACCGAACAGCTTCACGGCTTGTGACGTTGACAGGTTTTTCTTTTCGAGGTTTTCCAGTGCCGTGCTCAGCCCCACAACAGACGGCTTTAACGTTTTATCCGTGCCTTTCTCAAGGTTCAGGATCACGTTACGTAGCGCAGTTCCCGCTTCACCGCCTTTAATCTCTCGCTCGGCCAAAACCTGAATGGCGGCATTTAACTGCTCAAAACCGACACCGGCTTGCGCAGCGGCCACGCCGCCGTTTTTAATCGCTGCAGCGGTATCAGCAATTTCAGACGAGCCGTATTTAGCACCGGCGGCCAAAACGTTGATGTAGCGATCGGCCTCACTGGCACTGGCGCCAAACTGATTCAGTGAAAGCGCCAGCGTCCTCGTCGCATCCGGCAGTGTCGTGCCGGCGGCCTGAGCCAAAATCAGCGCACTGTTTGTCGCCGTCGTCAGACCGTCAGCAGTTTTCAGAAGTTCCGGCTTGGCGCTGGCCATCAGCTTCAATGCTTCAGCAGCCTGACTGGCACTGTACTCCGTCGTGCGGCCCATTTGCTGCGCCGCCTCGTCGAGCTGCTTCAACTGACTGCCGGTGGCACCGGTGATCGCAGACAGGTCAGACAGTGCCTGGCCATACTGCCGAGTTGTCGTGATGATACTGCCCAGAGAAAAGCCCAGGCCGGCAACGCCCGCCAGTCCCGCCAGGCTCCCTCTTAAGCGGCCGACTGTCTGGCTAACTCGCTGATACGCTTCATCGGTTTTTTTAGCGTCCTGCTGAGCCTGTTTATTAAACCGGCCGGACTGATCACCAGCAGTCCGGTATGCTGCGACCAGTTTATTACGAAAATTGGCGTCGTTGAGATACAACCCGACAGCCAACGATGCTACATCAGCCATTCCCAAGCACCTTCATGACAGCAGCACACTGCGCATCAACATCACTTCGCGCCAGCTGCTCGGGTTGATGAACAACGGACTCATCATCTGCATCGGCGGTAATGCCCTGCAGCTTGAAGTACGCCCGCCAGTGATTAAGGATCTGCGCCGGGAGTCCGGCTATTTTTCTAGGGTCTGACTCACCCCAGCGATCGGCTAATTGAAAAACCAGCATCAGCCAGGGCGAGTCAGTTAGTTTTTTTCAGCGTCTTCCAGCGTGCCGACCGCATGCCGTTTCACCGTGCTGATCGCAGCCACCAACGTCGGGTTATCGTGCTCCCTCAGCAGCTCATCAACACTCGGCAGCGCGCTGACCGGCACCGGTTTCCCGTCAGGGGTCATGATGCATGACAGCAACAACTCAACGTTCAAGCGTGCGGCCGTCTTCATGTCGTCGGCTTCAATCGCCGCTTTCATTGCGTCTTCATTGTCCTGCAGCTCTGCGGCCTTGAGGCGGCGAATAAATACCTGGGTGCCAAAAATCGACACCTCGGTAACATGGTTATCAGACTGCAGCAGCGCAGATTTCAATGCTTTCAGGTCGTATTTATCGGCCATCTTGATCCCTTATTTGACGGTAACGGTTGCAACGGCACTATTTACTGGCTCGGCACCTTCGGCAGTAATCACTGCCAGATAAGCGCCGGCATCCGCCGCAACAACAGAGTTTTTGGAATAGGTAGCAGCGTTAGCGCCGGCAATATCTGCGCCGTCTTTCTGCCATTGATATTTCACGGACTTGCCGTTGCTTGAAATAGCCGCAACAGTCAGGGACAAATTGCCCCCAACTGCCAAATCAGCGCCTTGCGGCTGTGTTGTTACGCTGATCACGCCTTTGGGGTGGCGGTGCCCCAGGTGTTGTTGTTCTGCTTGCCCTGCACTGTGATCTGAATGACCTCGCTCGCCGGCGCGGTGATTTCGTTCATCTTCCAGCCAGACAGTGACAGAATTGACGTGGACGTACGGCCGTTTGGAAGTTCAACGTAAAACTGCACAGTTTCACGGTCGTCAGCTGCAGTGAGGAACGCAGCAAAATCTTCATTGGCCGGATCGTCAATAAAGCCGATCGACTTCTCTGCGCCTTCCGGCAGGTCAGAAATAAACTGCTTGGTGGTATCAATCAGTGTGGTGCAGTCAACAAAGCTGCCGGTTTGCCCCATCTCACCGACCGCTTTGCAGTTGATCAGTGGTTTCATTGTTGCAGCGTCAGCACCAACTGCGCCCCATTTTACGATCGTGCCAGCGGGCAGCATGGCGTACTCTGGCGAAGTTTTATCAGCCATAATTTTCTCTCTCTCTTAATGATGGTGGCAGCGGTCGCTACCGGTTTTCGATGCCGTAGCGGATTTCTGCCGCCAGGATGCGTAATACCTGAGTTTTGTTGTAATCAAGCGCCGGACGAATGAAAGGATCGGCAACTTGTTTCACCGTGCCAAATTCCTGCGCCAGCGCTTTCATATGGTGCGCTTTGCTGGGGCCGACACGCAGTGTTATCTGCGCACGTCCTCGCGTTGTAGAGCGAATAGTGATGTCGTCGCGCATATGCGGACCACTTGATGATTCGTCGTAACCCGCATGCTGCTGCATATCTTCCCGCACTGGCACCAGCGCGGCACGGCCGGCATCTCGCAAAATTTTGGTGGAAACATCACGTCCGAGCGCTTCAAGCTGACGCGCCAATTCATCCATACCGGTCACTTTGATACCAATCATGTGGCGTCCTCCGGGTAGCAGATGACGTAATCGCGCACCAGCCGGTACTGCACGCTGTTGTTTGTCAGCGTAGTGGCACCCTGCAACATCGTCCCGCGTGTCACAGTCTGAACCGGCCAGCGGCCTATATGGCCATGCTGAATGCTCTCCCAAGCGGTGCAAATGGCCTTATCCAGTTCGAGCAGGTGAGCATAATCGTCGATTACATACAACGTGACCTGAAAACGCCCCTGCACCAGTGCGGTGCTGGCCAGACCGGTATCAAATTTCGGATCAGTGATTTTCTGGTAGGTCACGCCCTCCTGTTCCGGGTCAGGCAGCAACAGCGGGTAAGCAGGAAGGCTCGTCAGTGCCTCCAGTGCTGTTTTGATTTCATACTCGATCATGGCGAATATCAGCCTCCGCCGTAATTAACAACCGGTCAGGCTGCGAACGGTCAGGCGCGCGAACGGTAAAGCTTCGCTGCTGAAAAATCACCTGCCAGTCAACGGTGACTTCTTCCCGAGGTCGCAGCGTAAACAGCATGGTTTCCACCACCTGCCCCTGCTCACCGGTGCGGATCTTGCGGTTGGAAATCGGTTCTGCATCCGCCCAGACTTCAGCGACGAACTCGAAAGATTTCACCGGTGCGCCTGTCTTATCATCGCGAATGGTGATAGGTCGAAGCAGACGAATGCGAAAACGCAGTTGACCTGCGCGTAATGATTTCATAGCCCGTAAATCCGATAGGGTTGGAGTAAAGACTCGACAGCCAGAGGCAGCTTTGATGCAGATGCACCAACAACGGCAGCTTCGCGGTTAGCGTACCAGTGCCCGACGCAAAGCAGCATGGCGGTTCGTACATCGTCATCCAGCAAAAGGTGATCTTCATCGTCTTCGTAGCCAGGGTCTGACGCGCTGGCATAAAGTGTGCGGCGGGTATACATCTCAACATGTTTTTTCGCCGCACCGATATAGACGCCGATCAGGTTGTCATCCGCACTGAAATCAGGCTCCAGGCGGCAATGCTCTTTCACCAATTCCAGCTCTAACATGGCTCACCTTACTTTTTGGTTTTCTTAGCCGCTTCTGGCTGTTCCGGCTGCTCCGGCTGCTCCGGCTGCTCCGGCTGCTCCGGCTGCTCCGGCTGCTCCGGCTGCTCCGGCTGCTCCGGCTGCTCCGGCTGCTCCGGCTGCTCCGCAGGATTATCGTCATTCGCCTGCTCAGCGTAGCCTTTCTTGATCAGTTCACGACCGTGAAGCTCCTGCGTGTCGAAAAGCTCTCCGTCGTTGATCACCCGATAGCCGAATAAAATCGGCACCAGCGCTTTCACTTTCATAGGGGTCTCCAGAAAGCGGCCCGAAGGCCGCGTGTTTTTTTGTGATTAGCCTGCTGATGGTGGTGCAGGCGCGGTGAATGCGCCGGTAACGAAGGCCTCAGGACGTTTAACAGCCAGTGCCACTCGTTCCTCGCAACGAATCGAGATCATGTTTTTCTCGAAGTCGTCGGCGTTTTCGGTACTGATCACCACGTTGGCTTCTTCACGATCGAAGAGCTGCGCGCCGGCGCTGAATGCCCCGGTCAGGAATTTGCCCAAGAATGCTGCGGATTCTGTTGCAACAACAGGCAGCCCCCACAACGTCGGGCCGGTGAGCGCAGATGGATTGGCCAGGATGTAACGTCCCAGCGTATCCTTGGTCAGCTCAATCTTGGCCCAGTCGGTAAAGTGCAGCACATGACCGGTTGCCGGGAAGCGCGCAAGTTGAGCCTGCAGCATCGCCAGGCGAAGATCATCAATGCCGTTTTGCATCGCTACTTCAAACGCCGGCGTGTACTTCGATGCCTGCGGCATAATGCCTTCCAGATGAGCACCAGTGCCATCACCGAACAGAATTTCCTGTTCTTCGACATACTTCAGGCCGTAGCGCATTTCTGCATCCACCGTTGATTGCAGCTGCGCGAAGTCATCCAAAATCTGCTTGGAGGCTTTGAACATGTGCGCCAATGTGCGTACCGGCGTGATTTTTTCCGCGAACTGAATATCGCTGTATGGCTTTGCGGTATTTTCAGGTACGGCAGCGGCCTTGTTGGTAAATCCGGTTTGTTGCACCCAATAAATGGTGCTGCTACCGGTGGTACCCGGCGCGATCAAATCACGAATAAACAGGCGTTGTTTCGGTGCAGTATCGATACCCGGCAGGCGTTGCGGCGCCACAATCTGCCCAGGCACATCGGTAGAAATCAGTGTGGCGTTGACTGGGATACTCAAGCGCTGGTTGCCCTGAATACCGGATGCGAAGTCTTTCAGCGCAGCGGCCGAAATCACCTGTTGACCTACAGACTGAACAACTTCAGCGGCCCGATTCAGTGGCATCTGCGCCACGTGCTGCTCCAGTTCACCCAGTGCGGCCTTCAGGGTTTTCTCTGCCGCTTTCATGGCGTTCAGTTCAGTCGCCATTTTATCAACAGCGTCCTTGGTCTCTGCGGACAGCTCACCGGACTTTTTCGCTTCTTTCAGCGCATCCTCTGCCTTGGCGTTAAATTTGCTGGTTGCATCTTCGATCGATGCGGTGACTTTCTTCAGGATCTCATTAACTTCAGACATAATTTCTCCAAATAATTAGCACGCCGCGCACAGCCCGCTCAATGCGGCGTCCAGCTTGGCAAGGATTTCAGGTGATGGTTCGGTAGCGCTCGGCGTACCAGTTGGATCGGTAACAGCGCCTGGCGTGTTACCCGTTAAAGATTTCAGTAGTTTTCGTCGTTCTGACCGTGGGGTGTTGGTTTTGGCCAGTAGGGAATCCAGTTTGCGCAACGCTGCAGCTGGTGAATCATCATCACCCGCAACCGCATCAGACGACAGCAGACTGTCGGCCAGCCCCTTCTCTATGGCGTCACTGCCGCCAATGTAGGTCTCGCCGTCCATCATTTGCTTGATGGTGTCGCTGTCGAGGCCGGAACGGGCAGCATAAATATCAGCCATGGCGTTATCGAATGGCTCCAGGTATTCAGCCATTGATGCAAAGTCGTGGCGATTACCAAGCGCCACCACCCAACAGTTATGGATCATCAGAAAAGCACCGCGGCCGATTTGAATCTCGTCACCGGCCATCGCAATGATTGAGGCCGCACTGGCAGCCAGTCCCAGCACCTTCACGGTCACTTTGCCCTGGTACTCTCGCAACAGGTTGTAAATCGCCAGCCCCTCAAACATGTCACCGCCAGGCGAGTTAATGTTTACGGTCACATCAGCACCATTCATCGAACGTAGCGCGCCGGCGATACGCTTAACTGAAACGCCTTCGCCCCAGTAGTCCTGGCCAATCACGTCGAATACCGAAATGGAATTATCGTCAGATGCGGCAGCTTTCAGCCCACCATTCCAGCGTTCCAAGGCCGATGGTAGCGGCTCGCAGGTTACACCCGCGCAGGGGCGCCCCGCCGGCGCCGCCGGAAGTTGTTTTTTTGTCATGGGTGTTGCTCCTACGCTGCTTTCTTCAGCGGTGACTGTTCTTCAGGAATGTCGGGGAATAGATAGTTATGAAGCCGGGTAATATTGGCTGCCTGAGCACCAAGGTTGTTCTGCTTCAGATCTTCAAGCGGAGTCAGGTTTAGTTGCACGGTATAAATTTCACCGCCAGGAATTGGCGGCAGATTCTCAAGCCGGCGAACATCATTGCGGCTCATCCAGCCATTTTGCAGCGCCGTTGTGTAATACGCCGCTCGGCCAACGCTGTCAGCTCGCAACAATCCTTCAACAGAGAACTCAGCAAAGTAATCTTCATCGCTATCGAGAAGACAACGGGCAATTTCTTGCTCGATATTAACCAGCAACGGACGGAGCGTATTGGTCAGAAAAATCAGGTTCATTCCTTCAACGCTTGATGCCCAACTGCTTTGCTTCGTCACATGCCCGACCATAAACGGGGGCACACGAAACCATCGGCAGATCTCCTCAATGCTAAAAGCTCGGCTCTCCAGCATCTGTGCATCTTCAGGGTTCATCGTGACATTCTGGTACGATAAGTCTCCCTCCAGCACCATCATTTTCCCGGCATTTTTCGAACCGGCAAACGCAGCCAAATACTTGCGCAGACGTTCCCGCTGCTCTTTGTTAAGTGCAGTTTTCGAACTGAGGTATCCAGAACTTTGCAAGCCATTTTCGAAGATCTTTGCTGCTGACTCATCCACGGCCATCGCAGTGCCAAACACATCACGCCCGGAACTCAGCGGCATCATGCCGCAAACGCCATCCAGGCCAAATCCGCGAATGTGCATCATCCTTTCTACCGGTATCACTCGCTCCTTGCTGTTCTCGGTGTAGGTGTATTGCAAACGGCCGGTATCGAGGCGTTTTACTACCATGTTTTGCGGCAGCAGTGGATCGAGCGCCACCAGCTTTCTGCCAATCATTTTTTTCTCAATGAAGGCATTTCCCCGCAAACAGATGCTGGCCACAACCATCAGCATAAACCGCGACGGTGTCATTTCTAAATTCGGGCGCCGGCAAAGTACCTGGTATGCCGGGTGATCCTGAGCCAGCTTGCGTGAACCATCCTCCTCGCGGCGATACACCTTCAACGGAAGCGTAGAAACGGACTCACTGAGTAACCGAATACAGGCCCAGACTGCAGAAAGTTGCATGGCCTTATCAGCTGTTACGACCTTGCCGCTACTGCTGGTGCCAAACCACTCCTGCCAGAAGGTCCCCGTAGTGAGACTGATCGGGACACCCAGCCAATTTAAAAGGGCGCTCTTTACGCGCCCTGGTTGTTTGTTCTTTCCCATCAGATACCCACCATGATCGGATCATCAAAAAAGCCATCTAAATCGCCGTCATCCGGCTCGTAATCTTCCGCAGCGCCAATCGCCATCGCTGATGCAACAACACCATCTATTCGCCCGGTACTTTTCCGCTTGGCGAAGATCCGGTTTTCCTTCTGGTCAGCCTCAGTGACTGCAGACGCTGCATTCCAGCGCAGGCATGGATTGGTTTTAATAATGATTTCACCGTCATCCAGACTTTGTTCGAACAACTCGATAGAGTGCGGCATCCACAGCCCAGACTCCTGGGCCTTGTAATACCCTTGCCCATGCGGAACTAACGGCACACTTACGCTCGCCTGATCAAGCTCAGGCTCAAGGTACTTAATCCGGTACTGGTCAAAGGCGATCGCGACAATATGAAAGAGATTCGACAAATCAGCTATACGCTCGGCAACAAACCCATACTTCACCGCCTTGCCGGGCGGCGCATGAATAAAACCACCACGCAGCCAGGCGTCATAAGGAACCCGGTCTGTTTTGGCCCGCTCAGCCAACGTATCACCAGGGGTCCAAAACTCCACCAGCAACTTACGTTGTTTGGGAAAGAACAGCGCAAGCGCCGTCAAGTCCCTTGAGCCGGAAAGGTCAAGGCCACCAAAGCATTCCTCACCACGTAGCTCTTCAATATCGAAATCGTCTTCGCAGCCCATCCACACATCACTGCTCATCCATGGGTTATCAGCATCAACCCACTGGCAGAAATTCAGCCTACGAACAATGCTCTCTTTCGACGGCATGCCGCGTGCCTGGGTGACCTGTTCACGCAGGTATCGCTCAGTGAAGGTATGCCCCAGTGACGGGTTGGCCTTTTTCCAACATGATTCATCCTTGAAAGGATCCTCCCCCTCATCTAGTGAGCAGATGAAGGAGAAAAAGCTATCATCTTCGATAGAGCCTTCGGCAACTTTTCGCCCGTACTCGTGGTAGTCGTAGCAGACACTGGTTTTATCGTGGCCGCTGTTTGTGATCATGAAAATCAGCGCCTGCCGACGGCCTTTCGTGCCGGCGCGCATCATCTCCACGACCTGGTTATTTTTATGTTCGTGAATTTCGTCAATCAGTGCGCAGTGCGGGCGCGGGCCAGACTGACCATCATCAGAACTGATTGGCCGGAAAAAAGAGCCTGTCTGCAAAAAAGCCAGGTTCCACTCTTTTCCGGCGCCGCCGGATTTATTAATCCGCTGCGCCAGTGCCGGTGACTGATCCACCATCGCTACAGCATCACGGAACAGGATCATGGCCTGGTCTTTTTTAGTGGCGGCTGCATACACTTCTGCGCGAGGCTCTTTATCAGCGACCAGACAGTACAGGGCGATGCCTGCAGCCAAAGGTGATTTACCGGAGCCTTTCCCGGACTCGACATAAATCATGCGATACCGGCGATAATCATCCGTGTTTTTCCAGCCGAATATAGAGCCGACAATGAAACACTGCCACGGCAACAGATTGAAGGGCTTTCCTTCGTGCTCACCGCCATTAAGTTTCAGAACCTTTGCGAAAAAGTCGATGGCGCGCTGAGCGGCAGCTACATCCCAGACCAGCCCACGTGCATGGCAGGATTCAAGATCCTTTAGATGACGCTTACAGGAGTTTCGAATATCGGGCCCGGCAATTTCCTTGCCTGACTCAACGTCCATAGCATATTGCGTGGCCGGGTCAACCGAAGAACTGGTTGAGCGGGTCCTCTTCTTTTTCTCCACCATCTACTTTCACCTTTGACCTGGCAGCTGGCGTCAGGCCAAATTCCACCAAATAACTTTTAAAACGACGATCGGCATCTGCCAGCATGGAAACCGCCGGGTTAGCTTTAATCAAAAAGCCCCCTTCGGTCTGAACCGTATAGGTTCGCCCTTCATCAGCGATCGTGTTTCTTAGCTGCAGAATGTCGGCGTAGATATCGCACAGGCGTTCAAGCGCGAACGTATCCGCGACGGTCAGAACCCCCATGCCATCCAGTAGAACCGTCATCTTCCCCCATGCCGTCTTCCCCCAATCTGTCAGGTGCGAAGGTGGGCTGGGAATTTCTCTCGCTGGCTGTGGTTCTTTGTCGTTAAGTTTTCGTTTGCCCGGGTTACCGGTGACCACCTTTAGATGGGTCGGTTTCGGGCGTCGTCCTGCCATCGGAACCTCCCAGAAAAAAACTTTTCATTTCGCGGTTGTGCACAGAAAGCACCGGCTGCGGTCTTTAAGGTCGAGAGGGCTGAGCTTTTAACCCGCCCCTCCCCGTGGCCTCCAGGCGCCGACCTCATCGGTTCCAGTGCGATTCAGGGTCAAGAGGGAGACCATCGACTGAGCACCCAATAATCTTCCCTGTTTTCTCCATGCGCTGCTTTGTTGAGTCATGGTGTGGCTTGCACAGCCCCTGCCAATTCTTACGGCTCCAGAACAGATGCTGAGCCTTCTTCATCTCTTCTGCTGTCTTTGCATCTTTCATGCGGTGCGGAACGATATGGTCAACGACCGTTGCCGGTTCTAATCGCCCCATCGCCTTGCACATGACACACAGAGGATTAGCCCGAAGAAACACAAGCCGTTCAGCCTGCCATTTGCTGCCGTAGGGTTTCTTGTTGCTCATGCTCGCCTCAAGGAAAAAGCCACCATCCTGCCAATGCGCTGGGTGCGCGGTGGGGGCCGGTGATGACTTTGGTTATCTTGCATTACACAGCAGCCTCAGAAGGCAACTCTGCAATGGACGATTTGGTGCAATAAAACGCAGGGAGAGGGCAATGAGTTCCACAATAGAACACGCACTATTTGATTAGTTACCGTATATAGCAAGACAACGAACTAACCGACCAAGGAGACTTTATGGATTATTCACCCGAATTTTTTAACGCTCTTACATCTCTCTTCAAACTCTTAGCCGAACTGGCAAAAATCGTACTTCACTGTCTACGCCACAAACGCCCCCTCAAGAAATAATTACAGATCTACACCACACTTTCGCAGTGGCCGCGCTCATGCCCTTGAGTTCGTCACCCCAGTTCGTCTCTGCTCCCCGTTGGCTCTAACCAGCGCGTGATTGGCTGTCACGCGGCGACACCGGTGCCTCTTTTCATATTAACCCTCACCAGATGCAAAGCTGGCTCTCTACGCGGAGACTCGGGCGCAGGTCATAACCCTGCGATTGCCGCCTTTCGGCTGCTGCGGTCTGACCGCGTTAATGCTTCATTTTTTCACCTGCCTTGCATCATCCAGCTGGCGTATCGAACGCAGCTGATTGTTCGCTTTGTCTATCGCCGACAGCAGCGGGTCAATCCACAGCACAGCCTGGCAATACGTCAGCGGGCCGGGGGTAATGGCGCCAAGACTGGAGCCGTCAGGGCTTCCGGTATCGCTGGACACTGCGCCGGCACGTAGACGGTGCGTGTAGTTGAGCAGCCCACCAGCAATAGCAGCGGGAACAGCCAGATCACACGTCGGCTGATTTTTGAGGATCGTCCGGTATTCAATCTCTTTCTCCTGCGTTGCGGCGTCGGTGTTGATACCGTACCGGTGAGCGGTGGCGCTTATCTCGTTAGCGCGCTGAAACTGGAACGCCTGCTGAGAAATAATCGCAGATTGCTGATTCAATTCCTGTTGCTGGGTTTTGTTCCGTTCCTGCGCCTGCCCTATCTCGTAGCGCTGCTGGTCGATTGTCAGTAGCATTGCGAAGAATGCGAAAATGAGCACGAATATTGCCAGCGCCGGCCAATGCTCCTTAAAAAGCCTCCATCCACCGATTAGCCAGCTCATAGCGCCACCCGCTCTTTTACCCAGCCGTACACGAATGTTTCATTCGCTGGCCGCTGCTCTGCCAGTTCGAGATAACGGGCACCCTGGCTGCAGTTCAGCGCCTTCAGCAACACACACTCACCTTCTTTACCCCGCGCGGACAAAAACGCATTAAGCGCCGTCACTGTGCGCGAGCCGATTCGGCCATCGACAATCAGGTCGGGATATAGTTTCTGCTGATGATTGAACACGTTTAACCACCGTTGCAGCCATTTACCTGGCACACTCGGCCCCATGTTCACCCCCGTGTCGCATAGTTCGGCGGCAATAGCAGGAGATACGGCAGCAATCAAATCAAAGCGGGGGCCAGTCCAGTAATCAGCGGTCAGGATAGATAGCGCGGTTTCACGCGGTAACTGCCGCATGTCGCCGGAGTATCCGTGTGCGCGTGCAACCCGCTCAGTTATTCCCCAGCGAGTAGCGCCGCCCTTATCTGCAGGGTTATTAACGTAGCCGCCTTCTTTGCCGAGTATCGCGTTAAAGATGTCGTCCTTTGTCATGAGTGAACCTCTGCATGGGCTTTGCCAGCGTCATAACGTTGCCACGAGAAGACATGACAGCGACGCAGAACCCAACGTTGATTAGTGTCTCTGACCAGTTCGCGTAGTGATAATCGCCGGTCAATATTCTGATGGTTACCGATGCGCTGGCCACGATCAGCAACCATGCAAAAAATGCCGCTATCGGCCTGTGTGTCGCACCATTGCGGCGGTACAGAATCATCCGCGCAGAAATAACCGCGCAGGTTATGGCATTCACGATTAAGAGGTAATTATTTAGCATCGCTCCCCCCTCGCCGGAACCGGTCAAAGAACCCTGTAGGGTTTTGGCTTGCAGACATCAAAAGCCGGACGGCAATAGCAGACGCCACCAGCGCACCAACAGGATCACGCGCTTCAATGTCTCCGGGCGTAGCCCATGTGATTATTGCGGCTGCGAATGGCGCGGTAAGTATCCCCACCAGCAAAGACGCAACGAATAGCGCCAGTTTCTTCCAGATGGAAAACTCAGCGGCAGAGAGTACGAATATGACCGCCCCGGCGAACGCACCGATCAGAACACCAGAATCTACACCGGAGAGTAACCCGACAACAGTCACCCCCGTTACTGCCGCAGTAGCCGCACCAGTGGTTCCCAAAGGCTCTGCCATTTTTTTGCTCCTGTTTGCTGTGTCGCTCAGCAAACGCCGGGCGCTGAAAATAAAAAGGCCACCCAGAGGCAGCCATTAGATAAATAATTAGTTATATGTTGACAAGATTAGATAGTTAACTTATTATCTAATCATCCCAAGCGGATATGCTCTTTAACAAGCGAGGAAACATGGTAACGGTTCAGTGGACGAAGAAAGCAACCAAACAGTTGATTTCGATAGACACAAGATACCGGAAAGCCATTAAGGATAAGGTCGGTAAGCTAACCACCTTCCCAGCGGTTGAGCTTGATATCAAAAAGCTTAAAGGCAGCGACAGCCAGTACCGTATGAGGGTCGGGGATTACCGAGTTATCTTCCAGATTGAAAATGGCGAACCGGTTATCTGCACGATTCAGGAAGTAAAGCGCAGAACATCGACAACCTACTAAGGCGGGGAAACCCGCCAGTTTCCTCGGTGACATTAACCGCGACTCTTAGCAACCCGGAATGAAATATGTCAAAACCTCAATACATTAACGATGTGGCAGGCAAACCGCAGTATGTTGTACTGCCAATCGATGAATATGAACGCCTCATCAGTAATGATTGGGCGGACGTTCCATACCGCGCCGGCGACAACGACGACGAAGTGATCCCTCATGATGTCGTATCAATCATGGTTGACCAGGACGTCAGCCTGATCGCCGCCTGGCGTATTCACCGTGGGCTATCTCAATATGAGGTAGCCGAACGGCTCGGCACCACACAATCAGCCGTTTCGCAGTGGGAATCCGTGGATTCAAAACCGCAGAAAAAAACCCGCGAAAAACTGGCGGCGCTATACAATTGCCGGCCAGAGCAAATGACACAATGAACAAAGGCCCTTAACGGGCCTTTTTGTACTGCCCTGCAATGAGAACAGCCACCAGCCGTAAACGAGTCGGCGATACGGGGTTTGCCAATGTGTGTCGGATATTGGCTGGGGCTGAAATGCAAAAAGCCCCAGCTATTAAGCTAGGGCTTTATAAAATCTATTGGATTAATTGGCTAGGCAGCTAATATAAAGGATGCATTCAAGGCTAATAATAAATCGAAGGTATTAATATACGGCACATTAAATTGCGCACAAATGTTAGGAATCAGAAACTTTTTTTTACACCGAACATCAAGTCTCTCATGCGTAACTATTGTACTTCCCATTGTCATAGCCTTAGCTATTAACCATGCATCAGCTCCTCTTAAAAATTCATCCATTGCACCGACAGACATGGGAACCTGAGCTTGTTGTTGAGCAACATATTGAACTATAGACGCTAGATTTTGTTGGGTTTGCACTTCACTTACAGGTAGAAACAAAGGACGATTCTTTAGTGCCCAGTCCTTTAGCTCATCATTACCATTTATCAGTTCATCATAAACATTTTTTATGCTATATATCTGCCCGCCAGCAGAGCAACGCAATAACCAATCCCAAAATGCAGGGCAAAAATCCATGTGATAATATTTATTTTTTGCCTCGATTAACACGTTGGCATCAATCAGATACGTCATCCGCCTATTTCCGTCGCATATTTCCTAAGTTTTGCTGGGGCTATGCCCAACAACCTACCAGCATCTCTTAACAACACTCTACCACTTAGTGCCTCGTTAAGTATGGCTTTGCTGAACCGTGCACTATTTTTGTTTTGGGCTATGGCATAAAAATTCCCACCGCCGCCTTCTTTGGAACGAAACTCTGCCATTAGCTCTTGATAGTATTCGTTGTAAGCATGCACATCAATAAAGCCAAGATCGTATGCTCTACGTGCAATAACATAACGACTAACATGAAGCATTTTAGCCAAGTCAACTGCGTTCTGACTGAGGGATCTCGCCGTATCCCAATGAGCATGCATTACTCTTTCAGATGCAAGGAACTCACCAGCAACGGCATTACAGAATAGCTCTTCTTTACGCTCCTCATGAGCACTAGCGGTAGATATTCCGCTTGTACCAATCCAAAGATGAGCTAGTTCATGCAACAAGGTAAACAATCTAGCAGCAGGTGCATCTGTTAGATTAATGAACACAACAGGCGCGAGCGGATCACTAATAGCGAACCCTCTAAACTCTTCAACATTTAAAGGGCGGTGCGTATTGTTTCCTACGATCCCACTTCTCATTACTAAAATTCCAGCTTCTTCCGCAGATTCCACAATTTTTCGTTGATATTCTTCCCAAGTAAGCCCTCTTGGGTTGAGATCATTTAGCCCCAACACGTTACGTATGTCGTTGGCTACATTTACTGGGTGATCTCTGAGATTAAAGGAGCCAATGAAATTTAGTGGCTGCACTTCCTGATCGATCAAGTAATCCTTATACCATTCTTGTTTACGAATAACAGAGCGAATGGTATCAAGCATATCTATGCTCGCATTTTGAATCTCATAGTTACGGATCGTTCTCAAGTCAGGTATTGGAATCGGCTCGACGGGCGGTTGTGCAAGGAAAAAGTATGCAAACGGAATATGCAATTTGTTGGCTAATTTTTGTGCCTGCGCAAACGTAGGATTAGCGTTTCCATCCTCCCAACTGATTACTTTTTCTACTTTAACCCCAATACCTGCGGACAAAGCATCCTCAGACATTTGAGCTCTCGCTCTTGCCCAGGAAAGTATTTGTGGATTGATTAACGCAAATTCAGCCATTTTATTTGGGTTTTTCAATTAGTTAACAAAAAAACCATACTCATCCATTACCATTAAGGTAAGACTACCGTACAGGCGTGTTTTTTTCCATAAAAAAAACCCGCTCACACGAGGTTTTTTCAGTTGATAAGCTACGTCACTACGTAACCACTCTTATCACAATAGCCCGTGAAATTCGTAACGAAAAGAAGAATCTTACGCCACCTTTGAAATTTCTGATTTATGCGTCCACGCGTCCATCTCCAAACTGGCGCCAGTCATCGCCAGGCATCCCTCGATAAAGCTCTCTGCCATCATCAGCTTCTGCCGAACGTTCCCCTCAGATATCTTCCAGCGGCGCGCTATCTCTGACTTTGACACCCCGTAGCGATAGTGCAGCATGATTACCCCTAGCTCCCGTTCGTCCCTGACCTTCTTCAAGCGCCCCACCGCTCCGTCAATGATCAGCCCATCACTATCACAGCAGGAATCTTTGCTTTTCCCTGTTGCCGGCAGCAGCCCCTTAAAGCCAGCAGCGATCGGTGAGTACCCCACACCGCTGTTATCTTTTGCCCACTGTCCCCAACGTTCCAGCACCAACTGAATATCTCTCATGCTTTTTTCTCCCGGCGGCCGGCCGCATACCGGCGCGCCATTTCTCACACGTTATTTGATTGAACCGACCGACAATGACCAGTCCATGAATTTGAACCACAGCTCTATCTGACTTCCGTACTCCTCTTCAAATCGTGACATGTCACGATGTAGCTCATCGTGGTGTTTTCGGCACAGCGGGATGGTGAACAGGTCATGCGCTTTCGTCGCCATGCCGCCTTGCCCGTGGCCTATGATGTGGTGCGGATCGTCAGCTGTCCCACCACACGCGGCGCACGGCTGAGATTTAACCCACTTCAGGTATGGCTTGCTTTCCCACCGCTCGCGCTTCGGCAACTTGAATAGCGCCTTCGGCGGCTCCGGGTCGATAACCAGCGTCTTGACCGCTTTCTTCACCTTCTCAGCCACAACCTGCCGCGCCGCTGGCATGTGCGTTATCTCCGCCTCTCTCCGTCCGCCGGTGTGGATCGTCGCTGGTGGCAGGCGAAGAGACGCAGAGCAAACGTCATCAGGCAGCAGATCGGCGACACCATGCATCACAGCCCACCAGCACAGCTCTGGCAACGTCAGCTGGTGGCTTTCGTCAAACAGGAAGTACGAGCGCACCATTTCCAAGATGTACGCCGCTAGGTTAGCGTCGGCTACCACCTGCAGCTTAGGGATAGACTGCCCGCGCAGGCGGTTATCACAGCCATAACAGAGGCGCAGCGCGCTATTACCGTAGCGCAGCGTCGTCATGTGGCGAGTATGCTCCCCTTCGATCTGGCAACCACTCTTCAGAGAAACCCAGTGCTCCAGAGAACTGATCCCACCAGCAGCACTTAGAACGCGTTCATGCTGATAGAACGGTGTAAAACGCGGATCGTTCGCCAGCTCCTGCCCATCAATCGGTAGCGCACCTGATGGCAACTTATGAAATTCACTTGGCGCACGTGATACTAAAACCCGAGTAGAAAACAGAGGCAGAAGATCCTTACCAGGCTTGAGAAATACCAGCCCTAATTCGGGCTGGATAATTGGCTTTAGCAATGCTCTCATGCTATCGACCTGCTCAGCTGCGCGCTTTGGCGGTCATCATCAACTTGATGAGCTCAGGTGACCGGGAGTCATAAAAATGGGGCTGCGTCTCGCGAGGATTGCCAGGGTTGGTAATATTTTTCCCGTATGCTAATCCCTTGCTAGTTACTGCCCAGAACTTCTTAACGCCACCTTTCGCTTTGCGTGATGTGCTATTACGGGAGCGGTGCTCAACAATGCCGATCTCTTCCAAACGACGGTAGGCCTCTTGAGGGCTGACCGGGATAGCATGCTCCTTCAGGATGGCACTCAGTGACATTGTTGGCCGGCTTGAGCCGTCAGCAGCATCAGATGGGGCGTCGATGGCATACGCCGGCATCAGGTTAGGGATGCCAGCAAAGTCCTGAAGCTTCTGGTAAGCACCAAGTTTTGACGAATTTGAAAGGTTAAGCAGACGGGCGGCTGATTCCAGCAACAATATCCCTGCCTGAATGCGGTCTGCTGTCTGTGGTGCAGTCCGTTCAGTCACTGCAGCGTCAAAGGTACGGATCACTTTCAGGTTAAATGCGGGGCTAATCCACATCGCGTAGGCATAAACCAGCTCTTTGCAGACATAGGTTCCGCCGTTGCGACCGGGGATTGTCTCGGTAGGCAAACTCTGCAGATCTGTAGAGTTTAATATTTCATCAGATAACGCCTGCGTTGAGTCCAATCGCAGGAAAAGCCCTGGCTGATACTTTGCCTCGCCACCAGCTGCGCGGTGTAAGTCATTCAGACAGTAACGGCCATTAACATCTTGACGCACGGCTACGCCATCAATCGAAATTAATTGATTCATTTTTATTCCTCTCACACGTGTTTTTGACAGCCTCCCCACCCCGTCACCCGCATAGTGATTGGGGAGGCGATTAACTGCCCTTTCAACATAACCAACATCTGAATATTTATCCAGCATTTGCAACCTCGCTGATATGCAAGGTAACTTTCCCGCCCTTCGTCACCGGCCCCCACTCCGCAGACAGCTTTTTGATCTGGCTGTCATCAAGCCAAACGCGCGCCCGGGTCATCACATCAAACAATGCCTTGAAGTAGTTATCCAGGTCTCGCTTGGCTCGTGTCGGTGGATAAAACACCACTGAAACGGATAAATCACAGGTTAGCGCCCTCGGCTTAGGGTTTAACTGCTCCAGAATGCTCGCCAGCGCCTCACTGTTGAATTTTCTCCCCCTGTCGCTAACCAAGTGCCGGCCTTTGAGAGATCCCTTGTTAGGCGCTCTCCAGTAGCCATTTACGGATGGTGGGAATGGCAGCGTCAAAATCATGCAGCCACCTCGCGCAGAGTAGCAGCGCCAATACCCAGCAGATCAGCACGGCTAACAGTGGTGAACTGGCAGCGCGGTTTAATGAACGGGCGCCAGATGAGAAACATGCTCCCCTTGTTGTTCCCGTTGACCGGCTTACCTGTTCCCGCGTTGATGAACGAGATCCGCCCTTCAGTGATGAATCGCACCTCATCGACGGACTGAAGCGCCAGGGAGAACCAGCCCACGGAAGTGTCTGCCGGCAGCAGCATAACGATCGGCTGGTTTTGAACCCGGCACTGTTCTGCCGCCTTCTCTACCCATGGCGCTGGCGAGCTGTACGGAGGATTGCACCAGATGGCACCGTAACTCTCCCAATCAACCGCCAGGGCGTTTTCTCGCTCTGTCAGGTAGCGGGAACAGAGCGCATTGCTATGTTCTGCTGCTGCATCGAGATAAAACCCAAATTCGACATCCAGCGCGCCGAACACCTCGATCGGTGTCTGCCAGCGGTCTTTGTGCTCCGGCGGGGTTTGGCTTCCGCCAAGATAGTCAGACTTCATGCAGCAACCCCTTCCGCAGCCACCAGGCGATAGAAATAAACCCACTTCCCGGACTCCGCTTTGACCATGCGTCGCTCCTTAACCAGGCCATCACGCGGTCGGCTGAACTCCCGCAGGCGGGCGCTGATCGCTGATTGCGTGTCTGCTACGCCGTACATCTGCAGCACCAACAATTCCAGATCGCGCAGTGTGTGCCATTTGGCGCCGGCAGCAGCGTTGCGAACACGGCAAATCTGGCTGTTTGGGTTGTCGCTCAACTTGCCGGCCTTGACCAGCGTGCGGATCCCGCTGTTGATGCGATCGCTCTCAAATACGTCCACCGGGATCGATAACTTTTTCATGATGCCAACCTCGCTAAATCATTTTCGCTCGCTTTGCTGACTGCTTGAGCCCAGATGCCAGCCCATGCGCGCCGTGCGTCGTAATCGGTCATGCGTCCAAGAGATCCGGCCATACTCGCGGCCAGAGCCTCAACCTCGTTTTGAGGTTTGCGGCGTTGCGATACCAAGCGGGTATAGGCATCCTCCCGAGCGACGCTATCAAGCTTCTGAACTTTCGGCAGATCATTAGCCCGCTCTTCCTTGACCTTGAGGTAGCATTTCTCGGTGATTAGGTAGTCGAAATCCTTCTTGCGCCACGTCTTGCCGGTGTTAGTGTCTGGGCGGTCTTCCAGCATCCAGCGACACTTTTTCGAGATGAAACGCAGGTAAGCGCCCCACCTCTCAAGATTCAGTTCGTAGTCTGCCCAGAGTTTGCGGAGCTTTTTGCGGCGGTCATCAGTCATTTTGAGAACGACTGGCAGTTCAGGCAGTGTGCTGTGGAAAATTTCCTGCACGGCCTTGTAATCGATTTTCAGAGAATCATTCGCTTGCTGGTCAGTTGGCGAAGCCGGCTGACGTACTGGTTTTTTCTCTGTAGTAATCTCTGTAGTAATCTCTGTGTAATCTACTGTATGAATGTCTGCGGGATTCCCGCAATCTGGCGAGCGGCTTTCCCGCAAACTTGCCTGCGGGATATCCGCATTCTTGTTTGCGGCTTTCCCTCTTTCTAGAATGCGGGATTCCCGCATACTGGAATGCGGCTTTCCCGCACTCTGAGATGTACCCTTTATTTTCTTCATCAGGAGTGCTTCCAGAGCATCTTCCTTAACGCGAAAATAAAGCTTCGCAGGTACACCTCGGCGCACCTCTTCCAGAACTCCTGCTGACACCAGGCGCTTACGAGCAGTCTCTTGCTCTTCCCGGCTCAGCCCCGTCTCTTCCTTGATTTCTTTCTGCGTTTTGTAAAACCACCCAGCATCCATGCGGTTATGCCAGTACACCAGCTGCGATAACAGAACCGCACCGGTAACCCCTACTCCCAGACCAACGAAAGAAGGCTGGTAAGCAATAGGCCTGTCCAACAACTGCATTAAGGCGCTCATTCTTCAACAACCTTCTTAAATTTCGTACCAAAATCCCGGCGCGGAACTACGCAGTCATACGGATAACCAGGACGGCGGAAAATAACCCGATGGTTAACCTGATCTACGCCGATTACGTGCACCAGGCGACCATGGTCGTCATGACAGTCCATCTCAAACGGCACGATCTGTTCGTTTTCCATCGCGCCCCCCTTGAGCCAGAAATCCCAGCGTTTCCCACAAATTACGCGCTACCGTGTGGTTGATACCCTGCCAGCGCCCCTGTACATTCAGCTCATACGAAAACGCCGCAGCACTACGACCACCGGACACTGGCCGGCAGCGCAGTTGCGGAATACTCGAAAAATTGCGTACACTGTTCATGCGTTAATTTCTCTCACACGTTAAATTGATGCGCCGACGCCCGGGACCGCATATCCTGGGCGTCACCCTTTCCGAACATCATCACTGTCACGGCGTAGATCTCCGCCACCAGCGTCTGAATCCGATAACCTTTAGCTTTCAACTTCTTGCTTTCGTCACTGTCCAACACACCGTCAGAGGTAAAGTCGTTATGCGCCTTGGCAAATACACCCAGTGCCGCCATCAGTTCGTTGAACTTGATCAGCAGCTCTTCGTTATCCACCTGACCAACCTCCGGCAGTTTCACGAACACACCACCAGCGCGCGTACACATCGCCTCTGTGATATCTGTTCGCTCGCTGATCTGCTCCATCTGAATGGCCATGCCCATTGGCACCATCTGGCCACCGACCTGGCGAACGCGGTTGCGCAGCGCGTTATGGGTGCCGTCGTGTGCCAGCTCCTGCGCCATCGCTTCATATCCACCAGCAAACGACGTGATCAGCCGGTGCATTGCATCGGTTATATCGCTCTGGGTTGGGAAGTCTTTGTTATCCACAGAATTACTCCGCTTGTTGTGGTTTTTGTTAAGCCGCTGGCGCGGTAGCATTTTGGAAAACATCAGGACGTAATCTTTCTTTGGGGATCCCCGTAATGCTCTCTATGGCTGATGCCTGTTTAGCTGGCGGCTTTTTCTCTCTGTGTAGCCAGTTCCATACCTGCTGTTGCTTTACTGGTTTTGTGGAAATTTCAGTTAATTTCCGCGCCAACTCTGATTGACCACCAGCAACTTTGATCGCCTCGATTAAGGCGGATTGCTCAGGCGTCATAGTTTTCCTCCTGCAAAGGTAAGTGAAAGTTGTAAACACGGATGATTATACAACTACAACAACTTTTATCACAACTTTTAGGTGTTGGAAAGCCAAAACGCAAAGTTGTAACCTCGCAACAGCAGAGGAGATAAGTTGTGAAAACACTTGCAGATAGGTTTAAATTTGCGCGGGAAAATTCTGGCCTCAGCCAGGATGAACTGGCGGCCAAGGTAGGAGTTACTCAGCAATCGATAGCTAAAATTGAGAATGGAATTACTTTGCAGCCAAGAAAAATCAAAGAATTAGCCCTATCCCTTGGGGTTTCTCAGCAATGGTTGCAGCTTGGAATTGAAGAAAATGCTGAGCTTTCAAATTATGTCGTTAAAGAGTCTGAGGAGACACTCCTTGACCCTGAATTATTTGTGAGCGTACCTATCCTTGATATAGAACTATCAGCCGGCAACGGAGCTGAAGCCGAACTGATTGAATCATGCTCCGATACGTTTCCCCTGCGCAGAGATGATCTCCGTAAGGCTGGTGTTAACGCCTGCAATGCAAGAATAGTGAAGATATGGGGCAATAGCTTGCTCCCAGTATTGACCAATGGTGACTATGTTGCGGTTGACACCACTCACACCCAAAGCATTCGTGATGGAGATCTATACGCAGTGCGTGATGGCGTGCTATTACGAGTAAAAACTCTAATTTGCCTGCCTGACGGTGGGTTAATATTGCGGAGTTTCAATAAAGAAGAGTACCCAGATGAGGTACTCTCTTATGACGAACGCAGGGCTAGGGTCCACGTAATAGGCCGAGTTTTTTGGTCATCACGTTCATGGTAAAAATTCGAATAAGTTTTCTTCAGAAATGATTTTCAACTTTGCACCCTCTTCATCACGATAACTTATCGCCTTTTCTATTTTTCTTCCGTGGCTGGAAAACTTCCAGTCACGTGATGATAATGTACCTATAACAAGGTAATCTAATTTCTTTGTAATATTACTTATAATATGACCGCCCGCTAATTTAATCCTGCCTTCAACAATTGACCTTTTTCCAGCCATAAATACGCCCGTTAAGCAAAATATCTTTCCATCAACGTCGGATGAGAAATCAGAGTCAACAGGCAAACGTGTCGCCAAACCATCTACCACTCCGCTATCAAGGTCACACCCAGTAAAATCAACTAGTGCCTTGTGCAAGGATGCGCTTTCTTCTGGTGTAATAACTCCATCACTAAGAATTTCCTTAACAAGTGTATAAAGGTGACTTCCAGGGTAGTTTTTCTTTAGCGCACCATTCTGTGTTAACCACCAATCTAGGTACCTAATTTCATTTTCGCTTAGTTCCCTATCGCTGATTAACCCTTTGCACAAACCATTTAACAAATGTAAGTCTGATTCAACTGAGTAAAAATCAACATCAGGGATATCAAGAATATCTTTCTGTATAGCGTGAAGATGCTGCTTAAGGTCTTCGCGTTCTTCTGTAGTGATAACCCCGTCAGCGAGAATTGATGATACTCGCGCTGATAAACTTTTAATTACACCGTTTTTTATTATCTGCTGCGCTTCCATGAGCCAAGTATCTAGATAAAGCACCTCTTCATCTTTAACAACCCCATCAGCAACGATACCATCTATGATACTGATAAGGTTTGCAAAAAGCTTATCTCTATTCTGTGTGTAGTTAAAAATGTACAACTTGTCTTCCATACACCCTCCTTTTTTCACCATCCTTACACTCAACCGTTGTGTAATCAAACCACATAAAGTTGTTGACACATCGAATCATCACAACTAAATTACACCTTAAAGTTGTTAAACAAGCGAACAGGCAGGACGCCCACGAAGTAGCCGCCCGAGGCACATGAAGATCGGGATGATTCGCTAACCAGGTACACAGCAGAGGGTTACACGATGGAAAATAAAGAACCGGTAATTATCGCAGGCAACCTTAGCGAAAACGAACTGCACGAATGGATGTCAGCGAAGATCAGGGCCATTAACGAACTGAAGCTGCTTAATGAGGAAAAAGCCTCATTGGAACTGAGGCTTGTAGAACTGAATGGCCAAATCCGATCTGTTAGTCAACGGAGTTGTATAGCAGTTTTTCAGCAAACTCGGGATTCCATTCCTCATCGGTGATGTCAGGGAATACCACTGGAGGATGCTCCCGGCTGATAGAGGTAAGGATTCTTGATGCTTCAGGTGGTAGGGACTCTAACGACAGTTCGTCATGAAGGGCCAGAAGGACATCGGAAAGAGTGAGGGAGTGAATCTCAGCTAGCGGCCACTTGTACTTAGCCAGAAGCTTGTGGTGCAGCGCAGATTTTCCTCTGAGGTCGTTAAATCGATTGCCGGCCTCAACGCGGTGCTGAGATATGACGGCATCGAGAGCGCAAAGTTGTATGGCGCGATTGTAGACGCATGACATTGCAGCTTGGTCGATAAAACCTGTGGTTTTTACATTTCGCACCTGCGCTACATGTTCTTTGGTTTTTTCGAATAAGTGGGCAAATCCTTTGAGCATGGCAATTTCCTTCTTGGCTGTGTGAGAACTACCAAGAATACCACCGAGCCTGAAGTGGTTAAAAGACAGGCATCAAAATTATGCGGCCTGCCGGGGCCACCGTAGCTAACGCGAGCGCGGATATCCGGCAACGAATAATGCAAGCTGTGTGTAGTCTTTGGCGGCTGTTCCATGGGTTGGTGTCAGCCGCACTTTTTTCACAATTGACGTGGTTCGCTGTGCCGGTTTCCCCTTAAACCTTTACACAGTATAAGCCCCGGCGCGGCGCACCACTTGAGTTGTGAGAGAAACGCGGGATCCGGCCGCTATGCGGGCTGTCGGACTCCCCTTCTAAAACCCGATTTTCTATCTGCGAAAAATTGCCAGGTCTGGCAGGGCTTCGCTTTGCCGAAAATCAGCGAGAAGGAATAACGTATGTCGTGGATTACCACATTTACCGGCCAACACTTTAACTTTGCGGCGCCGGACGTTGAAAGCATCTGCATTGAGGATATCGCCCAGGCGCTGGCGCATGAATGCCGCTTTGCCGGCCATCTGCCGAACTTCTACAGCGTCGCGCAGCATTCCGTTCTGTGCAGCAAAATTGTCGCGCCAGAGTTCGCGCTGGAAGCCCTGCTGCATGATGCCTCCGAGGCATATTGCAAAGACATCCCCGCCCCACTGAAACGCATGCTGCCCGATTACCAGGCGGTTGAATGCCATATCGACATGGTGATCCGTGAGCGTTTTGGCCTGCCGTTGGTAATGGATATCGCCGTTAAGTATGCCGACCTGGTGATGCTGGCTACCGAGCGCCGAGAACTGGATATCGACGACGGCAAAGAATGGCCGATGCTCGCCGGCATTGAGCCGGCCGAAATGCTGATCACGCCAGTGATGCCAGTGCAGGCACGCGCAATGTTCATTGAGCGCTACAACGAGCTGACCGAATGGGGAGTTCTGTGATGATCAAGCGATACACACCAGACTGCTCTATTCACATGAACCATGAAATGGCGTTCATGCGCGAACTGGCCGGCGGCGAGTATGTGAAGTATTCAGACCACCAGCAGCTGCTGGATGAACTGGCTGTTGGTAACAGCATGTACCGCGAAGCGATCAGGACTGCGCGTCGGCTAATTAACGTTGATGAAATGGGAGATGCTGACGTCGTACTGGCGAAAGCAGAATGCAGCATTAGCAGCAATGCCGCCGCAGTGCGCGAAATCGAGGCTCAGGCCGTGGAGAAGCTAGCGGAGCGTTGGCGGACGGCGGCAAAACTGGCGAACGATGACGGTGAGTTTCGTGCTGCATACAGGCTCGCGTTTGATGCTGTGCGCGCTTCTCAATTCGCAACAGAGCTGCGGGAGGGGAAATAACATGGCCTGTAATTGCTTTGAAAAAACTGCCGCGCTGTTCAAACAACACATTTCTGCGAAGGTCGGAGATGCTCTTGGCGAGATTGAAGAGGCAGGGTTCGAACACTCACTCTACAACTTCCACGGAGGAGATCACTCTCCAGTGGCTTTGAACTTCCAGTTTCGCTATTACCGCAAGCGTAAAGGCGGCGGTTTGGCTACCAATAAAACCAAGTTAGATCACCTGTGCATTATGAGCTACTGCCCTCTCTGTGGAACTAAGTTCGAAGGCGACGGAATACAGACGGAGGCCAGCAATGACTGAACTGAAGCCGTGCCCGTTCTGCGGAAAGATCGGCGATAAAAACGAATCTCCTCTGCTTATTACCATGAAAAAAACGGTTTGGCCTGCAGAAGTTGAGCTGATTTTTTCTCAAGTAGAGCGGGCATCGTCTTTGCCTTCGTCACATCAGGAGCGGCTGCGCTATCACATCAACAGAATGTTGTTGGAAAGCGTACCGATTCAAAAAATAACCACCGTCATATCGTCACTTGTAGAAAAATTGGAGCAATACGCATGAGAGAAATCATCGTTGATAATTTTGCCGGTGGCGGCGGAGCGAGCACGGGTATTGAAATGGCCACTGGTCGTAGCGTTGACATTGCGATTAATCACGACGTTAACGCGATCGCGATGCACACAACGAATCACCCAGAAACGCTGCATTACTGTGAATCGGTGTTTGATATTGACCCGGTGGCCGCGACCGCCGGTCGGCCGGTCGGTTTGGCGTGGTTCAGCCCAGATTGTCGGCATTTCAGTAAAGCGAAAGGCTCCGCACCGGTGAAGAAAGAAATCCGGGGATTGGCATGGATCGTCATTCGCTGGGCGCTGCGCACTCAATTCCGCTGTGGCTATCTCGAAAACGTTGAAGAGTTTAAAACGTGGGGTCCGCTTGTCGCGGATGCTGATGGTAATGAGCGGCCGTGCCCGGCCCGGGCGGGAGAGACGTTTGAGGCATTCGTCGCGATGCTTTCGACGGGCATCAATGCAGATCACCCGGCGCTGGCCGAATGCTGCGAAACCTTGGGTATTGAGGCGGGTAGTGATGACCACCAGCGACTGATTCATGGGTTGGGGTATGCCGTGGATTTTCGTGAGCTACGAGCCTGCGACTATGGCGCACCGACAATCCGCCGCCGGTTTTTTATGGTGATGCGCTGCGATGGGAAACATGTCGTGTGGCCAGAGCCAACGCATGGCGATCCGAAATCGCTGGAAGTGCAAAGCGGTAAGCTGCAGCCGTGGCGCACTGCAGCAGAATGTATTGACTGGTCAATTCCATGCCCGAGCATTTTCGAGCGCAAGCGGCCGCTGGCTGAAAATACCCTGCGCCGTATAGCACGCGGTCTACAGCGCTTTGTCCTGAATAATCCATCGCCATTCATTGTCGGTGCCGGAGGTTCGGAGTATCAGGCGAAACCACGTAGTGCTGATATGCCGATGCACACAATTCTGAAAGAGTCCCGCGCTGCATTGGTAACGCCATACATTGCGCGCATCGGGCAGACAGGATTTGGCGGCACCCGCATGGCGTATAACGCGCTGGATCCGCTGACGACTGTCACAAGTAAAGCTGAACACCTGTTAGTGGCACCGATCATCGCCCGGCAATTCGGCGCAAGCGTCGGTCACCGAGCCGATGAACCCAGCGCAACTATCACCGCAGGTGGCGGCGGTAAATCGCAGCTGGTAGCGCCAACGTTAATCCAGGTTGGTTACGGTGAAGGACCGGGTCAGGCACCGCGCGCCCTTGACCTTGGTAAGTCGCTGGGGACGGTGACCGCTGGCGGCAATAAGTTTGCCATTGCTGCAGCGCACCTGATTAAACACTATGGCGGGAACTACACAGGTGCTGGCGCCGGATTGGATGAGCCGACGCACACGGTAACGACCACAGACCACCACGCGCTCGTATCCTCGCACCTGGTCAAGTTGCGCGGAACCTGCAAAGACGGCCAGGCCGTTACGGAGCCAATGCCTACGATTACAGCTGGCGGTCTGCATATTGGCGAGGTACGGGCGTTCTTGCTGAAGTATTACGGCAACGAGAAAGAGGGGCTGAACATTGAAGACCCGCTGCACACCGTGACAAGCCGAGATCGGTTCGGTTTGGTGACTGTCGCCGGCATCGATTATCAGATCGTCGATATCGGTATGCGTATGTTGCAGCCGCATGAGCTGTATGCGGCTCAGGGTTTCCCGGGATGGTACATCATTGACCAGGACTACCGTGGGGTGAAATACGCGAAAGATAAGCAAGTAGCTCGATGCGGCAATGCGGTTCCGCCACCGTTCGCAGAAGCATTGGTTCGCGCGAATCAGCCGGAGTTGTGCGTTTCTCAAGGAGGTATTGCAGCATGATTTTCACAATCTATGCCGCCATGTTCGCAGCAGCACCGGAGGTGGGCCAGTGAGAACGCTCATTATCAGCGCCATAGCCACCAGCCCGGTCATGCTGTTATATCCAGTGCTCGGTTGGCCAGCGGTGGCTGTTTTGATCCTAAATACACTGATTTTAGCGGGTGTCGTGCGGTATATCTCAAACAGAAATCGTGATGATTCAGATAGTTGGGACGGTTATTAGAGATCCTCACAATGGCAAAGACAGCAGCTGAAAGAAAGGCCGCACAGCGGGAAAGGCAAAAAAATGATGGCGTGGCAAAGTTCGAATTGAAGCTCGACCGCCAGGAACTGGAAATGCTACGCGAGAACTGCGCAGCGCGCAGGCCACAACGGGAACCGTACGACATGGACGAGTACATCACGATGCTGATCAGGAAGGATAACGCTGAACTAAAAAAGCAAATGGCGGCGCTCAGTGAGCGCTGCTGCGGGAAGTGTAAAGACAAGCTGCCCGGCGATCCTGCCGGGTGTTACTTCCTTGGAGACTCGGAGTGCTGGCAGACGTACGGCTGGCATGAATTAAAACTAATGGCGTGACATGTCACGGCGTGAACCCCGTATGCGGCGGGTAGTGTGAGGGAATTATGTTACAGATGTTGACGTTAGAAGAATGGGCAGCAGAACGGTATCGGAGCAGGCCCCCCTCTCTTAATACTCTGCGCAGATGCGCTAAAGAGGGGCATTTCGTCCCACCAGCAAAAAAAGAGGGTCGATGGTGGCGCGTACGGGAAGATGCCGAGCTTGTTGGATCACTGGCTGTGCCAGAAACAAAGAAAAGCGACAACCCTAGGTTAAAGAGGATATTGAGTGATGGCTGCCAGACCACGGAAAAATAATGTAAACATACCGAACCTCTATCCGCTGTATAACCGAGTCGTCAATAAAGTCTATTGGCGCTACCGACACCCAATTACTGGAAAATTCCATGCTCTGGGTGATAACGAGCAGGAGGCAAGGGAGATCGCGATAGAGGCAAATAACCGATTAGCTGAACAAAGATGCCGACAAATGTTAGCGATAAGCGACAGAGTTGCGCAGATCCGTGGCAAAGAAATTACTGTCAGTACCTGGCTTGATCGGTATTGGAAAATACAAGAAGAGCGCCTTAATGCGGGTGACATCAAGCTAAACACGTTCAAACAGAAACGAAAACCAGTTGCTCTACTGCGCCAACGCTATGCAATGAAACCGCTACCTGCAGTGGATGCTCGCGATATTGCGGCGCTGCTGGATGAATACACAACCGCAGGACAGCCACGCATGGCCCAGATTGTCCGTTCTGTCCTGATCGACGTATTCAAAGAAGCGCAGCATGTTGGTGAGGTTCCACCTGGATATAACCCTGCACTTGCCACCAAGCAGCCACGCAGGAAAATTACAAGGCAGCGCCTCAGCCTGCAGGAGTGGCAGCAGATTTTTGATATCGCAGACAAGAGCCATCGGTATATGGGTAATGCAATGCTGCTAGCCTTGGTTACTGGCCAGCGCCTCGGTGATATCTCAGCGATGAAATTCAATGATATATGGGATGATTGTTTGCATGTTGTGCAAGAGAAAACTGGCACCAAGCTGGCGATCCCCCTCTCACTTCGCTGTGACGCAATAAACATGTCACTACGTGAAGTGATCGCGCGCTGCAGAGATTACGCTGTCAGCCCGTATCTGGTGCATTACTTCCGCACGACATCGATGGCACAGCGTGGCGCCCAGGTTACTGGCAATACGCTCACTACCAATTTCAGTAAAGCGAGGGATAAGGCAAACATAAATTGGGGTGAAGGGACGCCGGCAACATTTCACGAGCAGCGTTCACTGTCCGAGCGACTCTATAGCGAACAGGGGATCAACACCCAGCTATTATTAGGCCATAAATCTCAGAAACAGACGGATGGCTATCACGATGATCGCGGAAAGGACTGGATCACAATAGCAGTGTGAGAGTAGGTTTTTGGAGGGGTTTTTGATAAAACGTTTTGATAATGTTTTGATAAAAAATGCAGTTCGTATAGTAAAAAAACGGGAGCACTCAGGCTCCCGCTTTCAATCAAACGCTCAACACATTACATGTGTTCGACGATAGCGTCGCCAAACTCTGAACATTTCAGCAGCTTAGCGCCTTCCATCAGGCGTTCGAAGTCATAGGTCACGGTCTTGGCGGCGATAGCGCCTTCCATACCCTTAACGATCAGGTCGGCAGCTTCGAACCAGCCCAGGTGACGCAGCATCATTTCTGCAGACAGGATAACGGAACCTGGGTTCACTTTGTCCTGGCCGGCATATTTTGGTGCGGTGCCGTGGGTGGCTTCAAACAGCGCGCACTCGTCGCCGATGTTGGCGCCCGGCGCGATGCCGATGCCGCCAACCTGCGCAGCCAGTGCGTCAGAGATGTAGTCGCCGTTCAGGTTCATACAGGCGATCACGTCGTACTCCGCCGGACGCAGCAGGATCTGCTGCAGGAAGGCGTCGGCGATCACGTCTTTAACCACGATCTCTTTGCCGGTGTTCGGGTTCTTGATTTTCAGCCACGGGCCGCCGTCAATCAGTTCACCGCCGAACTCTTCGCGCGCCAGTTCGTAGCCCCAGTCTTTGAAGGCACCTTCGGTGAACTTCATGATGTTGCCTTTGTGAACCAGCGTCACGGAATCACGGTCGTTGGTGATCGCGTATTCGATCGCCGCACGCACCAGACGTTTGGTGCCTTCTTCTGAACATGGCTTCACGCCGATGCCGCACTGCTCTGGGAAACGGATTTTCTGCACGCCCATTTCGTCGCGCAGGAATTTGATCACTTTATCCGCTTCGGCAGAACCGGCTTTCCATTCGATACCGGCGTAGATGTCTTCGGCGTTTTCACGGAAGATCACCATATCGGTCAATTCTGGGTGTTTAACCGGGCTAGGGGTGCCCTGGTAGTAACGCACCGGGCGCAGGCAGACATACAGATCCAGCTGCTGACGCAGGGCAACGTTCAGAGAACGGATACCGCCGCCGACCGGGGTGGTCAGAGGGCCTTTAATGGCAACGCGGTAGTCGCGGATCAGGTCCAGAGTTTCGTCCGGCAGCCACACGTCTTTCCCGTAAACGTGGGTGGATTTTTCGCCGGTGTAGATTTCCATCCAGGAGATTTTACGCTCGCCGTGGTAAGCCTTATCAACCGCAGCATTAACCACATTAATCATGGCAGGGGTCACGTCAACGCCGATACCGTCGCCTTCGATGAACGGAATGATCGGGTTATGCGGAACAACCAGTTTACCCTGGGCATCGACCGTAATTTTTTTACCTTCTGCCGGAACAACTACTTTGCTTTCCATCAACCTCTCCTTCAAGCGCAATTTTTGTTAATGCTTTGTAAGATGCGTGTCAATACTACTCGAATATTCAATCCGCGCCAATCCGAAACGGATTCAGTTATAATGCGCCTATCATCCGCAAGTACAATAGATATGAATAAATTCCCTGTTAAAAAACACCAAGTTAAACGATTCAGCCGACCGAATAGCGCCAAACGCCCTGTCCCGTCGGGACCACGCCGGGTGGTGTTATTCAACAAACCCTTCGATGTGCTGCCACAGTTCACCGATGAAGCCGGCCGCAGCACGCTGAAGGAATTTATTCCCTTTAACGACGTCTACGCCGCCGGACGCCTGGACCGCGACAGCGAAGGACTGCTGGTGCTGACCAACGACGGCAAACTGCAGGCGCAGCTCACCCAGCCGGGCAAGCGCACCGGCAAAGTCTATTACGTACAGGTAGAAGGCGATCCGCAGGAGAGCGATCTGGCGCAGTTACGCAGCGGCGTAACGCTGAAGGACGGCCCCACCCTGCCCGCCGGTGTCGAGCGGGTGGCGGAGCCCGCGTGGCTGTGGCCGCGTACGCCGCCTATCCGCGAACGCAAAAGCATCCCCACCAGCTGGTTGAAAATTACGCTGCATGAAGGGCGAAATCGTCAGGTGCGTCGCATGACGGCGCATATCGGGTTCCCTACTCTGCGTCTGATTCGCTACAGTATGGGGAATCTTTCATTAGGTGATTTACAGCCTGGTGAATGGAAAACCACGGATTCACCGTAGCCAATCGGAGAGTTGCGCCATGAAAACGTTCAGTACCCTGCTGTTAACCACGCTGCTGTGCGCCGCCGGCGCGCAGGCCGCCAGTTTCGATTGCCGCAAGGCCGTCGCCAAGGATGAACAGGCGATTTGCGCCAGCCGATCGCTGAGCGATAAAGACGTTGAAATGGCCACCAAATATCAGTTTCTGCGCGGCCTGTTCGCCATGGGTTTTCGCGGCGAAATGCAGGATCGGCAAAACAGCTGGTTGGAAAAACGTAAACAGTGCGGCAGCGACGTCGCCTGTCTGAGCAACAGCTACCGGCAGCGCATCGGCGAGCTGGACGCGATTTACAACAAAATCGATCGGCCGCTGTAAGGAGGCGTCATGTTCAAACCGCACGTTACCGTCGCCAACGTGGTGCACGCCGCCGGCAAGTTTTTAATCGTTGAAGAGACCGTGAACCACAAGGCGCTGTGGAACCAGCCCGCCGGCCACCTGGAGGCCGACGAGACGCTGCTGCAGGCCGCCGAACGTGAACTGTGGGAAGAGACCGGCATCCGCGCCGCGCCGCAGTCATTTCTGAAAATGCACCAGTGGATCGCGCCGGACGGCACGCCGTTCCTGCGCTTTTGTTTCGTTGTCGAACTGCCGGCCATCGTGCCGACCGCGCCGCAGGACAGCGATATCGACCGCTGCCTGTGGCTCAGCGCCGACGAGATTCTGCACGCCTCCAACCTGCGCTCACCGCTGGTGGCGGAGAGCCTGCGCTGCTACCGGCAGCCCGAGCGCTACCCGCTTTCTCTGCTCGGCAGTTTTAACTGGCCGTACTGAAGCACAATAAGTGCCGTGCGCGCAGGCCGCCATCGTGTTAAAATCCTGCGCCTGTTTTTTATCAGCACGGTTCGTGTTCAAGTTCGTGAGATCCCCATGTCAGACAACAGCCAGAAAAAAGTAATCGTCGGAATGTCCGGCGGCGTCGACTCTTCCGTTACCGCCTATCTGTTACAGCAACAGGGCTATCAGGTCGCTGGGCTGTTTATGAAGAACTGGGAGGAAGACGACGACGAAGAGTATTGCTCCGCAGCGACCGATCTGGCCGATGCCCAGGCGGTATGCGACAAACTCGGCATTGAGCTGCATACGGTCAACTTCGCGGCGGAATACTGGGACAACGTATTCGAGCTGTTCCTGGAAGAGTACAAGGCCGGCCGCACGCCGAACCCGGACATCCTGTGCAATAAAGAAATCAAGTTTAAAGCCTTCCTGGAGTTCGCCGCCGAAGATCTGGGCGCCGACTATATCGCCACCGGCCACTATGTGCGTCGCCAGGACGTTGACGGTAAGAGCCGTCTGCTGCGCGGCGTCGACGGCAACAAAGACCAGAGCTATTTCCTGTATACCCTGAGCCATGAGCAGGTGGCGCAAAGCCTGTTCCCGGTCGGCGAGCTGGAAAAGCCGGAGGTGCGCCGCATCGCCGAACAGCTGGAGCTGGTCACCGCCAAGAAAAAAGACTCCACCGGCATCTGCTTTATCGGCGAACGTAAGTTCCGCGACTTCCTCGGCCGCTATCTGCCGGCGCAGCCCGGCCCGATTATTACCGTCGACGGTCAGACCATCGGCCAGCATCAGGGGCTGATGTACCACACGCTGGGCCAGCGTAAAGGGCTCGGCATCGGCGGCATGAAAGACAGCAGCGAAGATCCGTGGTACGTGGTCGACAAAGACGTCGCCAACAACGTACTGATCGTCGCCCAGGGTCACGACCATCCGCGCCTGATGTCGCTTGGTCTGATCGCCCAACAGCTGCACTGGGTCGATCGCCAGCCGCTGACCGCCCCGCTGCGCTGTACGGTGAAAACCCGCTACCGCCAGCAGGATCTGCCGTGCACCATCACGCCGATCGACGATCAACGCATCGAAGTGCGCTTCGACGAACCGGTCGCGGCGGTGACGCCGGGCCAGTCGGCGGTGTTCTACCAGGGTGAAATCTGCCTGGGCGGCGGCATTATCGAACAGCGCCTGCCGCTCGAGGAAGGTTAAGCCGCGGCACAGCCGGCACCCGGCCCGGCGCGCCGGCAATGCGCGCTGGGTTTAGCCCGCGTTTTATGGCATGATTTGCAACATTCACGATCATTATCGTTACCGGCGCGGGCAAAAGTTATCGTTTTGCCGTCACGCAGCCTGTCACCGTAAGCCATGTACCGTATACAGGAGTATTCGTGGCGAAGAATTATTATGACATCACGTTGGCCATGGCCGGAATCAGCCAGTCAGCGCGTTTGGTTCAGCAGCTCGCGCATGAAGGGCAATGCGACCGCGACGCGTTGCACACCTCGCTCAGCAGCCTGCTGCAGATGAACCCCTCCTCTACGCTGGCGGTATTCGGCGGCGAAGAACGTAATCTGAAAGTCGGTCTGGAAACGCTGATGGGCGTACTGAACGCCAATAATAAAGGCCCCGGCGCCGAACTGACCCGCTACACCATCAGCCTGATGGTGCTGGAACGCAAGCTCAACGCCAACAAACAGGCGATGAATACCCTCGGCGAACGCCTTGAACAGCTGGAGCGTCAGCTGGCGCATTTCGAGCTGGAATCCGACACCATTATCAGCGCGCTGGCCGGCATCTATGTCGACGTGGTCAGCCCGCTGGGGCCGCGCATTCAGGTCACCGGTTCACCGGCCATTTTACAAAACAGCCAGGTGCAGGCCAAAGTGCGCGCCACGCTGCTGGCCGGCATCCGCGCCGCCGTGCTGTGGCAACAGGTCGGCGGCAGCCGCCTGCAGTTAATGTTTTCCCGTAATCGTCTGTTCACACAGGCGCAAAATATCGTTGCTCATTGTTAATTTTCCCAGGAGTTGCTACCGATGGAATTATCCTCACTGACCGCCGTTTCCCCCGTTGACGGACGCTACGGTGATAAAGTCAGCGCACTGCGCACCATTTTCAGCGAATTCGGCCTGCTGAAATTCCGCGTACAGGTTGAAGTACGTTGGCTGCAAAAACTGGCGGCCTGCGCAGAAATCAAGGAAGTTCCTGCTTTTGACGCCGACGCAAACGCTTTCCTCGACAAGATCGTTGCAGAATTCAGCGAAGAAGACGCTCAGCGCATCAAAACCATCGAACGCACCACCAACCACGATGTGAAAGCGGTCGAGTATTTTCTCAAGGAAAAAGTGGCGACGATGCCGGCCCTGCACGCGGTGTCCGAGTTTATCCACTTCGCCTGTACCTCCGAAGATATCAATAACCTGTCCCACGCGCTGATGCTGAGCACCGCCCGCCAGGACGTGGTGCTGCCTTACTGGCGTCAGACTATCGACGCCATCGCCAAGCTGGCGCAGGAATACCGCGATATTCCGCTGCTGTCCCGCACCCACGGCCAGCCGGCCACGCCGTCTACCGTGGGCAAAGAGCTGGCCAACGTGGCTTACCGCATGGAGCGTCAATACCGCCAGCTGGAGCGCGTCGAGATCCTCGGTAAAATCAACGGCGCCGTCGGCAACTATAACGCCCACATCGTCGCCTACCCGGAAGTGGACTGGCACCGCTTCAGCGAAGAGTTCGTCACCTCGCTGGGCATTACCTGGAACCCGTACACCACCCAGATCGAACCGCACGACTACATTGCTGAACTGTTCGACTGCATCGCCCGCTTCAACACTATCCTGATCGACTTCGATCGCGATATCTGGGGCTACATCGCGCTGAACCACTTCAAGCAGAAGACCATCGCCGGCGAGATCGGCTCGTCCACCATGCCGCACAAGGTCAATCCGATTGACTTCGAAAACTCCGAAGGCAACCTGGGCCTGGCTAACGCCGTGCTGGGCCATCTGGCGAGCAAACTGCCGGTGTCCCGCTGGCAGCGCGACCTGACCGACTCCACCGTACTGCGCAACCTGGGCGTGGGCATCGGCTATGCGTTGATCGCCTATCAGTCCACCCTGAAGGGCATCAGCAAGCTGGAAGTGAACCAGGCGCACCTGCTGGACGAACTGGACCACAACTGGGAAGTGCTGGCCGAGCCGATCCAGACCGTAATGCGCCGCTACGGCATTGAAAAACCGTATGAGAAGCTGAAAGAGCTGACCCGCGGCAAACGCGTGGACGCCGCCGGCATGCAGGCGTTTATCGACGGCCTGGCGCTGCCGGAAGACGAGAAAACCCGTCTGAAAGCAATGACGCCGGCCAACTATATCGGCCGCGCCACCACCATGGTGGACGAACTGAAATAATCCTGCGCCCGTACGCAGCCAGGCGGCCTCCGGGCCGCCTTTTTTATCGCCCCGCCGTCGCCACGTTCTATCCGTTTAAGTTTGGTTAAGCTTCACCCCACCGTCGTTGAGTCAACGTTTACCGGTCGCTGCCGATAATTAAGCCGCAATCCGGGAAAACCGTGCTTAATTGCGTGATACCTATATAATTTGGGTGATTGGAGCCGCACCCGCGCGAAAACAGGAGATTATCGATGCGAATATTGGTGGTTGAAGATAATGGTCTGCTGCGTCATCACCTTTCGGTACAGATGCGCGAGATGGGACATCAGGTCGACGCGGCGGAAGACAGCAAAGAAGCAGATTATTTTCTGCAGGAACACGCGCCGGATATCGCCATTGTCGACCTCGGCCTGCCGGGTGAGGACGGACTGGCGCTGATCCGCCGCTGGCGCGCACATCAGGTCAAACTGCCGATTCTGGTGCTGACCGCCCGCGAAAGCTGGCAGGACAAAGTGGCGGTGCTGGAAGCCGGCGCCGACGACTATGTCACCAAACCTTTCCATCTGGAAGAGGTAATCGCCCGCATGCAGGCCTTGATGCGCCGCAATAGCGGTCTTGCCTCACAGGTCATCGTGCTGCCGCCCTTCCAGATCGATCTGTCGCGCCGCGAACTCTGCGTTAACGAGCAGCAGATCAAACTGACGGCGTTCGAATACACCATTATCGAAACGCTGATCCGCAACGCCGGCAAGGTGGTCAGTAAAGATCTGCTGATGCTGCAGCTCTATCCCGACGCCGAGCTGCGTGAAAGCCACACTATCGACGTGCTGATGGGCCGTCTGCGTAAAAAGCTCCAGGCCGAGCATCCGCAGGAAGTGATCACCACGGTGCGTGGCCAAGGATACCGCTTCGACATTAAGTGAGTGTTATGTTCAACAGGGATAAAAAGCCGTTCTCGCTGCGCGCCCGCTTTCTGATGGCGACCGCCGGCGTCATTCTGGCGCTGTCGCTCTCCTACGGGCTGGTGGCGGTGGTCGGCTACATTGTCAGTTTCGACAAAACCGCCTTCCGTCTGCTGCGCAGCGAAAGCAATCTGTTTTTCAGCCTGGCCCAGTGGAAGGACCAAAAACTCACCATCGCCATTCCGCCCGATATCGATCTGAACTCCCCGACGCTGGTGTTTATTTATGATGAGCATGGCCATCTGCTGTGGAGCCAGCGCAAGATGCCCGAGCTGGAAAGGCTGATCGATAAAAAATGGCTGAAAGAAGCCGGATTTTATGAAATCGACACCGACACCCGCATCAGCAGCGAGGTGCTGGGCGACAACCCCAAGGCGCAGGATCAGCTGAAAGACTATGACGCGTCCGACCAAAATGCGTTAACCCACTCGGTGGCGGTCAATACCTATGCCGCCACCGCGCGCCTGCCGGCGCTGACCATTGTGGTGGTCGACTCCATTCCGCAGGAGCTGCAGCGCTCGGACGTGGTGTGGGAGTGGTTCAGCTATGTGCTGCTGGCCAACCTGCTGCTGGTGGTGCCGCTGCTGTGGCTGGCCGCCTACTGGAGCCTGCGGCCGATCAAAACGCTGATCCATCAGGTCGGCGATCTGGAAAACGGCGAACGCGACCAGCTGGATGAAAATCCCCCCAGTGAACTGCGCGGCCTGGTGCGCAACCTGAATATTCTGTTACGCAACGAACGCCAGCGTTACACCAAGTACCGCACCACGCTGTCCGACCTGACCCACAGCCTGAAGACGCCGCTGGCGGTGCTGCAGACCACGCTGCGCTCGCTGCGTTCCGGCAAGCAGACCACCATTGAAGAGGCGGAGCCGATCATGCTCGAACAGATCGGCCGCATCTCGCAGCAGATTGGTTATTACCTGCACCGCGCCAGCATCAACTCCGGGCAGACGGTGCTGACGCGGGAGATCCACTCGGTGCCGGCGCTGCTCGACAGCCTGAGCCTGGCGCTGAACAAGGTGTACCAGCGCAAGGGCGTGGTGATTACGCTGGATATTTCGCCGGAGGTCACCTTTATCGGCGAGAAAAACGATTTTATGGAAGTGATGGGCAACGTGCTGGAAAACGCCTGTAAATACTGCCTGGAGTTTGTTGAGGTTTCTACCCTGCACTCCGATGAACACCTGACCCTCGTGGTGGACGATGACGGCCCCGGCATCCCGCAGAGCAAACGCACGCTGATTTTTCAGCGTGGCCAGCGCGTCGATACCCTCAGCCCCGGCCAGGGGCTGGGCCTGTCGGTAGCGGCGGAAATTATCGAACAGTACGACGGGGAGATCACCATCGCCGACAGCCCGCTCGGCGGCGCGCGCATGATGGTCACCTTTGCCCGCCAGTACGATACGCACGGCGAATAAATCCGCACACCGGCGCGCCACGCGCCGGATCTCTGCCGACAATGCTGCAGCTTCAGCGGCGAAGAGTATATAATCCTCTACAGGCACACTCCTCTCCTGGAATACAACATGGATTATCAATTAGATCTGGACTGGCGCGATTTTCTGCAGCGTTATTGGCAAAAGCGTCCGGTGATTCTCAAGCGCGGCTTTAAAAACTTTATCGATCCGATCTCTCCGGACGAACTGGCCGGGCTGGCAATGGAAAATGAGGTAGACAGCCGAGTCGTCAGCCATCAGGACGGGCGCTGGCAGGTGGCGCACGGGCCTTTCGAAAGTTATGACCACCTGGGTGAAAACAACTGGTCGCTGCTGGTGCAGGCGGTGGACCACTGGCACGAGCCATCCGCCGCGCTGATGCGCCCGTTCCGCCAACTGCCGGACTGGCGCATGGACGATCTGATGATCTCCTTCTCGGTGCCGGGCGGCGGCGTAGGGCCGCACCTTGACCAATATGACGTATTTATCATTCAGGGCACCGGCCGCCGCCGCTGGCGCGTCGGGGAAAAAGTGCCGATGAAGCAGCACTGTCCGCATCCGGACCTGCTGCAGGTGGAGCCGTTCGACGCCATTATCGACGAGGAGATGGAGCCGGGCGATATTCTCTATATTCCGCCGGGCTTCCCGCATGAAGGCTACGCGTTGGAAAACGCGCTTAACTATTCGGTTGGTTTCCGTGCGCCCAACGGCCGGGAGCTGATCAGCGGCTTCGCCGATTACGTACTGGCGCGCGAACTGGGCAGCAAACGCTATGGCGACCCCGATATTCAGCTGCGCGAGCACCCGGCCGAGGTACTGCCGCAGGAAGTGGACGCGCTGCGCGCGATGATGCTGGATCTGGTACAGCAGCCGGAGCACTTCCAGCACTGGTTCGGCGAGTTTATTTCTCAGTCGCGCCACGAGCTCGACGTCGCGCCGCCGGAGCCGCCATATCAGGCCGGTGAAATCTACGAGCTGCTGCAACAGGGTGAAGCGTTGCAGCGTCTGGGCGGCCTGCGCGTATTACGCGTCGGCGATCGGTGTTTCGTCAACGGGGAGCCGATCGATACCGAACACCTGCAGGCGGCCGATGCCCTATGCCAGCACTTCAGCGTCAATGCCGAACTGCTGGGCGATGCGGTCGACGATCCATCCTTCCTCGCCCTGCTGACCGCGCTGATCAACAACGGCTATTGGTATTTCAACGACTGACGCCGTCTGTACGCTCATTTATCAGCCCCCGACTCCGGGGGCTTTTTTTCGCCGGCGCCTAGCTCATCACGGCGGTAAACGCATGAATATCAAAGTTCATCGCCACTCTCTCCGACCGCGCTATCTCCCGCACCGCGGCGCTGAACCGTTCGATATACGCCTGCCCGCCCTCTTCTTCGATATAGCGCGTCACGTAGCTGGTGGATAAAAAGAACAGCGCCACCTCTTCCGGCGTCAGGAAAATGATATTGGCGAACACCTCACGCCGGGCCTGCTGCAGGTGGCGGCAGCCCTGCATGATTTCCAGCGTGTCATCGTACTGCGTCAGCCGGGGATCGCGGTAACGCGCCCAGTTGGTCACCAGTTCCCGCTCGATAAAATCACGCAGCGGCCCGTACGCCAGCGGAAAATCATATTTGTACGCGCAGAACAACCCGCCGGGATTCAGCCACGCCGGCAATTTCATCAGCACCGCCTTGCGATCCATCCAATAAAACGACGTGGCGCTGGTGATAAGGTCAAAACGGCGGGCAGGCGCAAAATCTTCCGCAGCACAGACGCTGAAAGTCAGCGCCGGGTAGTTCTGCCGCGCCTTCTCGATCAGCGCCGCACCGATATCGCAGCCTTCCACCTGCTGAAACAGCCCCTGCAGACGCACCGTAGAAACACCGTTGCCGCAGCCGATATCAAGCGCAGCGTTATGCGCCGGCGCTCTGGCCGCCAACGACGCATACAACGCATCGGGATAGCTAATCTTGCTGCGCACCGCGTTATAAGCCTGCGCATGGGTATTAAACTGCTGCATTCCGTGTTCCCCTGTATTTTTCCGAACAGTCGACGTCAGCCGTATTACACGGAGTCAGCCCGTGCCAGCGCGCGATAGCCTTCCAGCTCGGCCTGCGGCATGCCGGCCGCCTGCGCCGCGGCGCAAATCTGCTGCCAGGTATTGGCATCAATCGGGATGCCGTCCTGCAGACGCAGCGCACGGTTCATCTCTTCCCACTCGCCTGGCACCTGAATCGGCTCGTCGCCGCTTTCCGGCGAGGCCTTTACCCAGTCAACAAAGGCTTCGGCCTCAGCCTGCATTGCCGGCGCTTCAAAGGCGTCCGGGTTGAGAATAATGGTGGTCATGCCGTTGATGATCGTGTCGTTGGTCACCTGCAGCGTATCATCATGGGTGGTTTGCCCGCCGGACAGCGCGCCGCCCAGAATTTCGCACAGCGTCGCCAGCGCATAGCCCTTATGGGCGCCGAACGGCAGCAGCGAACCAAACGGCGCTTCATGCATTACCTTTGGTTCGTTGGTCGGCCGGCCCTGCTCATCGATCAGATAGCCGGGCGCTACCGTCAGGCCTTTGTTGTACGCAACGCGCGTTTTGCCGTAAGCAATGCCGCTGGTGGCAAAGTCCAGCAACAGCGGCGCCTGGCCAGGACGAGGAAAAATCATGCAGAAAGGATTGGTGCCGAAGCGGCGGTCGCTGCCGCCAAACGGCGCCACCATCGGATCGCCCATCACATTGACGAAATGGATAGAAACAAAGCCGGCACGCGCGCACTGCTCCGCCCAGTGGCCGATGCGGCCGATATGGTGGGCATTGTGCAGCGCCACGGCGGAAATTCCCAGCTGGCGCGCCCGTTCAATACCGCGCTCCATCGCTTCGCTGGCGACCACCTGACCAAATCCTTTGCCGCCGTCCAGCGTCAGCACCGCGCCGGCATCCTTCACCACCCTGACATGGGTATTCAGCTGCAGATGCCCCTGCTCCAGCGATGACATATAGCGCGGGATCATGCCAACGCCGTGCGAATCATGCCCGGCCAGATTGGCCTGCACCAGGTGTTCCGCCACCAGCTCAGCCTCACGGGCGGAACTGCCGGTATGGCGCCAGATCGCCTGAACAAACTGCCCTAATCCCTGGCTGCCGATACGATACTCAGAACTCATGCCGCAAATCTCCTTGTGCAAAAATGTTACTCAACCCTAGGCACAAAAATTAATTGCGGCAAGTTAACAACTCATCAACCTTTGGCGCGCTCCGCCGTCAGGGTTGCGATACGCATAATCACCGCCACCGCCTGCTCCATCCCCTCCAGCGTAATAAATTCGTGTTTGCTGTGGAAATTGTAGCCGCCGGTAAACAGATTGGGGCACGGCAGTCCCTTGAAAGAGAGCTGCGCGCCGTCGGTACCGCCGCGGATCGGCTTAATGATGGGCTCAATTCCGCAGTCGCGCATCGCCTGCTGCGCCAGTTCGACCACGTGCGGATGCTCGGCCACCAGCTCGCGCATGTTGTAGTAGCTGTCCTCAATGGTGACGTCGATGTGGCACTCACGCGGCAGTCCTTTGCCCACCTGCTCCGCCGCCGCTATCAGCGCGCGTTTGCGGGCGGCAAAGCCGTCGCGCTCAAAGTCGCGCAGGATATAGTGCATCTCGGCGCGGTCGACCTGCCCCTTGATGCTGCTCAGATGATAGAACCCCTGATAATCCGCGGTGTTTTCCGGCGTTTCATCCGCCGGCAGACACTGGTGGAAACGGGTCGCCAGCGTCAGCGCGTTGACCATCACGCCCTTGGCGCTGCCGGGATGCGCATTGTTGCCAACAATCTTCACCAACGCCGAGGCAGCGTTGAAGTTCTCACACTCCAGCTCCCCCACGCCGCCGCCGTCAATGGTATAGGCCCAGGCGGCGTCAAAGCTCTCGACGTCAAAATAGCGGGCCCCTTTGCCGACTTCTTCATCGGGCGTAAAGGCGATGCGGATATCCCCGTGCGGAATCTGCTGCTGCCGCAGACGCACCATGGCGGTAATGATTTCCGCAATGCCGGCCTTATCATCCGCCCCGAGCAGCGTTTTGCCGTCGGTGGTGATCAGCGTCTGCCCCAGCAGTTGATGCAACACCGGGAAGCGCACCGGCGAAAGCACCTCATCGCCGATGCCCAGCGCAATATCACCACCGCGATAATTCTCCACAATTTGCGGATTCACCTGTTTGCCGCTGACGTCCGGCGAGGTATCAAGATGGGAGATAAATCCGATGGCGGGCACCGGCCAGGCGACATTGGCTGGCAGCGTCGCCGTGACGCAGCCGTGTTCGCTGAGCATCACCTGCGCAAAACCCAGCGCCAGCAGCTCCTGCTGTAACGCGCGCGCCAGTTTCAGCTGCCCGTCCGTACTTGGCACATGTTTAACGTTCGCTTTGGATTGCGTATCAAAGGTGACGTAGTTAAAAAAACGATCGAGTAGTTTATCCATGATGGCGCCCTTCAGATTATCGCAAGTCATTATGCTAAAGCGCCTGGCGGGAAATATTGCGTCAGGTCATTTTTAACCAGAATTAGTGAGAATCATTACCGTCGGTAATGATTTATTGGCGTAATGAATACGTTAAATTGTCGTATAGTGCGGCTATAATGGTAAAAATCAGCGCGTTGCCGGCGGTTCGGCTTTCAATTCACTGCCACAGCGTCTATCATGCGCGCTCTAAAAATTTCGAGCGGCGCCACTGGTTTTGAGCTTTTGTACGGCGGGGTATTTCGCCAGCTCTCGCAGTCTTTTCCAGCGGCGGTTCTATCTGCAAGAGTTCACGGGATAGAGTGACACCATAAATGACTGAGAAATCCTCTCTGAAGCCACTTGTTGAATTGAAAGCGTTAAGCAAAGGATTCGACGGCAAAACCATCATCAGCGATCTTGACCTCACCATTAATCACGGCGAGTTTTTGACGATCCTCGGCCCCTCCGGCTGCGGCAAAACCACCGTGTTGCGCCTGATCGCCGGTCTGGAAGATGTCGACAGCGGCCAGATCGTGCTCGACGGTCTGGATATTACCGACATTCCGGCCGAACACCGCCACGTCAATACCGTTTTCCAGAGCTACGCGCTGTTCCCGCACATGACGGTGTTTGACAACGTCGCCTTCGGCCTACGGATGCAGAAAACGCCGGCGACGGAGATTACCCCGCGGGTGGAAGAAGCGCTGCGCATGGTGCAGTTGGAAACCTTTGCACAGCGGCGTCCCAGCCAGCTGTCCGGCGGTCAGCAGCAGCGCGTCGCCATCGCCCGCGCGGTGGTGAATAAACCCAAGGTTCTGCTGCTGGACGAGTCACTGTCGGCGCTGGACTATAAGCTGCGCAAACAGATGCAGAACGAGCTGAAGGCGCTGCAGCGCAAGCTCGGCATCACCTTTGTCTTCGTCACCCACGATCAGGAAGAGGCGCTGACCATGTCGGACCGCATCGTGGTGATGCGCGAAGGCCGCATTGAGCAGGACGGCACGCCGCGCGAGATCTACGAAGAGCCGCGCAACCTGTTCGTCGCCAGCTTTATCGGCGAGATTAATATCTTTGACGCCACCGTACTGCAGCGCATCGACGCGCAGCGGGTGCGCGCCAACGTCGAAGGGCGCGAATGCGATATCTACGCCAGCCTGCCGGTCAGCGCCGGCCAGCGCCTGAAAGTGCTGCTGCGGCCGGAGGATCTGCGCGTTGAGGAGATCAACGGCGCCGAGCAGGTCGACGGCCTGATCGGCTATGTGCGGGAACGTAACTACAAGGGAATGACGCTGGACTCGGTCGTCGAGCTGGAAAACGGCAAGATGGTCATGGTTAGCGAATTCTTTAACGAAGACGATCCGGACGTCGACCACTCGCTGAATCAGAAAATGGCGGTGACCTGGGTTGAAAGCTGGGAGGTGGTGCTGGCCGATGAAGACCTCGCGTAAACTGTTCCAGAATGTGGTGATTACCGGGGTAGTCGCCTGGCTGGTGCTGTTCGTGTTTATGCCGAACCTGATGATTATCGGCACCAGCTTCCTGACCCGCGACGACGCCAATCTGATTCAGATGGTGTTCACGCTGGATAACTACACCCGGCTGTTCGATCCGCTGTACGCCGAAGTGCTGCTGCACTCGCTGAATATGGCGGTGATCGCCACCCTGTGCTGCCTGGTGATCGGCTATCCGTTCGCCTTTATTCTGGCGCGCCTGCCGCAGAAGGTGCGGCCGCTGCTGCTGTTTCTGCTGATCGTCCCCTTCTGGACCAACTCGCTGATCCGTATCTACGGCCTGAAGCTGTTCCTCAGCACCCGCGGCTATCTGAACGATTTCCTGCTGTGGCTGGGGGTAATCGACAAACCGTTTCGCATCATGTACACCTCCGAAGCGGTGGTGCTGGGCCTGATTTATATTCTGCTGCCGTTTATGGTGATGCCGCTCTATTCCAGCATTGAGAAGCTGGATAAATCCTGTCTGGAAGCGGCGCGCGATCTCGGCGCCAGCAAGCTGCAGACCTTTATCCGCATCATCGTGCCGCTGACCATGCCCGGCATTATCGCCGGCTGCCTGCTGGTGATCCTGCCGGCAATGGGGCTGTTCTTCGTTGCGGACCTGATGGGCGGCGCGAAAAACCTGCTGATCGGCAACGTGATCAAGAGCCAGTTCCTGAATATTCGCGACTGGCCGTTTGGCGCTGCCACCAGCATCTGCCTGACGCTGGTCATGGGCCTGATGCTGCTGGTGTACTACCGCGCGGCGAAGCTGCTGAACAAGAAGGTGGAACTGGAATGATCGGACGCCTGCTACGCGGTGGTTTTATGACCATCATTTACGCCTATTTATATATTCCGATCGTGATTCTGATCGTCAACTCGTTCAACGCATCGCGCTTTGGCATCAACTGGCAAGGGTTTACCGTCGACTGGTACTCGACCCTGCTCAACAACGACAGTCTGCTGCAGGCGGCGGGCCACTCGCTGACCATGGCGGTGCTGTCAGCCACCTTCGCCACGCTGATCGGCTCGCTGACCGCGGTGGCGCTGTACCGCTACCGCTTCCGCGGCAAGCCGTTCGTCAGCGGTATGCTGTTTGTGGTGATGATGTCGCCGGATATCGTGATGGCGATCTCCCTGCTGGTGCTGTTTATGCTACTGGGCATCTCGCTGGGCTTCTGGTCGCTGCTGTTTTCGCATATCACTTTCTGCCTGCCGTTTGTGGTGGTGACCGTCTACTCGCGGCTGAAAGGCTTCGACGTCAAAATGCTGGAAGCGGCGCGCGACCTCGGCGCCGGCGAGGTGACGATCCTGCGCAAAATCATCCTGCCGCTGGCGATGCCGGCCGTCGCCGCCGGCTGGCTGCTGAGCTTTACCCTGTCGATGGATGATGTGGTGGTGTCTTCGTTCGTCACCGGGCCGAGCTATGAGATCCTGCCGCTGAAGATCTATTCGATGGTCAAGGTCGGCGTCTCGCCGGAGGTCAACGCCCTCGCCACCATTCTGCTGCTGATGTCGCTGGTGCTGGTGCTCGCCAGCCAGCTGATCCTGCGCGATCGCAACGTCAAATAATCGAACGGACACATTCCAATTGTGAATGTGTCCGTTTCTCACCTGCCGTCCCGTTTTCCAGACTAAAAGCCGCTATTTACCAAGGGGATAACTGCCTTTACCCCGCGCCGCCCGCCGCCTATAATGGCCACTCTCTGGGGTATAGGACCGCCGCGCCGCTATTCGGCCTATACTGTTAAACGCGATAACTGCTGAAGGATACGCTGCATGAAAAAGTGGTCACACCTGCTCGCAGCCGGGATGATGGCACTGAGCATCGGCTCTGCAACCGCCGCCGATGACGGCAAAACCCTCTATTTCTATAACTGGACTGAATATGTGCCGCCGGGCCTGCTCGATCAGTTCACCAAAGAAACGGGGATTAAGGTGATCTATTCCACCTATGAATCCAATGAAAGCATGTACGCCAAGCTGAAGACCTATAAAGACGGCGCGTACGATCTGGTGGTGCCTTCCACCTATTTCATCGCCAAGATGAGTAAGGAAGGCATGCTGCAGAAGATCGACAAGAGCAAGCTCAGCAACTTTAAGGATCTGGATCCCAACCTGCTGAACAAACCGTTCGATCCGAATAACGATTATTCCATCCCGTATATCTGGGGCGCCACCGCCATCGGCGTCAACAGCGACGAGATCGACCCGAAAACCATTACCTCATGGGCCGACCTGTGGAAGCCGGAGTACAAAAGCAGCCTGCTGCTGACCGATGACGCGCGCGAAGTGTTCCAGATGGCGCTGCGGAAACTGGGCTATTCCGGCAACACCACCAATCCGCAAGAGATTGAAGCCGCCTATAACGAGCTGAAAAAGCTGATGCCGAACGTGCTGGCCTTTAACTCCGACAACCCGGGCAACCCGTTTATGGAAGGGGAAGTCAACCTGGGCATGGTGTGGAACGGCTCGGCCTTTGTCGCCCGTCAGGCCGGCACGCCGCTGGAGATTGTCTGGCCGAAGGAAGGCGGTATTTTCTGGATGGACAGCCTGGCGATCCCGGCTAACGCCAAAAACGTCGACGGCGCGCTGAAGCTGATCAACTTCCTGCTGCGGCCGGAAATTGCCGTGCAGGTGGCGAAAACCATCGGTTACCCAACGCCGAATCTGGCCGCGAAAAAACTGCTGCCGCCGGACATTGCCAACGATAAGTCACTGTATCCGGACGAAGCAGTGATCAAAAACGGCGAATGGCAGAACGACGTCGGCGACGCCAGCACGCTGTACGAAACCCAATTCCAGAAGCTGAAGGCCGGCCGCTAACGCCAACCTTTGGCTGATTCAGGCCGGGCGCAATGCCCGGCCCTGTTCCCCTCCCCATTTAGCCCAGTGCCAACGGCAGTGACTTCAGCGAACGTAAAATCAAACTGTCCGTTTGCCACTCCACCGTCCCCGACGGTTTAAGTCGCGGAAAATGGCGCAGCAGCGCGGCGCACACGTTTTCCGCCTGAAACTTCGCCAACAACTGCCCCGCACAGAGATGCGCGCTGCCGCCAAATCCGAGATGGCGCTGGCTATTGTCCCGGTGCAAATTGAACTGATGCGCTGCGTGAAACTGTGTTTCATCACGGTTGGCGGCCCCCAGACACAGCAACACCGCATCCTGCTCGCGCAGAGTACGCCCATGCAGCTCCCACGGCTGGCAGACGGTGCGGCGCGCCATCTGCAACGGCGATTCATAACGCAGCGTTTCCTGCACCGCCTGCGCTATCCACTGCGGATGCTGCCGCAGCAGCTGCTGTAATCGTTCATCCTGCGCGACGATCTGCATCAGATTGCCGATCAACGCCTCGGTGGTTTCACTGCCGCCAATCAGGATGGTGATGCAGTCCGTGCTGAAATAGCGTTGCAACAGCGCGCTGTCGGCGCCATAGCCCTGCGCCAGGGCGGAAAAAAACGGCGAAGGATGGCCGTTGACGCAGCTCTGATAGAGCTGACTGAATACTTCGTTCAGCCGCCGCAGCGCCAACGCCAGTTGTTCAAGCCCGGCCCGGTCGATCGCGCTGGGATCGAGCAGCAGACGGATGCTCTCTTTCTCCTGTTCAATCACCTGACACTGCTGCGGCGAAAGGTTCAGCCAGCGGGCAAACAGCCGCGGCCACAGCGGGCGCGCCAGCTGTGCAATCACATCCAGACGTTCGGTCGTCGCCAGATCGGCGATCATTCGCTTGATTTCACCGGCGGCCAGCTGTTTGAGCTGCGCCAGCGGTTCGCGGCCGAACAGCGCCATCAGTGGCTTGCGGTGTGCCCGGTGCGTAACGTTATCCTGAAACAGCGCAATATTTTGCACCAGCTCCGCCAACGCCGGCTCCAGACCACATTGCAGACGCTCAAATTCCGCCGTCAAATGCCGCGGAATGCCGGTGCAGCTTAATTGCGGGGCACGCAGCGCGGTGCTGACATCCTGATAGCGCGTCAGCACCCAGGTTCTGCCGATGCGCAGTAGCGGTTGCTGCTGACGCATACGCTGATAAATCTGATAGATATGATGATTAAATGAGGGCGAGGCAGGATTAAAGCGCAGGGTTCTATCATTAGCGTTATTCACGTATATGAAACCTCTTTTTGCCTGAGACACGCTCTTTCGAGCGAAAGAGCCATGCTTTAGTAAAGCAAAGTTTCATTATCGTGCACGCACTAACAACAATAATTAACGTCGCTGCGCGTACGCCGCAGCGACGCCAACAGGGTTACGGCCGATCGGCGCGTTCAATTTTCCCCATCAGAAACTTATGTACAAAGCGCGGTACCACTTCACTGGCCGGCCCGTAATGCTTCTCGGCAAACTGACTTTCCACCTGGCTCGGCTCCAGATTCAGTTCCATGGTATGCGCACCGCTCAGCCGTGCCTCATGCACAAACCCGGCCGCCGGATACACATGCCCGGAGGTGCCGATAGCGACGAAGAAATCCGCCCTCTCCAGAGCCTGATAAATATCGTCCATACCGATCGGCATTTCGCCGAACCACACCACGTGCGGGCGCAGCGGCGCCGGGAACTGGCAGCAGTGGCAGCGGTCGTCGACGCTCAGATCGCCGGGCCAGTCAACCACCTGGCCGGACTGCGTGCAGCGCACCTTCAGCAGTTCTCCATGCATATGTACCACCCGGCGGTTGCCGGCGCGCTCGTGCAGATTGTCGATATTTTGCGTAACCAGCAGAAAGTTATCCCCCAGCCACTCTTCCAGACTGGCCAACGCACGGTGCGCGGCGTTCGGCGCGATATCATCCTGCTGCAGCTGGCGGCGGCGCGCATTGTAAAACGCCTGCACCAGCTCCGGATCGCGTTGGAAACCTTCCGGCGTCGCCACGTCCTCCACCTTGTGCTCTTCCCACAAACCATCCGCTGCGCGGAAGGTGCGAATGCCGGATTCCGCAGAAATACCTGCCCCGGTCAACACCACCACAAACGGCTTTTTCAACTCCGCCGCCGCCATGGTATCGCGGTGAAAAATCCGCGAACGAAAACGTTGGTGCAGCACATGTTTGCTCTTGCGAAACTGATGCAGCCGATGGCGCGTACGCATAACTACTCCTTATTCAATGATCCGCCAGGTTGAGAAACGCCGCCCCGCGCACGCCGCCGGCGTCGCCATAGCGCGCCGGTTCGATCCGCGGCATCTTCGCCACGCGCAGCAGGCTGCGCGGCAGACGAGACGGCAGCGCCTGGTAGATCGCTGCAAAATTCGATAATCCCCCGCCAATCACCACCAGATGCGGATCGATGACGGTCAGTAAATTGCCCAGACAAATCGCCAGCAGATCGAGAAAACGCTCAACGTGAGCCTGCGCCTGCGGATCACCGGCCTGATAATGCGCAATAATTTGCGGCGCAGACAAGCGCTGCTGATAAAAGTGCGCGTACAGCCACTCAAATCCACGGCCTGATATGTAATTTTCAATGCAACCACGATGACCGCAGCCGCAGGCAACGCGAGGTATATCACGCCCCAGCACTTCCAGCGCATCGACCGGCAGACGCAGATGCCCGAATTCGCCGGCGATATGATTACGGCCGGACACCACCTTGCCGTCGACGATCAGGCCGCCGCCCACGCCGGTGCCGAGGATCAGCCCGAACACCACCGGATAGCGACGGAACTCCTTATCCCAGGCCTCCGACAGCGCGAAGCAGTTGGCGTCGTTTTCCACCCGCACTTCCCGGCCAATCAGCGCCGCCAAATCGCGCGGCAGCGCCTGCCCCATCGCCGCCGGCACGTTGGCGGTAAACAGCGTGCCGTCATCATCGTTTGGCAAACCGGGAATGCCGATGCCCACCTGCCCGGGCGCGCCGCAGACGGCGTCCGCCTCCAGCGTCATATCACGCAGCGTCGCCAGCAGTTGGCGATAGTCGTCCCGCGGGGTCGCCACGCGCTTTTGCCAGACGCGTTGCAGGTCGGCGTCGAACACCCCCAGCTCAATTTTGCTGCCGCCCATATCAAAACCGTAGAACATCCGTTACCTCACGTAAAAAAATGGGGCTGCATCACTGCGCCCCATTTTTAACCCGATCACTGACCGCTTAGCACCCGCGCCGGATCGATACGGCTGGCGCGTCGCGCCGGATACCAGCTGGCCAGCAGGCTGAGCACGATAGCGGTCGCCAGCACGATGACGACATCCAGCCAGTGCAGCTCCGACGGTAAGAAGTCGATAAAATAGATATCGCCGGACAAGAATGAATGACCGACCATCTTTTCAATCAGCTTGATGATATTCGTCAGCTGCAGCGAGGCAAAGATGCCGACCACCACGCCGCTCAGGCTGCCCACCAGCCCCGCCAGCAGGCCATACCAGACGAATATCGCCCGGATAAAGCCGTCTTTGGCGCCCAGCGTACGCAACACGGCGATATCGCCGCTCTTGTCCTTCACCGCCATCACCAGCGTGGAAACGATGTTGAAGCAGGCCACGCCGATCACCAGCACCATAGCCAGATACATGATGGCGCGGATCATCTGAATATCGCGGTACATATAGCCGTACTTGCCGATCCAGCTCTTGATATAAACGTAGGCGTTGGTCACCTCGCCGGCGTCGCGCACCAGCTTATTAGCGGCGAACACGTCGTTAACCTTGATGGCGATGCCGGTGACACTGTCACCCATGTCCAGATAGCGCTGCGCATCGGCCAGCGGCACCATCGCCAGGCTGTGATCCAGTTGGCCGCTGAGCTGCAAAATACCGCTGACATGCAGGCGAATACGCTTCGGCTGCAGCAATTTCATCTGCGGATCGCTGTTGGGGATCATCACCGTAACAGAGGAGCCCTGCTTGACGCCCAGCGCGTCGGCGACGCCTTTACCCAGAATCACCTGCTGTTCGCCGCCCTTGAAGTTGGCCCAAGCGTCGCCCTGCACATACTTCGGCAGCGCGCTGAGCTTCGCTTCCTGCGCCGGGTCGACCCCTTTCAACTGCACCGCGCGCAGCTGGGCGCCGTTTTCCATCAGGCCGGTGAAATTAATATACGGCGCGGCAGCCAGAATGCCCGGCACCTTTTCCACCCGCTGCATCATCGCCGGCCAGCCGTTAAACGGCTGATTCACCGGTTCGATTTCCCCGTGCGGCACCACCGACAGCACGCGGTTCTGCAACTCGCGCTCAAAGCCATTCATCGCGCTCAGGCCGACGATCAGCACCGCCACGCCCAACGCAATACCGATGGTGGAGATCACCGAAATCAGCGACACCATGCCGCCGCGCCGCCGACCGCGGCTAAAACGCAGCGCCGTCAGCAGTGAGAGAGGCAATGCGCGCATTACTCGGCCCCCAGCAGCGTCAGCTGCGCCTGCAAATGACCGTCGCGCATTTCCAGCTGGCGGTTAAGGCGTTTAGCCAGCTGCAGATCGTGGGTCACCACCAGAAACGCGGTGCCCTGACGCACGTTCAGCTCCCCCAGCAGGTCAAAAATGCTGTCGGCGGTGCGGTGATCCAGGTTGCCGGTCGGCTCATCCGCCAGCACCAGCGACGGATTATTCACCAGCGCACGGGCGATCGCCACCCGCTGGCGTTCACCGCCGGACAGTTCTGACGGACGGTGTTTGCTGCGTTTATCCAGCCCGACCGCCGCCAGCATTTCCATCGCTTTCTCCTGCGCCTGCGCCGGCTTAACGCCGCCGATCAGCAGCGGCATCGCCGCGTTTTCCAGCGCGGAAAAGTCCGGCAGCAGGTGGTGAAACTGATAGATAAAGCCCAGCTCGCGGTTACGCAGTTCGGCCTTGGCGGCGGATGACAGTGAATTCATCGCCTGCCCCTTGAACACCACGCTGCCGGAGGTCGGTGAATCCAGCCCGCCCAGCAGGTGCAACAGCGTACTTTTCCCCGAGCCAGAGCTGCCGACAATCGCCATCATCTCGCCGGGCTGCATGGCAAAACTGACATTTCGCAGCACGTCGGTATGCAGATTGCCTTCCTGATAGGTCTTGCACAGGTTGTCACACTGCAACAAAGGATGGTTACTCATAACGTAAAGCCTCAGCGGGTTGAACGGCGGCGGCGCGCCATGAAGGGTACAGCGTGGACAGCAGTGACACCGCCATCGCCGCGACGGCGATGATCGTCACCTGCAGCGGTTCAACCGCCACCGGCAGCGACGCACCGTCAATCAGCGCGCCAAGCGCCGGCATAATGGTATTCAGGTTCAGCGCCAGCACCACGCCCAGCAGCGTACCGAGCAGCGAGCCGATAATCCCGGCGCTGGCGCCCTGGGTCATAAACACCGCCATAATCTGGCGGCGCGTCAGCCCCTGGGTTTGCAAGATGGCCACTTCGCCCTGCTTTTCCATCACCAGCAGGCCAAGGGAGGTAATGATATTAAAGGCGGCAACCGCCACGATCAGGCTCAGCAGCAGCCCCATCATGTTCTTTTCCATGCGCACCGCCTGGAACAACTCGCCTTTGCGATCGCGCCAGTCTTTCCAGCTCGCGCCCTGCGGCAGCGCCTGCTGGCTCAGGCTGTCGACCGCCAGCGGCTGCTGCAGGAACAGGCGCCAGCCGGTGATATTGCCCGCCGGGTAGCGCATCACGCGCGAAGCGTCCTGCTGATTGACCAGCAGTTGGTATTCGTCCACATCGCTGTTGGCATGGAAGGTGCCGGCCACGGTAAACACGCGCTGGCTGGGAATGCGCCCCATCGGGGTAAACTGGCTGGCGCTCGGCACCATCAGACGCAGCCTGTCGCCGCGTTTAACGCCCAGTTTGCCGGCCAGCACTTCGCCCAGAATGACGTTGTACCCGCCAGGCTGCAGCGCCTGCTGTTTGACGTTAACCAGAAACGGCGTCAGCGGATCGGCTTCATCCGGGTTGACGCCAAGCATCACCCCGACCGCCACGTTGCGCGGGCTTTGCAGCACCACGTCGCCGGTGGTCAGCGGCGCCACGCGAGTCACGCCGCGCAGCCCCTGCACCGCAGAGGCCGGCAGATGTTGAGGATTGACCGACCCGCTCGGGGTGGTGACCAGCGCTTGCGGCATCAGGCCCAGAATGTTGTTTTCCAGGTCTCTTTCAAAGCCGTTCATCACCGATAACACGGTGACCAGCGCCATCACCCCCAGCGTAATGCCGATCGTGGAAAGCCAGGAGACAAACCGGCCAAAGCGGTCTGAAGCCCGCCCGCGCATGTAGCGCAGGCCAATGAATAACGCGACAGGTTGATACATGAAATCCGTTTTGTGGCCGTAGCTTAAGCAAAGTGATCATGGATAATAAAGGCTCCGCGCCGATTAGGGAACCGTTCGGCGGCTTTTATTCTGCCAGAGCGGCCGCATGCGGGTTAATTAACCGTCACTAAGCCCATTTGCCTATGTCAGTTTGCCGGCCAGTGGGCTAGTATAAAGCAAACAAAAGCGCCGCCTGTCGACGCCGGATCACCGTCAATTTACAGATCAAAAGATACCTGATGAGCATTTCCGATAACCGTAGTCGTTCCGCAGCACTTACCTCCCGCTATGACCTGCCGAACCGCGCAGGGGATTTACGCCAGCTGGGTCAGCTGACCGGTTCGGCCTGCGCCGTTGAGTGCGCCGAAATCGCCGAACGCCACGACGGACCTATCATGCTGATCGCGCCGGATATGCAAAACGCCCTGCGTCTGCGCGATGAGATCCAGCAGTTTACCGATCAGATGGTCACCACGCTGTCGGACTGGGAAACGCTGCCTTACGACAGCTTCTCGCCGCATCAGGAGATTATCTCCGCCCGCCTCTCCAGCCTGTACCATCTGCCGACCATGGCGCGCGGCATTATTATTCTGCCGGTCAACACGCTGATGCAGCGCGTCTGCCCGCATGAGTTCCTGCACGGCCATGCGCTGGTGATGAATAAGGGTCAGCAGCTGTCGCGGGATAAACTGCGCGCCCAGCTGGAGCAGGCCGGCTACCGCAGCGTCGATCAGGTGATGGAGCACGGCGAGTTTGCTACCCGCGGCGCCCTGCTCGACCTCTACCCGATGGGCAGCGACGAACCGTACCGCATCGATTTCTTTGATGACGAAATCGACAGTCTGCGCATTTTCGACGTCGACACTCAGCGCACGCTGAGCGAGGTCGAGTCGATCAACCTGCTGCCGGCGCACGAATTCCCGACCGATAAAAACGCTATTGAACTGTTCCGCAGCCAGTGGCGTGAACAGTTTGAAGTACGCCGCGACGCCGAACATATTTACCAGCAGGTCAGCAAAAGCAGCTGGCCCGCCGGTATCGAATACTGGCAGCCGCTGTTCTTCAGCCAGCCGCTGCCGTCGCTGTTCAGCTATCTGCCGGCGAATACCCTGCTGGTTAATACCGGCAACCTGGAGAACGCTGCCGAGCGCTTCTGGCTGGATGTCAATCAGCGCTATGAGAGCCGCCGCGTCGACCCGATGCGCCCGCTGCTGGCGCCGGACACCCTGTGGCTGCGCGTCGACGCCCTGTTCGCCGAGCTGAAGGCCTGGCCGCGCGTGGCGCTGAAAACCGAGGCACTGCCGGTCAAAGCGGGCAACACCAATCTCGACTACCAAAGCCTGCCCGACCTGGCGGTACAGGCGCAGCAAAAAGCGCCGCTGGATAACCTGCGCCGCTTTATCGAAGGTTTTGACGGCAGCGTGATCTTCTCGGTGGAGAGCGAGGGCCGGCGTGAGACGCTGCAGGATCTGCTCGGCCGCATCAAGCTGGGCACCAGCCTGATTCAGCGGCTGGATCAGGCCGACGACAACGGCCGTTATATGATGGTCGGCGCCGCCGAACGCGGCTTCCTCGATGCGATGCGCCAGCGGGCGCTGATTTGCGAAAGCGACCTGCTGGGCGAACGCGTTAGCCGGCGTCGGCAGGATAATCGCCGCACCATCAATACCGATACCCTGATCCGCAACCTGGCGGAGCTGCATCCCGGCCAGCCGGTGGTGCATCTTGAGCACGGCGTCGGCCGCTATGTCGGCCTGACCACGCTGGAAGCCGGCGGCATCAAGGCAGAATACCTGATTTTGTCCTACGCCGGTGAGGACAAGCTGTACGTGCCGGTTTCCTCGCTGCATCTGATTAGCCGCTATGCCGGCGGCGCCGATGAAAATGCCCCGCTGCATAAACTCGGCGGTGACGCCTGGTCGCGGGCGCGGCAGAAAGCGGCAGAGAAAGTGCGCGACGTCGCCGCCGAACTGCTGGATATCTACGCACAGCGCGCGGCCAAAGCCGGTTTCGCCTTTAAACACGACCGCGAACAGTATCAGCTGTTCTGCCAGACGTTCCCGTTTGAAACCACGCCCGATCAGGAACAGGCGATCAATGCGGTGCTGAGCGATATGTGCCAGCCACTGGCGATGGACCGTCTGGTGTGCGGCGACGTGGGCTTCGGCAAAACCGAAGTGGCGATGCGCGCCGCTTTCCTGGCGGTGGAGAACGGCAAGCAGGTGGCGGTGCTGGTGCCCACCACCCTACTGGCGCAACAGCACTTCGACAACTTCCGCGACCGTTTCGCCACCTGGCCAATCCGTATTGAGATGATGTCGCGCTTCCGCAGTGCTAAAGAGCAACAGCAGGTGCTGGACGACGCGGCGGACGGCAAGGTCGATATCGTTATCGGCACCCACAAGCTGCTGCAGAGCGATCTGCGCTGGAAAGATTTGGGGCTGCTGATCGTCGACGAAGAACACCGCTTCGGCGTGCGCCACAAAGAGCGCATCAAGGCGATGCGCGCCGACGTAGATATTCTGACGCTGACCGCGACGCCGATCCCGCGTACGCTGAATATGGCAATGAGCGGCATGCGCGATCTGTCGATTATCGCCACTCCGCCGGCGCGCCGTCTGGCGGTAAAAACCTTTGTGCGCGAATACGACAGCCTGGTGGTGCGCGAAGCGATTCTGCGTGAGACGCTGCGCGGCGGCCAGGTCTACTACCTGTACAACGACGTGGAAAACATCGAGAAAGCAGCCGAACGGCTGGCGGAGCTGGTGCCGGAAGCGCGCATCGCCATTGGCCACGGCCAGATGCGCGAGCGCGATCTGGAGCGGGTGATGAATGACTTCCACCACCAGCGCTTTAACGTTCTGGTCTGCACCACCATTATTGAGACCGGCATCGATATTCCCAGCGCCAACACCATCATCATCGAACGGGCCGACCGCTTCGGTCTGGCACAGCTGCACCAGCTGCGCGGCCGCGTCGGTCGTTCGCACCATCAGGCTTACGCCTACCTGCTGACGCCGAATCCGAAAGCGATGAGCAGCGACGCCCATAAACGCCTGGAAGCCATCGCCACGCTGGAAGATCTGGGCGCCGGCTTCGCGCTGGCGACGCACGATCTGGAAATCCGCGGCGCCGGCGAACTGCTGGGAGAAGACCAGAGCGGGCAGATGACCACCATCGGCTTCTCGCTGTATATGGAGCTGCTGGAAAGCGCGGTGGATGCGCTGAAACAGGGACGGGAGCCGTCGCTGGAAGACCTGACCAGCAGCCAGACCGAGGTGGAACTGCGTATGCCGGCGCTGCTGCCGGACGATTTCATTCCGGACGTCAACACCCGTCTGTCGCTGTACAAACGCATCGCCAGCGCCAAGCATGACGGCGAGTTGGAAGAACTGAAGGTGGAACTGATCGACCGCTTCGGCAAACTGCCGGATGCCACGCGCAACCTGCTGCACAGCGCCGCGCTGCGTCAGCATGCGCAGACGCTGGGCATCAAGCGAATTGAGGTTAACGAACGCGGCGGCTTTGTCGAGTTCGGCGAAAAGAACCGCGTCGATCCCGGTTACCTGATCGGCCTGCTGCAGAGCCAGCCGCAGATCTACCGGCTGGACGGCCCCACCAAGCTGAAGTTTATGCTCGATCTGACCGACCGGGCCAAACGGCTGAAGTTTATCGAGGATCTGCTGAACGCCTGCCGCGAACATACGCTGGCGTAAAACAGCCGCAGCCCGCAGTGCGGGCAAACAAAAACCCGCAGCCGACGGTGACGTTGGCTGCGGGTTTTTTTTGACGCCGAAGTGGCGTCAAAGCATCAGGCCTGCGTGGTATCGGTGCGGTTCAGGATCAGCTGACCGCTCTTATCCAGCGGGATCTGAGTGCCCGGATCGTGATCCATGCGGATTTTGCCCTGCTGATCGCCGATCTTGTAGGTCACATCATAGCCCAGCAGCTTCTGCGATTTGTCGTACACCGTTTTGCAGCGCTGCTGCACGCGGGTGGTGGTGTCGTTGTTCTGCATCGACCCCTGGATCTGGTTGCCGGCATAGCCGCCCCCCAGCGCGCCGACCACCGTCGCCACATCGCGGCCGCGACCGCCGCCGAACTGGTGGCCGATAACCCCGCCGGCTACGGCGCCCAGCACGGAACCGGCAATGCGGTTCTCATCCTGTACCGGCGCACGGTGGGTGACCGTCACGTTGCGGCATTCACGCCGCGGCGTTTTGATGGTTTCATTAATCGGCTTGGCGTTGAGAACCTGCGCGTATTGTGGGCCGGAAGAAAATACATCCAGACTGGCAACGGCAGCAATACCCAGAGCAGCTGCGATACCGATACCTACACCGGCTAACATTGACTTGTTCACAGGAAATCCTCCTGAAATTGTTACCACGCATTTTGCTCCGGGTGTGTTACCAACGTTGCACCGCGCTTATTATTTTGCGCATTGGCGGCACGGGCCTCCCGGTTTACGGCGTGCGTGCTGCGCCGTCTGTAAACACGTCAAAGTCTGCACAATCCTTATTGTTGCTGCAATAAGACGAAGTAACCAAAGATGCGGGAAAATGTGTGATCGTGGCTCGTTTAGGAAGAATCCTAAGGTTGTGGCGGGAAACCGCCCGATTTTATGCTGCCTCTGTACCAGCATGGCAAACATCAGCCTGACGCGAAAATAAAAAAACCCACGCGGTCGCAACGGCGTGGGTTGGATAGCGCAATATGGTGAAATCAGTGCATTTTCAAACGCGGACGAATCACGCGGTTGATGCCGCCCACCAGCATCATCAGGCCGGTTTTGATATAACCGTGCAACGCCACCTGATGCATACGATACAGTGAGATATAAACAAAGCGCGCAATACGTCCTTCCACCATCATCGAACCGCGCATCAGGTTGCCCATCAGGCTGCCGACGGTGCTGAAGCGAGAGAGTGAAACCAGCGATCCGTGGTCTTTATAGACATAAGGCTTCAGCGTCTGCCCGTTAATCAGCGCCAGAATATTGCTGCCGCAGCGTGACGCCATCTGGTGCGCCGACTGGGCGCGCGGCGGCACGAAACCACCGCCTTCTTTCGGGCAGGAGGCGCAGTCGCCGATAGCAAAGATGTTCGGATCGCGCGTGGTCTGCAGCGTCGGCTCAACCACCAGCTGATTAATACGGTTGGTTTCCAGCCCGCCGATCTCTTTCATAAAGTCCGGCGCTTTAATGCCCGCCGCCCATACCATCAGATCGGCCTGAATAAATTCACCGTCTTTGGTATTGAGGCCGTTGTGCTCCGCGCTGGTCACCATGGTATTGGTCAGTACCCGCACGCCCAGCTTGTTCAGCTCCTGATGCGCGGCGGCGGAAATACGCGGCGGCAGCGCCGGCAGAATGCGCTCGCCGGCTTCCACCAGCGTCACGTTCAGCGCGCTGTTATCCAGCCCCTCAAAGCCGTAGCTGTGCAGCTGTTTCACCGCGTTGTGCAGCTCCGCCGACAGTTCAACCCCGGTGGCGCCGCCGCCGACGATGGCGATATTGACGCTCTCCTGCCGCCCCGGCTGCGCCGAGAACTTCAGGAACAGGTTGAGCATTTCGTTATGGAAGCGCCGCGCCTGGTGCGGGTTGTCCAGGAAGATGCAGTTATCCTTCACGCCCGGCGTGCCGAAATCATTCGAGGTACTGCCCAGGGCCATCACCAGGATGTCGTAAGACAGCTCACGTTCAGGCACCAGTTCGTCGCCCTGCTCATCACAAATTTGCGCCAGCTGGACGGTTTTGTTGTCCCGGTCAATATTGGTCAGCGAGCCAAGTTGGAAGCTGAAGTGGTGATTACGGGCGTGGGCCAGGTAGCTCAGCGCATCGACGCCGTCATCCAGAGAACCGGTCGCCACTTCGTGCAGCAACGGTTTCCACAGGTGGCTGTGGTTACGGTCGATCAGAGTAACCTCGGCCTTGTTTTTACGGCCGAGCTTATGCCCCAGGCTGGTCGCCAGCTCCAGGCCTCCGGCACCGCCGCCCACAATGACGATTTTCTTGATTGGCATTGTCAAAATAACCCTCTAAATGTGAACCATTTGTTATCCAAGGGTAAACAAATAATATCCTTAGAATACATGGGGTTCGCGTAAAATAAACCTGCAATCTGCGGCCAGAATAGCATGGGAGGTTATTTGGTCATACCATAATTGATGCATATCAAACTTTTTTGCTTAAAGGCTGGACGTGGAGCTTTTTTGACGATTGTGATTCAAATAGTTAGCGTCAGGTCACATTTTTTTGCGCCGCCGTTGGCCGCTGACATATTTGCCAGAGCAATAATAAAAGCCGCGCATTACCCTTCATTTGGATAATAATCGCGGCCGGGCAGTGCGTTATGGAACTGTTACGCGAGGGTCTTGAAGGCTTTGATGCGTTGCAGGTGCGGGGAGATGTTCTTGAACTTGTGCGTCTGCTGCTCGTCCCAGACGATTTCGTAGTATTTGTGCAGCAGATCGGCGCTGCGCTGGCTATCCAGCACCTCGTCATGGCGCGATAGCACCACCAGACAGCGATCGCGGTTCTTTTCACGAAAGTCCGCCACGCATTTGGTGGCGATATCCAGGTATTCTTCCGGTCGGTCGATTTTGCCGTGCATATGCTCTTGCGGAAACAGGTTCGGGTTGAACGCCACCTGACGGATGCCGCACAGAAAGCCGATGCGTTCCGCCCAGAATCCGCCCAGCCCGACGCCGCAGATCAGCGCCTGCCGGTCTCCTTCCTGCTGCACCGCCTTGTCGACCTCTTTCAGCAGATGCTGCATATCATGGCGCGGGTGCAGGGTGCTGTAACTGATAAAGCGTACGTCCGGATCGATAAACTGCAGCTGCAGCACCTTCTCATGATTGCCGGGACTGGTGGAATCAAAACCATGCAAATAGATAATCATGTGGATCCTCGCAATAAACGGAGGGCCAGGTCGGCCCTCGCCGGCAGCGCCGTATTACGACGCCCTTACGGGTTAACCTCGCCGCGCTGTTTGTAAGCTTCCCAGCGGTCGCTCAACGCGCTCAGCTGCTGATGCGCCTGCTTCCAGCGTTCGGAGTCGCGCAGCGTCTGACGGGTAAACTGTCCCTGATGATACAGCCGCTTGAGCTTATCAACTTTGACCGGGGACAGGTTATCCAGCACGCTGACCGCGCCGGCGCGGTTGTTGCACACCAGAATCATATCGCAGCCGGCATCCAGCGCCGCCTGGCCGCGTTCGGCATAGCTGCCCATGATCGCCGCGCCTTCCATCGACAGATCGTCAGAGAAGATAATGCCGTCAAAGCCCAGCTCCTGACGCAGGATTTGTTTCAGCCAGTACGGCGAACCGCTGGCCGGACGCGGATCGGCCTCAGTATAGATGACGTGGGCCGGCATCACCGCATCCAGCAGCCGTCGCTCAATCAGCGCGCGGAAAATCGACATGTCGTGATTGCGGATGGTCGCCAGCGGGCGCGGATCGCGCGGGGTTTCTTTGTGCGAGTCGGCGCTGACCGCGCCATGCCCCGGAAAATGCTTGCCGGTAGTGCGCATGCCGGCGCTGTGCATCCCCTGAATAAAGCGCTCCGCCATCGCCAACGCCTGCGTCGGATCCTGATGGAAAGAGCGCTCGCCAATCGCCGCACTGACGTGGCCGATATCCAACACCGGCGCAAAGCTGATATCGATATCCTGCGCGATCATCTCCGCCGCCATCAGCCAACCGGCTTCCTGCGCCAGCCGCCCCGCTTCCGCCGCGTTATTGAGGGCGGCAAAGGACTCCGCTGCCGGCAGAGGGGTAAAACCGTCGCGAAAACGCTGTACGCGACCGCCTTCCTGATCGACCGCCACCACCAGCCGATCGTGGGACGCCGCGCGGATTTGCCGCACCAGCTCGCGCAGCTGCTGCGCATCGTGGTAGTTGCGGGTAAACAGAATCAGGCCGCCCACCAGCGGATGCTGTAAAATTTCGCGCTCTTCGGCATCCAGCTCATAGCCGGCGACGTCTAACATTACTGGGCCCACGGCCACCTCACTTCATTAATTCATACAGAAACAGGGATCATAAACAAAAACGCTGGCGCAGCGCTGCGGCGCAACGCAAAAATTGCGCATCGCCGCTCTGCTGCCAGCGGACTTCAAACCACATCAGCATCAGGTAATCAACCCATGGCAGCCAGCGTTGCACCTGGCGACCCAGAGCCGTCAGGTCGTGATAGCCCTGGCGAGCGTACTGCTGCAAAAACTCACGCTGCGCGGCGGCGGACCACTGATTGAAACGGAACAGGGTCGCCAGTTCGAGCGCCACATCGCCGTCGCCGGCGTATTCCCAGTCAATCAGCCGCAGCCGCGTCTGCTGTTTTATTAAGTTTTCCGGGTGAATATCCATATGCAGCGGCGCCAGCTTCAGCGGCCGCGGCGGCTTCGCCTGCAAAAAATGGCGTTGCCAGCGCAGCCAGGCCGGAGTGATGCGTCGCCGGTCAAGCTGCTGCCAATAGCATTGGTATTGGGCCGGCAGGTTCAGCCGATAACCGCTGCGCGGCCGGCGATGCAGCGTGGCAATCAGCGCCGCCAGTTCGCCCCCTTGCCGATAATGCTCAAAACCGTCGCTAGTGACAACGTCACCAGCAAGCCATTCCACCACCAGCCAGCGCCGATCTTGCGCTAGCGGCTGTGGCCCCAACGCCCCGGCGCTACGCCGCAGCACGCGAGCTTCGCGCCGGCGGTTGACCCCCAGCACCGCTTTTTCCGCCCCCTGCTGACGCGCCAGCAGCACTGCGCCATCGGCGGTCTGGATGCGCCAGCTTTCACCGGTCAGGCCGGCTACCGGGCTGAAACGACTACCGGCGGTTTTCACCGCCGGCAGTTTGTGTTGCAAGAGTTGCTGCAGCTCGGCCTCAGCGTTTAACCGCGCCATTGCCCGACCAGATGATTTCGCCGGTCTGCACCAGCATCAGCTGCATATCCAATTGCGGTGACTTCACATCGCCGCTGGCGTCGCTGTACAGTACGTATTGCGCGTTGACAATACGCGCCAGGCCAATCGCCTTGCTGCGTGAACCCAGGCTGTCTTCCGCCGACAGCCCCAGCGTCTGCTTGGCGCTGGTCAGCTGCGCCTGCGGCACCACGGTAAAGGTCTGGTTGGCACCCAGCGCCTTGTGCAGCGCCGCGGTCGCCTTGCCGGTCTGCAAAGAACCGTTGGTATTATTTTTCACGCTATCGAGCAGCAGCACGCTGCCCGGCGTCACGCCATCGGCTTTCAGCATCTGCGCAATCAGCGGCTGTACGCTGCCCAGCCAGTTAAAACTCTGAATCTTCGGCGGCTGCGGCACCGGTTCCGAGGTTGGCGGCTCCGGCTGCTCCGGTACCGGCGTCGTCTCCTCCGGCGTCACCGGCGTGATCGTCGCCGGCGGTTCCGGCTGTTCAGGCGGACGCTGTGGACAACCGGTCAATACCAACGCGGCCGCTGCCACAAACAGATACTTTTTCATTATTTTCTCCAACTGGCCCGAGGATTATAAAAATAGATACAGGCGCGCGCGCTTGGCATCAAAGTTGCCATTAATCGAATAAACCTGCGCCGTCGCATTCGGCGCGATGGTAATGGCGCGCGGTTTTTCAAACGGACGAATATCCAGCCCCTGGTCGTCATACCAATAGAAACGGTAGCGCAGAGTGACCGAGGTCGGCTGCGTATTGCTGAGCACTGCGGTAGCGATCACCCTACCGGAGGCATCATTCACCACCGGCCTGTCGGCCAAAATGCCGGCGGTCAGCACCGATGGCTCCATCACCACCGTCTGTCGTTCATTAACCGCGATCCCCTGCGGGCTGCTGCAGCCCATCAGTATCGCGGCGGGCAGCGCCAGCGCCATTAGGCAACGCAGCGGTTTGTGATAGCGCATGGCGGCTTCCTCAATCAGTGTGACAGCATAGGGCCGAGGGCATGGCCGCCCACCAGGTGCATATGAATATGATAGACCTCCTGGCCGCCGTGGCTATTGCAGTTGACGATCAGGCGGTAGCCATCCTCGGCGATGCCTTCCTGCTCGGCAATTTTCGCCGCCACGGTCATCATCCGCCCCAGCGCCGCCTCATGCTCGCTGGTCACGTCGTTCACCGTCGGGATCAGCACGTTCGGCACGATCAGGATATGCGTCGGCGCTTTCGGCGCGATATCGCGGAAAGCGGTCACCAGATCATCCTGATACACCACATGGGCAGGGATTTCACGGCGGATAATTTTACTGAAAATCGTTTCTTCGGCCATCTGGAATTCCTTGTTAGCGTTAAAGAAAAAGGTATACGCAGTATGAGTGACAAATTCTACCGCTTTCAACCTGATTGCGCACTTTCTACATCGAGTGGCGCAGAATCAGACAATCCCGGCCCCGTGAGGTACTGGCACACCCTTTCTTTCTTTTAACGCCAGGCGCTAACCCCCTGCGCCGAAAAGTCGAGAGTAGGCATCATCGGCACCGCATTGTTATCACCATAGAAGAACGCCGAATTGGTGAAAGAATACACTCTACCGGTGAAGTTGATGCTTACCCGGTTTCCGTCGCCCTTCACCACCGCATCAGGACGATCGGCCGTCAAAAATGGCGCGCTCTGCTGCAGAATCGCCAGCGGCGCCTCACGAATGTCCCGGTTCAAATAGTAGCGGTAAACCTCGCGGTCAGTCGCCCCCGCCCGCTGATACTGGGTAATATAGAGCCACATTTCGTCCGTCAGCTGTTTTTTGCTATACAGGATGTCATCATACGATGCAGTCGTAACATAGAGATAACCGCCCAGCGCGGCGACCAGTATTAGCAAAACGACCGTCAGTAGCCGATGTCCCCATTTAATAACCATGCCGGTTTGCATAATTAATTCCTTGTTGAATCCAATACTGGTCCCATGGATCATCCCCACAAGCGGGATACGGAAAAAGGGGATAATATGCCTATTTTTCAAACAAATAAATAAGCCATCAAGTTAGGGATTCATGTTATATAAAAGGCTATTTTCCCTCTATCGCCAATTAATACCCATATAAACAAGCTATTTCTTATCCGTAATTAACTGCGGCGCATGGCTGCGCATCCAGTCGGCCAGCGAATCCAGCGTCGGGCGCAGCGTCTTGCCCAGCGGGGTAATCTGGTATTCCACCCGCGGCGGTACCTGCGGAAATATTTGCCGCGTCACCAGACCGCGTCGTTCGAACTGGCGCAACTGACGCGTCAGCTCCTTTTGTGCAATCGGCGCCACGGCGCGCTGCAGTTCACCAAAGCGCACCGGCGCATCCATCAGGATCAGGCGGTACAAAATCGGTATCGCCCACTTCCCGGACAACAAATTAACAAAATCCACCATCGGGCACGGCTGCCCCACCGCCGGCAACGCCGTCAAATTTTTTTCCTGCTCGCTATGCGCAGAATCCGTCATTTCATACCTCCCGGCCCCTTAGTATCCATTCGGTACCTACTATGCAAAGGATAGTTTTGCCGTAAATAATGCCAGCAAGCTCAGCAGGAGGAAACCGTAATGACACGATTAGCAGACAAATACGCGCTGATTACCGGCGCAACCAGCGGCATCGGGCTGGAAACCGCCCGTCAGTTTATTGCCGAAGGCGCCAACGTGGCGATAACCGGCCGTTCGTCACGCGGCCTGGAGGAAGCGCAACGGCAGTTGGGCGAAGCGATCGCGTTGCAAAATGACGCCGGGGATATTGCCCAACAGCGCCAGCTGGCGCAGCAGTTGGCACAGCGCTGGCCGCGTCTGGACGTGCTGTATATCAACGCCGGCGACGTCACCCACCAGCCGCTGGAGCGGTGGGATGAGCAGCGTTACGACCGCCTGATGCATACTAACCTCAAGGGGCCGTTTTTCCTGATCCAGGCGCTGCTGCCGCTGCTGGCCAACCCGGCGTCGATTATTCTGTGCGGTTCGGTCAGCGCCCATATCGGTCTGCCGCAGAGCAACGTCTACGCCGCCAGCAAAGCCGCCCTGCTGTCGCTGGCGCGCACCCTGTCCGGCGAGCTGCATACCCGCGGCATCCGCGTGAACAGCCTCAGCCCTGGCCCCACCGAGACGCCGGCCTTCGGCAAGCTGGGGCTGCAAGATAAAGATGAACAAATGCTGAAAGACGAGATCCGCGCGCTGGTGCCAATCGGCCGGATGGGCACCAGCTGGGAGTTAGCCAAAGGTGCGGTCTTCCTCGCCTCTGATGAGTCGGCGTTTATGGTAGGCACTGAACTACAGATGGACGGCGGCGTAGGCAATTTATAGCCGCAGCGGCAGTCACCTCCGTCCGCCCTCTGAGTGTACAACGTCACCGTTGCGTCGTTAATTGTTATGTTATATTGTAACTTTTCATTTTTTATATCGCTGGGAGATATACGGTGACGATTCATTTTGGCAAGTTGGCGCTCGCGCTGGGAACGCTGCTTATCAGCAGCCAGGCACTGGCGCATGCCCATCATTCACACGGTAAGCCGATGACGGACGTCGAGCTGAAGGCCGCCGCAGGCGTTTTTGACGATAAGCAGGTGCAGGACAGAACGCTAAGCGATTGGGATGGCGTCTGGCAGTCGGTGTACCCTTATCTGCTAAACGGCGATCTCGACCCGGTATTTAAAAAGAAAGCGGAAAAGGACAAGAGCAAAACCTTCGCCGAGGTGAAAGCCTATTATCGCCAAGGGTACGCCACAGATGTGGACACCATAGGCATTGAAAACGGCGTGATGGAATTTCACCGCGGCGATAAAGTCAGCAGCTGCAAATACGATTATGCCGGCCATAAAATCCTGACCTATACGTCAGGCAAGAAAGGCGTGCGCTACCTGTTCGAATGCCAGGATGCCGGCAGCCAGGCGCCTAAATACGTGCAGTTCAGCGACCATACTATCGGCCCGCGCAAATCGGCCCACTACCATATCTTTATGGGAAATACCTCTCAGGAGGCGCTGCTGAAGGAGATGGATAACTGGCCGACCTATTACCCGTACCAACTGGAAGGGAAGCAGGTGGTGGACGAAATGCTGCATCACTGAAGGCTAAGGCCGGTTCGGCCCGCCGCCGCACCGGCCATTAATGCATGTGCTTAGCTTTCCCTTGTGCTTCTCCCTATTTCTCCATCTTATCTGCCGTGATTTAAAAGCTTTCAGAATATATAGCCCATAAAAAAGGGAGGCTTTCGCCTCCCTCCGTTGATGCCTGTCTGAATCAGTGATTACGGATATATTCATCCATATCGGTTTTCAGGTTATCGGACTTGGTGCCGAAGATGGCCTGAACGCCGGAACCGGCAACCACCACGCCGGCGGCGCCCAGTTTCTTCAGACCGGCCTGGTCAACCTTGGACACGTCGGCCACGCTGACGCGCAGACGGGTGATACAGGCATCCAGGTTGGTGATGTTGTCTTTGCCGCCGAATGCCTGCACCAGCGCAGCGGACATTTCCGTGCCGCCCTGTGCACTTTGGTCAGCAGAGCTGTCTTCACGACCCGGGGTTTTCAGATCCAGCTTGGCAATCAGCACGCGGAAGATGGTGTAGTACACCAGACCGTAAACGATGCCGACGATCGGGAACAACCAGATTTTGCTGCTGTTGCCGCTCAGTACGATAAAGTCGATCAGACCGTGTGAGAAGCTGGTGCCGTCGCGCATGCCGAGCAGAATACAGATCGGGAACGCCAGGCCGGCCAGAATCGCGTGAATCGCATACAGCACCGGCGCCACGAACATGAAGGAGAATTCGATCGGTTCGGTAATCCCGGTCAGGAACGAGGTCAGCGCTGCGGAGATCATGATGCCGCCCACTTTCGCGCGGTTTTCAGGCTTCGCCGAGTGCCAGATGGCGATAGCCGCCGCCGGCAGACCGTACATTTTGAACAGGAAGCCGCCGGACAGTTTACCAGCGGTCGGATCGCCCGCCATATAGCGTGGAATATCGCCGTGGAACACCTGGCCCGCCGCGTTGGTGAACTCGCCGATTTGCATCTGGAACGGCACGTTCCAGATATGGTGCAGACCAAACGGCACCAGAGAACGCTCAACAACCCCGTAAATGCCGAACGCCACTACCGGGTTTTGATAGGCCGCCCACTGCGAGAAGGTCTGAATGGCGCTGCCGACTGGCGGCCAAATGAAGGAGAGCAGCACACCCAGCACGATCGCCGCCAGGCCGGAGATAATCGGCACAAAGCGTTTACCGGCAAAGAAGCCGAGGTATTCCGGCAACTGGATACGGAAGAAGCGGTTAAACATATAGGCCGCAATGGAGCCGGAGATAATCCCCCCGAGCACGCCGGTATCCGCCAGGTGCTTGGCGGCAATCTCTTCGGCCGGCAGATGCAGCACCAGCGGCGCCACCACCGCCATGGTTTTCACCATGATGCCGTAAGCCACTACCGCCGCCAGCGCGGAAACGCCGTCGTTATTGGTGAAGCCCAGCGCAACGCCGATGGCGAAGATCAACGGCATATTGGCGAACACGGAACCGCCCGCCTCCGCCATCACATGCGAGACGACCGCGGGCAGCCAGCTAAAGTTGGCTGAACCGACGCCCAGCAGGATACCTGCAATAGGCAGTACGGATACCGGCAGCATCAGCGATTTACCTACTTTTTGCAGGTTTGCGAATGCATTTTTGAACATAGTTGAGTGTGCTCCTGAGTAATAGGCTTAGCGACTTCTTGTTGCGCGATTTTCGCGCTGCAGAGGAGGAAGGAAACCCTCTACAATTCAGGGTGTCTGAGCACCCCTTGAATTTTTACGCAGAGTAAAATAAATACCTCGGACATTGTTTGATGGCAGTCACGTTTCAATCAATAACCCCTGTACTATTTCTGAAATTGGCGGTTTTTTGTAAAAAAAGGTGAATACACATCCGTTACCGGGCCGAACGGGGGAAGAACCTTACCCGTTCAGCCGATTAATTACGAGAGTTAAAATAATTTCCGCGCATCGCGGCGGCAACCTAAGCCTAGGTCATGAATCAGAGTTTGATGTGAAATAAGCGAGAAAAATTAGCAGTGGTGGCGGCGGCCAGCTCTTCCAGGCTTACGCCTTTCAGAACCGCCATATATTCAGCCACGTCGCGTACGTAGGCCGGTTGGTTTTCTTTGCCGCGATGCGGTACCGGAGCCAGATAAGGCGAGTCGGTTTCCACCAGCATGCGGTCCAGCGGCACATAGCGCGCCACATCGCGCAGCTGCTCGGCATTACGGAAGGTGACAATGCCGGAGAAGGAGATATAGAAGCCCAGATCCAGCAACACTTCGGCGGTCGCCCGGTCTTCCGTAAAGCAGTGCAGCACGCCGCCACACTCCTGCACCTGCTCTTCACGCAGAATCGCCAGCGTGTCTTCCCGCGCATCGCGGGTATGCACAATCACCGGCTTGTTCAGATCGCGGCCAATGCGGATATGCTGACGAAACGACTCCTGCTGCAGCGCCCAGTTATCCTTCTGGTAGAAATAGTCCAGCCCGGTCTCCCCCAGCGCCACCACCTGCTCCGCCGCCGCCAGCTGGCGCAGCTCGGCGTAGTCATAGCCCCCTTCCAGGTTTAACGGGTGCACGCCGCAGGAGAACGCCACGTCAGGGCGCTCGCCAATCAGTGCCGTCATCGAGCGGTAACCCGGCAAGGTGGTGGCGACCGCCAACACATAGCCCACGTCGCGCGCTTTGGCCTTCGCCAGCGCGTCGTCCACGTTTTGGTGCAGCGCCTGATAGTCCAGGCTGTCGAGGTGGCAGTGAGAATCGACTAACAACATAATTTTTAACTCTTTACAGCGAATGAGGATGAGTATAGCCGCTGGCTGTGAACATCTGTTCCCAGCCCAGCAGGCGTTCGGTCAGCAGCAGTTCACGGTTAACGCCCACCACGCTGAGTAATTGATGCCGGCAGTGCAGCCACTGCTGCACGCTATGCTGCAGCGAGCTGCTGCTTAACCGCGCCGCCAACAGCTGCACCAGCTGCTGTTGATCCTGATTGAGCACAAACGCCGCAGCGCCCTGCTGCCACTTCATAGCGTCCATCAACAGCGCACATAACCAGTGCAGCCGCTCGGCGGCTTCATCGTGGTTCAGCTGCGGCAACAGCTGCAGCATATCCTGCGACTGCAGCGCATTGCCAAGCGCCGTACACAGCGCGCTGCGCTGCTGCCAGCGTTCCGGCTGCAGCAGGCGTTCGGCGGCCAGCGGCGCGCCGTCATGCAGGCGCAGCGCCGTCAGACGGTCGGCCTGAGTGCCGGCAATGCCCTGCCGCTCCAGCCATTGCAGGCTCAGCGCTTCATCAGGGCTGGACAGGTGCCAGTACAGACAGCGGCTGCGCAGCGTTGCCAGCAGGTTGGACGGCTCGCGGCAGCTCAACAGAAAATAGGTGTGCGCCGGCGGCTCTTCCAGCGTTTTGAGCAACGCATTGGCCGCCGCCTCAGTCAGCTGTTCCGCCTGCGGCAACCACACAACTTTGGCGCCGCCCTGCTGCGCATGGGCATACAGGGTTTCACTCAGTTGACGCACCGGTTCGATACCCAGGCTGCTTTTCCCTTTTTCCGCCGCCAACACGTGATAATCCGGATGGCTGCCCGCCATCATCAGGCGGCAGCTGTGACACTCTCCGCAGCTTTTTTCTCCGTTGCGGCGCTGGCAAATCAGCCAGCGGCTAATACCGTAAACCAGCGCGTCGTCGCCGTTGCCGGCCGCCGCGTGCAGCAGCAGCGCATGGTGGCCGCGCCCGCCGGCATATTGCCCGACGAGTTGCCGATAGGGCGTATTCAGCCACGGATACCAATTCATCAGGCCGTTTCCTGTTGCTGCAGCCACACGCTGACGCATTGACGAATGTCGGCGGTGACCTGTTCCAGCGTCTGCGCCGCATTCACGGTGACGATCGAATCATCCGCCGCGGCCAGCTGCAGATAGCGCTCGCGCGTGCGTTCAAAGAACGGCAGCGCCTCCTGTTCAATGCGGTCCAGCGCGCCGCGCGCCTGCGCGCGCTGCAGCCCGACCAGCGGCGGCAGGTCGAGATACAGGGTTAAATCGGGACGAAAATCACCCAGCACGGTATCCCGCAGCGACGCCATCAGTTGCGGATCGACGCCGCGGCCGCCGCCCTGATAGGCCTGTGACGACAGGTCGTGGCGATCGCCCACCACCCAGGCGCCGCGCGCCAGAGCCGGTTTAATCACCGTTTCTACCAGCTGCACCCGTGCCGCATATAACATCAGCACTTCCGCCTTGATGGTGGGCAGTTCGCCTTCATAGCCACGCTTAAACAGGTCGCGCAGTTTTTCCGCCAGCGGCGTACCGCCCGGCTCACGGGTAAAGACCATGTCGTCGATACCGTGCTCGCGCAAGACGCTGACCACCGTATCGCGCGCGGTGGTTTTCCCTGCGCCTTCCAGCCCCTCAATGACCACGAATTTACTTTTCATTCTTTTCCTTCACTAGCTGGCGATAAATCCGCACCGCCTTATTATGGCTGGCCAGATTGGTGGTAAAGGTGTGCCCACCCTTGCCGTCAGCAACAAAATAGAGATACGGCGTTTTTTCCGGCTGCGCCGCCGCCGTCAGCGATGCCTGGCTCGGCATGGCGATCGGCGTCGGCGGCAGTCCGCTGATCGTATAGGTGTTATAGGCCGTCGGCGTATCCAGATCCTTACGGGTAATGGTGCCAGTATAGCGCGCGCCCATGCCGTAGATCACCGTCGGATCGGTCTGCAGCCGCATGCCGATGCGCAGGCGGTTGACAAATACCGACGCCACTTTGCCGCGCTCCGCCGCCACGGCGGTCTCTTTCTCGATGATGGAGGCCATGGTCAGCAGCTGCTCCGGCGTTTTATACGGCAGCGCCTTGTCACGTTTCTGCCAGGCGTCGCCCAGCGCTTTTTCCATCCGCGCATGGGCTCGCTTCAGCAGAGCGATATCGCTCATGCCGGCGGTATAGGAATAGGTATCCGGGTACAGGCGCCCTTCCGGGTGCGTACCTTCCGGCATGCCCAGCGCAGCGGCGATTTCCGCCTCGCTTTTACCGGCCAGCGTATGCTTCAGGTATTTTGCCTGCTGCAGAATGCTCATCCAGTCGCTCAGACGCGATCCTTCGATAAAACGCGCGTTGAACTGTGCTTCTTTACCGCTGGCCAGCAACTCCAGCATCTGGCGTACCGTCATCCCCGGGGTGAAACGATAGGTACCGGCTTTAAACTCCGCCAGTTTCGGCTCAATCTTCAGCAACCACGGGAACCATTTGCCGCTGCGGATCAGTTTGTCGCGCACCAGCAGCCCTTCCAGCGCCACCCGCCCGGTGCCCGCCGGCAGTTTAAAGATAGTCTCCTGCTTAATCGCCAGCGGCGTATCGGCAAAGCGTTCAACCTTCTGATAGCCCCAGAACAGCAGGGCCAAAATCACAACGACGAGCAGTGCAACAAACTTTACTTTCTTCATTAATCGGCCTGGTTAAATTTGGTGTCGTAAAAACTCATAAAGCTGGCGCGAATCATAGCGCCACAAATGGGCGGTATTGACCGGCAATAACGGCATCAGCGCGTTACTGATCAACACCTCTTCTGCCGCCGCCAGCGTTTCCGGCGGCTCGGCGACGTAATGCAGCGTATATTCGCTGTCCGTCAGTAACTCAATCACCCGGCGACGCATTAAACCCGCCACGCCCGACTGACTCAAATCGGGGGTATATACTGCTTTCCCCTTACGCCAGAATAAATTAGCCGCACAGCATTCCACCAGCAGCCCTGCGGTGTCAAGCACCAGCGCCTCGTCGGCGTCAGTCTGCTCAAGATGCGCACGGATCAACACCTGTTCCAGCCGGTTAAGATGTTTAATGCCCGCCAGCAGCGGGTTACGCGCCAGCGGCACCGGGCTTAACGCCAGACTGACGCCCTGCTCGCGCCACTGCAGATAGTGCTGCGGATACGCACCGCATGACACGATACGGGTTGGCTGCTCACAGCCGGCGGGACTATAGCCGCGCCCGCCGACGCCTCGCGTCACGATAGTTTTGACCACGCCAAGCGGGATTGATTCTGCCGCCTGACGCATTTCCTGCTCCAGCGCCGCCCAGTCCAGCGGCGGCAGCAGCAGGCGCTGTGCCGCCTGCTGCAGGCGTTCAAGATGCCAGGGCAACAGCGCTACCCGGCCATCAACCACGCGTGCGGTGGTAAAACAGCCGTCGCCGAACTGTATACCGCGGTCGCCAGCCGCCAGCGCGTCACTCTGCGCTCCATTAATCCAGTACATAAGCATGTTCCCCAGCTTCCCGTATCTCGGCGTACAGGATAACAGGCGCAGCGGACCAGATCCCGGACGACGGACGTAAAAAAGCCCGGTAAAAACCGGGCTTTTAATCTAGAGTGCAACCACGTTACACGCGACGGAAAATCAACGAGCCGTTGGTGCCGCCAAAACCGAAGGAGTTACACAGTGTGTACTCCATATCTTTGGTCTGACGCGCTTCATTCGGCACGAAGTCCAGATCGCAACCTTCATCCGGGTTATCCAGATTGATGGTTGGCGGCACGGACTGATCGCGCAGCGCCAGCACGGTAAAGATCGACTCAATCGCCCCCGCCGCCCCTAACAGGTGGCCGGTCATGGATTTTGTCGAGCTTACCATCACGCGTGCAGCATCGGCGCCAAATATCGATTTCACCGCCTCTGCCTCGGCCTTATCGCCTGCCGGGGTAGAGGTACCGTGAGCATTGATATAATCGATCTGTCCGGCATTCAGGCCGGCATCGCTCAGGGCATTCGCCATCGCCAATGCAGCGCCCGCGCCGTTTTCCGGTGGTGACGTCATGTGGTAGGCATCGCTGCTCATACCAAAGCCGACCACTTCCGCATAAATTTTAGCACCGCGTTTTTTCGCATGTTCGTACTCTTCGAGCACCATCATGCCGGCACCGTCGCCCAGAACAAAACCGTCACGGTCTTTATCCCAAGGGCGGCTGGCGGCCTGCGGTTCGTCATTGCGAGTGGAGAGCGCGCGTGCGGCGCCGAAACCGCCTACGCCTAATGGCGTACTGGCTTTTTCCGCCCCGCCGGCCAGCATCACGTCGGCATCATTGTAGGCAATGATACGCGCCGCATGGCCGATATTGTGCACGCCGGAAGTACAGGCGGTGGCAATTGAAATGCTCGGGCCGCACATGCCATACATGATGGTCAGGTGGCCGGCAATCATATTAACGATGGTCGACGGCACGAAGAACGGGCTGATCTTGCGCGGACCGCCGTTAACCAGCGAACTGTGGTTTTCTTCAATCAAACCCAGGCCGCCAATGCCGGAGCCAATCGCGGCGCCAATACGGCCAGCATTAGCCTCGGTGATGTCCAACCCGGCGTCCTGCATGGCCTGCATGCCGGCAGCAATACCGTACTGGATAAACAGATCCATCTTGCGCGCATCTTTGCGGGAGATGAAATCTTCGGAATTAAAATTCTTTACTAAGCCGGCAAACTTGGTTGCATAGGCAGTAGTATCGAAATGGTCAATCAGGCTGATGCCACTCTGACCGGCAAGAAGTGCGTTCCATGTGGACTCGACCGTGTTGCCGACAGGAGACAACATGCCCAGTCCGGTCACAACTACTCGACGCTTAGACACGTTTGTCCTCCAAGGAGGGATAATATGACACTAGGATAGAAAAACTTAGGCGGTCGAGTGACCGCCTAGATATGTTCGCTTACTGCTGGCTAGCGTTGATGAAATCAATAGCTGCCTGAACAGTAGTGATTTTCTCAGCTTCTTCGTCTGGAATCTCGGTGTCGAATTCTTCTTCCAGTGCCATTACCAGTTCAACGGTGTCAAGAGAATCGGCGCCCAGGTCTTCAACGAAAGAAGCGCTATTTACCACTTCGTCCTCTTTAACACCCAGCTGCTCAACAATGATTTTCTTAACGCGTTCTTCGATAGTGCTCATACTCTTAAATTTCCTATCAAAACTCGCTTTCGCGATGGTTTTCGTAGTGTATAAAATGTTGAAAAAGATGCAACTAAATCCCGGCTGGTCAAACCACGATTTTACGCTATTTTGCGGTTTTTACCTCAAATAACGCAAATGGTTTTCGCATTTTTTAGACCATGTACATGCCGCCATTGACATGTAAGGTCTCACCGGTGATATAGCCAGCCTCATCAGAGGCTAAAAATGCAACAGCGCTGGCGATTTCTTTAGCATCCCCCAGACGATTAGCCGGTACAGATGCCAAAATGCCTGCACGCTGTTCTTCTGTCAACGCCCGTGTCATGTCCGTTTCAATAAAACCGGGCGCCACGACGTTGACCGTAATGCCACGAGAAGCAACTTCACGTGCCAAGGACTTGCTAAAGCCGATCAGGCCGGCTTTAGCCGCCGCATAGTTTGCCTGCCCTGCGTTCCCCATGGTGCCAACCACGGAACCGATGGTGATGATACGGCCAAAACGCTTTTTCATCATAGCTCGCATTACCGCTTTTGACAGACGGAATACGGAAGTCAGATTAGTGTCCAGGATATCCTGCCACTCATCGTCCTTCATACGCATCAGCAGATTATCACGCGTAATACCGGCATTATTCACTAAAATGTCGATTTCGCCAAATTCTGCGCGAATAGATTCTAAAACGCTGTCGATAGATTGTGCATCAACCACGTTCAATTTGAACCCTTTACCGCTCGCGCCCAGATAGCCGCTGATGGCTTCAGCGCCTTTGTCACTGGTCGCCGTGCCGATCACCTTGGCGCCGCGCGCAACAAACGATTCCGCAACAGCACGGCCAATACCGCGGCTGGCGCCGGTGACCAGAACAACTTTTCCTTCGAAGCTCATTGTTTTCCTCTTTATTGTGCAAGCGCCGTCGACAGAGTGGCGGGATCGTTGACCGCCGCCGCCGTCATCGTGTCAACGATGCGCTTGGTCAGGCCGGTGAGCACCTTGCCCGGGCCGACTTCCAGCAGAGAGCTCACGCCCTGCGCTGAGATAAATTCTACGCTTTCCGTCCAACGCACCGGGCTGTACAGCTGACGCACCAGCGCGCTGCGGATCGCCTGCGGATCGTTTTCGATCTTCACGTCGACGTTGTTCACCACCGGGACCTGCGGCGCATTGAAGGTCACCGCCTCCAACGCGACGGCCAGTTTGTCGGCCGCCGGCTTCATCAGCGCACAGTGGGAAGGCACGCTGACCGGCAGCGGCAGCGCGCGCTTGGCGCCGGCCGCTTTACAGGCCGCGCCTGCGCGTTCGACCGCTTCTTTATTCCCGGCGATCACCACCTGGCCCGGCGAGTTGAAGTTGACCGGAGACACCACCTGGCCTTCAGCCGCATCAGCGCAGGCTTTGGCGATGGCGTCATTGTCCAGGCCGATAATTGCGTACATGGCGCCGGTGCCTGCCGGCACCGCTTCCTGCATCAGTTTGCCGCGCAGCTCAACCAGGCGCACCGCTTCCTGGAAATCCAGTACGCCGGCGCACACCAGCGCAGAATATTCGCCCAGGCTGTGGCCCGCCATCAGCGCCGGCGCTTTACCGCCCTGCTGCTGCCATACGCGGAAAATCGCCACCGAGGCGGCCAGCAGCGCAGGCTGCGTCTGCCAAGTTTTATTCAGCTCTTCGGCCGGCCCCTGCTGCACCAGTTGCCACAGATCGTAGCCCAGCGCGGCGGATGCCTCGCTGAACGTCTGCTCAACAACGGGAAATTCAGCGGCCAGTTCGGCCAGCATGCCAACGGTCTGCGACCCCTGGCCCGGAAAAACAAAAGCAAATTGCGTCATTTTTATTTCCTGTCAATCAGAAACGAACCAGCGCCGAGCCCCAGGTAAAGCCGCCGCCGAAAGCTTCAAGCAGCACCAACTGGCCGCGCTGGATACGTCCATCACGCACGGCTTCATCCAGCGCCGCAGGTACCGAGGCGGCGGAGGTGTTGCCGTGTCTGTCGAGCGTCACCACCACTTTGTCCATCCCCATACCCAGTTTTTTCGCCGTCGCGCTGATGATGCGCAGGTTGGCCTGATGCGGCACCAGCCAGTCCAGCTCGCTGCGATCCAGGTTGTTGGCGTTCAGCGTTTCATCGACAATATGCGCCAGTTCGGTGACCGCCACTTTGAAGACTTCATTGCCCGCCATGGTGACATACGCCGGCTTGTCTTTATCCTGACGGTCTTTGTACGCCAGCGTCAACAGATCGCCGTAATGGCCGTCCGCATGCAGATGGGTGGACAAGATGCCCGGCTGCTCGGAAGCCCCCAGCAGCACCGCGCCCGCGCCATCGCCGAACAGGATGATGGTGCCGCGGTCTTCAGGATCCAGCGTACGCGACAGCACGTCAGCGCCAATCACCAACGCATGCTTCACCGCACCGTTTTTGATGTATTGATCGGCCACGCTCAGCGCATAGGTAAACCCGGCGCAGGCCGCCGCCAGATCGAACGCCGCGCAGTCTTTAATGCCCAGCATATTCTGAATCTGGCAGGCGGAGCTCGGGAAGGCGTGGCTGGATGTGGTGGTCGCCACAATAATCAGACCGACATCTTCCTTGGCCACGCCGGCCATCGCCAGCGCATTGGACGCCGCCTGGAAGCCCATGGTCGCCACGCTTTCATCAGCGGCAGCGATACGACGCTCACGGATACCGGTACGCGTTACAATCCACTCGTCCGAGGTATCCACCATTTTTTCTAAATCAGCATTGGTGCGCACTTGTACGGGTAAATAACTCCCCGTACCGAGAATCTTTGTATACATGTACGATCAGTCACTCTTGGGTAATACAGCCTCAAGGCGCGCCGCAATCCGGTTGGGGATTTGCCGCTGCACCGCCTGCACAGCCTGTTCAATAGCTACCGCAAACGCCTTTTGGTTCGCAGCGCCGTGGCTCTTGATTACGGTGCCCCGCAATCCTAACAGACATGCACCATTATACTGGTCGGGGTTCAGGTGGCCGAAGCGTTTCGCCACCCGTTTTTGCAACCAACGGCCCAACAATTTTAACCACCACGTCTGCCTGCCACCGTCACCTGACGATTTCAGCAGCGATAAAAATAGCCTTATTACGCCTTCCATTGTCTTCAGCGTAACATTGCCGACAAAGCCGTCGCAGACCATAACATCGGTTTTACCTGTGAGCAGATCATTGCCTTCCAGATAACCAATATAGTTGATTGTCGGAGTTTTTCTTAATACAGCGGCGGCTTCGCGAATATTATCTAAACCTTTGCTCTCTTCTTCGCCGATATTCAGCAGCGCCACGCGCGGCTGTGCGATACCGACCACCTCTTCCGCCATCACGGCGCCCATCACGGCAAACTGCACCAGCATCGTGCTGTCGCATTCCACATTCGCGCCCAGATCGAGCACCACCGTTTTACTGTGCTGCTGATTTGGGATCACCGTCATCAACGCCGGACGCTCAATGCCGTCCAGCGGCTTGAGCAACAGTTTGGCCAGCCCCATCAGCGCGCCGGTATTGCCGGCGCTGACGCACGCCTGCGCTTCACCGTTTTTTATCAGCTCCAGCGCCACGCGCATAGACGTGCCGCGGCTGGCGCGGATCGCCTGAGAAAGCTTGGCGTCGCCGGCGATTACCGATGTAGCGGGCACGACGTGCAGACGCTCCAGCAAATGCGGATCGGCTTTGGCGAGTAAGGGAGAGATAGCGTCGGGATCGCCGACTAGCAGAAGATGGAGTTGTAAATTAGAGGCCAGTGCCTGCAATGAAGCAGGCACTGTGACGCAGGGACCGAAGTCCCCGCCCATAGCATCTAACGCCAGGGTTAGACGAGTCAAGGTATCGCTAACTTAGCCGATAACCTTGCGACCGCGGTAGAAACCGTCGGCAGTGATGTGGTGACGACGGTGGGTTTCACCAGATGCTTTGTCTACAGACAGGGTAGTCGTAGTCAGCGCATCGTGTGAACGACGCATGCCACGCTTGGAACGGGTTGGTTTGTTCTGTTGTACGGCCATGGACCTTACTCCTCGATTACTTACGCTTTAAACTGGCTAATACGGCAAACGGATTCGGTTTCTCCGCCTCTGCAGGCAGTTTGCCAAATACCATGTCCGCTTCGGACACTTCACAGTGTTCAGATTCATGTACCGGAACGACAGGCAGTGAAAGAATAATTTCGTCTTCAATCATTGCCAACAGATCGACTTCGCCAAACTCGTCAACTTCGATCGGTTCGTACGCTTCCGGTAATGCCTCAGCCTGCTCATCATTGACGACCGGGCTAAAACAATATGTTGTGTGTACATGATGCTGGAACGGCTCGCCGCAGCGCTGACACGATAACGTGACCGTGACATCTGCCTGACCGGTGATAACCGCCAAACGCTGGTTGTCGATATCAAACGACAATTCAGCGACAACATCGCTGTCCACACTGACCACGGACTCGGCAACACGGGTAACCAGCTCAGGCGCATAGACACCAACATAGTCCAGGCGTTTCTGAGCGGTACGTACCGCATCAATGGTCAAGGGTAATTTTACCTTTTGCATAGGGCGCGCATATTAACTTTGTAACGACATAGAGTCAAAGAAAAAGGCCGTGAAAACGGCACCTTTCACCAATATTCGCTTCCGCAGCGGCCGACAGTTTAAAATGCTGTCACCATTTACGCTACGGTTTACGAAAAAAATTATGCAACAACTTCTTCTGGCCTCCACCTCCCCTTACCGCAAAATGCTGCTGGAAAAACTGCATTTACCCTTTATCACCGCCGCGCCGCAGGTGGATGAAGCCCCCCTGCCGGGCGAAAGCGCCGAAGCGCTGGTGCTGCGGTTGGCCGCCGCCAAGGCACAGGCGTTGGCGGACGCCTACCCCGATCACCTGATCATCGGTTCCGATCAGGTGTGCGTGCTGAACGGACAGATTACGGGCAAGCCGCACAGCGAGCAGCAGGCCGGTGAACAGCTGCGCCAGGCCAGCGGCAATATCGTCACCTTCTATACCGGCCTGGCGCTGTACAACAGCCGCACGCAGCATCTTCAGGCGGTCTGCGAGCCGTATCAGGTGCATTTCCGCCCTCTCGGCGCGGAGGAGATCGCCAACTATGTGCGTATCGAACAACCGCTGAACTGCGCGGGCAGTTTCAAAAGTGAGGGGCTGGGCATTGCCCTGTTCGACAAACTGACGGGCCGCGACCCCAACGCGCTGGTCGGACTGCCGCTGATTACCCTGCTGGAGATGTTGCGGGCCGAAGGGGTCAGCCCGCTGGCATAATGCTTACTGCTGCGCCTGTTTGCGCAGCTGCTTCAGGCAGTGGCGCAACTGGTCGTCCATCGGCGCTTCAATACGCAGCGTTTCGCCGCTGGCCGGATGTTCGAAGCGCAGCGCCGCCGCATGCAGGAACAGCCGTTTCAGACCGGTCGGCGCCAGCTGACGGTCAAATTCCCGGTCGCCGTAGCGATCGTCACAGGCGATCGGGTGGCCGGCGTGCAGCGTATGCACGCGGATTTGGTGGGTGCGCCCGGTGATCGGGCTGGCCTTGACCAGCGTGGCGAACGCGAAGCGCTCCTCGACCTTGAAGCGGGTTTCGGACGGTTTGCCTTCACTGCTGACCCGCACCACCCGTTCGCCGCTTTGCAGAATATTCTTCAGCAGCGGCGCCTGCACCGCTTTGCAGTGGGACTGCCACTGGCCGCGCACCAGCGCCAGGTAATCCTTCTGCATGGTTTTTAGCCGCAACTGCTCATGCAGCGCACGCAGCGCCGAGCGTTTTTTCGCCACCAGCAGCACGCCGGAGGTATCGCGATCCAGCCGATGCACCAGCTCCAGGAAGCGTGCCTCCGGACGCAGCGCGCGCAGCCCTTCGATCACGCCGAAGCTCAGGCCGCTGCCGCCATGCACCGCCGTGCCGGACGGTTTGTTCAGCAGCAGCACATGGTCGTCCTCATACAGGATACAGTCGGCCAGCGCCGCCACTTTATCCAGTTTGGCGGACACTGGCGTATCTTCACGTTCGGCCACGCGCACCGGCGGTACGCGCACCACGTCGCCGGCCGCCAGTTTGTATTCCGCCTTGATGCGCCCTTTGTTGACCCGCACCTCGCCCTTGCGCACGATGCGGTAAATCATGCTCTTCGGCACGCCTTTCAGGCGGGCAAGCAGAAAATTGTCGATTCTCTGACCTGCTTCGTCGTCAGAAACCGTGATGAATTGTACTGCAGGATTGTTCGTTTTCATGGGGCGGGATTCTAAATACAGCAGGTAAATAGCGCCACCTCTTTTTATATGCTTAACTGTCAGTCTGAGTGCGGAAGTCACCGCGGTGAACAATAAGGCAGCAAGCCGGTTTGATCGTTTGCGATTTCTTCCGCAGTTAAGGCAAAGTCACCTTGCTATAACGGTATCAGCAGTGGAATAATGAGTTCGCTTTCCGCGTTGATTCTCGTTAAAGCAGAGTAAAATGCGGAATTACCAAGGTTTGTCTGATAACGCAAAAACGCAGCAATGGCGTAAGACGTAATGCGATATCAAACAATTAGCGGGCTGCGGGTTGCAGCTTGGCCGGCAAATGGAATGTGATCTGTCGACGTAAATCAGAGGCTATTCCCCGAGTAAAAGTGCTGTTTTTCACAAAGAAAAACAGGCTTACCGAGATAATGCGCCCCTATGCAGGCGACAACCGGGAGGTTGACGACTTTGCGAGAAGACACGGGGTTTTCGGTTTTAATCCGGCCATAGAGGTTATGCCCAAATAATTCAGGTGGCGCTAAAGCGGCGACCGCGCGCACGTCCGGCAACATGGGCGGGTGCGAGAGAAGGCCGCGACGCAAGGCAACCTGAACGATGACGGATATATTGCCCGCAGCTCTGTCGATAATGTAAAAAATAACGAGTAAGTTAAGATGAAAAGAATGTTGATTAACGCAACTCAGCAGGAAGAGTTGCGTGTTGCCCTTGTAGATGGACAGCGGCTGTACGATTTGGATATCGAAAGCCCGGGTCATGAGCAGAAAAAAGCGAACATTTACAAAGGCAAAATCACCCGTATTGAACCAAGTCTCGAAGCAGCGTTTGTCGACTACGGCGCAGAACGACATGGTTTCCTTCCTCTTAAAGAAATCGCCCGCGAATACTTCCCTAACAGCTATTCCTCCCATGGCCGCCCCAACATCAAAGATGTGCTGCGCGAAGGCCAGGAAGTGATCGTACAGGTTGATAAAGAAGAACGCGGCAACAAAGGCGCCGCCCTGACCACCTTTATCAGCCTGGCCGGCAGCTATCTGGTGCTGATGCCGAACAACCCACGCGCCGGCGGCATTTCCCGCCGCATTGAGGGTGACGACCGCACCGAACTGAAAGAAGCGCTCTCTTCGCTGCAGCTGCCCGACGGCATGGGCCTGATCGTCCGCACCGCCGGCGTCGGCAAATCCGCCGAAGCGCTGCAGTGGGACCTGTCGTTCCGTCTCAAGCACTGGGAGGCCATCAAGAAAGCCGCCGAAGGCCGCCCTGCACCGTTCCTGATTCACCAGGAAAGCAACGTTATCGTCCGTGCCTTCCGCGATTACCTGCGTCCTGACATCGGCGAAATCCTGATCGATAACCCGAAAATTCTCGATCTGGCGAAAGAGCATATCGCTGCGCTGGGCCGTCCGGACTTCAGCAGCAAAATTAAAATGTACAGCGGTGAAATCCCGTTGTTCAGCCACTACCAGATTGAGTCGCAGATCGAATCCGCTTTCCAGCGTGAAGTGCGCCTGCCTTCCGGCGGTTCCATCGTTATCGACACCACCGAAGCGCTGACCGCGATCGACATCAACTCCGCACGCGCCACCCGCGGCGGCGATATCGAAGAAACCGCGTTCAACACCAACCTGGAAGCGGCGGATGAGATTGCCCGTCAGCTGCGCCTGCGCGACCTCGGCGGCCTGATCGTCATCGACTTTATCGACATGACGCCGGTACGCCACCAGCGCGAAGTAGAGAACCGCCTGCGTGATGCGGTGCGTCAGGATCGCGCACGTATTCAGATCGGCCGTATTTCCCGCTTCGGCCTGCTGGAGATGTCCCGTCAGCGCCTCAGCCCGTCGCTGGGCGAGTCCAGCCACCACGTCTGCCCGCGCTGTAACGGCACCGGCACCGTGCGCGACAACGAGTCGCTGGCTCTGTCCATCCTGCGTCTGATTGAAGAAGAAGCGCTGAAGGAAAACACCAAAGAGGTGCACGCCATCGTACCGGTTCAGGTTGCTTCTTACCTGCTGAACGAAAAACGTGAATCCGTCAGCGCCGTTGAAAAACGTCAGGCCGGCGTGAAAGCCGTGATCGTGCCAAACGATCAGATGCAAACGCCGCATTACTCCGTGCTGCGCGTGCGCAAAGGCGAAGAAACCTCCACCCTGAGCTACCTGCTGCCGAAGCTGCACGAAGAAGAAATGCTGCAGCCGCCGGAAGAGATCCCGATGGAGCGTAAGCGTCCTGAGCAACCGGCGCTGGCCTCCTTCTCCCTCGGCGCCGACGCACCGCCGCCGGCTGCTGAATCCGCCACGGTGAAAAAACCGGCCGCCAGCCAGCCGACGGCTACGCCAGCCGCCGCCGCGACGCCTGGCCTGCTCAGCCGCTTCTTCAGCGGTCTGAAATCGCTGTTCGCTGGTGAAGAACAACAGCCGGCAGCAGAGGAAAAACCGGTTGAAACTGCGAAGAGCAACAGCAGCAGTGAAAACCGCCGTCAGGATCGCCGTAATCAGCGCCGTCAGGGCTCTGGCCGTAAAGAGCGCGGTGAACGTGGCGAGCGTAGTGAACGCAGCGATCGCAATGAACGTGGCGAGCGTGGTGAACGTAAGGAACGCGCTGAAGGCCGTGAGCGTGACAACCGTGAAGGACGCGAACGCGATAACCGCGAGTCGCGTGACGAACAGCGCCGCAACCGCCGTAATGCTGCGAACAACGCACCAGCGACCAGCGAGACACCGGTTGATGAAGCCGCCAAAGCGCAGCGCGAAGAGCAACAGCAGCAGCGCCGCGAACAGCGCGCCGAGCGTCAACGCCGTCGCCAGGAAGAGAAACGCCAGGCGCAGCAAGAAGCGAAGCAGCAGGAGAAAGCCGCCGTCGCACCGGTAGCTGCCGCTGAAGAAGATAAGGAAGAGCGCCATCAGCAACCGGCTCAGCGTCGTCAACGCCGCCAGCTGTCGCAGAAGGTGCGTATCCTGTCAGCAGAAGAAGAGCTGCAGCGCGCTGCGGAAGAACTGCTGGCGCCAAAAGCACCGGCGGAAACCGCTGAGGAAGCCAAAGCGCCTGTGGCAGACGACAGCGTTAAGCTGCTGCCGGAAACCGTAGCCACCACCGGCGAAGAAGACACGCAGGAAAACCGTAATGGTGAAAACGGCATGCCGCGTCGCTCACGTCGTTCACCGCGCCATCTGCGCGTGAGCGGTCAGCGCCGTCGTCGTTACCGCGACGAGCGTTATCCGACCCAGTCGCCGATGCCGCTGACGGCTGCATTCGCGTCTCCGGAAATGGCGTCAGGCAAGGTATGGGTAGGTTACCCTGTCACAACAGCTGCGCAAGCAGTTGAAGAGACTGAGGTTAAGCGCCAATCCGAGGCAGCCGTTGAGCAGCAGCCGGCAGCGGAAACTGCCGCCAGCACTGCCGCGCCTGTCATTACTGCCGTTCAGGAAGACGTTCAGGCTGCAGCCGTTGCCAGCGTCGAACCGGCGGAAAGCGCGCCAGCTGCCGCTCCGCAGCAGGAAGAGGCCAAAGCGCCACAGCCGGCAGCCGTTGAAGCACCGGCCGACGTCGCCAGCGATGTTCAGCCTGTCGCTGAAGCTGCACCGTCTCAGCCTGAAGAGCAGACGGCGCCTGCCGCCATTGAACCGGCAACCGACACCGCTGAAGAAAAAGCGAACGCGGTAGAAGAGAAGGCCGTTGAGGAAACGACCATTGCGGCGCCAGCCGAAGCGGTCGTCAGCGAACCTGCTCCGCAGCCGGCAAGCGATGAGACGGTGCCGGCGGCCCCTGCGCCAGTCATCGCGGCTCAGCCTGTCGAAACGCGTTACAAGCATATCGCCAGCGCACCGATGACCAAAGCGCCGGCTCCGGCTTACCAGCCGGAAGCGCCGAAGCATAGCGACTGGCAGCGCCCGGGATTTAATTTCGACGGTAAAGGCAGCGCCGGCGGTCACTCAGCGGTCAATCAGGCCACTGCCCCGGCCACCAAACCGCAGCCGGTCAACGACTAAGTTAAACCGTGAAAAAAACCCGCCAGTCGGCGGGTTTTTTATTGCGCAGCGTTCAGGCTATTTTTTTCAGCTGTTTAATATCCAGCGAGTCCAGCTTGCCGTCAATTTGGTGGACAAAGTGCTGGAAGTGTTCGGTAGCATTATGCTTATCCAATGCCTCCGCGCTGGCCCAGCGCTCAAAGAACACGAAGGTGCCGGGTTTATCCAGCTCACGGTGCAAATCGTACTGCAGATTTCCCAGCTCCTGACGGCTGGCGTTGATAATCTGATGCACCGCTTCATTAACGTCATCAATACACTCCGCTTTGGCCTGCAAAGTGGCCACCACGCGAATTTCCATTTCATCCTCCTGTAGGAATAAGTAGCAAAAAGTCATCGTCAAGACGATTACTATGCGCCCGTTTATCTATTGTTTTCAACTTTGGTTAACAAACAGATGCATCAAGAACGCTTTCCGCTTATGCTTATACCCCGGCGTGAATAACCCCCATTATTCGCTTTTACTTAGACGTATTTCTGACCGCCGGAGCCTTGCACCATGACAGCACAACCTCAAGCCATGAAGATTCGCCGCCCTGACGACTGGCACATCCATCTGCGTGATGATGAGATGTTGAAAACGGTCCTGCCCTATACCAGCCAGGTATTCGGCCGTGCGATTGTAATGCCGAATCTGGCTCCGCCGATCACCACCCTTGAAGCCGCACAGCGTTATCGCGAACGCATCCTGGCTGCGGTGCCGGCAGAACACAACTTCACCCCGCTGATGACCTGCTACCTGACCGACTCCCTGTCGGCCGATGTGCTGACGGAAGGGTTTAAGCAAGGCATTTTCACCGCAGCCAAACTCTACCCTGCCAACGCCACCACCAACTCTAACCACGGCGTCAGCGATGTAACAGGCATCTACCCGCTGTTTGAACAAATGCAGAAAATCGGCATGCCGCTGCTTATCCATGGTGAAGTGACCGATGCCGGCGTGGATATCTTCGACCGTGAAGCCCGCTTTATCGCCCAGGTGATGGAACCGATCCGCCGCCAGTTCCCGGAACTGAAGATCGTCTTCGAACACATCACCACCAAAGAGGCTGCAGAATACGTCCAGGCCGGCGACCGCTTCCTGGGCGCCACCATCACGCCCCAACACCTGATGTTCAACCGTAACCATATGCTGGTGGGCGGCATCCGCCCACACCTGTTCTGCCTGCCGATCCTCAAGCGTAATATCCATCAGGAAGCGTTGCGCAAGGCGGTAGCCAGCGGCTCCGACCGTTTCTTCCTCGGCACCGATTCCGCCCCCCACGCCAAGCACCGCAAAGAATCCAGCTGCGGCTGCGCCGGCGTGTTCAATGCGCCAAGCGCCATGCCGGCCTATGCCACGGTGTTTGAGCAGTTAGGCGCGCTGGAACACCTGGAAGCCTTCTGTTCCCTCAACGGGCCGCGCTTCTACGGGTTACCGGTCAACGAAGACTTTATCGAACTGCAGCGCGTCCCTTCCGTGCAGCCTGAGGAGATTGCGCTGGATAATGAGTCCATCGTGCCATTCCTCGCCGGTGAAAGCGTTAACTGGACGGTGACCGCCAGCTAATCTTTTTTAACGCGCCCTCTTGCTCCCGAACCTCATTAACTGTATAAATAAACAGTAGATAACTTCGGGGGCAATTATGCGTGTTGAAGTAACCATAGATAAGACCAGGCCGCTGCCGCCGGGGGCAATTGAAGCCCTGAACGGCGAATTGAGCAAACGGATTAACCGTCAGTTCCCAGATACGGTGGTTCAGGTCAGGTATTCCGGCGCCAACGGGCTATCCGTACTCGGCGGCGTCAAAACAGATAAAGATCTGATCGCCGAGATCCTCCAGGAAACCTGGGAAAGCGCCGACGATTGGTTCAGTGCCGAATAATACTGCAATGCTGTTTTTGCCGGAGGTCGCTCTCCGGCTTTTTTATATCTGTAACCCGCCAACCGGGGTGAAATTTGCTGGAATAAAAACGCCATCTGATCTGTAATAGGAGTGGGTGCGGGCGCTATTACAACAGGAGGTCTCTTTCCATGGCCCTGGACAAAGAAAAATCAGAAGAAGCAATGACCTTCGGCGAACTGCTGACGGTTATCGCCGATCAAAAACGGCGCCTTAGCGTGCTGGAAGTCGCCTTCTCCTATCTGGCCTTTGGGCTGGATGACAAGGCTAACCAATTGCTGATCCATAGCCTGAAGCTGGAAGCGCAAAACCAGAACCGCGATGCCGAAACGCAACAGCACTTCGCCCAACTGGCAGCCGAACTGGAAAAGCATCTTCAGCCTCCCGCCGTTTCTCCTGCAGCAGAATAAACTGCCGTTCTACGGCTTGCCGCTCCGTAAAAACGGCAAGCCCCCCCCCTCATTTTTGCTGAATTATTGTGCAAACAAGCGATTATTTGACAAATTTTCGCCGGAAAAGCCCGCGGCAGTCAGCCACCAAGCGTATACTGTAAAAGCTCCTCATGAAGATGAGCCGCATCGATCCTCGTTAGTCACTCGCGTTAGTTACTACTCAATAAGGGGTCTTTATGGACAGAAATGATGAAGTTATTCAGACACACCCGCTTGTTGGATGGGATATCAGCACCGTTGACGTTTACGACGCCATGATGATACGCCTTCATTACCTGTCTTCGCTAGACCAAACGCTCGAGGAAGCCCAAGTAGACAGAACGCTTTGGTTAACCACAGATGTCGCCCGACAATTGATAAATATCCTAGAGGCGGGCATCGCAAAAATTGAATCAACGGAATACCAGGATCTTGACCGTAAGAAACACTGATTCATTAAGCCAAACGTCCTAAGCGCCGGTGCTCATTCCCGGCGCTTTTTCTTTATCTGCCGCCGACAACGGGTGCATTGCCGCGCCCAACCTTTTATCATGCTGGGCTCAGCAAAGCGCAACAGTGAGGATAGGTTACGTGGAATATGATTTAATCGTCGTCGGCAGCGGTTCCGTTGGCGCAGCAGCTGGCTACTACGCCACGCAGGCAGGGTTGAAAGTGCTGATGATCGACAGCGAAATCCCCCCGCACAGCAACGGCAGCCACCACGGCGATACGCGCATTATCCGCCATGCTTACGGCGAAGGTGAAAAATATGTTCCGTTATTGCTGCGCGCGCAGGCCCTGTGGAATGGCCTGACGCGGGACAGCGGCGAGCAGCTGTTTCACGCCTGCGGCGTACTCAACCTGGGTCCCAAAGACGCCGAGTTCATCGCCAACGCCCGGCAAAGCGCACGCACTTTCCGTCTGAACACCCAACTGCTGAGCGCCGACGAAGTACAACAGCGCTGGCCGGAATTTAACGCGCCGGCGCACTATGTCGGCGTCTTCGAGCCGGATGCCGGTTTTCTGCGCTCCGAACAGGCCATCAGGCAATATATCCGCCTGGCGAAAGAGGCCGGCTGCAGCCAGCTGTTTAACTGCCCGGTCACCGCGGTTAACAGCGTTGACGGCGGCGTTGACGTCACCACGGCAGAAGGCAGCTATCAGGCGAAAAAAGTCCTGGTCGCCGCCGGCACCTGGGTAAAAGCACTGTTGCCGCAGTTACCGGTCACAGCATTGCGTAAAGTGTTTTCCTGGCATCAGGCTGACGGACGTTACAGCGAACCCAACAGTTTCCCCGCCTTTACCGTTGAGGCGCAGGACGGCTGCCATTATTATGGCTTCCCTGCCGATAATGACGGCCTGAAGGTCGGCAAACACGATGGCGGCCAGCCGATTGAAACGCCACAGCAGCGCCGGGCGTTTGGCAGCATCGCCAGCGACGGCAGCGAAGTATTTAACTTCCTGCGTCAGCATCTGCCCGGTGTCGGCGTGTGTCTGCACGGTAAAGTCTGTACCTATGATATGAGTCCGGACGAAGACTTTATTATTGATACCGTTCCCGGCAGTGAAAATATGATGGTGATCACCGGGCTCAGCGGCCACGGCTTTAAATTCGCCAGCGTGCTGGGTGAAATAGCCGCGCTGTTCGCGCAGGATAAAGCCATTCCGTTCGATCTGACCCCGTTCTCGCTGCAGCGTTTTAACTAAAAGCGCCAGCGCAATCGCAGCCTTTGTCCGCATCGGCTGCGACCTTTCTCCCTCACGTTGACACCAGAATATGCCCCTCGCTGCCTATCCACGGAAAAAGCTGGTGTAACAATCCAGATTTCCGAATTGATTGCCGGTGACGTCCCTCCTATTTTATCCCTGTAATGCCAGGTATTAATTGCCCGATCACAAGGATGTCAGCATGAAACTACTCGTCGTGGACGAATGCGGTTATACCCGTCTCGGCATCGCCAGCTATCTGGCCGATAATGCCGCCAATACCGTCACCAGCTGTGATACGCTCAGCGCCGCGGTGCAACACCTGTCCAGTCATACTCCTTCACATATCCTGCTGAATCTGACCAACTACTGCCGGCCAAATCAAGACGAACCTTGGTTACAAACGTTGATCGACAGCAGTGATAACGCGGTGTTGTTTATCTACCTGGATGCGCCCTATCCTTACGGCGATCGGCCGATGCGCATTGCCGATAATGCCTTCCTGTTCAATAAAGCCGCTTTGCCCAAAGCACTGCGTATCCTGCGTGATACGCCGCACGTCTTACTGGAAAGCGGCCTGCACTCGTTGTTCAGCCCGCAGGAATTGACGGTGATGAAGTACTGGATGGCGGAAGTACCAAACTATCGGATCGCCCGCAAACTGCAGATCAGTGCGCATACCGTTTATGTGCATAAGCGCCATATCACGGAGAAAATTAACGCCCGTAACCGGCTTGAGTTTTATTCGTTATACAACATATTGCGCTATTTTTATCCGCCCGATGCTCCGGGCTTACGCACCGTGGTGCGCATGGCGGGCTGAAAGGCTTCAGTCCGCCAAATACCTTAACGCCGCGTCATTCAGCCCGGCGTTCCGGCTCGTTTTCGTCGCGGCCATCGCCCAGAATCACCGCTATTTTCCTGCCGTTTTCACTGGCTTCCAGCGCGATACGCGCAATAATGGTGAGCGGCACCGACAGCAACATCCCCACCGGCCCTAGTAGCCAGCCCCAGAAAATCAGAGAGAGAAAGACCACCAGCGTCGACAGGCCAAGGCCGCGCCCCATCACCCGCGGCTCGAGGATATTGCCAATCACCAGGTTGATCAGTACAAAACCGCCGGCCACCGCCAGCGCATCACCAAAACCGTTAAATAACAGCGCGGTAATCAACGGCGGCACGGCAGCAATCACCGAACCGATATTGGGAATAAAATTGAGCAGGAAAGCCAGCAACCCCCAGATGAAGGCAAAACGCACGCCGATAATCGCCAAAAAGATCCAGACAATGAGGCCGGTCGCCAGACTAATCACCGTTTTGATCACCAGATAATGCGTCACCCCCTGCACCGCCCGCTGCAGGTTGGCAATGCCCTGAGTGGGCCTGCTCAATGCCTGTCGCAGCTTCACCGGCAGCAGCTGCACTTCAAACAGCATAAATACCACCGTCATCAGCAGCAGGAAAATATTGGTCATGGCGCCGGAAAGGTGACTCAGCATGCGCGTCACCAAATTCATCGTGGCGCTGGGATCGATATAATGCACAATCGCCTCTGCCGAGATGACAATGTTGAAGCGGTCCGCATAGCGCTGCAGCTCATGCATTTTTTCCGTCATCATGCCGCGATACTGCGGCAGTGAACGCGCAAACTCATTCAGCGATGCCCCCATCATGCCGATAAACATCACCAAAACGATCACCACCAGCGTCACTAACAGCATCACGCCCAGAATGCGCGGCACTCGCCAGCGTTCCAGCCGGGTAACCAACGGGTTTAGCACGATGGTTAAAAAGATCGCCAACAAAAACGGCACCACAATTTCCGAAGAGGTTTTAATCCCGGCAAGGATCACCACGATCATCGCCAGCATAATCGCCAGACGCAGCGGGCGATCGATGAAGAAATTTCGGCTCAAGATAACATCCTTTTTTTCCCCGATAATGCGCAAACCATTGAAACATTTATTTTAACAAACTCTGCCTCGGGGCTGTGGGTTAATCATCAGTTTTTATAAATCATCCGCACAGAAAATCAGCGGGCACAGGTCGGCGGCAGCAACGCCTCTCAGGCCGCAAAGACGCGTTGCCGAACGTCGTCGCCCGTATTTACGCAACATGACAAAAACTGACAATAAAATAGAAATTCGTTTTATTTCAATTCACAACGAAAGCATCCCCCTTCTCTTTTCCCTTCTCCTTTCAACGATTCCTTTGATTAATTTTTCCGATCTTGTGCAAATCCACTGACTAATATTATTAAGTCGTAACATAGTTAAATTTATTATTGATTTTATGTTTTTTCATGTTAATTATTGCAGCCGGCAATAAGGAATTAAGGAAGTCCGATGCTTTGGAAAAACACCCCTGACCGTTTCGGTCATCTGTTTATTTTGATCCACTGGCTGGTTGCTCTTGTGGTGTACGGCATGTTTGCGCTTGGCCTATGGATGGTCACGCTGGGCTATTACGACGTGTGGTATCACCAGGCGCCGGAGATCCATAAGAGCATCGGCGTGCTGCTGTTTATCGTGATGGTGGCGCGCGTCATCTGGCGCCTGATTTCTCCGCCGCCAAAACCGCTGGCCAGCTACTCCCGCGTTACCCGCGTCGGCGCCATCCTGGCGCACCTGGCGCTGTATGTCATTCTGTTCGCCATTCTGATCAGCGGCTATCTGATTTCTACCGCCGACGGCCAGGCGATCAGCGTGTTCGGCTGGTTCGAGGTTCCCGCCAGCGTCACCGGCATGGGCGCCCAGGCCGATACCGCCGGTACGATTCATCTTTATCTGGCCTGGAGCGTCGTTGTGCTGTCGGTACTGCACGCCCTGGCCGCGCTTAAGCATCACTTTGTGGATCGTGATGTCACTTTGAAACGGATGCTGGGTCGCAGCGCCGATTAACCTCTTGGAATAATGGAGATAACCATGTTGAAAAAGACCGTATTAGGCCTGACCGCAGGCGCACTGTTACTGAGCGCCGGTTCCGCGCTGGCCGCCGACTACAAAATCGACAAGCAGGGGCAGCACGCCTTCGTCCAATTCCGCATCCAGCATCTCGGCTACAGCTGGCTGTACGGCACCTTCAAAGATTTTGACGGCGCCTTCACTTTCGATGAGAAAGATCCGTCCAAGGATAAAGTCAGCGTCACCATCAACACCGCCAGCGTAGACACCAACCATGCGGAACGTGACAAACACCTGCGCAGCGCCGAATTCCTCAACGTGGAAAAAAACAAACAGGCGAAGTTTGAATCCACCGAAGTGAAAAAAGACGGCGAAGGCTATGCCGTAGTCGGCAACCTGACGCTCAACGGCGTCACCAAGCCGGTTACGCTGGACGCCAAGCTGATTGGCCAGGGCAACGACCCATGGGGCGGCTACCGTGCCGGCTTTGAAGCCAACGGTAAGATCAAGCTGAAAGACTTCGGCATCACAACCGATCTCGGCCCGGCCTCACAAGACGTTGAGCTGATCATCTCCGTCGAAGGCGTACGCGAGAAGGCATAAAAAAACAAGGGCGCGGTCATACCGCGCCCTTTCGTGATTCCCATCCGGCAACGATTATTTATCTTCCGGATCCGGAATATGCATGGTGGTCTGCAACAGCCCCTTCGACTTGTTGAAGATCTTCACACCGTTCTCCCGCCCAGCGCGCCGCGCACGCTGCTCTTCACGCGGCAGTTTCAGCTCTTCACGACAGATTTCGCTACAGCAGCCTTCAAACTTGGCGGCACAGCTCGGGCACTGGATAAACAGCAAATGGCAGCCGTCATTCTTGCAGTTGGTATGGCTATCGCACGGTGCGCCGCACTGATGGCAGTGGGCGATAACATCGTCCGAGATCCGCTCGCCCATCCGCTCGTCGAACACGAAGTTCTTACCGATAAACTTCAGCGGCAACCCCTGCTCTTTAGCACGACGGGTGTATTCAATAATGCCGCCTTCCACGTGATAAATGTTTTTAAAACCGTTATGCAGCATGTAGGCGCTGGCCTTTTCACAGCGGATGCCGCCGGTGCAGTACATGACAATATTCTTGTCTTTCTGCTCCTGCAGCATTTCCACCGCCATCGGCAGCTGATCGCGAAAGGTGTCGGAAGGCACTTCAATAGCATTTTCAAAATGCCCCACTTCATACTCATAGTGGTTGCGCATATCGACAAACAGCGTATTCGGATCGTCGATCATGGCATTGACCTGATCGGCCTTCAGATACTCACCCACGTTAGCAGGATCGAAACTGTTATCGTCGATACCGTCGGCAACGATACGCTCACGCACCTTAAGGCGCAGCACCCAGAAGGATTTACCGTCATCTTCCAGCGCGATGTTCAAACGCACCTGATCCAGCGCCGGGTGTGAAGCAAACAGAGCCGTTTTGAACGCCTCAAAACGGCTCTGCGGTACGCTGATCTGCGCGTTGATGCCCTCTTTCGCCACATAGATGCGGCCAAACACCTTCAGTTTTTCAAACTGAATGTACAGGCTGTCGCGAAAGGCTTTGGGATCATCGATAGTGAAATATTTATAAAAAGAAACCGTGGTGCGCGGCTCGGTTTCAGCCAGCATGCGCGCCTTCAGTTCCTCATTGGAGATTCGGTTATGTAACACTGGCATGGTGTACGTTCCTGTTCTTTCTGAGGGGATTAATCGCCGCGCGCCGCCCCCGGAGCGACGCGCGGCGCACATCATACCTGAAAATACCAGGCAGCACATCATGAACTGCCCGGCCATCTTTGCGGCTGCTAAACTTGATGCAGTTCACAAATCCACATGCGGAGAGTGTGAGCACGCTATTCAATGCGACCTGAAAAGAGGATATCAATGAGCCAGCTATTCAAACCGATTTCCCTTGGGAAACTCAGTCTGCCAAACCGCATCATTATCGCGCCGATGTGTCAGTATTCCGCCGAACAGGGCGCGGCGACGCCATGGCATACCATGCACCTGGGCAGCCTGGCAATGTCCGGCGCCGGCCTGCTGATTGTCGAAGCAACGGCGGTATCGCCGGAAGGGCGCATTTCACCGCAGGATCTGGGATTGTGGGACGACGCCACCGAACAGGCGTTGGCCGAGGTCGTCAATGCGGTCAAGCAGCACGCCACCATGCCGCTGGGCATTCAGTTAGGTCACGCCGGACGTAAAGCCTCCACCGCAGTGCCCTGGGAAGGCGGCGGTCAGATTAGCCAGGCAAATGGCGGCTGGCAAACCATCGCTCCCTCCGCAACGCCGTTCCATTCCGACGATGAAGCGCCGGAGGCGATGAGCCTGCCGCAAATCGCCCAGTTAAAGCAACAGTTCGTCGACGCAGCCAAACGCGCCGATCGCCTGGGCTTTGAGCTGATTGAGCTGCATGGCGCCCACGGCTATCTGCTGCATCAGTTCCTGTCGCCGCTGGCCAATCAGCGCGATGACCAGTATGGCGGCTCGCTGCAAAACCGTATGCGGCTGCTGCTGGAAATTTTCGGCGAGGTACGTGCGGTATTCCCGGCGCACAAAGCCGTCGGCGTACGCATCTCCGCCAGTGACTGGGTGCAGGACGGCTGGGATGAGCAACAGTCGGTGGCGCTGACCAAGGCGCTGAAAGAGCTGGGCTGCGACTATATTCACGTCTCAAGCGGCGGTCTATCTCCACAGCAGCAAATCCCCGTCGGCCCGAATTATCAGGTGCCCTTCGCCGAGACCATCAAACGCGAAGTCGGCCTGCCGACTATCGCCGTCGGTTTAATCACTGAACCGGAGCAGGCCGAAGCGATCGTCGCCACCGGCCAAGCCGATATGGTGGCGCTGGCGCGCGGCATCCTGTATAACCCGCGCTGGCCGTGGCACGCCGCGGCCAAGCTGGGTGCAAAAGCCAGCGCACCGCCGCAATACTGGCGTTCAGAACCTCATGTATTGAAAGGACTGTTCAGCAACGGCTAAACGCCGGCGCCCGGCCCTGGGTCGATATCATTCTGCCCTGAATCATTCGGCCGTTAGCCTGACTAACGGCCTGATCGCCCGCCACTCCTCCTCTCCTGCTGCGGGAAAATACGCCACAGAGCGCACCATAACCTAATTCAGGATTTTCCTGTCACGCCAGAAAATGCCACAATAACTGCCATTACCGGCAGAAAATGATACGCGTGCACAGAGTCCCTTAGGGCAACGGACCATGCTAATTCGCTGTTATGACACCAATAATTACCAAAAAAAGCTGAGAATACATGACACAACTTCCTTCTTTTAATCGTTCCCTGCTGCATCCGCGTTATTGGCTGACCTGGTTCGGCATTGGTTTGTTATACCTGCTGGTACTGCTGCCTTATCCCGTCATTTACCGCCTCGGCACCTCGCTTGGCCGTTTCTCCATGCGTTTTCTGAAACGCCGCGTGGTCATTGCACAGCGCAATCTGACACTGTGTTTCCCGGATATGCCGCAGGCGGAGCGTGATGCGCTGGTGGTGAAGAATTTCGAGTCGGTCGGCATGGGTCTGTTTGAAACCGGCATGGCCTGGTTCTGGCCGGACTGGCGCATCAAACGCTGGTGCCGTCCGGAAGGGCTGGAGCACATTCAGCAGGCGCGGGACAACCAACAGGGCGTTTTGCTGATCGGGCTGCATTTTTTAACGCTGGAGCTGGGCGCCCGTATTTTCGGCATCTATAACCCCGGCATCGGCGTCTATCGTCCGCATGACAATAAACTGCTGGATTGGCTGCAAACCTGGGGACGGATGCGCTCCAATAAATCGATGCTGGACCGCAAAGATATCAAAGGCATGATCCGCGCGCTCAAACAGGGCGATATCATCTGGTATGCGCCAGACCACGACTACGGCCCGCGCAGCAGCGTCTTCGCTCCGCTGTTTGCCGTAGACAACGCCGCCACCACCACCGGCAGCTATATGCTGGCACGGATGGGCAAACCGGCGATTATCCCCTTTGCTCCGCGCCGCCTGCCAGATGGCCAGGGTTATGAGTTACTGATTCAGCCGGCGGTGGAAGACTTCCCGCTGGACAGCGAACTGAGCGCCGCCACCCGGATGAACCAGGTGGTGGAGCACGGTATTCTGCTGGCGCCGGACCAGTATATGTGGCTGCACCGCCGCTTTAAAACCCGTCCGGAAGGCGAACCCTCACTGTATTAAATCTTACCCGCCTGACGGCGGGTTTTTTATGGCTGATGACTTGAGCCGCGGGCGAAACAGTGTGAAGGTAAAGGTTTCGAACCTACGCTAACCGTGGAGCGCATCATGTATATTGTCAGTCTGACCTACCATCGCCCGATTGAAGAGGTCGACAGCCATCTTGAAGGGCATATCGCCTGGCTGAAAAAGTATTTCGCCCAAGGTGATTTTATTGCCGCCGGGCGTAAAAACCCGCGCAACGGCGGCGTAATCCTCGCCAAACAGATGGCACGTTCACAGCTGGACGCCATTCTGGCGCAGGATCCGTTTACCGCGGTGGCGAACTACGAGGTGACCGAACTGGCGGTAACCGCCGCCGGCGAAGATTTCAGCAACCTGCTCAACCTGTAATTCTCCCTCCCGCGCCGCTCAGCGCGGGATCGCACCCTGTTTTATTTTTGAAACTTTATTTTATTTTTCCGTCTCTCCGTCCCGAACACATTTGAAGTCCGCGCATCGAAGGCGCATACTGAGCAGGCTAACTTTTTTGCCTTGGCCGCAGCGCCATCGCCTGCCTCTTCTTCTGCTGTTACGGTAACCCATGGCTCCGGTATCAGAACCTATTAACTGGAAACGCAACCTCTTCGTCGCCTGGCTCGGCTGCTTTCTTACCGGCGCCGCCTTCAGCCTGGTCATGCCCTTTTTACCACTCTACGTCGAATTGCTTGGCGTCTCCGGGCATGAGGCGCTGAACCTGTGGTCCGGGCTGGTGTTCAGCATTACCTTCCTGTTTTCCGCCGTCGCCTCGCCTTTCTGGGGCGGACTGGCCGACCGGCGTGGGCGCAAACTGATGTTGCTGCGCTCCGCGCTGGGCATGGCCATCGTGATGGCGCTGATGGGTATGGCGCAAAACATCTGGCAGTTTCTGGCGCTGCGCGCGGTGCTCGGCCTGCTCGGCGGCTTTATTCCCAATGCCAACGCGCTGATCGCCACCCAGGTGCCGCGCAACCGCAGCGGCTGGGCGCTGGGCACCCTCTCAACCGGCGGCGTCAGCGGTGCATTGATCGGTCCGTTGATCGGCGGCCTGTTAGCCGACCAGTACGGCCTGCGCCCGGTGTTCTATATCACCGCCGCCGTCCTGTTTATCTGCTTTATGCTGACGCTGTTTTTCGTCAGGGAACAGTTCACCCCGGTACAACGGAAAGATATGCTGCACGCCCGTCAGGTGTTTGCCTCGCTGAAAAACCCCAGATTGATTTTGGCGCTGTTCGTGACCACCATGATTATTCAGATCGCCACCGGCTCTATTGCACCGATCCTGACGCTGTACGTGCGCGATTTGGCCGGCGATATCCATAACCTGGCGTTCGTCAGCGGGCTGATCGCCTCCGTGCCCGGCGTTGCCGCGTTGATCAGCGCGCCGCGTCTGGGGAGGCTGGGCGACCGCATCGGGCCGGAACGTATTCTCGTCTGTATGCTGCTGTTCTCCGTGTTGCTGCTGATCCCTATGGCTTTTGTGCAAACGCCATGGCAGCTGGCGGTGCTGCGTTTCCTGCTGGGTGCCGCCGACGGCGCCCTGCTGCCTGCGGTACAGACGCTATTAATCTACAACAGCAGCAATCAGGTGGCCGGGCGCATCTTCAGCTATAACCAATCCTTCCGTGACGTCGGCAATGTCACCGGCCCGCTGCTCGGCGCGGCGGTTTCCGCCAGCTACGGTTTTCGGGCGGTATTCGGCGTGACGGCGCTGGTGGTGATGTTCAACGCGCTCTATTCATGGCGCTGTCTGCAGCGTCGCCCCAAACCCCCGCAGGAAAAACAGCTGCAAGAAGAACCATAATACGCAGCCCGCACTATTTTTTATCATTAGCGGCCATTTTCAGCACTTTCATTATTCATGGCGTTTCGTCACCGCTGGCCGCCAGCTGCGACAAAGAAACCACCTATCTAGTTGTTTATAAAAACAATTAAAAAAACTGCTCAATAAACGCCCTGTCAATCACATTTACCACTTTTCCAACATAAAAACTAAAAAAGTAGATGTTTGTCGACTTTTCATCTAATAAATGGGATATAGGTACTAGACAAAACCAACAGCCGATTATCAAATGGCTGAATAATATCACGCAGAGTGCCCGCACTCTGCTAAGTGAAGAAAGGGTCGCGACGCTTTCCACGGCATACGGGCGTTGCGGCCGCGGTTTTGTCCGGTAACCCGCTTTTGCGGAATTATCACGCTTAACAACATATACATACCACACTATAAGCCGGTGCAATCGGCAGACTTTATTGGGAATACGTTATGCAATCCTCTAGCAACCAACAAGAAAGCCGGACCTTTTTCGGCCATCCATACCCGCTCGGTTCACTGTTCTTCACCGAAATGTGGGAACGCTTTTCGTTTTACGGCATTCGCCCGCTGCTGATTCTGTTTATGGCCGCCACGGTTTATGAAGGCGGAATGGGACTGGCGCGCGAAAACGCGTCGGCTATCGTCGGTATCTTCGCTGGTAGTATGTACCTGGCCGCACTGCCCGGCGGCTGGCTGGCCGATCACTGGCTGGGGCAGCGCAAAGCCGTCTGGTACGGTTCGATTCTGATCGCTCTCGGCCACCTGTCGATAGCCCTGTCCGCTATTATGGGCAATCCGCTGTTCTTTATCGGCCTGATGCTGATCGTGCTGGGCTCCGGGTTGTTCAAAACCTGTATCTCGGTGATGGTCGGTACGCTGTACAAGAAAGGCGACGCCCGCCGCGACGGAGGGTTCTCGCTGTTTTATATGGGCATCAATATGGGCTCATTTATCGCGCCGCTGATTTCCGGCTGGCTGATCAAATCGCACGGCTGGCACTGGGGCTTTGGCATCGGCGGTATCGGTATGCTGGTGGCGCTGGTGATTTTCCGCATCTTCGCCGTGCCGGCAATGAAACGCTACGACAAAGAAGTGGGGCTGGATTCTACCTGGAACAGTCCTGTCGTGAAGAAAAACGGCGTGGGCGCCTGGCTGGGAGGCATCGCGCTGGTTATCGTGGCGCTGACCGCGATGGTCGCCAACGGTACGATCGTGATTAACCCGGTGGCCGTCGCCAGCATACTGGTTTACGTCATCGCCGCTTCGGTGACGCTCTATTTTATTTACCTGTTCGCCTTCGCCGGTTTGAACCGCAAAGAGCGCGCCCGCCTGTTGGTGTGCTTTATCCTGCTGGTTTCAGCCGCCTTCTTCTGGTCTGCCTTTGAGCAGAAGCCGACCTCGTTCAACCTGTTCGCCAATGACTACACCAACCGCATGATCGGTGATTTTGAGATTCCGGCGGTCTGGTTCCAGTCCATCAATGCGCTGTTTATTATCCTGCTGGCGCCGGTATTCAGTTGGCTGTGGCCGGCGCTGGCGCGTAAGCAAGTCCAGCTGAGCAGCATCACGAAATTTGTGATTGGCATCCTGTTCGCCGCCGCCGGTTTCGGGCTGATGATGATGGCCGCCCAGCACGTTCTGAGCAACGACGGCGCCGGCGTATCACCTATGTGGCTGGTTGCCAGCATTCTGATGCTGACGCTGGGAGAGCTGTGCCTGAGCCCTATCGGGCTGGCGACCATGACGCTGTTGGCGCCGGAGAGAATGCGCGGGCAGATGATGGGCCTGTGGTTCTGCGCCAGCGCGCTCGGCAACCTGGCGGCCGGCCTGATCGGCGGCCATGTGAAGGCGGATCAGTTGGACTCACTGCCGGAGCTGTTTGCACGCTGTTCCATCGCGCTGCTGATTTGCGCCGCCGTGCTGACCCTGCTGATTGTGCCGATTCGCCGCATGCTGGCCAATACCAAAACCAGCAGCGAGCAGCAGCCGGCCACCAGCGTCTGATCGCTCTGCGTTTTCGCATAAGCCGGCGCATTACGCGCCGGCTTTTTTATGCCCGCCACTCCTGCCGTTGCAGTACGACGCGATAGCCATCCAGATCGGCGAAAGTCTGACCATGACTATCCCAGTACGGGTTATAGGCGCTAACCCGGTTAAAACCCGCCGCCAGCATTTGCCGGCACTGAGCCTGCCACTCGGAGGCATCCGGCACGTAGAACACCAATAAGTTGTCCTTGCTCAATGCCTGCCCCGCCGGCTCCCCGCGGTGATGGGTAAACTCAAGGTGATAAGCATGGTGCGGATGCCCCAGCATCACGCCGTCAAAACCCTGATGATCGTAAAACTCCCCTAACCGGCTGAATCCCAAGCCATCGCAATACATGGCCACAATAGACTGCAGACGATCGGTAGGCCGTGCAATACGCAGAACGGCATTTTTAGGCAACATGGTTTCCCCCAGTAAATACTCCGTCACCGGCCTGACGGCATTGACATAGGCAAGAGTAGTAAACGTTCAATGTTAATTCAGAGAGTAACGTGCTGTTTGTCCTGCTCCGGTTACAGCACATTCCAGCGCAAAAAATACCGCCGTTATCAGCGGCGGTATTTTGGCTTATCACGTATGCGCCGGCTTAAAACAGCCCCTGCGCCTTATCCGAATAACTGACCAGCAGGCACTTGGTCTGTTGGTAGTGCTCCAGCACCATTTTATGTGTCTCGCGACCGATGCCTGACAGTTTATAACCGCCGAAGGCGGCATGCGCAGGATAGGCATGATAACAATTGGTCCAGACCCGGCCGGCCTGAATGCCGCGCCCCATTTTATAGGCCAACGAGCCGTTGCGGCTCCAGACGCCGGCGCCCAGCCCAAACGGTGAATCGTTGGCGATGGCCAGCGCTTCGTCGGCATCTTTGAAGGTGGTCACCGCCAGCACCGGGCCAAAGATCTCTTCCTGGAAGACGCGCATGTGATTGCGCCCGAACAATACCGTCGGCTCCAGGTAGTAACCGTTACTCAATTCCCCCCCCAGATCGACACGGTTGCCGCCAATCAGCACTTCTGCGCCCTCCTGCTTACCGATTTCGATGTAATTCATGATGGTTTGCAGCTGATCGGCGGATACCTGCGCCCCCACCTGCGTGGCGATATCCAGCGGGCTGCCGCGCCGAATCTTCGCCACGCGCTCAAGTGCCCTTTCAATAAACCGTTCATAAATGGATTCCTGAATCAGCGCGCGGCTCGGACAGGTGCAAACCTCTCCTTGATTAAAGGCGAACAGGGCAAACCCTTCCAGCGCTTTATCAAAAAAGGCGTCGTCTTTATCCATCACGTCTTCAAAGAAGATATTGGGAGATTTCCCGCCCAGTTCCAGCGTCACCGGAATCACATTCTGAGCGGCATAGCCCATAATCTGCTGTCCCACTTCCGTCGAACCGGTGAACGCAACCTTGGCGATACGCGGAGAGGTAGCCAGGTATTCACCGATCTTGGCCCCGGAGCCGTTGACCACGTTCACTACGCCCGGCGGCAGAATATCCTGGATAATCTCCATCAGCACCAAAACGGACAGCGGCGTCAGCTTGGCCGGTTTTAACACCACACAGTTCCCCGCCGCCAGCGCCGGCGCCAGCTTCCAGCAGGCCATCAGCAGCGGGAAGTTCCACGGAATAATCTGCCCGACAACCCCCAACGGCTCATGAAAATGATAGGCGACCAGTTCTGGCTCAATATCGCTGATGCTGCCGTCCTGCGCGCGGATACAGGCAGCAAAATAACGGAAATGATCCAGCGCCAGCGGCACGTCTGCGCCCTGAGTTTCACGCAGCGCCTTGCCGTTGTCCCAACTTTCCACTGCGGCCAACAGCGGCAGGTTGGCTTCCATCCGGTCTGCTATCGCGTTAAGCAGCGCCGCGCGCTGCGCTACCGACGTTTTCGACCAACTTAATTTCGCCTGGTGGGCGGCATCCAGCGCCAGATCCACATCTCGTGAATCAGAGTTTGCCACTTCACACATCGGCTGGCCGGTCACTGGCGTCAGATTAGTAAAGTATTCACCACCGCAAGGCACCACCCATTGGCCGCCGATAAAGTTGTCATAGCGTTTTTTCAGATCGAAACCGGGCATAATGTTATTTGTTGTCATCCATTTTATCCTCTTTGTGGTTATCGTTATCCAAATAGCCGGAACCGGAAGAATCCCCGGGACGTTAATTCCATGGCATTAACAAAAAACAGGAGGTTGCCGTTATTGTTATCAGACTAGTATGCTCAGGTAAATAACGATGCGCCATAAAATCACTTATCTGGATAATCATCACAAATATTCCGAATGAATGACAAAAACAGTCAGGATAATTCAATAAATAAACTTAATGGCCATAATATTAATAAAGTTAAGCAATATAATTATCGATTTATATTCATACCGTGAATCTATCTATACCTTTACTCTATCAAACGCCGTCGCCAATCAGCCAGATCAACCTCCCCTGCGGAGCATGAGGCAAATTGAATGCCCCACCGTTTTCCTCCCACGATCTGGCATTCGCTGACGACAGCGTAAAAAAATTTGCATCCTGTGCAGCGGCGACAACAATTAATTTTGACGTTTTTCATTCTGCTTCAGTTCCCTGAAGCTCGCCAACCCACCGCACTGTGACCGGAGACGATTATGGACCTGTATGACACGCTGGAAGAAGCGATTGAAGCAGCGCGCGAAGCCTTTATTGAGTCCACCGACGGGGAAGATAACGAACCGCCGGCGGCGCAACAGTTCAATTTGCAAAAATACGTGATGCTGGATGGTGATATCCTGTGGCAAGCAGAGTTTTTTGCCGAGGAAGGCGCGTCGACGGAGTGCCTGCCGCTGCGCAGCGGTGCCGCCGCCCAGGCGATTTTTGCCGGCGACTATGACGACATAGAGATCCGCGAAGAGTGGCTGGACGAAAACACCCTTTATGAATGGGACGACGACGATTTCCAACTGGAACCGCCGTTAGATACCGAAGAGGGGGAAACCGCGGCCGACGAATGGGATGATGAACGCTAGCGCGTCCATAAGCACTCAGCGGCTGCGACAGAATTGAAGGAGCGACAATGATCATCAGGCCGGCCCAGCCCGCCGATTACCCCGCCATTCTGGCGCTGCAGGCGCAAAACGTGCCGGAGCATCTCAGCGCTGAACGGCGGCGGCAAGGATTTATCGTTTCGAAAATGGATGAAGCCCAGCTTGCGCGCATCAATGCGGAGCTAGGCATTCTGGTGGCGGACGCGGAAGGACAACTGGCCGGCTTTGTCTGCCTGACGCAGGCGCATATGCAGCCTCGCCCTGAGGTCGTCGACGCCATGCTGGCCACACTGGACGTACAGCACTTTGACAACCGGCCGATTCAGCAGCTGCGCTATTTTCTCTACGGCCCGGTTTGCCTGGACCAACGCTGGCGCGGCAAAGGGGTGCTGAAACAACTGTTTGCGGCGGTAAAAAACCATACGCGGGCATCGTACGATCTGGGAGTTCTGTTTATCGACGACGCTAACCCGCATTCGCTCGCCGCCCATCAGCAAGGGCTGGGCATGACGACGGTCACGACGTTTACCTGCCGGGGCAAGCGTTATTCCCTGCTGGCATTCGCCACCCGCTAGGCAGGCTACTCATAAGGCCCGTGCTGCGCGTCAAACGGCAGCATGAAGGTATCCACCACCATTGACAGCGGCACGTCAATCACCGTCAGATAGCGCCAGGGCGTGTCACGCAGGTCCCACTGTACGCCCGGGTAATATTGATGGCCATGGCCGGCACCGGGCACCGTACGGCTGATAATACTGCCGCAGCCGGACAGCGTCATGACGCCCAGCGTTAATAACGCCACCCGCAGCAAGAAACCTGTTTTCACTCTCTTAACCTATCCGTCGCCTGATAATACCGGCGCGCAGTGTAACATGATGACCGGCACACAGAATGTCAGCATTATGTAAGCGCCATAAAAAAAGGACGCGTAGTTACGCGTCCTTTTGTCTGCGGCCAAGCCGGCGCTTAGCGCTGACCGGCCGGGTGAGCCTGCGCATTATGCGGCAACTGCTGATAATACGTCCGCCAGCCCTCACCTTCCGGCTGCTGCCAAACGCGCTGATGCAGTCGGGAGAGTGCCACCGGATCGCTGAGCAATTCCAGACGCTTCAGTTTTTCCAGTTTTTCCGGACCAACCTGCATCGCCTCATTGACCCGCTCCTCACGAGCACGCTCAATCGCCGCGCGCAGATGGTGACGCGCCGTCGCCATCGCTGTTGCCAGCGCATTGAAGGACGGATTCACCACCGCGTGCATAAAGCCGTCACGCAGCGCACGAGCGCGGTTCTGCTGCAGATACTCCTCGGTCGCCACCAGCACTTTCGGCGGCGAGTACTCTTCCGGGATCAGGAACAGCTTGCCACGCTTGCTCTTCAGGCCGAGCGTCGCGCGACTGGAGAGCACCGATACGAACGGCGACAGAATCAGCGAGAATACGATCGGCGCCAGCCACCACAGGAAGCGCAGATCCAGCCACGCCATACCGCCGGCCCATACCAGCCCCAGCAGCATTTGCGATCCGTGACGTTTGAACGCTTCGCCCCACGGCGTATCGTCGTCATCACGCTGCGGCGAATTCCACACCACTTCCCAGCCAAGGAAGGCGCTGACCACAAACACGGTATGGAACAGCATGCGCACCGGCGCCAGCAGCACCGAGAACAGCATTTCCATCAGCATCGAGATCAGCAGGCGGAATGCTCCGCCGTATTCCTTCGCGCCTTTCGCCCAGATCAGGATCACGCTGAGCAGCTTCGGCAGGAACAACAGCACCAGCGTGGTGGAGAACAGCGCTATCGCCAGCTCCGGACGCCACTGCGGCCATACCGGGAACAGCTGCCTCGGCTGCAGGAAGTACTGCGGCTCCATCAGCGTATGCACCACCTGCAGCGCCGTCGACAGGGCCAGGAACATAAACCACAGCGGCGCAGACAGGTAAGACATCACGCCGGTCAGGAACACCGCGCGGTGCACCGGGTGCATGCCTTTCACCAGGAACAGGCGGAAGTTCATCAGGTTGCCGTGACACCAGCGGCGGTCGCGCTTCAGTTCATCCAGCAGGTTAGGCGGCAGCTCTTCATAACTGCCCGGCAGATCGTAGGCGATCCACACCCCCCAGCCGGCACGGCGCATCAGCGCGGCTTCGACAAAGTCATGGGACAGAATCGACCCGGCGAACGAACCTTCACCCGGCAGCGGCGCCAGCGCACAGTGCTCGATAAACGGCTTGACGCGGATGATCGCATTGTGGCCCCAGTAGTGGGACTCACCCAACTGCCAGAAGTGCAGACCGGCGGTAAACAGCGGCCCGTAGACACGCGTCGCAAACTGCTGAACGCGCGCATACAGCGTATCCATACCGGAGGCTTTCGGCGCAGACTGAATGATGCCGGCGTTCGGGTTGGCTTCCATCAGACGCACCAACCCGGTGAGGCACTCGCCGCTCATCACGCTGTCCGCGTCCAGAATCACCATGTAGCTGTAATCACCACCCCAGCGACGGCAGAAATCATCGATGTTGCCGCTTTTACGCTTCACACGACGACGACGACGGCGATAGAAAATACGCCCGTGGCCGTCAACATCGCGACACAGTTCCATCCAGGCTTTCTGTTCCGCAACGCAGATATCGGGATCGTAACTGTCGCTCAGCACGTAAATATCGAAATGATCCAGCTGCCCGGTCGCCTTGACCGACTCGTAAGTCGCACGCAGACCGGCGAAAACGCGTTCAACGTCTTCATTACAGATCGGCATAATCAGCGCGGTGCGGTGTTCCGGGTTAATCGGCTCATCGCCCTTGATGGTGGAGGAGATGCTGTATTTATCCTTGCCGATCAACAGCTGCAGGAAGCCCATCAGCGCCGTCCAAAAGCCCGCCGATACCCAACAGAACAGAATGGCGAACAAAATCAGGATGCCGGTTTGCAGTACGTAAGGCAGCAGTTGCAGCACCGACTGCATCAGATCCTGGTCGAGCATGGCGATCGGGTCGATCAGCGCCCAGCCCTGATACGGCAGAATGGTTTTCATATACCAGGTGGCAATACCGGTTTGCACCAACATCAGCACCAGTAATACATAGCGGCGCATGGAGCCCGCTATACGCCAGCGGTTTTCCGCGTCGGCCTCTTCTTTGCTGGCGTGACGATTGTGCGGCGATCGGCCCAGCAAAGAGTCCCAAAAGCGCGCCACCGGGTTGGTGCGCCAGGCTTCCGGAAACATGCTGGTGCGTTTGATCGGCGGCGTCGCTTTCAGAATGGCCCGCCCTTGCGCATCGGTATCAAAGTTTTCGTCGTCAACCGCATCCGGCCAGGCGTTTTCAATGCGGCTTTTAACCGAAGCCAGCGCGATATCGTCTTCCGGCAGCGTGGCGACGTTAGCGTCTTCAGCACCCATCTGGCGGTGCAGCGCTTCCAAAGACTGGCCGCCATCGGCGGCCAGTTGCTGATTGAGCGCCTCTGACCGCTCAGCGGTCAGAGGCATTGCCGCAAGATAATCCTGGGCAGTTTGAGTAGACTTATTCATTGGCAGGTAGCTGATAGCTCCAGGTTTCCGACAGGGTCTTATCACCATTAACCAGTGCTGCACGCATTTCTACAGGTTTCTTGTCGTCTTTCACTTTCACACGCAGCGTCAGACGCCAGCCTTTAGTCACTGGGTTATAGCGAACGTTGTTTTCCACCATTTCGCCGTTATCACCGACGCTCACCTGTGAAGCCACCGGCGTCTTCTCATCCAGGCCTTTCAGAACCGGCCCGACGAAATCCACCAGGAAGGCAACGCTGCCGTCCGGCTCGCGAATCAGGTTGGACTGCTTCACATCGCCGGTGGAGCGCATGGTCTGGCTCACATAGGCAATATCCTGTGAATGCAGTTTGTCTTCATCACGGGTGAAGTGCAGGCGATAATTCAGCGCCAGCGGCGTTTTGGCATCCGGCAGCACGTCCGGCGTCCAGAACGCCACGATATTGTCGTTGGTTTCATCGGCGGTCGGGATCTCCACCAGCTCAACCTTGCCTTTGCCCCAATCGCCACGCGGTTCAATCCAGCCGCTCGGACGCTGATCGTAACGATCGTCCAGATCTTCATAGTCTTTGAAGTCGCGACCACGTTGCAGCAGACCAAACCCTTTCGGATGCTCAACGGTGTAGGTGCTGACGGACAGGTGCTTCGGATTGTTCAGCGGGCGCCAGATCCATTCGCCGTTGCCGGCATGGATAGACAGGCCGTTGGAATCATGCAGCGCCGGACGGTAGTTCATCATCGGCGATGGCTGGTTCGGCCCGAACAGGAACATGCTGGTTAATGGCGCAATACCCAGCTTGCCCACTTTATCACGCAGGAACACCTTGGACTGTACGTCCACCACGGTGTCGCGGCCCGGATAGACCACAAAACGGTAGGCGCCGGTGGCGCGCGGCGAATCCAGCAGCGTATAAATCACCAGGTGTTTATCGCCCGCCTTAGGCCGTTCGATCCAGTATTCGCGGAAGCGCGGGAACTCTTCGCCGGAAGGCAGAGCGGTATCGATCGCCAGACCGCGGGCAGACAGGCCATAAACCTGGTCTTTACCCACCACGCGGAAATAGCTGGCGCCTAGCATGCTCATGATTTCATCGTTCTTATCCGCACGGTTGATCGGATACAGCACTTTGAAACCGGCAAAGCCCAGATTTTTCACCGACTCGGGATCGTGTTTCACCGAGCCGAAATTGAAGTAATCGGGGCTATATTTGATCTGTTTGACCGTGGTTGCGGTGACTTCGTTGATTTTCACCGGCGTGTCGAAGTACATGCCCTGATGATAAAACTCAAGCTTGAACGGGGTTTTCAGCTTGTTCCAATACGCTTTATCGTGATTGAACTGGATCTGCTGGTAGTCCGCAAACTTCATGTCGCGGAACTGAGAAGGAAGGTTGCTCTTCGGCGCTTCAAAACGCTTGCCTGCCAACTCCTGCGCCTGTTTGGCGACATCATCGAGCGTAAAGGCCCACGCCTGCGAACTGAACAGCGTGAACAACACGGTGGCACCTAACCAACGAACGCTCACGGCGCGTGGCTGTCTGGATAAAATATTAACTGGCACATCCCCCCCTATTCGTGTGCTCAAATCATTTAAAATCCATATTAATGGATTATTCAGCTATCCGACAACATGATAAATGATTGGTTCATGTTTCTGGCTCATAGTTTAGGCAGCTGACGAAGCCCAGCGTAGCAAGCCCGCGCGCAAGACGCTATGGAAAATTATGGGGTGATATAGTAGGGTCTGAAATGAGATTTAACCCATGCTTGATTAATAAGCAGGTTAAAGAAGCCTCAATAAAAACTATCTGCGGTATCTTATGACTAACGGAAACAACCAGCGCGAGTTTTTCCTGGATTCTATCCGGGCCTATTTAATGTTGCTCGGCATCCCTTTTCATCTTTCTCTGATTTACTCCAGCCATGCCTGGTCTGTGAATAGCGTCACGCCGTCGTTTTCACTGACGGTACTGAACGATTTCATCCATGCATTCCGTATGCAGGTGTTCTTCATCATCTCCGGTTACTTCTCCTTTATGCTTTACCAGCGTTATGAACGTAAACGCTGGCTCAAGGTGCGGCTGGAGCGGGTGGCCATCCCGCTGTTAAGCTCCATCCCCCTCATTACCCTGCCGCAGTTTTTCCTGCTGAAATACGCGACGCATAAACTGGACGGCTGGGATGGATTTGACCTTTATCAGAAAATTAACGTTGCCGTTTGGGAATTAGTATCCCATTTATGGTTTTTATTAACGCTGTCGCTGCTTACCTGCGCCGGTTTTTACCTGTTCAGAAAAATTAAGGCGATAAAAACGCCTATCGCGCCGTTCCCAATAAATAGCATGAATAGTTTAGGAAAGATCTCACTGTATTTTCTTATTTATGGGATAGCCTATTCGGTGGCGCACCGCATTATTTTAATGACCGCACCGCAGTTGCTCGGCGACGGACTGTTCAATTTTGTGGCGATGGAAACACTGTTCTACCTGCCGTTCTTCCTCCTTGGCGCCTACGCCTTCAAATACGCCTGGCTAAAAGAGATTTTCCTTACCCCGTCACCCAAGGCGGCACTGGGCGCGCTGTTGCTGTTCATCGCCTATATGCTGAACCAAAAGCTGCTGGCTCATAACGATCTGATGTTTGAAGTGGAAGTCCTGATCAAGATCGTACTGGGCATCCTGATGACCAACGTGGTGTTTTCATTCGGCCACCGGCTGCTGAACTACCATTCGCCGCGCATCACCTATCTGGTTAATGCCTCCTTATTTATCTACCTGGTGCACCATCCGCTGACGCTGCTGTACGGCGCTTTCGTTACGCCTCATATCAGCAATAACATTGTGGGATTCACGACGGGGCTGGTATTTGTCTTCGGACTGGCCTTTATATTGTATGAAGCGCATAAGCGGGTGCCATTGCTACGTTTCCTGTTTTCCGGCAAGCCTCAAAAGTAAAACGAGGCCTATTTTCAAGAATCATCCTAATCCAGGACCTAGTATGCCAGCAAAAACATGGGGTTTATCGCCCCATGTTCCTTCTCGCCCAACCGCACTCCCCCCAATGTCGTTAAACAGCATATAATTTACTTTCGCAGCTTTCGTCGCCGGAAGAGCACGCATTGCTCGCAGGCCGGATAACAATTACGGCACAGTAAACGTGCAAACGGCGAATGCCGCTGCGTAGTTAATGGAAATCCACATCCCTGCCTCACGGTAGCGATTGGGCTCACTGAACCCTAAGGGAAAGCGCCGTCGCATAGACGGCCTCAGCAACATCTCCCTTCCGTCACGACAGAGAGGATTTTTCAATGACCGACCAAAACACCCCGGCTCAGGACGCCGCACCGGCCAATGCCACCCTACTCAAAATTTTGGGCAGGTTGCTCTCCGCGCTGGATGCCTCGATAAGCGGCAAGGATCGCAGCATACTGGTGCACGACCTGTCCCACTTCAATCTTGATGGCGTTTCCGAAGCGGAAAGGAAGCTGGCGGCGGAGTTAATCAAACGCGCCCTGCAATCCCTCGACCATTAATGCAGCACTAGCCACAAACCATTAAACCAGACTCAGGTTTAATGGTTTGGCCGTTCAGGCAGGGTTTGTTAGCAGCCTAGCTTCCCAATCATCTGATATAGTTATATAAAAGGTAGAATAACCACAGTTTCGGCTCGTTAAGCCGGCTTTTACTAAAAAAAAGCAATAATGTGCAAACAACCGTCAATCATCCTTAGCGTTTTACCCTGAAAACAGGCTATCATTAAGCTGCCGCACGCAGCCGCGTACCGCCATACCCCGCCAAAGGAGAACGTTATTTTGGATGCCAGCACGATCAACAACCTGTTTATCATTGGCGCTGTGTTGGTAGGAGCCAGTATCCTGCTCAGTTCATTCTCTTCACGCCTTGGCATCCCTATTCTGGTTATTTTCCTTGCGATTGGCATGCTGGCCGGCGTTGACGGCCTCGGCGGCATCCCTTTCGACAATTATCCGGTCGCTTATCTGGTCAGTAACCTGGCATTAGCCGTCATTCTGCTGGATGGCGGCATGCGTACCCGCGTCAGCTCCTTCCGCGTGGCCTTATGGCCCGCGCTGTCGCTGGCGACCGTCGGCGTGGTGATTACCGCCGGTCTGACCGGCCTGGCCGCCGCCTGGCTGTTTAACATCGATCTGATCCAAGGACTGCTGATTGGCGCCATTATCGGTTCGACCGATGCCGCCGCGGTGTTCTCACTGCTTGGCGGGAAAGGCCTGAACGAACGCGTCGGCTCCACGCTGGAAATTGAGTCCGGCAGTAACGATCCCATGGCCGTGTTCCTCACCATTACCCTGATCGCCATGATTTCCGCCGGCGAAACCATGATCAGCTGGAGCTTCCTGCTGCATCTGCTGCAACAGTTCGGCATGGGCATCGTCTTCGGTCTCGGCGGCGGCTGGCTGCTGCTGGGGTTGATCAACCGCATAAAGTTACCGGAGGGACTGTACCCTCTGCTGGCCGTCAGCGGCGGCATTCTGATTTTCGCCCTGACCACTGCGCTCAACGGCAGCGGCATTCTGGCGGTGTACCTCTGTGGGCTGATGCTGGGCAACCGCCCTATCCGCAACCGGCACGGCATTGTGCAAACATTCGACGGGCTGGCCTGGCTCAGCCAAATCGGCATGTTCCTGGTGCTGGGGCTACTGCTGACGCCGAGCAACCTGCTGCCGATCGCCATCCCCGCGCTGCTGCTCTCGCTGTGGATGATTCTGTTTGCCCGCCCGGTGTCGGTGTTTGTCGGTCTGCTGCCGTTTCGCAATTTCACCCTGCGTGAGCGCATCTTTATTTCCTGGGTGGGGCTGCGCGGCGCGGTGCCGGTGATTCTGGCGGTGTTCCCGATGATGGCCGGCTTGCCCAATGCGCATCTGTTCTTCAACGTGGCCTTTTTCGTTGTCCTGGTCTCGCTGCTGCTGCAGGGCACCACGCTGACGCTGGCGGCGAAAAAAGCCAAGGTGGTGGTTCCGCCGGCGCTGGCGCCAATCTCCCGCGTCGGGTTGGATATCCACCCTGAAAACCAATGGGAGCAGTTCGTTTACCAGCTCTCGGCAGAAAACTGGTGCGTCGGCGCCGCGCTGCGCGAGCTGAAAATGCCCCAGGGCACCCGCATCGCCGCTCTGTTCCGCGGCAAAGAACTGCTGCACCCCAGCGGCAGTACGCGACTGCGTGAACAGGACATTCTGTGCGTTATCGGCCATGAGCATGACTTACCGGCGCTGGGCAAACTGTTTAGCCAGGCACCGGCGGTGACGCTGGATGAACGCTTCTTCGGCGACTTCATTCTGCAGTCGGACGCGCGGTTAAGCGATATCTCTCAGGTTTACGGGCTGAATCTGCAGGATGATATCGATGAACAGCAAACGCTGGGCCAGTTCGTGATACAGATGATCGGCGGGGAGCCGGTGGTCGGCGACCAGGTGGAGTGGGACGGCTTAACCTGGACCATCGCGGAAATGGACGGCAATGCCGTCAGCAAGATCGGGGTAAAAATCGACGCCGATTAAATCCTTTCGCCGGTGGCACCCCCGTGCCACCGCTGCTCGCCCGTTAGCCTGAGCATGAGCACGCTTTCCCTATCGCCTTATCCGGCAAGCGCGCTGGGGAACTTCTACCCGTAAGTAAGTTCTTAATCAACAGCGGTCGGCCCGACCCTCCACGGCAAAGAATGATAAAACGATAGGATAGATATCGCGTGAATAACGGGAAAAAGTTCGTTTCTGCAATGCTGGTCTTGGCATTAGCATTGGTTGGTTTGAACCTGGGCGTTGCCGATTTGGTTCATAAACTTATAGTTGGATAATTTATCGTGGCACAGCACGGGAAAGACAAGGATATTTTAGGCAAGGTGTTGCTCAGCGTTTCGGCGCTCTGCCTCACCGCAGTGATTGCTTTTCTGGTCTGGGCGTTTGTCCTCGACTAAATCGCAGCCAATAAAAAAAACCGCCGCGGCGGTTTTTTTATTGGCAATGGCGATTAAATTTTGCAGCCTTCGCAATCTGCTTCATCCTCAAGGATATCAGGCACTTCACTGGCCTTCTCCGCCGCTTTTTTTTCTGCTTTCGCGAGTTCGGCGTCAATATCAAAATCAAAAATCTCGTCACTCATTGCAACTTCCTCATGCTTCTTTACAGGCTCAAACGCTGAGTATAATCGACCCCGGTGCCGACGCAACCCTTAGTTGGCCAACGCGACCGACGCGGCGGGCGTATGCAGCTTCTTACCGTAGGCCAAATCATACACATCGTAGAAATCGACCTCGCCCTTATGGGCTAAAATTTCGCGTATGCGCGCCTGCAACTGCGGGTTGATCGACGGTTCCGCCAGCAATTCAGCCACCGCATGGGACGGGAGTGCACGGGTAAAGTACCACTCGCCGTTATAACAGACGCGTAAATCAAGCACGCCGATATCTTCAAAGCGATACACGGGCTTGATCTCCATCAGCAGCATGGCAAACATAAACAGCACAAAGGCGGTAAAGCCAAGCAGCGCCCCAAGCCCCAAATAGGGCACCGGATACATCACGGCGATCACGGCGAAATAGCCGGCGAACATCGCCAGACACAGATAGCGGTGATTACGGGCAAATTCGCTGTTAAAACGCGGCTTGCCATCCCGCCCTTCCCGCTGGTTGATCAGCTCGATCTCTTTCACCAGAATGTGTTTTATCGCGTCCATCATTACCGCCTTAGCCTGAGAGCAAAATGGCTATCAATCGTTACCCTTCACGCTAACACAAGTACAGTTTTCCCGGGTATAGCAGTTAAGCAATTAAAAACCGGCAACTGTTATAGGCGGAGCTAACGCGGCTGCGAGGCTTTGCCCTGAGCAAACATAAACATCCGCTGCGCAACGTCATCCGCCTGTTTGATCCTGTCCTGTTGCGCGGCGTTGCCGCGTTGGATCGCGCGTGCATAGGCAATTTCATGGGCGCGATCGATCATGCCGATGACATTATCACGCAGCGATTTATCCAGATTGCCCAACAGGGTCGTCAGGATCGCCTGGTAAGCATTGGATTCCGCAGTCAGCGCCTTCTCCCGAGCTTCCAGCACAGCGATACGTTGCATCAGTTCTTGCAGTTGAGCGGATTCAGACATAGCGACCTCCGGTTATCAGACAGAAAGGCTGTCTTAATAACAGTCTAGCAAAGGATCGATACGTGAAAAAAATGGACGGACAGACAGGGTAAAGCACACCCGGAAATCCCAACGAGGAGTCGATAGTGCACATCAACCCGGGCATGCTTTACGCTGGCCACCAAAGGCCGGAGAGTTGGCGCGCTATGCAGGACTCGAACCCGCGTCTATCAATTTTGTAGCCAATTAAAGCATGTTAAAACCAATCACTCTGCCAACTGAGTTAATAGCGCACTCCCTTATGCTTGGGCGACATTATCCATAACGTCGCCATGGGTACAAGATAAATCACTGGCAGAAGATGATTTTACAGATAAATCTCAGCAAGACGGCGACGTTAGCACAACGATTCGCTTAGCAACCATCAAGGCTGTAACTAGCGCAAACGACGCTAGGCCTGGCGGGGTTTCGCCAGATACTGGCAGGTGGCAAACAGACAGAACGCATAGCCGACCAATTCACAGCCCTCTTCCACCATATTTTTTACTACCCGGTTATAGCCATCCAGCAGCAGCCCTTCCCATAACAGGTGCATGCCGAACAGGCGGGAAAACACCAGGATACACAGTAAGCCGGCGCACATCATGCCGTAGCTCGGATGGCTAAAGAAATGGGCCAGGCCATGCAGCGCCGAAGCCGCATGGCGGATCGCATATCCCAGGCACAGCACCGCAGTCAGCAGAGCAAACCACACCCAGGCGCCGTGGTGCAGATAATCAAATGCAAAATCCAGCTCGCGAATCAACATGCACAGGAAGAAACCGCCAATCAATAACCTGGCAGCACGATGCTCGGCATGACGGCGTGCGGAGACAAAGAAGCCCAGCGCAATGGCGGCAAGGAATATTTCCTGCATCAGCTCCGTCAACGACATTTCATAGACAAAGTTGTGTAGCCAATAAACATCAATAAAAATCAGCCCCATCAGCACGGCTAGCGTTGCTGAATAGAGCAGAAAGAAAGAGAGTTTTTTTACAATAATATTGAGGTTAGTACGGTACTGCATAGTCACTTCCGTTATTATATTCACGCGGTGTATGTTACCTGCCGTAACCTCTTTTACCTTGGCTATTCATGCGCTTGCTGCCGATGTTGCGTAATTATTTATACGTCCGTATTGATAAACAAAATTGCTAGATTTGATCCCCATCACATATAACGTTAAGCTATATATGGATTTTTATTAATCACACAAGTGACATATCAATGGGGAAAGTAGGTCAAATTTCAACAAAATAGTCAGTTTAATGATTGAGGGACTCCAAAGTGCCAATGGCACACTAAAATTAGAAGAGTTAATGTCTGGGCAGAAAAACGTGAACGGGAACGGTTGATTCACGTTCAACTCAATATTGTAAGGGATGATGCTATGAAGCTAAGAAGAAAACGACATAAACCGCTACATATTAACGACATAACCATTATTGACGACAGCAAGCTGAAAAAAGCCATTACCGCCGCCGCGCTCGGTAACGCGATGGAGTGGTTTGATTTCGGGGTTTACGGCTTTGTTGCCTATGCCCTTGGACAAGTGTTCTTTCCCGGCGCCTCTCCCGGCGTGCAGATGATCGCCGCGCTGGCGACCTTTTCGGTACCGTTCCTGGTACGTCCGTTGGGCGGCGTGTTCTTTGGCGCCATGGGCGATAAGTTCGGCCGCCAAAAGGTACTTTCCGTCACCATCATTATTATGGCGATCAGCACCTTCTGTATCGGGCTGATCCCGTCCTATGCCAGCATCGGCATCTGGGCGCCGATCCTGCTGCTGCTGGCCAAACTGGCACAGGGCTTCTCGGTGGGTGGTGAATATTCCGGCGCGGCCATCTTCGTCGCCGAATATTCACCGGACCGCAAACGCGGCTTTATGGGCAGCTGGCTCGATTTCGGCTCTATCGCCGGTTTCGTGCTTGGCGCCGGCGTCGTGGTGCTGATTTCCAGCATTGTCGGCGAAGCCAAGTTCCTCGACTGGGGCTGGCGTCTGCCCTTCTTCCTCGCGGCGCCGCTGGGCATCATCGGCCTGTACCTGCGTCATGCACTGGAAGAAACCCCGGCGTTCCAGCAGCACGTCGACAAAATGGAACAGGGCGACCGCGATGCGCTGCAGAATCCGCCGCGCGCTTCCTTTAAAGAGATCGCAACCAAGCAATGGCGCAGCCTGCTGGTGTGTGTGGGGCTGGTGATCGCCACCAACGTCACCTATTACATGCTGCTGACCTATATGCCGAGTTATCTGTCGCATAACCTGCACTATTCGGAAAGCCACGGCGTCCTGATTATCATCGCCATCATGATCGGCATGCTGTTTGTACAGCCGGTGATCGGCCTGACCAGCGACCGTATCGGCCGCAAACCGTTTGTTATCGGCGGCAGCATTGGCCTGATATTACTGGCCATCCCCTGCTTTATGCTGATCAACAGTAACGTGATTGGCCTGATTTTTGTCGGTCTGCTGGTTCTGGCGGTGCTGCTTAACTCCTTTACCGGGGTAATGGCCTCAACCTTGCCGGCGATGTTCCCGACGCATATCCGCTACAGCGCACTGGCCATTTCGTTCAACATCTCCGTCTTGGTGGCCGGCGCAACGCCAACCATTGCTGCCTGGCTGGTAGAATCCAGCGGCAATCTGTATATGCCGGCCTACTACCTGATGGTGGTGGCCGTTATCGGCCTGCTGACCGGTCTGTATATGAAAGAAACCGCCAACAAACCGCTGCGCGGCGCCACGCCGGCCGCTTCTGACCGCTCCGAGGCCAAAGAGCTGTTGCAGGAAACCTACGATAATATCGAGCAAAAGGTGGAAAACATCAGCGATGAGATTGACGATCTGGAAGAGCAGATCAAAGCGCTGGAGAAAAGGAAACAGGCGTTGATCGATCAGCATCCAAAGCTGGACTAATTAAAGCCAACAAAAAACCACCCCATCCGGGGTGGTTTTTTTACGTCAGTCGTCGCCCATCACCAAACAAAAAAAATAGACTCCGCCGAGCGTGTAAAATAAGGAAAAAAATATTCTTTCTTTGCAATGCTTATTGCACTTTAACGCGCATGAACACCAACGGTCTCCAGAGCAACACGGTAATATTTTTGAATATCTTCCGGCTGCCGCTCAATTTCACGCACCAGATACTTCATGATGTTATCTTTATTTACCGTGCGTTGTGACGAAATTAAATGCAACACGCTTTCACCGTAAATAACCATCAATTTATCCCGGTAGATCTTTGCATTATCTTGTGGCATTCCGTACAGACTGTAATCAACCATTGTTAAATATTCTCTCAAACCAAGCGCTGCTGAACTATCCTGCAATAGGTAGTATTATCCAGCAATTACAACAGGATAATAAAGGGCAATATTTCACTCACATAGTCGAACAATAAGAGTTTTCCTAGCAAACGGCAAGTCTATAAACCCCGGAGGCTTATGTTTAAGATTTTTCGCACCCTTGTGCTTGGCCATTATATTTAACCACAATAAAAACAATGAATTTTAATTATTACGGCAATCGCACTCCCCTATGCGCAAGCTTCATGCCAATGTTTCGCATTTTAAATATTATAAATGAGACAAAGTTCACGTTTTTTTAGCAGATTAGTCATTTTATCTTGCCTATGGACATCCAGAAAGCTAGCTTGCTACTGCCGACTTGGTAAACCATTACTTTTAACAATATGAAATAAAAGGTTATTATGTCGATTACCGTTAAAAGCAAGAAAGAAGCTAAAGTTGCCATCTCGACAGGGAAAGCAAAACGCATCAAACTCGATTATGCGGTCAGCGCTGACGATGTGTCAGAACTGACGATGATATGCCGTGAAAAAGGCGCTAATATCATCAAAGACAATGATAATTTTATCATTGCCATGAGCAACCCTAGCATGCCTAAAGTGGCCAGCTTTCCGTTCTGAGCCCTTTTATCCCTTCGCCCCGCCCGGGGCGTTGTTCCTTTCCGATCGCCTTCCTGATAATTCCCCAGCAGCAGCGTGAAACAGTCAAAAAATGCGGCCTGACTTGAAAAATTGAAGCGCTTCATTTATTTTCCCACCATCATCACCGCATGCTTCCTGCATGTGATAAAGCGCTTCACAAAGAGGTTATTATGAATTCCCTGCCAACCCGCCTGCGCCGCCTGAGAAGTTCCGAGGCGCGCCGTTCCCTGTTCCAGGAAGATGAACTGCGTCTGTCCGACCTGGTGTTACCTATCTTCGTTGAGGAAGATACCTCGGAATATCTGGAGCTGAACGCGCTGCCGGGTATCAAACGCATTCCTGAATCCAGGCTGGCTTTCGAGCTGGAGAAATACGCAAAAAGCGGCATTCGCAGCATCATGACGTTTGGGGTATCTCACCATAAAGACGACACCGGCAGCGATACCTGGCACGAAAATGGCCTGGTGTCACGTATGGCGCGTATCTGCAAAGATACCGTGCCGGAAATGATCCTGATGTCAGACACCTGTTTTTGTGAATACACCACCCACGGTCACTGTGGCGTAGTCCACAACCACACCGTCGACAATGATGCAACGCTGCTGAATCTGCAAAAACAGGCGGTGGCCGCAGCGCAGGCCGGCGCGGACTTTATCGCCCCTTCTGCCGCCGCCGACGGCCAGGTTCAGGCCATCCGTCAGGCGTTGGACGCAGCCGGCTTCAGCAATACCGGCATTATCTCCTACTCCACCAAGTTCGCCTCTTCCCTGTACGGACCGTTCCGCGAAGCCGGCGGCAGCGAACTGAAAGGCGACCGTAAAACCTACCAGATGAACCCGATGAACCGTCGGGAAGCGCTGCGCGAGTCGCTGATTGACGAGGCCGAAGGCGCTGACGCGCTGATGGTCAAACCGGCCAGCTATTATCTCGATGTTATCCGCGATATCCGCAACGCCAGCACGCTGCCGGTTGCGGCCTATCAGGTCAGCGGGGAGTACGCGATGATTAAATTCGCCGCCGCCGCGGGTGCGATCGATGAAGCCCAGGTGGTGCGCGAGTCGCTGTCGTCCATCAAACGTGCCGGCGCAGACTTTATCTTCTCTTACTTCGCCGCCGATTTAGCCCAGCAGGGCCTGTAAGCCTGATAACGGCGCGGCCCCCGGCCCCGCCGTTATTCTCCCGTTCTCGGTACGCCGAGACTCTGGCGAAAAACCAGGGAGCACGCCAGTTCGGCACTTTCGGTAAACGTCGTTTGCTCTACCATACTGATGATGCGCCGGGCGGCCAGCGCGCCGATATCGCGCGACGGTACGTCAATGGTCGTTAATGCGGGCTGCGCCAACGCAGAAAACTCAATGTTATCCATCCCGGTGACCGAAACGTCCTGCGGCACGCGCCAGCCCGCCCGCTCCAGCTCATCAAGGACGCCCAGCGCCTGCACATCTGTCATGCACAGAATAGCCGTCGGCGGTTTGCCATCGGCCAATAGCCGCCGGGCAGCCTCTCGTCCGCCGTCAATAGTGAACGGAGCTTCAACTATCCGCGACTCGTCTAACCGTAACCGGCGCTCTTTCATCGCCTGAACAATACCGTCAACGCGCTGGCGGCTTCTGTTATTGTTCGCCTGGCTGCCGCAGACCACGGCAATCTTCCTGTGACCAAGGGCGATCACCTCCTGCGCCATCCGATACGTCGCACACCAGTTATCAAAACCGATGCTGACGCCATAGGGCGGCTCATCGCGCTGCCAGGTGAGAACCAGCGGCAGCTGGCGCTGGCGCAACAGCTCATAAACCCGTTCTTCATGCGTAGAGCCCACGAGAACGATACCCTCAACGCCACGTTCCACTAATGTTTTGATTACATCAAACTCATGCTCGGCCTGATATTCATGCGTCGCTAAAATAACCTGATAATTCATCGACCACAGCGTTGACTGCAAGGTCTGTAAGGCATCGACAAAGGCCTGGTTGTACATCGTCGGGAATACGGCGCCGATGGTATAGGTGCGTCGGGAAGCCAGCGCCCGTGCAGCCCCGTTGCTCACGTAACCCAATTGCTCGACGGCGGCACGAACGCGCTGCAGCGTCGCAGGTTTAACCCTGTCGGGAATCGACAGGGCCCGTGAGGCACTGCCCAGCGAAACGCCGGCCAATTCAGCGACGTCGGAAAGTGTCGGACGCTTGACGCTGTTTTTAATTGAAGAAGACATGAAACCACTTGAACCCATGGCAGGAAGCGAAAATTATACCTCATCGGCTAAAGTGATGACCAGCCGATGAGTTCATGCCGCCGGGCATGTTATTCTCAAGGCTGCTTGGGAAAGGTAAACCATTTTTGACGGGAATAATTAAATCGTCGTACAAAGAACCAATGGAGTAAGGTTGCTGACATTCCCTGTCATACTTTGTACGACGAACGGTAACATAACATCACTCATTACAAATTGATATATAAAATCAATGGGAATTATCCCAATATTTGATCACAAGCAACCCCAACCCGTCGTACGCTATGTTCCATGCCCCCCGGCAAAAAGGACTGCGTCCCTGAAGAGCGGAATCCCGAAAGGCGGGTCACATCAAACGTATATATATCGGCTCAGTGATCAATGCTGGCAGCCCTTAATTGTTATGCATCATGTCACTACGTTGAGCATCTCCCTCATTTTCTAACTGAGCCAGTTGCCTCATTACCGTCCGTAGCCGAGCGATAAATTCACTGTCTCGCCCTGCTGTTTTTTTACTTTGCTCAAGGAAGTGATTGATCTCATCCGTTAGCGCCGGGTATTGACGGATAAACCTTATCGCATGCTCTTCAAGCGTATCCGACCAGTCGCTATCACGCTCACCGCGAAACAAACTTGTGGCGCGGATCAGTTTCTTCGCCGCCGACTGCCGTAAGCGTGCGCGTTGATTAACATCCCCCTCATGTTCAATACGTGCGATATAGTCGTTCAACACGTTGATATAGTCCCCGTTCAACGCCACGGCGATGGCCCGTGAAGGCTTAAAACGAGGAAATTGCCCGGCCAGATCCGCACCATACACACAACAACAATGATGTTTTAGCCAGTAACCCCAACTGTGCCGGTACTCTGCCGCCAATACCTCTGACAGGATACCGCAGTCAAAATCCACCTTGCTGACAACGGGATGCGCCTTCTCAAGCCTTGCACGAACAGACGCCAACGTGACGTTCTGCACCGACAACAGCGGACGATGAAAAATGATGCAAAGATCCAGATCGGACGTCCCCACTGCCGCCTCTCCCCGTGCAACACTGCCATATACGTAGATGCTATGGATAACGCCGTCCAGCGTCTCCGTCAACTGGCGTACAGCATCATCAACCACACAGGTAAATTCAGGTTGAACACTGAACGCGCCGAGCGTGGCGATATATCCGTTATGATCGACAGCCATCATCATCTTCCGGAGAGGCACTCTGCCTCAGTGAGAGAAAACCCGTGGTAACCATAACTGTATTACAGGAAAGGTAAACCGGAAGCAAAAAATGCCGTCGGCGTTCACGCGCCTGCATCTGTTGCGTGGTCTGTCCAGAACAAACGCACAGCATGATATAGACTCAGGGAGCCTTTATCATGAAGTTCGTTATTTCTTATTGATTTTTATATCCTTTATCCAATAACCGACAATACAGAAGGATTTTCGGCCATGCCGCGTAGCAAAACGACGCTGATACTCACCTGCATCTTTCTCTCCTCCGCACTCTCTGCCTGCGCCAGGGAGGAAAGCGCCCCCTTCACGCCCGATCCCCAATGCCAGTTCACCCGCTTGACGGGCAAACATATCACGGCCGTTCAACTATGTGCTGATGAAAAAACGGGGAACACGGTTACCGTGATCAAAGATGGGCAAGCCTATGATATTGAGCGCCTGGCCTATACCCGGTTTCAACGCTTCAAGTTCAGTGTCGATCCCGATGCCTTCTTCAGCAAAGTGATTGAGCCCAACCATACGGTGACGCCTTATCAGAGAGATGCGCATCCACACGGCTGATCCTGCATGCCGCCACGCAATTCTTTAGTTTATCCCGGAGGAAACGTGTTAAAAACAGCGAATGTCATCATGGCTTGCCTGATTTATATACTGCAGCCCTCTTCGGGGCATGCCGCCAGCGTATTACGTCTGAACTGCCCAGAACGGGCCATGATGACCGTCACACGCTTTAACTATGGCCTGACTACGCTGGAATGGGCTGAGCGCCACTTCCAGGTCGCTGCGGGCGTGAAGCGCAATAAAACCGCAGAAGGCTCGCCTTTTCGGGCGATCAGTTTCCGCAATGGCGACGATCTTGTCTACTTGCCGGAGAAGCACCTGCATATCTTTTTTTATGCCAACCGCGATAAACCCGTCGTCTGCGAAGATATAGACACGTTTACGACCCATGCCATCAAATTGCCGCGCTATCACTAGCGTGCCGTAGTTCAGGAACACCACATATTCAACACGTTATGATGCATAAAACTTCATTATGCCAATGCATTTTCGCAACGAATTCATTGATATAAATCAAATTTGAAAATATAGACTCTCGTATCATCGTCAGTGAAAGATTTTCCCTGGTATTGATGCCTTCCCCTCCGATTGCGAGGGGATTTTTTTCGCCCATACCCACGCTGATGATATGGTTAACGGCACCCATCTCGAAACCATGTCTACCCATGCTCATTTCACGAACGGGAAAATAATAGCCATCATTTAAGGCGGGCATCTAAAACGTCATATATTCACAGCTATTATTTATTTTTCCACCTCATAAAATAATCTCAATAAAAATAAGAGTAATCTAAAAAATAAAAAGATAAATCATTTTATCAACGATAAAACATTAATGTGTTGACATATGACACCCCGACTATAATGTGTAATCTTTAACCACATGGTTAACTAGAATCAATTAAAACCAACAAAGCCATTTGAAGTGATTTATTTATAGGGAATTATTATGAAAAAAATCACATTATGTCTCTTAACCGCAGCAATTATAGGAATATCGGGATTTTCCAGTGCGGCCAAATGGTCCGCCGCTCCCGCCGCCCCGGCAGTTAAAACCCGCCTGGCATATATAAGCTCAAATGCGTCTTTTGTGTACTGCCATTACCAAACCTATAATATAAAAACTGGTTACATTCATAATACTTATAATAGAATGTATATTGCCAGACTATTTAAAGAGTGCCCTACGCGCTAACGCTCGCAAGAACATAATATTTTTTGCAGGGGGGGATGTCCCTATCCTCCTTAATGAAAAACGCTAAATCATTTCATCCTATTCTTCTTCTCCGGCCAGGAATAATTAACCTGTCCGATCCTCCCCAACCCGGGACCTTTCATGTAAAATGAGGCCTCAGAGAACAAAACAACCAAAATTATAGTTGTTACAACCCAACCAATCGCTCAAAATCTCCATAATCCAACTTGGAGTATCAGCAATGACTGGCACCCTACTCGGGTTTGTTCTGTTGGTCAGCCCTTGCGGCTATGATGCGTGCGACGCGCTATTGGCTTCTGAAACGGTTTACCCGACCAGATCGGAATGCGTGAAAGTCAAAGACGCTATCCAGCGGCGTCTTCCTGATGTTGTGCTGTTTTGTAGCGCAGCCTATCGATATGAAAACAGATGACAGCAAGATAAGTTGACAATCCCGTCAAATATGACAGGTTGAGCAGCACTGCACTCGCTAATCTAAGGGACCACATGACCAGGCTTTACTACTCCCTGTGCTGCATCGTGTTTATCATCGGGCTCGGCATGTCTATTCTCAGCGTGGAGTTCCCCAGCAGCACGGATAGTGGCGAGATGCCATTAGCTTTTGGTGCTGGCCTGTATATCGCATTTATCGGCATTCTCGGCTTTGCCGCAAGCTTGGTAGCACAGTGCCTCTCGGCGCTGATAAGAAAGATAAACCGATAACTGTACTGCCAATGCTGTAACGTCCTACATACTTTTTAAGTGCCCTGCCCATAAAAGGTGTGGGGAGGTATCAATGCGAATGGAACGGCCATGTCGGATACTTACATGAGTCCTTCAACCTGAACGGCGGCAATATGTCAATGGCTCGCAACGTTCGGCCCCCTGCATAAGGAGAGGAGTCAACACAACGCCTGATGCCAATACGAAAATCATTTGTTGAACCGGCTAACTCTTTTCGTTCCGCATCCTGCCATCGTTCGACGTTTTTCAGGCACAAAAAAACCGCCTTTCGGCGGCTTACGACACTGCTTATTGCTTTGATTATTCTGATGTTTCCCATGGTACCCGGGGCGGGACTTGAACCCGCACAGCCATAAGCCGAGGGATTTTAAACCCCGCGTGTAGGCATGGAACTTCAAACATTTGTGGTACTTTATCCTAATAAGCCCCAAATGGTTAAGCTAGGCGCTGTGCGGGGTTGCTGAACCAATATTAGGAAAAGAAACAGACAAATTGACAACGTGAATAAAATTTCTAATACTCGCGCTGCACCAGCAAAATCTGGTGCCGGGATTAGCCTCCTGCCGATTACACCGCGACAAAATGACACGCCGCGAGCGTGTTTTTTATGTCGCACGTCTGAACACGCCTATGGCGGCTCAGGCGGAGGGGATCGAAAGATCCGCCGGTGGTGTACCGGTAAGGTTAACCTCTGTCTAGGTCGCCACCCCGAATCAGTCAACAAAGATTGACAAATGCTGAATGACTACCGGATACTGTTCGCACTAGAACACAAAAGCGGTCATTCCGCACCCGATAGCTTTGCGGCTTTTTTATGCCTGCAATACGGCGTAAATACATCCGAACAAAGGCCGGGTGGAGAGGCGTTAATACAACACCCGCAAGGGGAATATGCCCGGAGCGTCTTTTGTGGCTCTAGTTGACACCCGGTCACCATCTACTAAATGGTGACTGTAAACTAAAACACAAAAGGAATATCCCATGGTAACTCAAGTTTCTGCAGAAACCATTTCATTGACCGTTCATCAAAACATACCTGTGATCACAACAGAATTGTTAGCACAGCTGTATGGTACAGACCCTGTGCGTGTCCGCCAAAACCATAATGAGAATAAAGCCCGTTTCGTTGAAGGTAAGCACTTCTTCAAAGTGGTCGGTGATGAGCTAAAAAGTTTGCGAGTAGCTTTAAACTACTCACAAAATCCCGTATCCTCCAAAACACGCTCCCTCATCCTCTGGACAGAACGCGGCGCCGCCCGACACGCAAAAATGCTCGAAACCGATCAGGCATGGGAGGTTTTCGAAAAACTCGAGGATCATTACTTCAACCAACAAAAAAATCCTCCAGCCCCCCTCTCCCCAAAACCCTATGCCACCATCACTTATTTCGAAAACAACCTACCAGTCAACAGCCGCCTTCTCGTTCCTGGCGAAATCGTCATAACGCCCGACTCCTGCCTTGAACACGTCAGACGCGCTGGCTATGTCGTCGTTTCCGGCGATGACGTCGGCAAACTCACTCTCAATGAACTGCAGGAAATGGCCACACAGACGAGAAAAGGACGCGAACACTGGCAGAAGCAATATCAGAATTTGAAAAAGAGATCCGACAGGCTGTAAGCTTTTCACCAATAATTGACAACGTGAAAAAAATTTCTGATACTCGCCCGGCACCAGCAAAATCTGGTGCCGGGATTGGAACCCCGGATTTTCACCGCGACATAGACACGCCGCGAGCGTGTTTTTTATTGTCGTTTGCATTGCTACATCTACGCATCAATGGTGGGGCGTGCAGGGGAGCCGAAAGGCTCGCCGGTCGGTGATCCGGTAGTTCCAACCCTGTACGTCTCACCACCCAATGATTGGAACCTGACGGTGGTGATCAAAAACCTAATCACCTGAGGGCGTCATTATGACAACTCAAATCTCCGCAGAAACAATTTCGTTGACCGTTCATCAAAACACACCTGTGATCACAACCGAACTATTAGCATGTTTATACGGTGCTGAGCCGCTGCGTCTTCGTAATAATTTCAGCCGCAACAAAAATCGCTTCATCGAAGGTAAACACTATTTTTTGGTAAAAGGCGAAGAACTTGCAAAGTTGAGAGTATCTTTAAGAGACTCTCAAAATCCGATCGCTGGTAATGTTCGCGCCTTAACGCTCTGGACAGAACGCGGCGCCGCCCGACACGCAAAAATGCTCGAAACCGATCAGGCATGGGAGGTTTTCGAAAAACTCGAGGATCATTACTTCAACCAACAAAAAAATCCTCCAGCACCACCCTCCCCAAAACCCTACGCCACCATCACTTATTTCGAAAACGACCTACCAGTCAACAGCCGCCTTCTCGTTCCTGGCGAAATCGTCATAACGCCCGACTCCTGCCTTGAACACGTCAGACGCGCTGGTTATGTCGTCGTTTCCTGCGATGACGTCGGCAAACTCACTCTCAATGAGCTACAGGAGATGGCCACACAGACGAGAAAAGCACACGAACACTGGCAGAAGCAATATCAGAATTTGAAAAAGAGATCCGACTGACTGTAAGCCTTTCGCGAACAGTACAAAATTAAACCAATCAAGAAGTGAAAATAATCTCCTAAAAGTTTAATGTTGCTCTTAACAAATCAGTGTGTGGTTTGTTAATCCTGTGGATAGTATCAACACAAGTGCAGAATGCTTGTGAGTCATAGTAAATCCCTAACTTTTCCGCCTCGCTATCTCCGTGAGGCGGCTTTTTTTTTGCAATGCGTCACCACCGTTTGGTTAACGGTGTCACATTTGGTAACCCGTTCACCCGATGAGTGCAGTCCATTACCGTTCTCAGGTCAAAAAACAGACAGCCTAAACAATTATGGTTATTTTATAAAACAGAAAAATCATACATAGAAAGAAGACAAAGAAAGATAAAACCGCCAATACAAGAGAGTATTTTTTCATATCAACCTCCTTTTAATAAGTTCAACATGCTTAATCAAAAAATCAGCCAACGCAATCAATCACTAATGTAAAAAAAAACCAAAGATAAGTGGTAGCGCACCGCTTATAAAACATGATGATGTTACTCAACCCAAGAAAATCCAAAAATAAACACAAAAGCAGCTGAAATCCCCCCCCATAAAAACTACTATTCCACTGCACATACCCCGATTTGTGCACGATGTATTCACAACCCGTTGTTTCGCCCTCGGCTTCCGTAGGGCGCTTTTTTTTCGAACCGATAGTAGGATGAAGCCGTGTTGCCTTCATTTCTTATATATTGTAAATACGCTAATTGTTACAGCGGTCTTGCTTTTCATGTTCGGCCTCCCTCCACCCACCCACACAATGACGATGAATTGAATAAAAAACCCAAACATGCAATTTAAGATCACTTACTGTGAAAGTCACAAAGAGAAAATTATGCCTTCAATCTCCGTATGCATCTTGACCCACAACTCTGAACGCTTACTGCGAAAGGTGCTCCCGCCAGCATTACAAATTGCAGATGAGCTGATTATTGTTGACTCCGGAAGCACTGACTCTACATTATCAATTTGTCGAGATTTTTCTATCCATCCTAAATCACACCCCTTCGAAACTCATGGGAGACAAATGAACTTTGCAATAGGACTGGCCCGACATGATTGGATTCTATGTTTAGATAGCGACGAAATAATGGATGAGACAACGGTAAAAGCCATTACCAAATTTAAATTATCATCCCCATTGGAAAACCAAGCGTACAGGATAAAGAGAATCTGGTTTGTTTTAGGCAAACCAGTTAGGACTATCTACCCCGTATCTTCACCCGACTATCCAATCCGCCTTTTCAATCGCACTGTCGCGCGCTTTAATGATTCACCAGTAGATGATGCAGTCGAGGGTAGTATAGCTGAAACAGCCTTGATTCCAGGGAGTGTCCATCACGATACCTTTCATTCGATAGATGAGGTTTTTAACAAGTTGAATAATTACACACGTCGAGCCGTGAAATACAGACAGTTTCGTCCATCTATCGCTCGGGGAATAGCAAGCGCCATCGGTGCTTTTTTTAAATGGTATCTATTTAGTGGTTCTTGGAAGGAAGGCTGGGTTGGTATCATCACTGGTTTTTATGCAACAGCATACAGTTTCTTGAAATACTTCAGAGCATGGTGCAGCGAGCAGCAGAATAAATCAGCCAGTGAATACACCATGAAAAAACGAACAATCAGGCGAAAAAATCATTTTGAAAGTTAATTTAATTCTAATATATATTTTCCCTCACCCTGTCACTCATACAGTGACGGGTACATCACGGAAACGGGCAGTGGCAACTAGCCGAGTGGCTTACGCCACCCAATTATGAGATAAAGAGAAATAATGAGTTATCGCGGTAAGGCTTGGTTAACTGTTTTTGGAGCATGCTTTCTTTTTTGGTGGGGGGTAGTGGCTATAACCATTCTCTAACTAGCCTCACTCGAAAAATCCAAAATTAAACACAAAAATAGCTGAAATCCTCCCCCAAAAAAACCACTATGTCGCTGCACATTCCCAGATGTTTGCATGATGTATCTCCATATCCGTTTTTTCGCCCTCGGTTTCCGTAGGGCGTTTTTTTCGAATTATGGCGAGGTGAGGTTCAAGCGCGAGAACATGGTTGCAGTCGTGCCCTGCTTCATGTTCGTCCTCACCCTGCCACCCAAATCAATGACGAAGGCATCACGGTAAAGCGGCAGTGGCATGAACGAGACCGTGTTGCTTTCGTCACCCAATATGGCGGGGTAGCTTTTCAGGGAGTGAATGTTCCAGCACCCCGCCTTCCTCACTCTGTTTCCTGATACGGCATAATCTCACCGTACATCCCCGCCTCCGCGTTCCGATAAATAATCGGCCCATACGAGGTGCGGTCTGATGCCATGGCAGTAAATGGATGCCACTGGCCATTGACTAATATCTCGCAATCAAAAGCTGCCGTTACGCCCGGATAGCAGTACTGGCAATTTCGCACATTCGCTGCCAGCCTGGCGCTCTCAAGCATTACCGTGGGTGTCAGTAAGGTGGTGCCGTCAGTACGGGCCATGACTGTAACCGTTGTCTCCGCAACTTCAGCTGACGCTAAAATCCCCCATATAGCCCAGGTACCAGCGACTTGTATGCCCGATACATAGACTGAGCCATCAGGCAACAATCCCGCGTAAGACAACCTGGAGCCAGCCCACGTACCACCGGCCTCCGCGGAGTTTTCACCATTAATGACCTGCATCAGCGCTGTAGAGCCCGGGTCGCCTACATGGGGAAGTCCAACAGCACCGTCATTGCCTTGCGGAATGCCAAAATTAATCGTTTGGTTGGGGGCATCACCAGTAATCTCTACGGTGGCATCTTCGCCAGGACCCAGCGTGCTCACCGTACCGACCGTCAGCGTGTTAGGTGGTGCACCAGAGGGACCTTGAGGTCCGATTTCCCCCTGGATCCCCTGCTCTCCCTGCGGCCCTGGCGGACCTTCCGGCCCGGTGTCACCCTTCGGCCCCTGAGGGCCAGTGTCACCCTGGGGACCGGCAGGCCCTACAGCACCTGTTTCACCCGTCTCACCGACATCGCCTTTGGGTCCCTGCGCACCGGTACCACCTTTCGGACCTGGCGGTCCCCTCTCACCCTGCAGACTGGCCAGATAGTCATCTTCCGTGCCCACGTTCCCAGCATCCAGCCATACCTGGTATGCCGAGTCACCGGTTGCTCCCGTGGACCCGGTATCGCCCTTCGACCCCTGTGGACCTGTGTCACCCTGAGGCCCGACCGGCCCCACGGCGCCCCGTTCCCCTGTCGGGCCGGTTTCCCCAGTTTCTCCCTGTGGGCCCGTCGCTCCCGTATCGCCCTTGGGTCCCTGCGGTCCTGTTTCCCCTTGTGGTCCGGTACTGCCGGTATCGCCTTTGGGGCCCTGCGGACCAGTATCCCCCTGCGCACCACACTCACCCTCAGCCCCTGCCGAGAGAAACAACTGCCATGGCACCGCCGGCGGCTCGATGCCCTCTACATCCTCCGTGGCCAGGTATTCACTGCCGGCATATTCGACCAGGTCATTTTTCTGGTAAGTCACATCACCACAAAATGCCCCGCGGGGAATGAGCGCATATTCCGCCGCCGTTTTCGCTGACGCCCTCGCGCTGGCCGCCGCCAGCTCCGCTTCCAGCAACAGCAACTGCATCTCGCGCAGCGCTTGCGGTGTCGCATCGTCCGGATTGAATTCCGCCAGGTACTGATTGAGCGTGCCGTCCGGGCTGTCGGCGTAAACCTGGATAATACCCAGGTAGTCCGGGGCATTGTTTATTGTGGCGGCAACCGCATAAACGCCCGGCATCACCGACATGGCATAGCTTCCGTCCGTCGCCGTCACCGCGGCCGCGTTTGTACCGGTAATGCTCACTGACGTGGTTTTTCTTGCCGTCAGCTGGATGACCACATCCGGCAGCGGCATGCCGAACGGATCGTTAAAAATTCCCGTGATAATGGCCATTCACTCAAGCTCCACACTGATAATCAATCCTTTCGACTGCAGCCGGAACTCAACACGGCTGATTTTCCAGTCCCGATCTTCAACACTGCCAAATCCTTCCGTGGTGATTTTTCCCTCCGCCGTCATCCCCATCAGCGCCGGGGTACCCGTCAGGGTCAGGGACATGCCCCTGAGCTTTTTTTCCACATGTTTGGTGCTGCCGCCGGCAACATACTGTGCATCCTTCAGGGAGGGCTGCGGAGCGGGATAATGAAAGACAGGCTCTCCACTTCCCACCGTCAACGTCTTCTGCTTCCCGCCATCGGCACTATCGATGTACGGGATGATCATGGTGCCGCTCCCCTTCGCACTGACATCAGGGTGATCGCTGTTGTCGTGATAACGCCATTGCTCACACATGTCGGGGGTGAGGGTTCGGACCGGCAAGGGTTTGCCGCTGATGGTGGTGTCTGAATCGCGGGGGGACAGTACCCAATAGTCGTGGGTGATTTTACTGACGGCGCCACATTCGCCGGCAATGCGCGTAACAAGATTCATGTCGCTCTCACCCAGCTGATCGATATGCTCCACCGGGACATTCACCAGCCGGCTGTCGACCCGCGCTGTCAGTCCGTGCTCAGAGGCAACAGTGAGCATGAAATCGCCCAGGGTGATACCGGAAAACGAGCGGGTTTTCTGCGACTGCAGCGTGCTGTGCCCGCGTTCGTTGGTCTTCGAAAATGCCCTGGCGGTGATTTCCACAATACGTTGCCCGCCGGACGCCTGCCCGGAGCTGCGCGCATCCACCACGAATGTCCCCTTGTTCACCAGCTCACCACCAAACCCCAGCGCCACTGAAATCTTGACGCCTTTAGCCGGCAGCTTCAGGGTGGCAGAGACCACGCTGAAAGTGATTTCATCACTTTTTTTCGAGCCGGCGCCATGATCCTTCAGGGTCAGGTTGACCAGGTTCTCACGTACGATGTCGGTAATATCCTCGCCTTCAACAGACAGGGAGAAGTTGGGCTGCCAGGGCATATTGCCGGAATCGATATAGGCCATGACCTACTCCCAGAGTGAGTATTCGTTTTTTTTCTGCTGCGGCTTAACCACAGGCAGCGTGAATGTCACGCCGGCGTCAAACACCTCCGTCGTGGCCAGATCGTAATTCTGAGGGTCATAGAGCACGGCTTCGACAGTGTTGTTTACCGTGCCGTAATGGCGGACGCAGAGGGGATCCAGGCGGTCACCGTCTTTGGTTGTATATTTCATAAATCACTCATATTTAATTATAAACCTTATGGTCATCGCTAAGTTTCTTGTTCCAGGTATATTATTAATAATTTGATAACATCAACCTGAGGGCATGACATGCATTCTTTAATAAAAATTTGGGTTTTACTGGCCTTTTCTTCAACTGTAGGATTCTTTATTTTTTTCGCACTTGAGGCTTGGTTCACCGAAAACCCTTGGGAAGTTCGCAAACTCACATTAGACCTTCTTTTTAAGCTCCCCAAAGAAATGACTCGATGGATATTATTTAACACCAAAAACATTGACCAGCTATATCACTATTTAATCACTGCCGCCTCCTGCATTGCATCTACCATAATATTTTTTTTCGAAGCCATGCTTTCCATTCCCTTGGCTAAAAATAGAACTATCTCATAACCGTATTTATCACCTAACGGAGTATCCAGATGAACAAAATGTATTTATCTCTCATTATTTTATTTAGTTCTCAGCTCGCATTTGCAGATATTAACATCTCTGCTCCCCAAATAAGTCAGGATTTCAACAACAACTCCATTGCTGCCCAAAAAAGATATAAAGGGCAGACCATGAAAATCACAGGCAACGTAAGTAATATATGGGTAGACTATGATGACCAGCCAATAGTTGATCTGTACGGTAAAAACCTGTTCGAAGGCGTTGAACTTATGGTTAGTAAAGATGACGGTTATTTATTAAACATATCAAAGGATGACTATATCGAGGCGGTATGCCACTCCGCTAACAGAGGCATTATCTCAGTAAAACTCCAAGATTGTATAATAATCCATTATAGCAAGCCTGAAGTTACTCATATGCAAAAATAGTTTCTATATCAATCCCACGGCTTATCAAAGGTATTGCTGAAGGTGATTTCATCACTTTTTTCGAGCCGGCGCCATGATCCTTCAGGGTCAGGTTGACCAGGTTCTCACGTACGATGTCGGTAATATCCTCGCCTTCAACAGACAGGGAGAAGTTGGGCTGCCAGGGCATATTGCCGGAATCGATATAGGCCATGACCTACTCCCAGAGTGAGTATTCGTTTTTTTTCTGCTGCGGCTTAACCACAGGCAGCGTGAATGTCACGCCGGCGTCAAACACCTCCGTCGTGGCCAGATCGTAATTCTGAGGGTCATAGAGCACGGCTTCGACAGTGTTGTTTACCGTGCCGTAATGGCGGACGCAGAGGGTATCCAGGCGGTCGCCGTCTTTGGTTGTGTATTGCATGAGGTCACCATTTAAATTTAAATCAATGCCTGCTTATTTCACTATCACGACAAGCGGTATATTGCACAGTCCGTTCCAAACTATGCAGGGATTGTGAAATGTCAGGGTACGAAATTTTAGGTTGGTTTGTAGGCATATACATCTGGCTTTTTGCCAACCCCATCATTGCGCTAGCTCTCTACCTGCTCCCTATTATTATCGCCTTCATCAGGCTGCACAGAAACCTGCCAATAATAATGATTATCAGCCTGCTATTTGGTTGGATATTTCTTCTGTGGCTTATTCTTGTTATATGGGCTGCATTTGGTGGACAGGATGATATCCGCAGGCAGCAATAGCTCCAGATTATGGAGCCATGATATTGGCGGAGTCAAAAGTATCAGATGATCCTCCAGCATCACCAGTAAGCTCTTTAAATTTGTCGTACAACTCCTGTGCTCCAGCCTCTGAAGCCCCGCCGTCGATTACAATATTGAAATGATATTGATTGTTATGGGTGTTGTTGACATTGGCATTAGCGGACCTTGAAAATACTGGAACAACTTCACCGTCAGACATTGGTTGGTTATCCGCTTTTACTCCATTCAGTGCGTTGCGATAATAATCAAGTTGATTTTCGAACCCTTCATTGTCATCATAAAAAAAGCCTCTCGATGCAACATAGGTATTTATTAGCTTGGCCTGTAACTCTTTATTTCCCTTTACATTCTTTTTAAACCAATCATCAAGACCTTCGTTATGGGCGGTTTCCTGGGCCAACTCCATCGAGCCTGTTTGTGCCAGCTCCTGAAGCACTCGCCGCTGCCGCGCCTCGTCCGAATTGTCAGGTAAAAACCAGCCAATCATATTTGAAACAGCTGAAACCGCCCGGCCAAAATTCTCCAGGCTATCAACGACACGTTTGGGCCCACCGCCGTCCACCCAGTCGACGATCGTATTGGTGATCATTGCCTTGTTATTCTTCACCCACGTCTCGAACTGCCCTTCCCACTCTTTCAATTGGGGCCGTAGTGCGTAACCAATATCACCGGCGACACCGGCCAGTGCTGTTTCTGCCGACGTCCACATATTGCTGAGCATCTGGCTGGTATCCATCGCCGCGCGCGCCTCATCCTCAGTTATGTTGTTCAGTTCCGACGCGTTTTTCATCACCTCTTTATAGGTTAGGCCTGTGCTGATAATGTAAGTCATCAGCTTGTTAGCTTCCCCACCCATCAGTTGGTCAGCGAGCGACTCTCCCTGTTGAGCCGTCAGTTTTCCACTCTTCACCTTTTCACTGATAGTCTGCATCACCTTATCGAATTGCTGCTGTTTGGTGCCTTTCATCAGATGCTTGTTCAGCCCGATCATGGCCAGCATCGGATTTACGGTTTTATCGTTGCCTTCCTCGCCCAGTTTGTTGCTAAGCTCTTCCGTCAGGTCGCCGTAATTCTCCCCGTTCAGACCAGCCTGCTCGGCCATAATACTGCCGGCCTTATAATGCCTGTAGGACATGCCGTATTGCTTTGCACGTCGGTATTCTTCGGCAGTTTTGCGGTTGAGGGCCAGTACACCACCGCCCAATGCTGCACTGGCGCCGGCAATAGCAACGGGTGCCATGATGGCTGCTCCCGCTGCAGCAAACGGCAACCCGCCAGCCATACGCAATCCTGACTCCATCATGTTGCCCGGCGCCGCCTTCGTTTTCGCCCAGGCGTTGCGCGGTGAAGAAAGAAACGCATCTTTGTAACGGCCGCGGCGTGCTTCGCTTTGCTGCTGCTTGTGAGCCAGTTTCGTTTCCCGTTCTTGCTGGGCGTTCAGCCGTTCCAGCTCCTTACGCGCACGCTCGATGCCGGCGCCGACCTTCTTATAATCCTCAACAAGAAAAGCCATACCGGCACGGCCAGACTTCACGCCGTCCCGGATTTCCTTCTCCAGCACCTCCTGCTTGTTAATTAGCGCCTGTGTCGCACGCTCCATGTGCTTTATCTGATTGACCGTGCTGGCTGAACCCGACTTCATCTGACGCTGCCACGCCGTCTGGGTTTTCATTACCTGCGCGGTTTCGGTACCGATGCGATCAATGCCCGTCGTCATGCGGTTCAACGTGCGGGTCATCGACGGATCCACTGATGCCCCGAAGTTGATCGAGGCGTTGTATTTTTGGGATTTACCTGCCATTGGTTTTCCTGCCCTGGTCCAGTGCGCGTTTAAAGTAATGCCGCCAGGTGCTCAGCGGCAGCATCAACTGCTCACTGAAAGTCAGGCGGCACCAGTGGGTAATGCCTGGCTGGTTATTCAGGAACTGCTCTTCGGACGGTCCGCCGGCGGCAACAAAAAACGGTTAAACGCCCCCACCAGCTGGTCGTAATCGTACGCCGGCAACAACAGCAAATCGGCCTGATTTAACCCGCACAGGCTCGCAATCATGAGTGATTCCTTTTCCATCGTGCCCCCCGCTGACTTCTCGTACATCAGCTTGTCGCGTACGGTAGGCTCACGCAGGGCGATTTCGGTGACCGCTTTCCCATTAATCTCGAATGGGCGGGACAGAGTAACCACGGTGGTATTGGCTGGATAATCCATCTTGTTTTCCTCATATAAAAATGGCGCCACAGGGGCGCCGTTATTGATTACTACGTTTTTAAAGCTATAAAAACTCGCATTCCTAAAGGTATAACGGAAATCGGTATACCTTCTGCTGGTGGTGAGCAATCAAGGCGAAAAATACGGGTGTTGTTATATCGCAACACCTTCAAAAGGCGGCATCCAGAAGATGCTCTGCTTATTAGTAAATTTTGTGATTAGAAGAACTTGCCGAGTTACTCCACCCGCTTGACACTTCGTCCAGCACTGGCGTATAGTCCGCTGCGTGAGAACTCAAAACCTCTTAGCACGGATAGAACCAACCCCGTCAGTGTTGGATTTTTTATGCCTGTCATTTAGTGATGGCACAATGTGCGGCCACACACCCCGATCAAGGTCGGGAGGGCGACGAATACAATACCCGTAAGGGGAATAAGTCCGCGGTTTTGCTAAGCCGTTTTGAGCCTCCCGGCACCCCCCATAACCATAGAGATATATCTACAGGCGAACTTTTCTCTTTGAGTTCTGAGCGTTACTGATTGACCTGTCTACACTCCTAACATTTGACAAATCAGCAATATTTATCGTACGATTTACTCCGGTGCTCAAAACACCTTCTCAGAGCGGCTACCGCGCCCGAAAGATTTGCGGTTTTTTTGTGTCCAGATTTTTTGAATTATGATCGGGCGTGCGGCTAATATAATACCAGAAATGGGAATACGCCCGCCGTCTCTGAGCGGTTTTGAGCGCCCGATCACCTCAAACTCAAAATATCTCAGAGGACATACCATGATTGATCCCATCTCAGCTGTTATTCCTGAAATCATCATTCACAACGACCACGCTGTAACTACGTCTATTGCGGTTGCCAACTTCTTCGGAAAACAACACAAGCATGTTCTGGAAAAGATCAGGGCGCTAGATTGCCCCCCTTCTTTCACGACAGCCAATTTTTCGGCCATCGTTGTCACAACCCAAGCTGGCTTCGACAAACGCGAAATCGAAGCCTTCGAAATGACCAAAAACGGCTTCATCTTCCTAGTCATGGGATTCACAGGTAAAAAGGCTGCAGCATTCAAAGAGGCATATATTGCGGAGTTCGACCGCATGGAAGCCGAACTGGCCAAACGTTCCCAGCCGCCAGCACCCGTGATACCTGTTTTTCCCGCCGGCAAAGAGTTCAGTTACGTGACAAATGTTGGTGCTAATGGCGCTCCCACCTCAATAACAATCCTGCGCAATGATCAGCTCATCACTTCCATGTCAGATTGCGTTGAGATGTTGCGTCGAACAGGATTCGTGGTTATTACATGGGAAGTCATGAGCAAACTGACGACCGCCGAAACCGCACAACTCTGGATGGATGCTAAAAAACAGTACGTGAGAAATAGCCCGTTCTGATTTTGAGAATATCCCCCGGCACAAACTCATGCTTGGGTGTGAAATCCAAAATTAAACCAATAATAAGGTGAAATAATCACCAGGAAGTTTAATGTTGTTCCTGACAAGCGTGAGCGCGTTTGTCAATCCCAGTCTGACATTAAACAAGCGCGGGATGCTTGTGAGTGTTCATTATAGTTCCTGAGTTTTCCGCCTTACTCTCCGTGAGGCGGTTTTTTTTTTGCAAAAAATCATTTTACTCTACTGACAAACCCACACAAATCCAAAATTAAACACAAAAAAACTAAAATCTGCCCTTGGAATACTATATTAATACTGTGGAACACCTGAACTTCACCTGGTGACTTGAGATACTACGCATTTGAGCAAAAACCTTTTTGAATGAGGAGTGATCATAGGGGGAATGTCTGAGGAAACACTGCTTACCTTGGGAGTTTTTATCATAGTCTCCCTTATCATCCCTCTTTATTTTATCTGTCGATTTTTTATCGCCATAGCTAAACATTTTGAAAAGGAGCGTTAATATGACACCTATACCAGGCGAACCACTTATCTTTATTCTGTGCTTTGTTGTTTTTTTCTGGTTTCATATTTCCGCTCTAATTATTTTTCTTTGGTTTATTAATATAATTTAGACAGATAGTAGAAGCATTATGTTTCTTTCTTGACACGCACTCAACGAAACCTCCACCGGTTAAGCTATATCAAGATTAACAAGCCAACCCAGTAAATTTAAAACATATATGGCATTAAAATAGAACCAAATAGATACATACCCTACCCTCCAGAACCTCATCATATTCTCTCGCCATAATCATTACCCCCTCTGACAACGCTCCATCAATAGACATCCAAAAATATTTAATCTTTATTGCCAAATTTCAAAAAAAATACTATACATTACCTTGTGAGTTCAGAACCTCTAATCATTTGGAGAGATAATGAGCAAAGAAATTATTTTGAGAAAAGAAGACGTGCCAGGTCAAGATGTTCGCGTTTTCCTTGAGCTGAAAGATGGAGAGACATCTATTACTGCCGCAATGGCAACTGATGCGGACCGAGATAATGTGGTTGATAGAGTATCTATTGTCGGAGATCTTGATGGTGATAACGATCTGGATGAAGATGATAAAGCATTGCTACGCGATATGGTTAATCTATTTTTGAAAATCAAATGGTAGAACGCCATTTGAACAGTAAAATTTACTGCTGCAGTCGAAAATTTTTATGTTAACCATCCTGAATGGCACTTGTTATTCTAATAATGGCGGTGACAGAACGCCCTAGCACTGAGGTGCAGGTTAGCTTCATGATTCTGCCACCGCCACCACGTAATGACCGAGTGTTAATACATATATTTGGCCTTACATTAAAGAATTTCAAGACCCGGTATCGACTTAGTCCAGCAGCAGTGCATCCCGTACGCCGGCCATCTCGTCGACGCCGTTGATGATGCGCTTGCAGTTCAGCGTGTCGATTTCGTACATCACCGTGTTATCGACCGTCAGCTTGTAGTAGCTGAGGTTCATCACCACCGCCATCCCCACCGACTCCTGCCCGCTGTTACCATGCTCGTCAGGCGTGATACTGCCGACAATCCCCTCCAGTTCGTCCACCCAGACCGACTCCGTTGTATCTGCGTTCAGGTACACCCGACGGATTTGCGCTCGTACCTTGCGCCCCTGTGCAAAACCAAACATGGCCAGCACATCAACATCCGCCCCCACCTTAAAATCCGCCTGCATGGCCTCCATGCCGGTATCTACCGGCGCCGGCGCATCCATCCAGGTCGTACGGTAATTGCCGACCGTCACCACCACCGCCGGCGGTGTCATCGACATAACATTGGCCACGCGGATGTTGTTCTGCACCCACAAGGCTGATTTTGCGTAAATAAAACCGGTATTCATGTGTACTCCTGTCAGGCGGCCAGAGAGACCTGCCCGGTGTTTTTGTTGATGGCATATTTGATGACTATCTGCTCTGCCGGGGATTTCGGCGTCACGGCGACGTTGATATACACAATCCCCGCCGCCAGCGACTCGGCCGTATTCAGCTCCTCATCCAGCCAGGCACTGCCGCCGATAATCACGCCGCCCGTCACCTGCTGGCGCAGATAGCTGTTGATGGAGCCCAGCATCGAGACGCCCAGCGATTTGCTGATCGGCGCGTCAAGGTACTCTTTTGTCACCGACAGCTGGATAGAGTCTTCTATCGCGTCCATCGTGCGACGCACCGCCTCAAAGCGCCACTGCGGATCATCGGTGCACAGGCGGTTCCCCCAGTGCCGAAACCCGTCCAGCTGCACAAGGGTGCTGACATTTGCCTGATTGAGCTGGTTGGCCACACAGGTCTCGTCACCAATCATGAAGCTGTCAACCTGTTCAAGGCCAGTAAAGCCCAGCACCATCTGGTTGGACTTCGACCACCAGTACCCCCTGGTGCTGTCAATGCGGACCCGGTGGCCTGCCGCCGCGGCAGAATACGGGCGCGTCCGTGTCTTGCCGGTCAGGTCGCTGACCACGTTGATGCGCGGGCGCAGCAGCTCCACGCGGGCGCCGTACATCTGCCCGCGGCGCACCACCGCTTCCGGCGTGGCCATCGAGGGAGAGTCAAGGTAGGCGATGGCCCGGCAGCGCGCCGCCATGCTCTCCAGCGCCCTGCCGACACCGTCGTCCGTGCTCCATTCCGGGGCAATCAGGATGCGCGGTTGGTAATTGAGGGTCGACTGCCCCAGCTGCAACGACGCGATACCCTGCAGGATGTTGGCGCGCTGCGCCTCTTCATCCTCATCGGTATCCACACGTACCACGATGACCAGGGCACCAATCTGGTTCAGAATGTCGTTCATGTCGTCATACAGCGTACCGCCGTACCCCAGCTTTTTGGCCTGGTTACGACTGCCGGCAATCAGTGCCGGGGTATACAGCGGGAAAGGTTCATCCTCGCCGCCCTGCAGTGCCATCAGACCAAAGGGTGCCACCACGCCGGCCCCCGCCATACCATCGGGTAACGCGGCGTCAATCCCCATATCTTCGGCATCGAACATCAACGCGTTGACCGCCGCCACGACATCGGCCGCATTCGCGTCCACGACGCCTTCGGCATCGGTGCCGAGCGTGATGGTCAGTACGCCGTCCTCAAAATCGGCGCCTGTCTCGGCGCCTGCAGACGAGTCAGCCTCGCCGGCAACCGCGCGGACCTGCAGCTGATTGCCGGCGGTGCCGGCAGCGGTGGCCGTGAAAACAACCTGGTTATCGAGCAGGCTGCTGCCCGTCGACAACGTTGCCGCCGTCCCCGACTCCGCGTCGGGCGCCGTGCCGACCAGGCCAATGACCGACATATTGACGGTGGTTATCTGTTTGGGTGCGCTGTCGTCCTCAAGGGTACGAACGCCATGAAGTTCCATAAGGGTCTCCGGATATAAAAAAGCCGCACAGTGGCGGACAGGGATGATGAGGTGGGAGCGTTATTTCGAAATTGGCTGAACGTTACAGATACTGTCGCGCTTGAGGGCCTTGTCGCTGCTGCACTGGACAGACTCGTCGTGCCGGATGTACGTCAGAACGTTGGAGCAGGCGGCAATGCCGGCACTCAGCGCCAGTGCCCCCAGGATAAAAGCCGCTTTTTTCATTCACCGGCCACCTTGCATGCCGTACTGTCTGTCACCGTGACGCTGCTGCCGAGACTCTGCACGCTGACCATCGGTGGACAAGCGTTGCCGCTGTCCGACCGGTAGCTAACCAGGGTGGCACTGCAGCCGGTGAGCAGTGCAACAATCAAAGGGATTGCATATCTCATATTCACCACCAGCGGATAGCGGAAACCAGATGTGCGACACCGTACAGCACTACGTACACTGCCACAGCGCGCAGCACCCAGCCAATCGCGCTGGACATCTCTTTTGTGACAGGCGCATCTAACATCAGGCCATTTTTCATAGTCAACCTCATGAGTATTCGTTTATAATTTCTCATGCAGAATTAATATTCCTTTGCTCCAAATAAAAACCCCGCACTGCGTCAACAGTCGGGGTTTTGTCTTTTTGTATCCCTGGTGGATTATCAGCTGATACCGTAAATCTCCCGGTCGAGTACCGCCCACGTCTGCGCCCCGCACATGCCGTCAGCATCGAGGCCGTGACGCCGCTGAAAGTCGGTCAGCGCACCGATTGTCGCATTGCCGGCCACGCCGTCGGCGTCGCAGCCCAGCATCAGCTGCAGTTCCCGCACGTCGCCTCCCTGGCTGCCCATCTGAACCAGGCTACGGGCGATGCCTTCCCCGCGAGCAAGCCGCAACGCCGCTTCCGCTTCTTCGGCATACGCCGCGATGGTCTGTGCCTTGTCGGTACCGTTGATGATGTGCCGGGCGTTGACGTAATCGGTCTGGGTATCGGTCAGGTAGTCGGCGAGCTTCTTGCCGGTAAACCAGCCGTTGGCCATACCGTTAATCGCCACCTGCGCCGCCACCCACGGCGTCAGCGCAAGGTCAGGCTGCCCCACCAGCGGAACGTCATATGCCAGCGTGTTGAGGTTGACCACCACATCCTGAGCCTTTTCGTAATTATCCCGCCAGGTCAGTTGTACATAGCCCCGACCGTAATAGGTCTTCCCTGTCTCCGGGTCCGGATCGCCATAAGGATGTCCCGCGCCCTTGCCGTACTCTTCGATGGGCTGCATCGTGAAGGCGGTCTCGTGGTACGTGGTGGCCAGCACATACGCCAGCCAGCTCACCGGGATGTGGCGGCCGAGTACCGTGTTGTAAACCGCGTACGCTGCAGTGAATCCAGCCAGACAGTCGGTCTGTGCATGATTGATTTTGCCACTGAACCACACGGCACTCATACGCATACGGAGCGCTATTTCGGAAAAAACACCTTCCCGGCTTTGATATTGATCACAGTTACACATCGGCAAGTTCTCACAAAGTTGGTTTATTTGTAAAAAAACCTTCAATCCCCTAAAGATATAATTTTCAAACACAAAGTGAAATACAAAATCATTATAGCCATCACACAAAACGCCCCCAAATATTAACACCTAACCATGAAAAAACATAAATCACGCCTGCCAAATGTCATTATAAATCACAAACCAACCACATGATAAAAATCACTCACAATGACAAGCAAGCCACCAGCCACATACAATAAAAACACTTAAGCAATACATTATAAAAACATTAAAAAGGCATCTCACTTACTTTTATCTTTCGACAAAAAACAACAAAAGAAAACATCAATGAAGAAATAAAACCCACGCTATAATTAAACTTGAAACATCGAACTCAACGGTTGCCAACTCAACTAACTCGTCAATGTTATAGAAAACCATCAAGGAATACTTTTATGTCAAATAACCCTAACGCAATCATCAAGTCACTGGAGATCACAAATAATTACGCACTGGCCGACGGCATAGAAAAAAACACCATTCTTGCTCTAGTCTGCGATGACAATGACACCCCTTTACCCGGCCAGGTTGTAACTTTTGAAGTCGGCCCAGGAGCCAATATTACAAGCCAAGTGTCAACCAACGTACTAGGGCAAGCCCTTACATCATTGACCAGCACCACGGCAGGCGGTTACACAGTGACAGCCTCTGTTAACCCTGGCTACATCTGGGCTGTAGGGCCAATTATTTTTGTTGAAAGCAGGGGAAAATAACCTAATTACCTCAATAATTTTTCTTAAAATGATACCGGTGGCTGGCAGTTCAGGGTAATACCGTGACAGCCACCGTCACTGACAATAATGAAAAAATACTGTTCTGGAAAAACTTGAATGGCGTTTACGGCATTGATGATATTTCAGCATAAGCTCTCCTTAATGTGCGGAATGCACGGACAAAGGCCAGACCGGATATTCCTCATCCAGATCGTCACGTAGAATATCGAGATACTCCCTGAGATCATGGGCCTTCTCCGCATCGCCAGGGCGAGGTGTACTGTGCTCGTACATTAGAATTTCACTGGTGATAATACGGATTTCACGGACCAGAATGCTTCTGGCCCGGTTAGCGAGCAGCGTCGCATCTCGGCTGACTGTGCCGTCAGACCAAACCCAGGTACCGTCTATGGAACAATCATCCGGGAGTGAATCCAGCCCGCGCACTGACAATTTCCATGGCCACATATTGACTGGAGTCGAGTCAATCAGACGGATGATGCCGGTGTCAGGTTCGTACGCAATAAACACGGCACCAGTCAGCAGGAAGCGGGCCTGATACCAATCCACACCGTTTTCATCCCGCAGACAGATGATAGGCTTACCATCAACGTTCCCCGCATCTGTATTATAGTAGGGCTGGCAGTTGGCTAACTCTGTGAGATCCCTATGCGGCAAATCAGCAAAGATATTCACGCTGGCGACAGGCAAAGTTTGCATCTGTAGTGTTGATGCATACGGCGCCGTGTACGGTGCCCCGTTGATGATGTACTGCAGGGGGCGATAAAGCGCAAAACCGACCTGATGCCCCTCGTTCCCGTTACCACCGGTGAGAACACACCCCCATGGTGCTTCAACCAGCCCCCCATCCATGGTTAATGACCCTTGCGTTCCGAGCTGGGTCCCTGTAACAAAATTACCAGCCACCCAGTCACTGGTAGCATAAGGCGACAAATCGATGGGCTGGGGATTATTCGGGCTATACACCCGCTGACCGGCCTCATTGATCACGTCGGCATTCATCGTGCCGTTGACCTGCAGGGAGACGCTGCCGTCGGCAATGTTTCGCCAGAGCGATATCAGCCATCCCTGCGTGTCGGCATAATCGAGTTTTTGATGCGTGCCATCTGAAAATACGGACATCGACACATCATTACCGGCAGAGTCCTGAACATCCAGCGACAGCGTCTTGCCCGTCGTGGCATTGCGTACGGCGAGCCACGTCGCCGTCAGCGCCCCTGTCGCATTGCCCCCGGTAATGGAGATGAAATCCCCGGTGCTTGCCGTGGCGGCCGACCCCAGTCCAAGGTTGTCACGCGCCGCCTGCTGTGCGGTATCACCCGTCTTCGCAATTTCATCCAGATTCTTATCCTGCCGCAGGTAGAGCGTGTCGGCCTGTTTTTCGGTCAGATAGGCCGTATCCGTCACCACCAGCGTGACATCCGTGGTGGCAGAAAGCGCCAGCACGACCAGGATCTCCAGCGACACCGCAAAACCGCTGTCCGGCGCGGGTTTATCCTGGGCGGCATAATTCCCCACCGCATAGAGCGTCCCGTCTGACGCATAAATGGCCACGCCGCGGAGGGTGTAGCCGCCACTGTCCGCCGGGATGATGCACTGGGCAACAATCTCCGACGGGTCGTCAGCGCTGACCTCCAGCGCGCTGATGGCGCCGCGGTACACTTCATTCACAAAAGCGGTCAGCGCCGGATCCGGCGTAAAATCGACGCCGCCGTCACACACACCAAATTCGGACAGTTCAACCGATTCGCCTGCGGCATGCGCCGCTGCCTCCAGCTCGGCGCCGGCATCGGTCACCAGGACATAATAATCACTCATCGCGTCTCTTCGCCTTTATCGTGACAGACTGGCGGGTGAATATGCTCCCGCCGATATAACAGTTGCCATACACCTTTTCCGGGGTAACCCGGATATCGCCCAGAAAACTCCGGGCATTCTTGGCATCGCTGATGTGGCTGAATATCTTCTGCAGCTCGTCGGTACTGACGCTGTTGCCGTGAACCACCACCCGAAAGGTGTACGGCTCGCCCTGCGGGGTGTCCCCGAACCACTCGATGACATCAATCAGGCGATCGACAGACGCCAGCGCCTGCCTGACCGCGCCCGGGGTCCCGCGTTTTTTATTGACCGAGGCGGCACTTTTAATCACATCCCGTTTTTGCTGCTCCGTCCATTCGTCGTCCCACCAGGTCACACCAAACTCCCACGCCAGCCAGGGCAATAGATCGGCGGGACATTTGTCGGGATTTTTGACGTCGCGAATATCAAAAAGGACATCGCCGACGTGGCTCATGACGATTTCCAGCGCCTGCTCCGGCTGCGTGGCATTGGGCGGGAGCAGCGTGCGAAATGTCATAACCCCTCCGGGCGTATGCCCTGGGTCGACGCGGTGGATGCGGTCAGGGTAATGGCAGTACAGTACGTTGCCTCGCCGGTGCCGGCATCGAGGGTCTCCAGCGGTTCCGTCAGCGTCACGTCCTCAACACCCGGCTGCTTCAGGGCCTTATAGACCCCGGCAATCGACAGCGGCACGCCAATCCGGTGAACGCTGTCGGCATAACGCTGCATGGCCTGCTTCGCCGCCGCCATCACCGTCTGTGCATCCGGTCCGCTGCCGGTTATCAGGGTCGCCGTCACGGCATACTCTATGAGGGTGGCCGCCTTCACCACGACATAATCCGTCAGCGGACGGATAAAATCGGCGTTGAGCGCAGCACCAACGGTATCAAGCAGCGCCTGGCCGGGTACCCCGCCACCGTCATTACTCAGCACATACACCTCGACGTGGCCGGGAGAAATCGCCTTATCTTCCTGTGGCCCGTAGGCTTTGGCATCCCGCACCGCGCCGTCGGCAGACAGCGCAAAATACTCATAGGCCTGTATCGAGCCTGCCGTATTGCGTGCGTACCAGCTGAGCCGGATACGCAGGCGAAACGCGTCGTCCCCTTCCATCACCGCATCGGTCGGTGGGACAGGGGTATCGTCCGCCGGGGTGATCACCAGCCGGTAAATGCCAAAATTGGCGCCCAGCTGGTCGAGGTCTGCGCCCCTGGCATAGGCCAGCAACGTAGCCAGCACCCCGGCGTTCGTGCGGGCAACATTGACCATCTCGCGATAGCAGCTGATTTGCAGCAGTTTGACCGCCGGGTCACTGTCCAGCAGCGCAGTAAATACCGGGTCAAGGGCCTGCAGCTCGGCCAGCCGCTGTGCCAGCAGATCCTCGAAGGCCGGCATCTCGATGACGGAAGGCGGCGGTAATTGACTCAGATCGATAACGTCACTCATAGTTCGATATTCTCCAGCAGAACGGCGCGCTGCGTTTCAACGTCCGTGGCATGAATGCTGAGCCGGATGACCCCATTGCCGACCTGCAGCACGTCAATGCTGTTAATCACAATGCGCGGCTCCCAGCGGGCCAGCGCGCCGGCGGCAGCCATCACGACCCGCATGGTGGTGGTGCGATCGGCAGGATGGTCAACCAGGTCAATCAGGTTGCTGCCGTAGCCGGGCCGCATCACGCGGGTGCCGACGGGCGTGCTCAGAATGTCCTGGACGGACTGGCGGATATGGTCGAGACCGGACAGTGGCTTGCCGGTCAACCGGCTCATTCCCTGCATAACATCACCATTAAAAAGCCCGGCTCACTGGCCGGGCTTCTCCTCTGACTGCATGGTCTGGTTCGGCGGATCGGTGACACCGCCACCGTCGCCGTTTTCATTGTGGGTATGCCCATTGTGGGTGTCGCGCATCTGCTGCAGGGTGCCGTTTTTATCACTCACCTCGCCGGTCACTTCCAGATCGCCGGTCAGCACCAGCCTGCCGCCCTCGGGCAGGCTGACGTTCAGGGTATTGGCCCCCGTGCTGTACCCGACCGCGGCGCCGTTGCCGAAACGGACAAGATAATCGCCGGAGTTGTCCGACGGCGGCGCCCGATCGTCGGTAAATCCGGCCGGAAACACCAGACCGGCACGCGTTTCACCGCCGGGGCTCAGCACCAGCACCGAGGCCCCCACCGCCGGCAGCGCCCAGACGCTGACCCCGTCATCGGCCAGGCCGGCCAGCCGCAGCCAGCCGCTTTGATGAAGCTGACCGGAGACCGGGTCGCTGCCGAATGTCACCCGGCAACGCGGCGGGCTGATCTGCACCGCCACCACATTGCCGAACCGGATCATGCGCGCCACGCGCCGTGATAAATCTGCCAGTGCATAATCAGCCATCGAACACCCCGCCGATCACCTTTTTCATCGTCTTCAAAGCCTCGCGGAGTCTGGTGTCCTTGTCCCGGAATCCCAGTGACAGGGTTTCCGGCACGGTCTGCCCGTCCGCCAGCCTTTCACCGTAATACTGCAGGCTCAGGGTGATGGTCTGGTGCTTCGCCTGGCTGTTCGGGCGAAACTCATCCATCACCTGGCTGAGCTCCGTCATGACCCAAAACCCCATCACCTTGCCCGTGCCCGCCACCAGCATCAGCGGGGTTTTCGTGCTCGCCTGCAGGCGCAACTGCTCGACCGGATCATCGGAAACGTCGTTAATCAGTCCGTATTTTGTCAGCGCCATCGTCAGCAATGAGGGGTTGATCAGTGTCGCGTAGAGCTCGCAGTCGAATTTGAGCGTCGGCCTCTTTTTACCGGTGTATTGCAGCAGATCGGGCTTGCCGATACGCCCCTGGGCCGCCCAGGTCCACGAATCGCTCAGGCTCAGCTTGCTGTAGGCCAGGGTGCTGAGCTGGAAAATAAAGTCGCCCCACATCATCAGCGGCGGCAGCTGATCCAGATAGTTTTCGACCTGCTCGCGGGCATTTGCCCTGAGCACGGACAGCACATTCGTGTTCATAATATAAGGCTCGTCACGTCATCAGGGATGTTCAGCACGTTAATGCCCATGATTTTTCGCAGTCCGAGGAGCGGGTTTATCTCAAGCAGCGGCATGATACCGTCCGCCGCCACCCGGTAGTAGTTCACCGTGACCGTCATGGTGTGCCCCGTATCGGCCTTGTTATCCGTGCCCGAGTCATCCGGGCGGATGGTGTCGATGTACCCTTCGACCTCATCCTCAAGGTAATCAATGCCCCCGTCCCCCTGGTACGCCCGGCGGACGGTCAGCCTGGCTTTGATACCAGGAATAAAGCCAAAAAATAAAAAGGACGAGTAACCGTGCCCGACAAACTTGTAGGTGGCCGTCATCGGTTTGGTGCCGCGGTCTATCCCTACCGGGGCATTCATGGCGCCCGTTTTAAACCACGTCCGCTCGACCGCGATTTCAGGCGGGGTATAGGTCACCGTATCGGACAGCGCAATACCGTTCATAAAGAGACTGCAGCCGCGATAAATCGACATTTATGCCTCCTCGTCAGGCCCGCGCCGGGCCAGCAGGGTGTAATCATCCTTATGGGCGCCCCCCACGTCAGGGGAGATACCCATCCATACTTCTTTCAGCGTTGGTGCACCGGTATCATCGAACAGATCCATGCCGACGGCCACGCACTGCTCAATCGTCACACACCAGGCGTGATGCGAAGCCAGCGCCTTTTCATCCAGATAGATATTGCCGCTTTCCGCCGAGACGAACTGCGCCGGCCCCGTTCCCGGGCCGAACTGCCGCTGATGGATCCAGCCGGTAAACAGCAGTGCCGCATTTCTGATTTTTCGGTTGTAGCCCTCTGCGGCCAGTTCCCGGACAATATAAAAATTGCAGGTCAGGTTCACCGTGAGCTTTCCTCCCAGGCAGGCCTCGCTTTCCTCCCAGCGCTCTATATCAAAAAACACCGCCGGGGTCTCATAGCCATCGCCCATCTCGCTGTAGATCCCGACCGTTTTAAAGATATCCAGACTCCGGAGCGCGGCCTCTACGGCCGATATGTAGTCTTCAAAATTCAGTAATCCGTTCATCTGCGCCTCCCGGTTTTCAGATCAAAATGAACATTGCCCGCCACGCGCGCATTGAGATCCTGTTCGAAGTAACGCCAGAAGACCGGCCCGATATTGTTAAAAATATGGTCGTCGATGGCATCTTCCATTCCTTCCGCCACCGGGATGCGGGCTTCCCTGATGCGTCCGTCGTCACCGCGGATCCAGACGCTGCGATAGCCGTAACGTTTCCCGATAAAAGCCCTGTCGAACGTCGTGGGGGACAGCCCTTTCCCGGCGGGGAGAAAGGTGACTTTCCCGGTTTTTTGGGCCGCCCCCTTGTTTTTCCGCCGACTGTCGCCCATGCCGCTGAGTTTGCCCTTCAGTTCATGGAGTCGGAACGGGTTCAGCCCGTACCAGATTTTTGCTCCCCGGATCTGCAGGCCCGAAAGACTGCGCCCCTCCCGGCCGGCATTGCGCTGTTTTTTAAACGGCCTGACGCGCCGCCGGGCGATGGATTTTTTCCTGACTCCGGCCTGCGTCATCATCAGCATGACAGAATCGCGATACAGCTTGCTGACTGTCCGGGTCAGTGCGCGGTTATAAGCGCCGACGTACTGGGCCTGGGTGGCATTCAGGGCCTGTTTGAGGCTTTCCATGGCCGAAACATCGATATCAAAAACCTGGGCGTTGACCATGACACCTCCCTCAGGCCCATTCAGTAAACGCTGTACGCGCTATTATCGCTGTCGGTGACCGGATCGAGATAAACCACCAGCAATCCGGCCCCATCCGGCTGAACCTCCCTGACAGAAAAATCCGTCCAGCCGTCCCACGTGATAGCGCCGTCCGGCGTCAGCGCCTTGCCTCGCGGCACGCTCACGACATCACGCGAAGACAGGCCGTCGGCGTCAGTGGCCATGAGCGTCAGGGTTATCACCTTGCCCTGCACAAAGCCGCCATCGGGCAGATCCGTACGGGTATACGGCTCGTCAAACACGGCAAGAACGCTCCCGCCCTTGGGCAGTCTGACCGGCCGGCCAAACGTCGCTATCATCTGCCGGTCGCCGTGACGCAAATCGTCATCGTAGTTCATACCGCATCCGCGTAATTTTCATCAATGAGTGCCTCGGCCTCATCGGCATCCACCACAATCACCTGGCCGGCCGGCACCACTTCACAAACACGTTTCACCACCTCCGGACGACGCTTGTTTACGCCTTCCTTGTAGTGCCAGATGTCTACGGTCGCTTTCAGAAGAATGTGGCGAAGCGGCGCCCCGCCTTTTTCTCGTATTTCCGGCTGCAATTCAGCAGGTATTGTGGCCGCGGTAATCGGCTCGCCGACGGCGGCAATGTCCCCTTCGCCATCGTCATCATCCAGCATGCTGAGCTCCAGCCTTGCCTCACTCAGGCGAGCCTCAAGTTCGGGTTTACTGCCCTCAATACTGAGCTGGCGGCCCAACTGGCCACTCAACGCATTGAGTTCCGCGATCAGTTCTGGTTTGTTCATCATCACCTCGGACAGATGGCGGGAAACCCGCCATATAAGGAAAAAACGGCGTTACGCCAGCTGCACAACCACAAATGCGTCCGGATCCGGCAGGAACATCGCCGGCGCAGATTGCGTCATGGTCATGGTGACACCCGGGTCGCCAGTGATGGTCCAGGTTTTGGGAAAGCGAGTCCCTTCCACCAGTCCCTCACGGATCGCGTCTTCATCCATGATGGCGCCGTAGGTACGCAACCCTCGGGTCAGGGTGTTGCCCAGCACCAGGGTGTTTTCCGGCATAAAGCGCGTTTTCTCACCGGTATCCGGATCGATGTACTGTCCCTTGTAAACGACAATCATCACGTCGCCATAAAACCCCTTGTAGCTGACCACATCCCCCAAATCCTTCAGGGCCGTCTCGAGGCGGCTTCTGGAGCCGCGACGCGTATCCAGTTTCTCGCGAAACCGCTTAAAGCCGTTGAGGGTTTTCCAGGCCAAACCGTCCAGCACAATAATATCGACGGCACCGGACGCATTGTCGGCATACCGGTCGATATCGTCCGTCGGATCGAACGTGTCCGGATCCTGCGCGGACCACGCGGTACTGCCGGACTGGATGATGTTGTTTTCCGGGCTGCGCTGCATATCGATTTCCTGCGTCGGGAACCGATCGCTGGTCAGCGTATACTTGCCATACAGCACCGCCTGCACACCCTGGTACTCCTCGAGCTGCAAGATGGACATCTCTTCATCCCTGAGGTTCTGCGCAATGATGGCGGCGCGGCGCTCTGTCAGTGACAGCGGCTGCGACGGATCTTCACCCGGACGGCGCTTGATGCTCTGGCCGGAATTAACCGTATGTTTGGATTTGACATACCCCGGCTTGAAGCTGCTGGTTGTCGACCCCCGGGAGTGATCGACCTTGCCCGTCACCATCGGTGCGCAATACACCGCCATCGGCACTTCGCCCGGGATTTTATCCAGGTAGACCTCCTCGGTCTGAAAGGTGAAGGTGTCAGGGAAAAACAGCTCGAGAAAAAGCTGCCTGAATTTGAATTTCTGAGTCACCGCGCCCAGCAACTCACGCATGGTGTAGTAGGAGGTAACTGCTGTATTTTCGGACATACAAAATTCCTGTATAAAAACCGCCACAGGGGCGGTTGGAGTCGTTGACACGTGCCGGCAGGGGCCGTGACGTCTGCTGCTCAGCCAATGCTGATGGCCGTACCGACAAACGCGGTCTGTTTCTGGCCTTCCGTCAGATCCTCCGGCCAGTTAATGGCCGTCGAACGAAAAGAGCCCTTGTTGTAGTAGCTGAACCCTGTCACACCCAGCGTGCTGCTCTCGGCAAAGCAGGTCAGCCCCACGGCAGTGCCGGGGGTACCGTCCCACGCCACGAACTCGTCCCCCGAGGAGCCCGAGGAATCCACCATCACCGGTGTCAGGCGGGGAACATCCACGCCCTGCGCCAGCGTACCCACCACCGACAAGGGCAGGTCGGGGCCGAGAATAAAATCATCCTGTTCAAACGTTTCTGTCTGGCTCATGCTTATTCTCCGGTTAAACGCTCAACGGCGGCATTGAGCACGCCCATACGCGTATCGGCGTCAGTTTTTTTCGGCTCCCCGCCGCTGACCGCGTCGGGGGACTCTTTTTCCATTAGCGCATCGAGCGCCGTTTCAGTTTTCGCCTGAGCGCTGAGTGGCGAGGCTGACAGCACGGCCTTTGCTGCATCCAGCGTCATCCCCGGTACTTTTGCCAGCGCTTTAGCCTGCGGCTCCCGCCCCTTCGCCTCATCACATTCCAGAATGGACATGATGCGATGCATTTCATCGCTGGCCACCACCGCGGCATCGACCGACGCGGCCGGGGACACGGGGATATCAACCTGCGTCGATGCCTCCGCCTGCAGTCCTTCCGGCAGCTGTACTTTCTTTTCTGGTTCAGACATATACACTCCTTTCGGTTTCATCGATGCCGCCATGACCGAGACAGCATCTGCATAATTCACCACCCGGCCGGCAAGCCCGGCCTCGATGGCCGCCTCACCTTCATAGGTGTCCGCCTCGGTGGCCAGCACCGCCTCTTTCGTCAGCCCGGTGTACTCCGCCACTTTCGCGGCAAACATCTCGCGGTTCTCATCCACCCGCATCTGAATGTCCGCCCGCACGTCGTCGGGTAACTGCTGATACGGATTGCCGTCGACCTTGTGGGAGCCGGCGTAAATCAGCGTGATATCCACGCCAGCCTGCTCCAGCGCCCTTTCCAAACTGCGGTGCGCCACGACGACGCCTATCGAGCCCACCACGCCGGTCTGTGTGATCAGTCGTTGACTGCAGGCGGAGGCCAGCAGGTATCCCGCCGAGCAGGCCATGTCATTGGCCAGCGACCAGACCGGCTTTTTATCCCGGGCCCGGGCAATCAGGTCGGCGGTATCAAACGCCCCCGCCACCTCACCGCCCGGTGAGTCAATGTCCAGCAGGATCCCTTTCACCGCCGGATCATCCAGCGCCAGCTGCAGGCGGGTAATGATGCCGTCATACCCCGTCATGCCGGAAAACGGCTGCACATACCCAAATTTGTGCACCAGCGTTCCCGTGACGGGCAGTACGGCGATACCGTTTTCCACCCGGTACGATTTGGTGCGGCGCCCGCCCTCATCGTCATCCCAGCCGAACGCCAGTTTTTTCAGCGCGTCGCCGGCATAAGCCTGCCCGGTGACGGCATCCACCAGCCGGCTGGCGCCAAGACGCTCGCCGAGCACAGAAAAGAAAACCCGCGCATAGGCGGGTTCAAGTAGCAGCGGCTGATTGAAGACTCTGGCGGCCAGATGTTGGTAACTAGGCCATTGCATGTTGTTCTCCCGGTTCATCATCCGTTTGTGACGGCAGCCTGACAGCCCAGTCCGGATCGGCCAGCCCCGATTCGCGCCGACGCTCAATCTCAAACTGCTGCTGTTCGAATACGTCTTCGTAGTCCATCCCCTGCAGCGCCAGTTCATGCTGGTAGGTGCTGAGACCGGTGGTGATGCGCATCGCGCTCTCCTGCACCTCCTTCAGTCCGTCAATGGCCATGCGCCCGGCGCCAATCCACAGGGCATGGGTCCAGGAATTACGCGCTTCGTAAAAACCATACCGGGCCCTGGCCGGCAACGTGATCACGCCGCGCGCCACCGCTTCTTCAAACCAGCAGCCAAACATCAGTGACGCCTGGCGGCCGGCAATGAAGCGGCGACGGCCCATGTAGTAGCGCCAGCTGACGTTCGCACTGGCCCGTGCACTGGAGTAGCTGGTTTTGCTGTAGTCTCGCGACAGCTCCTCATACGACACGCCGGCACCGGCGGCAATGTTGCGGATAATGGAGCTTTCCAGCTCGGCAAAACCGTTGTCCGCATTCTGCGCCGTCTGCAAATCCAACTCATCCCCCAGCATCAGGTGGGGGATTTTGACCCCGCCCAGCTTGATATTGGCCCCCTGGTAATAATCAATGATGGTCTTCATCATCACGCTGATGGGGTTCTCCTCCCCCACCTGCCCGCCCGCCAGATATTCAAACGCTTTTTCGGAATCCAGCGGCGAACGAATGGTGGCGGCATACATGGCCCCTATGAAATGTCCAGAAACGAATGTTTTTATGAATCATTGGGTTGTGAGACAAACGGAGGGGGGGGACGTATGAGCTTGCAATACACATTGCAATACACAAAAAATCGCTAGATTTGGTATGGTCACCGGCTCCGGGGGAGAAAGGGCTAAACCATCGGCCTGCAGCTATGAAAAGCGCTGGAGCTTGATAAAAACGAACAAAAAAACCATGTCCGGTTATTTAATAAGTGCAATCGATATATATCAATGAGTTAACACCAATCCTAACCGGACATCACTTCAGAGAAAATCTCATAAATAGCGAGAATGTGCGCGTCGTCCGCCCGGCAGGCTTTTGAGCGCGGGAAAGGACCCGTGAAATCAAAATGGGCATCGATATCATTTGACCGGTGCCCCAGGATGCAGCCGCCAGGCCACCCGGCGTTCGCGCCCCAGCGCATTATTCCATGGGCGCTCGACCGACAGTCCGTCCTCGGCCAGGCATCATCGTCCCACAAAAAGAGATGTTCGCAGCCGGCATCCATCAGCATCTGCAGGCTGGCATTTTTCAATCCCCAAAGACTGTTCATGACGAATAACCTGCACACCGGCCGGAACGACCGCTGCCGGTATCGAACCGTCATCAACCACCACCAGCAGCGCGCCGGCCGGCAAATGCTTTATTTGCTGCTCAAGTGTGTTTTTAATACCTTTGCGCGGCTATGTGTAGCAACAGCAATGCCGATTTTGGCTGACGCTCCACACGCCGACGCGTACGGGACACCATCAATAGTGACCTGCATATATGCTCCCTGAATTTAGAAACGCTGCATATTTTGGTCGGCCCCGCCACAAACGCCAGCACGCATCACTGAATAATATGACACCGGAGGAGTATCACCAACTACATTACCAGACTGGTGTCTAAAAAGTGCATGGAACTATAACAGGATTATTTACAACACAGTCAATAAAAAATAAATTCAAAACTAAACCAATAACCAGAAAAAACATCCCCCCTGACTATTTATCTCTCCTGAAAGATCAGCTATTACAAGGTATAAAGTTTATTTCGCCTTATATTTAACACACCGAAAACCTAAAAATCAGGAGAAACATGATGAGAATGAGTGATTATTATTACATAGCTATCGTGGCTAACGGAAAAAATCAGCATACCATCCATGCTGGCAGGTGCAAGGATATACCTGATATCATATATAGGCGTGTTCTTGGGTTGTTTGATGATCCTGAGCTCGCAATACTAGAGGCCAAGCGAAAAGGATACATCCATGTCAAGGTTTGCCCCTGTCAATACTGCGCTACAAAACCATGTAATTTACAGGGCTAATATTGATACCGTCCGCACCATATAGAAGGACGCACGTAGTAACTCCCCACCAAGGGATTGATACTAAATGCGCCCTTCTCCCTACGATTCTTAGTAGGGCTTCGAAATCATTAGCTTTGACAATCAAAACATGGCATTACCGCCAGCATTGATCTCATGACTGAATTACGTATTGCAGCGCCCAGCGACCTTCCGTTTCATTCTGTTAGCAAGTAGTGTAGTGGTCAAGAAAAACTGGTCATGACCTTAGAGTTTCTCCAGAAAAAAGTTCTGATTCATTTGGCGTCAAACCACCATTACCTTGATAATGGTCTGAGTTGGCTGTAATGTTCCGTGATGTAATTCGTTATCGCTGTGCTGGCTTCGCTAGAATTAGCGTATCTATTATTCGGCACCCACTCCGTTTTCAGACTTCTAAAAAAACGCTCCATGGGGCTGTTATCCCAGCAATCCCTCCGGCGACTCAGGCTTTTCTGATCTTCCCCAGCAATAGTGGACACGCGACTAAGGACTAAGTGAGTAAACTCTCAAGCAAGAGGTGACTCACATGACAAAACCAGCATCAACCACCAAAAAGCCACGCAAGCAACATACACCTGAATTCCGCGACGAAGCCCTGAAACTGGCTGAACGCATTGGTGTGGCCGCAACCGCCCACGAACTCAGCCTTTATGAGTCGCAAATTTACACCTGGCGTAGCAAGCGGCATCAACAGGCAACGTCCTCTGAACGTGAGAGCGAACTCGCCGCTGAGAATGCCCGCCTCAAACGCCAACTGGCTGAACGGGACGAGGAGCTGGCCATTCTCCAAAAGGCCGCGACATACTTCGCCAGGCGCCTGAAATGAAGTATGTCTTTATCGAAAAGCATCAGGCTGAGTTCAGTATCAAAACCATGTGCCGGGTACTGCACGTCGCCCGCAGTGGCTGGTATGCCTGGCGTCAGCGTCGTCACCAGATAAACCGGCGTCAACAGTTCCGACTTGTCTGCGATGATGCGGTTAGACAGACCTTTGCCAAGGCAAAACAGCGTTATGGAGCGCCTCGTCTTGCTGATGAACTGCCGGAGTACAACATCAAGACTATCGCCGCCAGTCTGCGTCGTCAGGGGCTGCGGGCGAAAGCCTCGCGCCGGTTCAGCCCGGTCAGTTACCGTGAGCATGGTCTGCCACTATCCGAGAATCTGTTGAAGCAGGACTTTTACGCCAGCGGCCCGAGTCAGAAGTGGGTGGGTGACATCACGTATCTGCGCACCGATGAAGGCTGGCTGTATCTGGCGGTGGTGATTGACCTGTGGTCGCAGTCAGTCATTGGCTGGTCGATGTCCTCACGGATGACGGCACAGCTTGCCTGCGATGCACTGCAGATGGCGTTATGGCGGCGTAAACGCCCGTAAAATGTCATCGTGCACACAGACCGAGGTGGTCAGTACTGTTCAACGGATTACCAGAGCTTACTGAAACGGCATAATCTGCAGGGCAGTATGAACGCTAAAGGCTGTTGTTACGACAATGCCTGTGCGGAAAGCTTCTTTCACTCACTGAAGGTGGAATGTATCCACGGGGAGGACTTTGCCAGCCGGGAAATAATGCGAACGGCAGTGTTTAATTATATCGAGTGCGATTACAATCGCTGGCGTCGTCACAGTGCCTGTGGCGGTCTTAGCCCGAAACAGTTTGAAAACCAAAACCTCGCTTAGGGCCGTGTCCACATTACGTGGGTAGGATCATTCTTCATCTGACAGCTTCATAATAACTGCCTGAAATTCCTGCTGGTATAGTGGCTACCTTGATCCGAATGATACAGTAAATTAGCCGGTTTCCCTCGCGCTTCCCAGACCATGGACGGCGCTTTACCTGTCCGTGCAGAATCCGGGGAAAATGACATGGCACAGCAAACCGGTTTACGGGAAAGCAGTTCAAGCACAACGGCTAAATAAGCCCAGCCTAAAGGGGAAAAAATCCACTTCGCTGGGCTTCTCCACGACAATCAATATTTACTTTCAATCAAACGTGACTGTTGTCGTCGCCCGGGTACGATTTAGTTCAGCCTGAACTTCTGATGAACCTGCAGTTGTACTGGTCAGCATGGCGATAGCAGTACCACTGGCGTCAGTCACTACCGGTGTAGTGATTGTACCATTTGAACTTGAGAAGTTCACACTTTGCCCCGAAACAAGGGTGCCATCAGTCAGGCGAGCAACCAACGCCACAACTTTATTAGTATCAACACCATCAGCCTTTGCATGATTTTTAATACATGTGAGACTAACAACTACTGCATTAGGATCACTTTGTAATTTCTTTGACATAACAAGCCCCTTTTTGCTTTTCAAACAACCAGATTAGTAAAACACCTTATTAAAAGCAGCATTAACGCCCATGACCACATGAGAATATTTCAACACCACTCATCTTTGAAGCCTCCCTACCTTCCGACACTATCAATTAGCCACTGTGCACTTATTAGAAAACATCAATTAATAAAACACCCATGCAATTTAATGCAGTACAAGTGGAGCACATTTCAACAAAGCAATAAAACAAACTCAAATTCATTACCAATGAATTATAAATGGCCTTTGAATATAACAATTAACAATCAAAAACAGCCGCATCCCAGAGATAGCATTACCATGGCGGCCTACCATCCAGGCAGGCCGCACCAGAGAGACTTACCGTCAGGACTCCGTCAGGGTAAATTTATAGTTGGCGTCAGACTCACCTTCATCAGAGTAATGTGTATATGCGGTATATTCGCCATAACCATCAAAATAAAAGTGCCGCGTTATTTTCAGGACGCCGCTGTCCGGCACGGTGACGCTACCGTAGGCTACATTACTGACCTCCCCCGCGGGATTACGCAATCCCAATAGCACTCTTCTCCCCGGTTCACCCCAGGCATAATAAGTAATACTCCCTTCGGTGTAGACCTTGCTCCCGCCGTTATCAAGAAATACACCGTTTTGCGCCATCGCCCCCACTATCGGCGTACTGGCATGGGGATTGGCAATGGTCAACACAAACTCATCCGAGACTGTATGCGTTTCATCATCCGCCGTCGTCACCGTGTAATGATAAACACCGTCATAGCGGATAGGCACGGTGTAACGCCACTGCCCGGTGCCGTCTGCCTGTATGGTCGCGAGGGACGTGCCATCCCGATAAAGCCTGACCTCACTGCCCACCTCCGCAGTCCCCCTCAGAGTGGGCGCCATATCGTCCGTGGTCCCGTAGTTCTGGATATCCTGCTGCGTTTCGCCCACATCATCATAAGCACCGGTAATGCGCGGGGTTTCCAGAATGCTTATCTTGAGCTCTTTATAAGAATCATTACCGAGCGTGGCCACAACAACACAGTCTCCCCTGTCACCGACATCCGTCAATGTCACACTGGTTTGCCCATCGGCCCCCGTCACTGTCGATGCCTCGCTCAAGGCTCCCGAGGACGATTGCCAGGTCACCGTTTCGCCACCAACGGGCTCTCCCTGATTCATGACCGTCGCCGTCAGCGTCGCGCTGTCCACGCCGTTGTTCATGATGGCGTTTTTGTCCGTCGTCAGCGCAGAAAGGCTCAACGTGGCATTCTTATCGACGATTTCAACAACAAACGTTACCTGATTCTTGTTATCCAAACGCGCGGTAACAACCGCGATTCCAACATCACCCAGGTCAGTAAGCTCGTTCTCTGCCAGCCCTGAGTGATTCGTTTGTGTCGTCGCGGCACGCAGCGCGCCCAGCGTGGTTTCCCAGTAAACCGGGATGACCTTATCAGAAAGTGTATTGCCATTCCGGTCAAGAACAAGCGCGCTCAGGTCGGCAGAATCAACCCCGTCATTCACCAGAACACTATCTTGAGCGAAGTTAACAATCGTATAGGTCTCTGCAACATCCTGTACGCTTATCGTCGACGTGGCCTTGTCTCCGTTATCCAGTGCTGCAGTGACAACCGCGCTGCCAATATCTCCGTCAGCCGTCAGCGTGACCTGCGCCTGTCCGTTCACGTCCGTTTCAGAAGTGGCACTCTCCAGGGTCCCCAGCGTCGTGCTCCAGGTGACCGTTACCCCCGCCACCATCTCATTGTTCGCATCAAGAACACTGGCTGTCAGGGTCGCCGTATCCTTGCCGTCATTGTAAATAATGCCTTTGTCACTGACGAGGATATCGATGACATCTGTCGAATGCTCATCGGTGAAGTTGACTACCACACTGTCGCTACTGTCATTAATGCTCGCCGTCACCGTACTGTGGCCGGCAGTGGTGCTCGTCAACGTCGTCGTTGCCTTCCCTGTCGTGTCTGTCCTTGCCGACGCTTGAATGACCGCACCATTATCCGCCTCAAAGCGAACCTCCTGCGCAGCCAACGCCAGGTTATCTCCGTCAACCACCGTCACCGTGACCTCATTACTCTCAATACCATCCGCCCAGGCATTATCCTTGGCAACAAGCAATCCGCCGATGACGGCTTCCGGGTCGTTACCGCCCCACTCGACAAAGTTAATCGTCGTGCTCTCGGCGCTGTCATTGATGCTCGCCGTCACCTGGCATGCCCCCGCCGTCAGACTGCTCACTGAGGCTGTCGCCTTGCCGTGTTCATCCGTAATTACCGGGGTAACCTGAATGACCGCACCGTTGTCCGCCTCAAAGCGCACGCTCTGGTTCGCCAGCAACCGGTTATCGCCGTCCACCACTTCGGCCACCACCGTGTTGACGGCCACACCGTCCGCCACCGCATTATTGATGCCGATATAAACCCCGGCAATCACCGCATCCGGGTTGATGATGTCCCCTTCGCTAAAGGTGACATCGGTACTTCGGGTACTCGCATTGATGGCTGCGGTTACCGTCACGGCCCCCTCGACAGTGCTGGTCAGCGTCGTCGTTGCCTTACCATGCTCATCCGTCAGCACCGGACTGACAATCACCGCATCGTTCGTCGCCGTGAACGTCACGCTCTGATTGGCCAGCAGGACATTATTACTGTCAACCACCTCAACCATCACGCTGTTGGTCGCCTGCCCATCAGCGGCCGCCAGGTCATCCAGCGTGCGCAAGGAGGAAATCTCCGCTGTCGGGTCGTTGCCTTCGGGCTCGGTAAATACCACGCTCAACGACTCTTTACTGCTGTTTATTAACGCGGTCACCGTGGAGAGGCCCGGCCTCAGACTGGTCAGCGTCGCCACCGCCTTGCCCTGTGTATTTGTCACTACCGGAGAGTCAACAACAGCTCCGTTCGTGGCCTGAAAATCGACACTCTGCCCTGCCAACAAACGATTATCACCACTCACAATCTCGGCGGTCACTGCATTGGCATCAACGCCATTCGCGACAGCATCATCTTCGGTAACCATCAAGAAACTGATAAAAGCGGTCGGGTCATTACCTCCGTCTTCAACAAAATTCACCTCAGTTTCCAGGCTGGAGTCGTTAATACGGGCGGTGACGGTCGCCTTGCCCGGGGTCAGACTTGTCAGGGTTGTCGTGGCTTTCCCCGACATATCGGTAATCCCCGGACTGATAATCTCGGCGCCATTATCCACCGTGAAGGTCACGCTCTGGTCCGCCAGCAGCTTTCCGCCTTCCCCCACCACCTCTGCGGTGACCTTGTTCGTTGTCGTACCATCAGCGACCGCATTATTATCAGTGGTATGCAAAAACGCGAGATAGGCCGTCGGGTCATTGCCGTCGCTCTCATCGAACACCACCTCCACATCGCTGCTGCTGGCGTTGATAGTGGCCGTCACAGTGACAACCCCCGCTTCAGTGCTGGTCAGCGGCGCACTGGCCTTGCCCAGCTCATCGGTCAGGACCGGGCTCTGGATGAGGGCGCCATTATCCGCCTCAAATGTCACGCTTTGGTTCGCCAGCAGCCCGCCATCCCCGTCGGTGACCTCAGCCGTCACCTCGTTGGTTGACGCGCCATCAGCCTGGGCATTGTTCTGGGAGACGTACAAATCCTCAATCACCGCATTCGGGTTGTTGCCATCACCATCATCATTGGAGACAAAGGTCGACTCCACGGTCTTCTGGCTGTTATTGATGCTGGCTGTGACCACGTAAACACCCGCCGTTGTGCTGGTCAGTGTCGCCGTGGCTATTCCCTGCTCGTTGCTTTCTGCCTGGCCTTGAATACTGGCACCCTCCTCAACGACAAAGGTCACCATCTGGCCGGACAGAGGAACCGTATCACCGTCATTCACCTGAGCAACAACGGAATTCGTCGTCTGTCCGTCAGCAGGTGAGTTATCATTCTTAATCAGTAACGAGTGAATGGTGGCATTAGGGTTATTAATAGTAGGCATAGTCCCACTCCCGATGTGTTATTTTATTTGGCGCGCAACAAAAAGCAGCAATAGTGCTGATAACGGCCAACACGATAAATACAACCTAGCTCAGCAATGAAATTTAGCAATGGTATTTCACCAAAAAAACAAAAAAAAGGAAGACAGGGAAACAAAAATGAATACAAAAAGAATTAAAAAAACCACAAATAAGACTTTAAAGAGCATTATAAAAACAACAAAAAAAACACCAAAGCGCGCACCAATAATAACCTCACGCGCCAATATTGGGGGGGTTATTTTCACATCAACAGGTATCGCGGAGGTAAAAACTCATCATAGTAACAGAGAGCGTCGGAAATCGCCCCGAGAGCCAAACAAGCATAACCCTCCAGACGCCATTCCATATTGATAACCCCCCAACACAACCACCTGCTCCAATATTTCATTATGTTTACCTGCCAAGTAGCCACTTGTAAAAACAGCGAACCAAAACGACAGAAAACATCGATAAATCAGAAGGTTTTATCGTAAAAAACACTCACCAGACAGATATACTGATGAACTACACCGGACTAATTTTCATGCTTAACGCTTGGGTAAGGACGAGTCACCATAACGGGAACTGCCTGAGTACCACCGTGGCACAACATCAGCATCGATACCATTCCTGACCAACAAATCTCGAAGTTCAGCAATCTCTTTCAGCATCAAGCGATAATTGGTGGATATATCTTCATAGAGGTAATCATAAGCACATGAGTCATCGGATTTATTTTTCCTAAGAAACATAGCATCCCTCAACTTAAAACAGAGCATTGATAATTTAAATTGTAGCATGGCATTAGCCATTAAATGTGATAATGGACAGGTTAATTAATAACGACAACAAAAAAAACAACCAAGCCCACAAAAGCAAGCAAAAAAAACACCAACATTACCGACAGTGGAAATACCCCGCATCGCAAATCAATCACTAAAAAAAGAGATGTCATCATCAATCCATTTTTTATACTTTAACGTTCATCAACTCTAGCCGAGTAATATTTTAGGTTATAAGTTCACTTCATATCGAAGAGCGCACCTGGCAACTCCCCACCAAGGGATTGATAATGCGTATCTAAAACCAAGTGCACCCTTCGTTATGCCCCCAAGGCCATAAGGCCTGGGGGGGGGGAGCTACAGCGAAATTGATGTTACAAAAAACATACACAACATCCCTGTCATGTCACTTCGCAGTTTAAAACAATTAATTATGACATATATCATAAACCTCAGAAACCGTGGAACCATTCTGCAAAGATGCCTGATACGGGGCAGTCACATCATGACGCGAGCCGCCGGCACTGTCCCAATACCAATCGGCTGTATTGGCAATACTCGCCTTCCCGTCAGAGTCGGTGTAGACCGAACTCACCCCATTACTACCAATATATCCCCCTTTAAATGTAACCAGCCGCCCTTCCACAGGATTGCCTTGTGCATCTTTTACAATAACCCATGGCATTCCATAGACACCCGGCGCAACACACGCGGATGAATGAGTACCATCCCAGTATTCGACGATTCTCGCCGAATCGCCGAAATGAACATCTACAGTATCGACGCTATCAGCAATGCCAAATTCCGCCGTCACTGTCGACACTCCCGACGTGAAGCTTGTCAGCGTCGTACTGGCTCTACCATTCGAGTCTGTCGCCACCCTTTCGGAGGTAACTTTCGCGCCATTAGTTGCTGAAAAATATATATATTGACCGACAAGCGGATGGCCCTGGTCGCCGGGCAATACAGCAGTTACTTTGTTGAACTGCTTACCGTCTGGCATAGCATTATCTTGATCTACCACTAAATCAACCGATAAATTACCAACAAAATGTATTTTCACCTGAGCACTTTCTTTGCGAGTGGTATCCAGGGTTGCCGTGACAATTGATTCCCCCCCTACACTACTATAAATTTTTGTGGCATACCGACCATTGCTAAGAAAACCTCTATCAGGAGATGCTTTCGCACCATTAGTCGCTGCTACTTGAATGCCAACGCCCTCGGCTGGATTTCCCTCTTCGTCCGTTACATCAAAGGTAACTCCAATGCCATAATCATCAATTACTGGTGCATAATCTTCACTTATTGACGCCGTCACTGTATAAGACTTCTCCGCCACGAACGTCGTGTTTTTGCTCGTGCCCTTGCCGTTCACTTCCGCCGTCACCGAGTAAGTGCCCGCCTTCAGACTCGTCACCGTCGCCGTCGCTTTACCGTCAGCGCCCGTCGTGCCCTGCACCGTCGTGATATCGGCACCTTCCGCCACGCTGAACTTCACTTCCTGGCCACTGACCGGGTTGCTGTTCGCGTCCGTTACGATGGCCGTCACCGCATTGGTGTCACTGCCGTTCGCAACCGCTCCCGTCCCCACACTCAGGTTCGTGTCTGTGATTTCAGCCGTGCCGTCATCCGCCACGAAGTTCACGTCAACCTTCTGCTCGCTGTCACCCACACTTGCCGTCACGCTGGACGTGCCCGCCTTCGTGCTGGTCAGGGTGGTCTTCGCTACACCATCCGCCTCGGTAGAGACCTTCTCCGTCACCACCGTCGCACCGTTGCTTGCCGAGAAGCTCACCTCAACACCCGCAACCGGGTTGTTGTTCCTGTCGGTGACTTTCGCCTGCACGCTGTCCGTGGCCGTGCCGTTGGCCACAGCACCGTTATCCACCACCGTCAGGTTACCTTCCGTGATTTCAGCCGTACTCTCGTCCGCCACGAACGTCGTGTTTTTGCTCGTGCCCTTGCCGTTCACTTCCGCCGTCACCGAGTAAGTGCCCGCCTTCAGACTCGTCACCGTCGCCGTCGCTTTACCGTCAGCGCCCGTCGTGCCCTGCACCGTCGTGATATCGGCACCTTCCGCCACACTGAACTTCACTTCCTGGCCACTGACCGGGTTGCTGTTCGCGTCCGTTACGATGGCCGTCACCGCATTGGTGTCACTGCCGTTCGCAACCGCTCCCGTCCCCACACTCAGGTTCGTGTCTGTGATTTCAGCCGTGCCGTCATCCGCCACGAAGTTCACGTCAACCTTCTGCTCGCTGTCACCCACACTTGCCGTCACGCTGGACGTGCCCGCCTTCGTGCTGGTCAGGGTGGTCTTCGCTACACCATCCGCCTCGGTAGAGACCTTCTCCGTCACCACCGTCGCACCGTTGCTTGCCGAGAAGCTCACCTCAACACCCGCAACCGGGTTGTTGTTCCTGTCGGTGACTTTCGCCTGCACGCTGTCCGTGGCCGTGCCGTTGGCCACAGCACCGTTATCCACCACCGTCAGGTTACCTTCCGTGATTTCAGCCGTACTCTCGTCCGCCACGAACGTCGTGTTTTTGCTCGTGCCCTTGCCGTTCACTTCCGCCGTCACCGAGTAAGTGCCCGCCTTCAGACTCGTCACCGTCGCCGTCGCTTTACCGTCAGCGCCCGTCGTGCCCTGCACCGTCGTGATATCGGCACCTTCCGCCACACTGAACTTCACTTCCTGGCCACTGACCGGGTTGCTGTTCGCGTCCGTTACGATGGCCGTCACCGCATTGGTGTCACTGCCGTTCGCAACCGCTCCCGTCCCCACACTCAGGTTCGTGTCTGTGATTTCAGCCGTGCCGTCATCCGCCACGAAGTTCACGTCAACCTTCTGCTCGCTGTCACCCACACTTGCCGTCACGCTGGACGTGCCCGCCTTCGTGCTGGTCAGGGTGGTCTTCGCTACACCATCCGCCTCGGTAGAGACCTTCTCCGTCACCACCGTCGCACCGTTGCTTGCCGAGAAGCTCACCTCAACACCCGCAACCGGGTTGTTGTTCCTGTCGGTGACTTTCGCCTGCACGCTGTCCGTGGCCGTGCCGTTGGCCACAGCACCGTTATCCACCACCGTCAGGTTACCTTCCGTGATTTCAGCCGTACTCTCGTCCGCCACGAACGTCGTGTTTTTGCTCGTGCCCTTGCCGTTCACTTCCGCCGTCACCGAGTAAGTGCCCGCCTTCAGACTCGTCACCGTCGCCGTCGCTTTACCGTCAGCGCCCGTCGTGCCCTGCACCGTCGTGATATCGGCACCTTCCGCCACGCTGAACTTCACTTCCTGGCCACTGACCGGGTTGCTGTTCGCGTCCGTTACGATGGCCGTCACCGCATTGGTGTCACTGCCGTTCGCAACCGCTCCCGTCCCCACACTCAGGTTCGTGTCTGTGATTTCAGCCGTGCCGTCATCCGCCACGAAGTTCACGTCAACCTTCTGCTCGCTGTCACCCACACTTGCCGTCACGCTGGACGTGCCCGCCTTCGTGCTGGTCAGGGTGGTCTTCGCTACACCATCCGCCTCGGTAGAGACCTTCTCCGTCACCACCGTCGCACCGTTGCTTGCCGAGAAGCTCACCTCAACACCCGCAACCGGGTTGTTGTTCCTGTCGGTGACTTTCGCCTGCACGCTGTCCGTGGCCGTGCCGTTGGCCACAGCACCGTTATCCACCACCGTCAGGTTACCTTCCGTGATTTCAGCCGTACTCTCGTCCGCCACGAACGTCGTGTTTTTGCTCGTGCCCTTGCCGTTCACTTCCGCCGTCACCGAGTAAGTGCCCGCCTTCAGACTCGTCACCGTCGCCGTCGCTTTACCGTCAGCGCCCGTCGTGCCCTGCACCGTCGTGATATCGGCACCTTCCGCCACGCTGAACTTCACTTCCTGGCCACTGACCGGGTTGCTGTTCGCGTCCGTTACGATGGCCGTCACCGCATTGGTGTCACTGCCGTTCGCAACCGCTCCCGTCCCCACACTCAGGTTCGTGTCTGTGATTTCAGCCGTGCCGTCATCCGCCACGAAGTTCACGTCAACCTTCTGCTCGCTGTCACCCACACTTGCCGTCACGCTGGACGTGCCCGCCTTCGTGCTGGTCAGGGTGGTCTTCGCTACACCATCCGCCTCGGTAGAGACCTTCTCCGTCACCACCGTCGCACCGTTGCTTGCCGAGAAGCTCACCTCAACACCCGCAACCGGGTTGTTGTTCCTGTCGGTGACTTTCGCCTGCACGCTGTCCGTGGCCGTGCCGTTGGCCACAGCACCGTTATCCACCACCGTCAGGTTACCTTCCGTGATTTCAGCCGTACTCTCGTCCGCCACGAACGTCGTGTTTTTGCTCGTGCCCTTGCCGTTCACTTCCGCCGTCACCGAGTAAGTGCCCGCCTTCAGACTCGTCACCGTCGCCGTCGCTTTACCGTCAGCGCCCGTCGTGCCCTGCACCGTCGTGATATCGGCACCTTCCGCCACACTGAACTTCACTTCCTGGCCACTGACCGGGTTGCTGTTCGCGTCCGTTACGATGGCCGTCACCGCATTGGTGTCACTGCCGTTCGCAACCGCTCCCGTCCCCACACTCAGGTTCGTGTCTGTGATTTCAGCCGTGCCGTCATCCGCCACGAAGTTCACGTCAACCTTCTGCTCGCTGTCACCCACACTTGCCGTCACGCTGGACGTGCCCGCCTTCGTGCTGGTCAGGGTGGTCTTCGCTACACCATCCGCCTCGGTAGAGACCTTCTCCGTCACCACCGTCGCACCGTTGCTTGCCGAGAAGCTCACCTCAACACCCGCAACCGGGTTGTTGTTCCTGTCGGTGACTTTCGCCTGCACGCTGTCCGTGGCCGTGCCGTTGGCCACAGCACCGTTATCCACCACCGTCAGGTTACCTTCCGTGATTTCAGCCGTACTCTCGTCCGCCACGAAGTGGGCAGCCTTCTCGGCTGCACTATCATTAACCTTCGCGGTTACTGTATAAGCCCCTGCCTTGGCACTGGTCACCACTGCCGCCGCCTTACCTTTAGCCCCGGTGGTTCCTTTCACCGTAGTGATGTTCGCCCCCTCAGTCACAGTAAAGATAACCTCCTGATCGGCAACCGGATTACCATTTTTATCAGTCACCGTTGCCGTGGCGGTCACACCATCAGTTACCTTGCCGCTCGCAACCGTGTTGTCATGACCGATTATCAGGTTCTCATCAGTAATGGTCGCCGTGCTGTCATCCGCCACAAATGTCGTGTCCTTGCTCGCGCCCTTGCCATTCACTTCCGCCGTCACCGCATACGTGCCTGCCGTCGTGCTGCTGACTGCAGCCATCGCCTTGCCGTTGTCGCCAGTCGTGCCCTGCGTGAGGGTAATAATGGCGCCTTCGGCCACGTGAAACGTCACTACTTGGCCAGCAACCAGATTGCCATAGGCATCCGTGACTGTTGCCATAATGCCGTTTTTGGCCGTGCCATTTGCTACAGCGTTGTCTCTGAATACAACCAAGTTCTCATCCGTGATTTCCGCCGAGCTCTCGTCCGCCACGAAGCTCACGTCAACCTTCGGCTCGCTGTCACCGGCCTTCGCCGTCACCGTCGAGACGCCCGCCTTCGTGCTGGTCAGCGTCGTCTTCGCTACACCATTCGCATCGGTAGGGACCTTCTCTGTCACCACCTTGGCGTCGTTGCTTGCCGAGAAGCTCACCTCAACGCCTGCGACCGGGTTGCCGCTCGCATCCGTCACCTTCGCCTGCACGCTGTCTGTGTGCGAACCATCCGCTACAGCATTGTTATCCACCACTATCAGGTTGCCTTCCGTGATTTCAGCCGTACCGTCATCGGCCACGAAGCTCACATCAACCGTCCGCTCGCTGTCGCCCGCCTTTGCCGTCACCGTCGAGACGCCCGCCTTCGTGCTGGTCAGCGTCGTCTTCGCCACACCATCCGCATCGGTAGGGACTTTCTCTGTCACCACCTTGGCGCCATTGCCTGCCGAGAAGCTCACCTCAACGCCTGCGACCGGGTTGCCGCTCGCATCCGTCACCTTCGCCTGCACGCTGTCTGTGTGCGAACCATCCGCTACAGCATTGTTATCCACCACCGTCAGGTTGCCTTCCGTGATTTCAGCGGTGCTGTCGTCTGCCACGAACGTCGTGTTTTTGCTCGTGCCCTTGCCATTCACTTCCGCCGTCACCGTATAGGTGCCCGCCTTCAGGCTCGTCACCGTCGCCGTTGCCTTGCCTCCCTCATCGGTTGTGCCCTGCACGGTCGTGATATCGGCACCTTCCGACACGCTGAACGTCACTTCCTGGTTCGCAACCGGGTTACCGTTCGCGTCCGTTACGATGGCCGTCACCGCATTGGTGTCACTGCCGTTCGCTACCGCTCCCGTCCCCACATCCAGGTTAGCGGCCGTGATTTCGATCGTATCGCCATCAGCTTCCGATACCTTGACTTCGGTCGTACCATTATTGGATTTATTGCCATGCTTATCGTAGGCAACTGCACTGATATGATAAATATTCGCGTCCGCAGTATCGGTATAGTGGAATGAAGGGTACGTGATATTTAATGATTCTCCGTTAACACCTGCCGCTTCCGCCTTGCCCCCCGCAGCAACGAATTCCTGAGTATTCCATTCAACATGGTCAGTGCCATACTTGGCACTCACTGTAGCTCTCAGCACATCCGTGTTACCCGCTTTACCAGACATCGAATCAGGCACACCAAGCTGTATAAGGTCCTGTTTTTTATAATCAAGAACAATATCGTTGTTACGTTCGACCAGATCATACCGGTTACCTGCCAACGTGCGGCTGAAGTCAACCATAGCCGGATCGACCTGTTTTTCCCACGGCACGCCCAGACGGTAATTCAACTCAAAGTTAAATGTGGTTTCGTCATCGCCGCCTTCCCCCTGTTGATGCTCAACCCCCAGGGTGACCAACGGTATCGGGGTGTAGTTAACCCCGACAGTCACCGCCACGGGATTGTGCTTCAGCGTATTCTTGTCAATCAGGGCAACATTGTTGCCATAATATTTTTCATAAATAAGCTTACCGCCCAGTTGTGGATAAACAGGTAACCAGCCCTCAGCGCGAAGGTCAAAACCATCGGCAGGCCGTTCGTCATAATCAGCAAAGTCACGAGACTGGTGCCAATCGGTAAGCCCACGGTAACCGTTAGCAGACAGTTTCAGATAATCAGTCCACGCCTCCACACCCACACCAACACGACGGTTTCCCCCCGTCACGTCATCATCGTAAAAAGAGTTGACGCCGTACATCCAGCTCCCCTGAAAACGGCGATACCCGATGCCCAGGTTTACCGTATTACGGTCGTCTTTATGGCGGTATCCAAGTTGGGTAAACAACAAATTGGCAGACGCATCATAAATCGGAATAAGAAAATCAACGGAAGAGTCATCAAGGTGAAACTTGTCATCTACGTTTAAATCCACCTGCGCAGTACCAAACTGCGACAACCAGTCCTCGACGGCTGATGATGCCGCTCCAGCCACCATACTGCCGGCAACGTTTGCCGCGCTTTGCTTCGGGTCATCACTGCTAAGTGCGGTACCAAACGTTGATGCCGTGTTGGCCAGAAACTTTGCATCCATATCACCCACGTTTGAGGAAAGCGCCGTCCCGCTCGATATCGGTGACAAGGCACTCTGTGGTGTGGGAACATCCAGTTCATCGCCAGCGCCCAACTGTTCAAAGGGTTTACTGAATGTGCGGAATTCATTAATTTTTTTCAGTTCAGCAACACTCAAATTAAACTTTTTGGCAACAGAGGTCACAGTTTCGCCATTCTGGAGAACGTAGAGCGCAGTCTGGGATGCAAATAATTGTCTCGGTGCCGACGCCTCCGTTTTTGCCAAAGCCAGAGCAGGCGCCAAAGTACCTGTAGATATTCCGAACAGCTGAAGGCACAGGCATGCCCGAGCTGTCATTTTCAGCAGCTTTTTATTCATGCGAATTTATCATCACTATTTTGTTTAATTTATGAGGTTCGCATTCTAAATAAAACCAAAGCAAACGCGCCCGGAATGTTGTTTATTTATAAACAAACATAACAACCCACAGCATAAGGAACTGATAAATAAAATAAATACCAGATTTACCAAAAACAAAGAAATCATTGAGAGACGACAAAAAGGAGAGTATGAAATAAAATATATAAATTAACACTTACGCCACAGTGAACATAAAAGAATGGTACCTTATCTTTTACATCTTAGGGCTCTGCACACATGCTTTTTGGGACGTTATTCTTTATTTATTTGCTGGGCAGCAATCTGTACCAACTCGACTTCCCTTGAGCCTTTTCCATTAGCCGGCACTTTTCATGCCCTAAAAATCCAAAATTAAACATAAAAACAACTGAAATATACATTCTCAAAGACTATCTTAACGGCCATACAAACCCGTACAGCGGTTTGTTGCGCATTAGAGTCACTCTTTCTTGTATCCCTTAGCCCTCGCCAAGAGGGCTTTTTTTGTATTACGGCAGGGTGGGGTTCCCAAGGTACAGGTGCCTAAAACTTCACCACTTCACCCTGCCACTACACAATGATGGAGAATACCCCGATTAAGTCATATAGACACAACACCAAGCGGAGTACTGTTTTTCAATTCGCTCAAGGTTAAAACCGCCACAGGCACCACGGAAGCGCCACCAATTGTAATCCTACCTATATGTAATTTGACACTTAAAAACTCATTATTTGTAAGACTTGTACAAACAACGTCTATTTTCACATTGCTATCAACTCACCTCAACTACCTGTACTAGCGCTAATAGTTTATATCAGTAATCGATTGATAATATGCGCAACGTCTTCTGGTATATAATTAATGAAAAAGTGATCCGACGAAACGGTATGCAGAACGATATGCGCACTTGTATAGCAATCCCAAGCCTCCATGTCCGTCTTTGAAACGGTGCTGTCGTGGCTGCCGTGGATCAACACCAAAGGATAATCGATAGTCTTATCCCTCAATGCCCGTTTCATACGAAAATTAATCGACAGCTCGTTGCGTATAATAGGAAAAAATAAGCTTCTGAAATCAACGTCATCCAAAACATCGGGTTGAGTTCCGCCATAACGACGCAATACTTCGGCCATTTCATCATCATCTGAATGCATCGGATCATGCTTAAAATCCGTAATGTGCGGCGGTGCTTCTGCGGCGATAAAAATTCGCGCCGGCGGTTTATCCTGAGCGATAAAACGACTCGCCAATTCAAAGGCGAATAATCCACCATTGCTGTGACCAAGAAATGAGTACTGTTTTCCCGACATCAGGCTCGTGGCTTCTCGTTCAACCTCATCCAGAATTTTGCAGACATCATTGCACAACGCCTCTGAAAAGCGGCGCCCATTGCCGGGCAGTTGCATGGCGTACACGGACGTATTGCTATTGACGTAGTGAGAGAATGGCACGAATACCTCGGCATTTCCGGCGGCATAAGGGAAACAAAATAAAATATGCTCATCATCCCCACCGGTCCCCCTTTTTATTTGCTCAAACCACATACTGCTTCCTCTGCTTTGTAAGAATATGACTCTATCCGCCACCGCGGAGAACGGGAGCGGCGTAATCAAAATCAATACCGTAGCGGGATCAGCGGGATAGTTTATCCCGCTGATTTTCCCTCAGGTATAGCGAACACGCTGCGCCATCAAGCCAGCGTCCAATGCCCTAACCACGAAGTCATTTTTTCCGCCATCATTGCCGCGCCTTCTCCCGCGTTCATCGTCAGGTGGTTCCCCGGAATTACCTGCACCTCGAAGCGGCCCAACACCCAGGGATGCCAGAACTTGCTTTGATTTTCAGGAAAATCTGCAATCACCTCACGGTGAGAGAAAAACAGCACATCACTCATCAACGCATGCGGGTGGTAACGCTGCATCATCACGTTATGCCGTTGCCAGGTGCTCAAGTAACGAGGTAAGAACGCCGAGGAAAAGAGCGTTTCGGCCGCGGTTCCTTTGGTGATCTCAGATAAATAATGGATTTTATCCGCCATTTGGGTCATCGCCTTCCAGGCATCCCAATCAATGTCCAGCGACACCAGGCCAAATGAAAGCAGGTAGTCCAAAATCTGTTCATCCGTCATGGCCGCAGGCAGATTTCCCTGTCCTGGGGAATCAATCATCACTACCGGCAGAGACACATGTTTTTCCTCTTGGTACTGCCGCGCCATTTCAAACGCGATAATACCGCCGAACGAAGAACCGGCCAGGCAACATTCACCTCGCTCAAGATGCGGCTCCAGCAAAGCCAGATACTCTCCCGCCAATTGTTCGATGCTCTCGAAGGCGCCCGAGCCATTGAGCAGAGGTGAACGTATGGCATAAATCGTTCTGCTGCTCCCCAAGCATTGAGCCAACTCCCGGTAGAAATAGATGTCGCCGCCGATGGGGTGGATCAACACAAGTGGCATCACCCCCTCCTCCTCACCGTCGCGCAGCTTCACCAAACCGCTTTCGCCCTGAGGCTTCGCTGTCGCATGAGCCTCCAGCGATTGCGCTATTTGCACAACGCTCGGCTGTTCCATGGCCATAAGCTCAAGACGTATACCGGTCATTTTTTGCAGGCGGCCAATCAATTGCAATGCGCTCAGCGAGTCGCCACCCAGTTCGAAGAACCCGCGCTGTGGATCGACCGACTCACACCCCAGAACCTCTTTGAACAACATTGCCACCCGTTGTTGCATATCCCCTTGGTGCCCGGCTGCCTCCGCCGGAACCGGGGCCGGCCGCGAATGAGCGGGTGAATTCATCACACCGAACCAATGCCGCTGAGGCGCGAAAGGATATGCCGGTAGACGCAAAGACGTTTGCCCCGTACACCGCCAGAAACGTTCCTGGTTGATTTCCACACCTGACATATGCAGCACGCCAATGGAACGCCACAGCATCTGCGCAGTCTGCCGCTCATCCGTAGCGTTGCGCGGTGAAGAAACGACAACGACCGCATTACCCAATGCCGGATGGCGCGACGCCAGCGTACTCAGAATTTGACGCGGCCCTACTTCCAGCAATACCCAGTTGTCATCGGCACGGCGGTCAAGCAAGGTGCGCAGGCCGGCGTCATATTGCACCGTATGCCGCAGGTGCCGCACCCAATATTCGGGCTGACAAACCTGTTCCGCCGTTGCCCACTGGCCGGTCAAATTGGAGATAAACGGTAACTGCGGCTCGTTGAAGGCAATTTCTTGCAGAGCGGTCTTAAACTCTGCCAACACAGGCTCCAATAAACGCGAATGAAACGCGTGCGAAACCTTAACCGGATGGCAAGATACCCCTCGGGCGATCAAGCTCGCCTGCAAAGAGGCGATTGCCGACGCCGCGCCGGAAATGACACAGCTTCCCGAGTCATTAACGACGGCGATATCGACGCCCAACGCGGCAGCCTGTTCGCTTACGCCCTCCGCCGACTGTTTGATAGCCAGCATCGCCCCCGGTGCGGTGTGCGCCAATAGCGCACCGCGTTTGAGCATCAACTTGAGCGCATCCTCCAGTGAAAATACGCCGGCGATACATGCGGCAACATATTCTCCCAGGCTATGGCCAATCATCACCGTCGGCTTAACACCGAAGAAGCGATACCACTGCGCCAACGCATATTCATACACAAACAGCGCCACTTGAGTGACTGCGGTGTGGTGTACGCTCTCCCCGTTCGCCAATACGTCTTCCCGCGTTATTTCACCGCCCATCATCGGCTCGAGCAATGCGAGGCAACGATCGACCTCCGCTCGGAATTGCGGTTCAGCGTCATATAACGCCTGTGTCATGCCGACGAATTGTGCGCCCTGGCCCGGGAACATAAAGGCCACCTGCGCATCGAACGCAGGTCGGGCCATCGTTTCGCCCTTCTCGCGCAACCGCGCGACGACCGCTTCCCGTGAATCTTCGGATACCCACCGTTGGCATGCATAGCGGTGTCGCTGCGCCATCAGGGCATAGCCAACCGCCTCCATCGAATGCTCAGGATGCGTTGCCAAATGATCGGCCAAAGCCTCACTCATCCGTCCGAGAGCTGCGTCATCCGCCGCAGAAACGCACAGTATATTGCGCTGAGCGGACCGAGGCGCGGTTGTCGGCGTGTTCGGCGCCTGCTGAAGGATAACGTGCGCGTTGGTGCCGCCAATGCCGAAAGCGCTGACGCCGGCGGTGCGGAGCCCTGTGACGCTTTCCCAGTCGCGGGTTTCAACATTCACATAAAACGGCCCTTCAGCCAGTTTTAATGCCGGATTCTCACGCTGCATATGTAGCGTGGGAACTAACGTGCGATGCTGCAGGCACAACGCCGTTTTAATCAAGCCGGCGATGCCTGCCGCGACATCCAAATGCCCCAGGTTACTTTTCACCGAGCCTATTGCGCAGGCGTGTTCCGCCTGTTGTCCGGCGAAGGCCGCTTTCAACCCGGCAATTTCAATAGGGTCGCCCAATGGCGTGCCGGTGCCGTGTGCTTCGACATAGGAAATGTCCGCCGGCGTGACATCGGCATCGGCCAATGCCTTGGCAATCACCGCCTGTTGACGGCTCTCGCTTGGCGCAGTGAATCCCATTTTATCCCGCCCGTCATTATTTACGGCCGACCCTTTCACAACGGCATACACAGCATCACCGTCCGCCAGCGCTTGCGCCAAAGGTTTCAGCACGACAATACCTACCCCTTGTCCTTCAATGGTTCCCGACGCTTGCGCATCAAACGGACGGCAGTGACCATCAGGTGAGAAGATCATCCCTGGCTGGTACAGATAACCACCGCGCGCTAATTGGCCAATAGAGATACCGCCAGCTAATGCGACCTGACAGTCGCCCGCCTGCAAGGCGCGACAAGCCTGATGAACAGCGACCAGCGAGGATGAACAAGCCGTTTGGATCGTCATCGCCGGCCCGGTCAAATTCAACTTGTACGCCGTTTTTGTCGCCAAGAAGTGGGATTGGTTATGAATCATCAACTGGTAATGATCGATCAAATCAGACTGCGGCATGTTCGGTAGAACAACGTCTCTTTCGTAGTTGCTGTTGCCGATGGCCGCATAGACGCCGATATCACCGGCAAAGCGCTGCGGATCGCAGTTCGCATCTTCCAAAGCATGCCAGGCGCATTCCAGGAAAATTCGCTGCTGCGGATCCATCAGACGCGCTTCCTGAGCCGTACAGCCGAAGAAATCGGCGTCAAAGCGATCGATATCGTCGAGCATCCCCTGGGCGCGAACATAATGCGGATGATCCAGCAGTTCGGGGTCAACCGATGCCGCCAGCGCCTCGCGCGAGTAATGCGTAATAAACGCCTCGCCATCGCATAACCGTTGCCAGAATGCCGCCAGCGTTTGCGCGCCAGGGAAGCGGCCCGCCATCCCCACAATGGCGATATCGTCCCGGACATTGATCGGTCCAGTCGTCGGTGCCGGCGCCGCTTCATGTTGGCGACCTTCGATATGCGCGGCAATGCGGGCAATGGTCGGCAGACGGAAGAGATCTATCAGACCGATTTTTTGCTGAACCTGGTCGGGTAACATGCCATAGAGCCGGGTCAACATGATGGAGTTCCCACCCAGTTCAAAGAACGAGGTATTGACGCCCACCGCCTCGCAACCGAGCAATTCTTGCCAGATAACCTGCAACTGCTTCACCAGCGGCGTAGCGATTTCGCTCTGCGCCGCTGGAGATGCCTCACCGGCGTCAACCGACGGCAACGCACGAACATCCAGCTTGCCGTTAGCGTTCAGCGGCAAGGCAGACAACGCAATCCAATAGGCAGGCACCATATAACCCGGCAGTTGTCGACCGACGTGTTCATTCAACTGCCCGGAGTCAATTTCGCCCTGCGCCACATAATAGGCAACCAACGCCTGACCGACGTTCCCATCCCCCGCCACTTGGCATATTTGCACGGTGACCTGCAAGATCGAATCGTGCTGCAATATAACCTGCTCAATCTCGCCCTTCTCAATACGATGGCCGTGCAACTTGACTTGCTGATCCTGCCGCCCAAGGAATGCTATTTCACGATTTGGCAAAATGCGCGCGCGATCACCGCTGCGATACCATATCCCCTCAGCGAACGACAGTGAGACAAAGCGTGAGGCAGTCAGCTCAGGCTGGTTGTGATAACCCTCGGCCACGCCGCTGCCCCCGATATAGAGCTCGCCGATGGCCCCGACAGGCAAAGGTCTGCCGGCCGGATCCAACACCAGACAACGTTCTCCCGGCAGAGGGTGGCCTATCGTTAAAACGCGATCCGTCGCGGCACGCCGATAATGTTTACCGGTTGACCAAATGCAGGTTTCCGTCGGACCGTAGACATTGACGAGCGCCGTGAAAACAGCCTGGGCCTTCTGTGCCAAATGCGGCTCAAGTTTTTCACCGCCAACCAGAAGTAAACATTCCTCGTCCCCCTGCAATACCGGTAGGACAATTTCCAGCATGCTGGGCGTTGACTGGATGAAATCGAACTTACGGCAATCCAGCGCAGTGACATGATGAGTTCCCAAGGTAACGCAGCCGCCGCTCAATAACGGCAAACCGTATTCAAGACCGAAAATGTCGAAAACGGGGTTGGTCATGCTGTACGTTTTCAGTGCTTCTCTGCCCTGGAAGTACTGCTGCCAGAAACCTCGCAATGTGGCGAGCAACGCCCCATGCCCCACGCTAACCCCTTTCGGTTTACCCGTCGTGCCGGACGTGTAAAGTATGTAGGCGGTCTTCTCCGCCGCAGGTGCGAACGTCGGCATCGTGGCCTGTTTGCGCCACAGCGCTTCTCCCGCGGTGCCGAACAAGGGAATAGACGGAATACCGTACTCGGCCCCTTCATCCCCAGACATCGTCAATACGGCGATAGCCTGGCTGTCACGTAGAATGAAATCAATACGCTCCTGCGGATAGTCTTTGTCCAGCGGCACATAAGCTGCGCCCAGTCGCCCTATCGCCAACAAGGCCATGACCGTCAAGACTTTGCTGTGCAGTCGCAAGGCAATAGGCGCGTGCAGCGTCTTCTCAAGGCGGCCGGCGATGAGATTGGCGAGTTGCGTCACTTCTACGTCAAGCTGGGCGTAGCTCCAGCTGCGCTCGCCGTCACTCAGCGCCGGAGCGTCTGCCCGGCTGCATGCGTAGTGCGCCAACACCTGCGATAAGGTGGCGGCATTCCCCGGCGCAGGAAGCCACAATGGTTGCTCCGGCTCACAATAAACCGGAGCTATCGCCACCGTCTCCGCACTCGCGTCTTTCGCCATGTGGCCGACGATGTCCTTTAACAGTGCCATCGCTTGCCGCATCATCGCCGCATCAAAGTACTCCGCCGCATATTCCAGCTTAATCAGCAGAACGTCCGGCTCCTCCTCCACGCTGACGACCAATGGATAATCCCTCTGCTCATTGCGACCGACGAATTGATGACGCAGTTCGCGGTGGCGGTCTTCATCAGGCTGCGGGTAATTTTCATAAATGAACAACGAGTCAAACAGGCGCTGGCCCGCAGGCTGCAGATGAGCCAGATCGACCAGGCATCGGGTATTGGCTTCATTAATATCTTGCTGCAGCCGATGTGCCTGCTGAATCAGAGGCACATCGCTTTGATGCTCCACCTTCAACGGCAGCGTATTGAGGAACATGCCCAGCGTGTTTTCGATACCATTCAACGGCAGCATCCTTCCCGCCACCACGGTGCCCACCACGGTCACGGCAGCACCGGAGTAGAGTGCGAGCACCTTGTGCCAGGCGTATTGCAACAAGGCGTTCAGGGTCATGCCTTGGCGCTGGGCAGCTTCGAGCGCGCACCGGCGCTCTTCGGCGCTCAGTTCACAGCGGCAAATCCCCGCAGCGGAGACGCTCTTGATGGCTGCTAACGCCGATGACTCCGCATCCGGACGGCACCATCCGCTCAGATCCGGCGAGGTGTCTACCAATCTCAGGTAGTCGCGCCAGAAATCCGTGTCCCTATCGCGATACCGTTGAATGTAGCGCTGAACTGAAGCAAAGAGATCCGGTCTGTCCGCCGGCTCACGTCCGTGAGAAAACGTCAGGTAAGCGTCATGCAGCGCCCCCACCAGCAGCGGACTGCTCCAGCCATCGAGGATGGCGTGATGTACACAGAACAGGCAAGCGAAGTGGTCATCCGCCAGTTTGACCAGGCAGACACGGTACAGTCCGCTTTGTTGGAGATCGAAGCTGGCCTGCTGCTCACTTTCCTGCAGCCTGTGCAAGGCGTGTTCCCGTTCTTCAGGCGACAGATGGCTGATGTCATGGACGCGCCAAGGGAAACGCCCTTCATGATCCACGACCTGCACGATTTCACCGCGCCAATCGAACCGCAACCTCAGGCAGGAGAACTGTTGTTGCACCCATTGCCACGCCCGCTTGAACGTCTCGGGTTCGATCGCACAGTGGTAATCCCAGCGCGTAGCCACGCGATACACCCGATCGGCGTCGCCAAAGGCCAGCGAATGGTGCAACATCCCTTGCTGCAGACTATTGGCCATGAAGACCGCATCAACCGCCTGCGCATGTTGCAGCCGATCCAGATGGGGTTGCGGGAGGACGAAATCGACATCCGATTCGGTTAACCAACGCCAGGATGGCCAATTCATCGATACCAGGCCATCTTCCAACTCTCGAATAAGTCGCTGCGTCAACCAGGCCGCGTCATGCTCCCGCAGCCGGCTTTCGACCCGCAATTCAAGACGATCGCCAACGTTCAACACGACGATATCGATCAGATGCGTCCCTTCCTGGGAAGCATGGCGATGCAGCCCCACAAAGTGGTGATCCAGCGCCCAGTCTCCCGCCGCCTCCATCTTGCCCAGGTAGTTGATGCTGATGCCGTCCTCTCTCACCACGGGCAAACCACACAGGACACCGAAGTTTTCCGCCCGCTGCGACCAACGTCTCAGATTATTTTTCACCGCGAGCAAATGTTCCCTGGCATCGCATTGATAGCTAAAACGCACGGGATAACGACTGGTGAACCAGCCCATCGTCCTAGAGATATCCAGCGTTCGCTCATCCGCTTGCCGACCGTGCCCCTCAAACCATAGGCTAAAGGCGGTTTGTCCGGTCAAATCATGCAAAACGCGACCAACCGCCCAGGCCACCATGTCCTGCGGCTGCATGCCGAACATGGCGAGGTGCTGCATCAAGCGACAGGATGGCCCTTCTCCCCACGCAAGGGCATGACGCGTCGTCGCGGTTCCGCCCAGCGCTTGCAACGCATGAACTTCGCTGCCCGGCAATTGCCCCAGCCACTCTTCACGTTCATGAGAGGTAATTTGCGCACGTTGCCGCAGATGGTTCACCCATTGGCGATAGCTGCTGGCCTTCTCCGGCAGCGTTTCCTCTTGGCTCAGGCGTCGTAAATCGTCGACGATCACCTGCAGACTGACCGCATCGACAATCAGGTGATGGCAAGCGACGAACACCCTGGCCTTGCCGTCCGCGTACCCTTCAAGAACGGCGAATACGGCCAAAGGCCCGCTCTGCAGATCGAACGCCTGCTGCCAGTCGGCAAAACGCTGCAATAGCGCGGCGTCAAAATCCGGGTGGTCTTCCGGCAGCGACAATGCGCGAATGTCCAAAGCGTGGCATGGCGGCAGCGCAGCCTGCGGCTGGTAGCATTGACGCCATTCTCCCTGGGTATCTTTTTCGAAGCGCAGATTGAACGCGTCATGCTGCGCCACGAGGTGCGGCAACAGGCATTGCAGACGGGCCATTGTCATGCCAGGCGCCACCAACAGCCCGTACTGGTTCCACTGCTGCGGATGCGGCATATCATGTGCCAGGAACCATTGCTGGATGGGCAGTAGCGGAACTGCGCAGCTCAAGGCCCCCGTTTCGCGCTGAACGGTCTGGATGCCGCCAACGGTTTGACGGCCGAGCAGAGTGTCGTAGAACGATGCGATGGTGCGATACGTCAGCAACTCTTTCAGCGTGACATCCAGCTGCAATTCGCGCCTTAACCGCCCCGCCATTTGGATACTGGCGATACTGTCGATGCCCAACTGGAACAAATCCGCCTGGGTACTGAGTTCATCCGCCGGCACGTGCAGGATCTCGCCCCACAGCAGACACAGTTGATTTTCACGGTCGTCACGCGGCGGGCAGTAAGTCGTCTGCTCTTCGGCTGCGGGTAGCGGCAAGGCGTTGCGATCCAGTTTGCCATTCGCCGTCAGCGGCAAGGCATCCAAAGCGATAAGATGCGCCGGTACCATATATTCCGGCAATTGTTCAGCCAGTCGCGAACGGAGCATTTTCTCGTCAGCGTTCGCTTCGCCGACGTAATAAGCCACCAGCATCGGTGCCGGCTGCGCCATCACCAGCGCCACGGCCTGGTGGATCCCGCCGCATTGCAGAAGCCGGCTTTCAATCTCCCCGAGCTCAATGCGATGCCCGCGCAGCTTGACCTGGAAGTCGTTGCGCCCCAGGAATTCGACATAACCTGCCGCATGCCAGCGCCCTAAATCGCCCGTCTTGTATAGGCGTCCGTGACGAGGGTGCGAAATGAAACGCTCCGCCGTGAGCTGTGGATTTCGCCAATAATTTAATGCCACCCCCATCCCGCCAAGATAGAGCTCACCGGTCACGCCAACCGGACACATCTGTCCCTGCGGATCCAAAACATAAAGCGTCTGATGAGGCATCGCGGTGCCATAAGGGATGGAACGCCAGGCCGGATCGATCGCCTCTATCGGGTACCAAACGGACCAAATGCTGCCCTCGGTCGCCCCGCCCAGGCTGATGCAGTCAGCGTGCGGCCAAAGTGTGCGCAACGTCTCCGGCAGATTCAGCGGGATCCAATCACCGCTCATTAAAAACGCGCGCAGCCTTGGCAGTGAGCATCCCTGCCGTGCCACGGCATCGGCCAGCAGCCCGGCAAGCTGTGGAACGCTATTCCAGACGGTGACTTCACGCTCAGCAAGCAGCGGCAACCACCTCTCCGGATCTTTTACGCTCTCTTGAGCCGGTAAGACGATCTCCGCACCGACGCTAAGCGCGCCGAAGATGTCATAGACGGAGAGATCGAAGCTCAATTCAGACAGCGCGAACAGGGCATCTTCAGCGGTCAGCGAGAGGCGTCGATTTACCGCTTGCAGCGTATTCACTGCGCCACGGTGATCGATGGTGACCCCTTTTGGCCGCCCGGTGGAACCGGAAGTGAAAATGACATAGGCCACATCGGCGGCGCTGACGTGCGGCAAGCCGAAACACTGTGGCAAAGCGGTCGCCTCATCCAGCATATCCTCGATGACCAAAAGTTGATAACCCGCCTCGCTCAGTGTCCGGATATCCACACGCGCCGACTGTGCCCGGGTCAGCCAGAGCTGTTCTACACCGGCCTGTTGTAAAATATCGGCGATGCGCCCCGCCGGCCACTCCACATGCAACGGTAGATAGCCCTTGCCGGCCTTCATGATCGCCAGACAGGCACAGACCTGGGCGTAGCTTTTTTCCGCCAATACGGCAATCAGCGGTGCAGATGAGCCCATCCCCTGCTGTGCCAAAGCATCGCTATCTTGTTTCAATTGGCCATAGGTCATGCCGATCGCCGCTTCCCCGTCATACACCGCGATCGTTTCTCGATGCCGTGCTTGCGCCGCCAACAGATCGAACGCGCTGAACAGGGTTTCTTCACTGAGAGGCTGAGTGACGGCATGTGCCCGATGCATCATTTCTCTTTGCGCTTCAGGCAAATAGTTTTCGCATCCCACCCGTGTTTCCCAAGACTGCTGCGCTAATAGCGAGATCAGACGGCAATAGGTGCGATTCAGATGCGCAATGGTTTCTTCATCAAACAGCTGTTCGACATAAAGCCACTTGCTCATAAAGCGGCCATCGACTTCAATAGCCTGCAGGTCGATCCAAGCCTGAGAGGTTTGCGCACACCAATATCGCTGCTCGCGCGCCTCGCTGTCTTCCAGATACGCCTGTTTATCCCAATCGCCGGTTTGTTGCCCTACGACGCCAGTGAAGACCAACGGCGACACCGCCGAATGGCGATCCAGGCCGTGCAGTTTCACCAGATCGCGCTGCACATCCAACCCGCTGTACAACGCATGTTGAATGTCGTCCCACATGCGCTTATGCGTCGTCTCGATGGTGGTGAACAGGTCCTCGCCGGCATCGCGAAAGTGGAACAGGTTGGTCGAGGTAAAATCACCAAAAATGTCGTTTACGTCCTCGCAAACCGCGTAGCGGTTGAACAGCGTCATGGTAATGAGAAACTCGCTGTTGCCGGAATATCGCGCGATGAGGTAGCCATAGAGGCTCAGCAATACCGACGAGTATGAGACCTGATAATGCTGCGCTTGCCGTTTGAAATCCTGCCAAATTTGTTTGTCTATATATAGCGTATGCTCTGCAAAGCGCGGGTGTTCAACCGTGGCCGACGGCACCTTGAGCGGTAAGTTTGGCCGCAGCGGCATATCGGCCAGCTTGTCCTGCCAATAAGCGCAATCTCGTTGATACCAACGGGAGGCCTTCAGATGGGCCAGATGCTCCTGGTAGTCTTTGAAGTTCACGGTTGCCAGTGGCGGCAAGACATTTCCCCGATAAAGCGCATTAAGCAGTTGATACAGCGCCAGACGGCTTTGCACATCCAGCAAAATCAGATCGAGACTGATATGCAGCACGTCGCGATCGCGCAGCCGGCTGATTTCAAAAGTGAACAACGGGAAACGGTCGACCTGATAGACCTGATGGGACAGACGCTTGCGCACGCACGCCAGCACGGTAGCCTCATCGTCGAGGCGCAGGTCATTCACCGCCAAGGCATAATGGCCGGCCTGCGACACCGAAATGAAGCGCTGAGTCATGCTTTCCGCGTCATACACGGTGCGAAGCACCGGACAGAGGGCGATCAATCGGTTAATCGCCAGCTCCAGACGTTCGTCATCAAGACGCGGATAAACGAACTCGTTGTAGATGTGGTTGGCGACGTTACCGATCTCATAGTTTTCAAAGCGCCCAACCAGATAGGCTTTCTGAATCTCGGTCATGGCAAAGCAGTCGCCGTTTTCGACACCGCCCTGCAGAGGTAAATGCTGTAAGTCGCGTTCATCCGCAACATTGATGAAATCGCCAAGGCCGTATTGGGTTCTTCCCTGCCGTTCACAGCACGCTATCAGCGTGTCTATAGCCGCCGCCCAGGCCTCCAGCAACTGTTGATTTTGCTCGCCGGACAGACCGCTGACAACTTCGAGCTGCAACCTACCTTGCTCTATGTAGCTAAAGAGCGTAATACCGAAAGGCAAGCCGTTGTCAGGATGGCGCGTCTCACCGACCGGCGACATGACCAGCGCCCAATCCTTTTCATCCGGCGAAGTCAGCTGTCCCAGGTAGTTGAAACAAACATTGGGCAGCGGCAACCCTAGCTCACGGGCAAACGCGCCAAATCCTACGCCCTGATGAGGCACGCCGCGCAGTTGCGCTTTGGCCGCCTGTAAGCGCATTGCCGGATCGGGAGAGGATGAGAGCGCACAGGGATAAAGTGACGTGAACCACCCGACGCAACGATGAACGTCCAGAGCGGCATCAATCTCTTCGCGTCCGTGTCCTTCAACGGTTACATGGGTCAGCTCCCCGTTAAACCAGTGAGCGAGCATGCCGTCTGCACACGCTAGCAAACATTCGTCGACTTTCGCATTGAAGGCACGTAAACCCTCGGTTTGCAGCGCCTGCGTCACTTTTATTGATAACGCGAGGCGGCTGCATGCCATCGTAGCGCCGCGCTCAGCCGGCAACGCAACGGGGCGGTAATCCGCCATCCTGTCCCGCCAGTAAGACGCCTCTTCCGCGTGATTGGCACAATATTGCTCGAAGTGCTCAGTCCACTGACGATAACTCGTTCCCTTATCTCCAAGGCTTTCACCGTGGTAGGCGTTCGCCAGATCGCGGGCCAGAATGCCCCAACTGACGCTATCGAGCACCAAATGGTGGCAAGCGCAGAAAATACGGGCTCGCCCCTCGTCAAACCCCGTGACATAACCAAAACGATAAAGCGGCCCCTCGACCAGATCGATATCGCTTTGCCATTCGGTCAGCACGGCGGACAGGGCTTCTTGCCATTCCGGTTCCGAGCGTTCGGCATGATGACACCGCAGTTCGATGGCGTCCGTCATCGGTTGATAGCCTTGGCGCCAATGCGACGAATCCTCAGACGTAAACGTCAGGCGTAGCGCATCGTGATGTTGAATCAATGCGTGCAGCGCTTCGCGCAGGCGTTCGACGTCCAGCGCCGGCACATCCAGCAGAAACGCCTGGTTCCAATAACTCGGATAAGGGAATGCGCAGTCAAAGAACCAGCGTTGGACAGGCAGCAGCGGCAGCTCGCCAACCAATACGCCCTGCTCCCGTTTACCTTCAATCATCACCTGCTGCTGATGCTGAGCAAGCCGTAAATGGAGTGCATGCACAGTTTTGCTGGCGAACACGTCTTTCACCCGGATCGATACGCCCATCGCCTGGCGCAATTTGCTCACCAGCTTGATCGCCATGATACTATCCAGCCCCAACTGATACAGGTTAGCCTCACAGCTGAAATGCGCTTCATCGATCCCCATAATTTCCGCAACAATGGCGGCGATCTGCGCTTCCCTCTCCGACTGCGGTGCGACACGTTCCTGTACGACCGGCAGAGACGGTTCAGGAAGCGCACGCCGATCCAGTTTGCCATTCACCGTGATGGGCCATTCTTTCAACCAAATAAAGGTCTCCGGCACCATGTACTCGGGCAAGGCGGCGGCAAGAAAGTGTTGTAGCGTCGCCTCCGGCAACGGTGCCTGCGCCGTGTAATAGGCCACGAGGCGAGGATGGGGCTGTTGATAAACCAGCGCCACCGCCTGGCGCACCAAGTCAAACGCTTCGAGACGCTGGGCGATTTCACCCAACTCAATGCGATATCCGCGTATTTTCACCTGAAAATCATTGCGGCCAACATAAACGATTTGCCCATCATTCCGCTGATACACCAAATCACCGGTTTTATACAAACAGGCATAGTCATCCGCCCGCTCATCCCACTCGGTGCAATACGGATTGACGATGAATTTCTCCGCCGTCAGCGCCGCTTTATTCAAATAGCCGTGCGCCAGTCCAACGCCGGAAAGGTAGAGTTCACCCACCGCACCGGGCGGCAAAAGCCGCTGCCCTTTGTCCAGGACCAACACTTTCATGTTATCAATCGGCCGCCCGATCAGGACGTTATCTATATCCGGATCGTTACAGTCGAAATACAGCACATCGATGGAGGCTTCGGTTGGCCCATAAAGATTGTGCAGGGCGATATGAGGCAAACACTGCTTAATCCCTTTGACCTGGGTCAGTTTGAGCTCTTCACCGCTGCAGAACACGTAGCGCAAGCTCGGCAAGCTGACGTTTCGATCGCGTTGAATGCCCTGTAACGTCTCGGTAAAAGCCGCCAACATTGATGGCACAAAATGCAGTACGGTGATGGTTTCGCGCTCGATCAGTTCAATCAGATAATCCGCGTCCTTGTGGCCGTCCGGATCGGCAAAAACGATGTTGGCGCCGTAAAGAGAGGCCCAAATCAGTTCCCATACGGAGACGTCAAAAATGTACGGCGTTTTTTGTAACACCCGATCGGCGGCCGTCAGCGGATAGGATTTATTCATCCATTGGATACGGTTGATCAAACCGCGGTGCGTGCACATCACGCCCTTGGGCTGACCTGTGGTCCCGGAGGTATAGATGACATAGGCCAGATCGTTCGGTGATATCTGACGCGCCATGTTTTCATCGCTCAACAGCTCAAGCTCGTGGCGCAGCGATTCATCATCCAACACCACCAGCCGCCGCCCTGGCGCCGCCACCCGGTGTCGGTAGGCCTGATGGCAGATAATCACGTCGGCCCGGCTATCCTGTAGAATGTAATCGAGACGATCGTCGGGGAATGCCGGGTCGACAGGCAAATAGGCGGCCCCCAATTTCAGGATCGCCCAAATACCGACCAACAGCTCGACGCTGCGATCCAGACACAGCGCAACGCATGCGCCATGCCCCACCCCGCGTGACGATAAGGCGGCCGCCAATTGATTGGCTTGTAGATTCAACTGGCGATACGTCAATTGCCGATGCCGATCCGCACAGGCGATATTGTCCGGCGTCAGCGCTACCTGCGCTTCCAATAAAGCCGCGATATGCTCATCTTCTGAATAATCGCAGCGCGTGTCATTCCATTCAGACAGCACCTGCCGACGCTGGGCTGGCGTGATTAAATCGATTTGTTCGAGCGGCGTCTCCCAGGATAGCCGATCAAACTGGCCCAGCGCATAAACCAAAGCCTCGAGAATATTGCGAACGTAGTCCTCTTCGTAACGATTCTCCGCCGCGGTTAACGTGAAATCGATTTGACCGTCTCGTTGAGCGGCAAATAAGGACATGCCAAACTTTTCCGACAGATCGGGATAAGGCTCCAGACGATATTCCACGCCGGGGACGGCGATATCGCCGTTTTCAAAGTTATGGAAGGTAAATAGCAGCTGAACCAGTTCATTGATGCGCACCGCGCCACCGTCGATCTCCGGCGCCAAGTGCCCAATGTTCACCCACGGATGTTCCTGCAACTGCAAAATATCGTGCTGAATGCTTTTGACATTGCTCAACACGCTTTGGTCTGCGCGCAATGCGGCGATGACCGGCAGAGTGCTGATAAACGGCCCAATGGCGCGGCTGAACGCCTCGGGGCGATTCATCACTGTCAGTCCAATAGGGAAATCGCTGTCCTGGCCGCTAAAGGTCCGTAATACATGGGCGAACGTCGTAAACAACAGAGAATAGAGCGTCAGTCCCCGTTCGCCGCATGCCTGAGTCAAACGCGCGACAACCTCCGACGTCAATCCTGCCTGCACGGCAAAGGCACGATTCTCCACGCCAGAGAGATGGCGCTGTCGCAATGCCGGCGGTTCCGCCTGATTCAAACGGGCGGCCAACGATGCTCTGAACGTCTGAACATCATCTTGCCGCACCCGCCACTGTTGATATGCGGAGTAATCCAGGTACCCCGCTTCAGGCTGCGCCGATACAGACGGTGTGGCGTACGCACTCAACAGTTGATGAGCAAAATGCTGGACGGAAGGGGCATCAGACAGCATATGATGGTGAACGCACGCTAAAACGGCCTCTTGCGTCTCAGCCCGCACCAGCAGCACAAAGCGCGCAAACTGCCCTTCCGGCATAGGGAAGGTTTGTTGTGCCAACGCCCGTTTCTTACTTTCCAGCTCGGACCAGGAAATCCTTTCTACTTCCAGTGCAAACTGCTCTGGCGCCAGAAAAACGCGCTTCATATTGCTATCAATCGACTGACGCAACAGGGGCTGATGCCGTAAAAAGTTTTGCAGCGCGTTCCGCAACCGCGTGATATCCACCTGCGGCAATCCAATGAACAAGGGTACCGTATAGGTGTACGGCAAGCCGTCGATGTCGCTTTGCAGATACATGCCTTGCTGAATTGAGTCCAGCGCAAGTGGCCAGCTACTTGGCGGCAGCCTCAGAAAAGACGTTTCCTTCGCGAGCTGTTCGCTGGTCACGCCATTGTCCTGTAACAGCGTCAACAATTCGTCTTTGCGTGCCGCCACTTCAGCCTTCAGATCGGCATCAAAGCCGATATCCTTGTCGACAGAAAAACCCAACCGATCGTCCGCTTTAGCCCACAATAAAATGTTATTTTTTTTCAGGTTGTTCAATAAATCCGTCAACATCATTACAGCGCCCCTTCTTCTCTGCCGTTGCCACAAGGTTGCCCAGCGACCCACGCCGCCATTTCCTGAATCGTATTGTTGTTGTAGAGGTCTTCCAGACGCATCTCGGTTCCCGTCGCGAGGTTGATCTTGCGTACCAGTCGCATAGCCAGAAGCGAATTCCCCCCTTGAGTGAAGAAGCTTTGGTCACAACCGATTCGCTCTTCACGCTTGTCCAGAAGCTCCGCCCAAAGTCGGCGCATCCGTATCTCATCATCGCTGCGCGGAGTCAGACATTCGCTGTGCTTGACGACTTTCGGCAAGCGTGATGTATCGACCTTACCGTTGTTAGACAAGGGGATTTCCGGGATCAAAGTAACGTGCTGCGGCAACATATAGTCCGGCAAACGACGCGCCAAATGCCGTCTGATCGCCTGGGTCATCGAGACAGTGAGCGCAGGAACATCAAAGGCCGGTTCATCCTCGGCCCGCGCATACCCTATCGCCATGCTGCACAACGTGTCCTCGGCCGGCGTGACGCCAAGAATGCAGCCGCCAATTCGCCTCTGGGCGGCGAGCGCACCAAATCGCTGCATCATCCAGCCGCTGGCCTGATAATGGCACGCGTTCTTAGCACCATGGACCTGCAACAACACCTGAGACGACTGCAACACCCCGTACACGTCTGATGATTCGGCCAGCACGGAGGTCTCACCGAGGCAATAGTGTCGCCCTGACGCGCGAGCGACATAGGTGCCCCCCTCGTGTTCCATCACGCTGAAATCGACGCTGACTTGCGGTGGTGAAGTGACGGCGCAAACGCCGAGGTGGATCCGACACGCTAATGCACCCTCGTCAGGTGAAACGGCGTCAGCGGGCTTGACGTAATAAGCGACGCCCAAAGACTGGAGATGCTCAGTCAGCAAGGCCAACATGTGGCCGACTTCTATCTGCGCCAAAGCGAATGCGCGCTCGGCATATAACGCGGTGATGGTTTCCCACCGAACCACCAAGTCCAGATAAGGCCCGGTGTGTTCTCCCGACGCTTCTGCCTGGTACAAATGCTGTTCCAGCGGATGGTAGTAGTAATAACCCGCGGCATATTCTCCCATCGCCGCCGGGAGCCCGAGATACACTTGCACCGCATAGAGGCTGCTGGCCGAAGGATAGCGATATTTTGGCAACGCGCGCTGCGGCGAACGGAAAGCGGCGCATACGGCCAACAGCCCGGCCAAAGACGCAGGCGGCAGCGCGCTTCCCTCTTTCGCCATCTGTTGCGTCAACCACCCCGGCAGCGCTTCGTACAGACTGCTGATGGTTTCGGCGGATAACGCCTCCGCGGTAAACTGGCGAGTGCTCTTGCGGGCACGGTAAACCGTTTCATCCAGCGGATAGGGTATCGCTCGCGAAGGTTGCAGATCTTGACGTAACGCCGGCAGAGAAAGCACGAATGCGTCGCGGTTAGCAAAATAGAGCGGCACCGGCTGTTGCGCTTCGGGAACAACGTAAGCCATGAGGTCACCCTCGCTGAGCCGCACGATCGTCTGCCGGATCCCAGGTAATTGGCTCAAGTTATTCTCGATATCCTCCAGTTCCACGCGATAACCGTTAAGCTTGACCTGGGCATCTCTTCGGCCGAGGAACTCGATATAGCCTTCCGCCGACCAGCGGCCCAGATCGCCAGTTTTGTACAGGCGTCCATAGGTTGGATGATAAATGAAGCGTTCTCGAGTCAGCGTTTCAGCCTGCCAATATCCCTGAGCAACGCCGAGCCCACCGATATGTATTTCTCCGGTTACGCCGAAAGGACAAGCACTCCCCCACTCATCCAGCACCCACATCTGTTGATTCGGCATGGCGACGCCATAAGGAATGCTTTTCCACCTCGCGTCTACCCGATCGATTTCATGCCAAATGGACCAGATGCTGCCCTCCGTCGCGCCCCCCAGGCTCACCATCTTGCCGTCTGGTGATTGGGTTTTCAGGCGATGAGGCAAATTGAGCGGCAACCAATCGCCGCTCAACAGGAACAGCCGTAACCGGGTTAGCGCCTGCGTCGCAGGTTCGACTTCGTCAACCAGCAGGCCAGCTAATTGCGGCACCGAGTTCCAGAGGGTCACGTCATGTAGGCGCAGCGCGGCCACCCAAGCTTGCGGCGCTTTGGTCTCACGCTGGGAAGGGATCACCACACCGCCCCCCACAGCCAACAAACCAAACAGATCGTAAACGGACAGATCAAAGCTCAGCTCGGACAGCGCCAGTATCCGGTCTTCCCGGCCGACCGACCAACGTTGGTTAACAGCCAGGATGGTATTGACCGCCCCCTGGTGATCGATCGCTACCCCTTTCGCTTTACCGGTAGAGCCAGAGGTAAAAATAATGTAGGCCAGATCGTCAGCCCTGACGATCGGCCAGGCAACCTCCGTCGACGCACGTTCCTGCGCCGGCGCCACTATCTCGTCGAACACTAAAATCGTGATATCCGAAGGCAACGCCGACAGCTCATGTGCCAGGTCATGACGTTGCTGAGCAGAGAGCAGCAAGATATCGCACCGGGCTTGCTGCAGAATGTCGCGTATGCGCTCCCATGGCCATTCGATGTGCAACGGCAAATAAGCGCCGCCGCTTCTCATTATCCCAAGGGTTGAGACGGCCTGCGCATACCCTTTCTCCAGCAGAATAGCGGTAATACGTCCCTTTTCGCCCTTGGTATGCCGCAATAGCGCACGCCCCAGCGTGTTGCTGTCCTGTTCCAGCCTGGCGTAGGTAAAGTGGCGTTCGCCTTCGGTTTCGATCACCGCAATGCGCTCGGCCGTTTGCGGCGTTTCCAGACTGGAAAGGAACAACCCGTGCAGCGTTTGCTCCGACACCGTACTTTGCGTGGCATTCCAGCGCATGACCGCTTCCGCATGTTCCGCCGGCAGTTCAGGCTGCGGGAATGACATGGTTTCCCAATCGTGTTCTGCCACCCATCGAATCAGAGAACAATAGCCTTCGTGCATGGCCTTGATGGTTTTCTCATCAAACAATTGTTCGACATAATCCCACTCGGCAACGAACCCTTCATCGTTTTCGTAGGCTTTATGGTCGAGCCACACCTGAGACGTTTGGGAGATTGCGTATTGAACGCCGCGATATCCTTCATTAAGCGGCAATTCAAACATGCTCGCTTTATTGTTCATGCCAAGCACGCTGGTCAGCACCACCGGCGCGATAACCGTATTGGCGGGCAGATTCCGCCGCTGTTTCAACAAACGCTGTACGTCAATGCCGTCAAATAAATTATTATCGACGTCATTAAGCAAGGTGCGGTGGATAGCCGATAGCTGCTCGCTCATCGCAACGCCATTTTGACGTTGGTAATTGAACAGGCTTAAAACGGTAAAATCGCCAATAATTTGCTCGACCTGAGAATGTAACGGCAAACGGTTGAACAGCGTTAAATTAAGGCAAAGGCTCTCTTGACCAGACCAATAACATAACGTTCTGCTGTAGAGCTCAAGGATCAGAGCGGTCGGACTAATATTGAAGCGCTGGCATTTGTCGACGATCTTTTGCCAGCTCGACATAGGTATCGTCGCAGACAAACGCCGGAAGCTCGGCTTATCGATCCTGGCGGGATGCGCGGCCAGCGGCAATCCGGCCTCCAGCGTATAATCATCGATTTTCTGCAGCCAATATTGCTGCGCCCGCTCAAATAATGCGCTGCCGCGCAGGCGCTCGTACTGCAGCTGATAATCGCGGTAGCTGATGTCCAGCGGCGGCAGCGCCAGATTTTCGTCGTGATATAACGCAATCCACTCGCCGAATAATATTTCAAAACTGGTCATATCAATGATAATGGCATCAAAGCTGACATGCAGAAGGTATTTCCCTTGATACTCGCTCAGGAAAATATCGAATAGCGGATAACAATCTGGTTTGTAAACCTTGTGCGAGTACTCGGCGCGCAAAGCCAATAGCTCGTCTTCATTTTTCAGGGGGTGGTAGCCTATTTTGTAATGCGCTGCCGCACTTAAAAATCGCTGTTCTCCCTCTTCAAATACGGTGCGCAACGCAGGATGGCGTGCAATAAGTTGATTATAGGCACGCTCCAATTTGTCGTGATCAATATGGTCGAAAACAAATTCATTATAAATATGGGTAGAGACCTCGCTGAGATCGAAACTTTTCATTCGTCCCAGATAATAAGATTGCTGAACATTATTCAGCGGGAAAGGATGGTACAGATGGGTCTCATCACATTGTGCAATCTGGTAGTCTTGGTAAAGAAAACTGCCGCGCCCGGCGGCCACCAATGGCGTTAACCTGGCCACATTTTTTCTTTCGAAAATATCTTTAACTTTCAGATCGCACTGAAGCGTACCGTTTATGCGATTTACCAAGCGAATGGCCGACAGGCTGTTGCCTCCCAAAGCAAAAAAGTCGTCGGTAATGCCGATTCGTCCGCTTTCGCTCCCCAATACATCCTGGAATAGCTTGCACAGGCATCGCTGGAACTCGTTTCCCGGCGCTACGTAATGCGCTTTATCTTGCGCTTGTACCTGCGGCAAGGCTTTACGATCCACTTTGCCATTCATATTCAAGGGGATCTCAGGCAGGTACATATAAGCGCTGGGGAGCATGTAGTCCGGAAGCAGCGTCACCAGATAATCCTGCAGTTGCTGGCGTGCCACCGGCGATTTGGCCTGATAATAGGCAACCAGGGACGCCTGTTGTTCTTCCTTGGCCGGCTGTAAATTTACAACAACCTGCTGCATCCCGGGGTAGGTTCGCAAAACCGACTCTATTTCACCCAGTTCGATCCGATGTCCCCGCAATTTTATCTGGTTATCCCATCGGCTGAGGTATTCAAATCTGCCGTCGGGCAAACAACGCACGCGATCGCCCGTCTTGTACATGATGCGACCGAACCAGGCTGACGGCGTGCTGGAACATATGTTCGGCAAAAAGCTTGCTTGCGTCTGACGTGCATTGCCGTAGTAACCGCGCGCAACGCCCAACCCCGAAATATACATTTCCCCGATCACGCCGGGAGGAAGTAAACGCCGCCGTTCGTCCAAGATAAAGCACTGGGTATTCGCTAGCGGGCGCCCAATGGTGACGCTATCAACCCCAGGCAACAGTTCATCCGCGGTAGACCAAACCGTCGTTTCGGTTGGCCCATACACATTCCACGCACGCTCGGTGTTTTCTGACAACCAACGCGCCACCGCATGCGGCACCGCTTCCCCACCGCACAATGCCCGAACGGGTAGCGTTGTCTCGGCATATTGCTGCGCGACCTGATGCCAAAAAGAAGGCGTCCCCTGCATCAGGCTCACGGAATGACTCGCGATAAAGTGCGGCAAGTCATTATTCGCCAACAACGTCTTCTGGTCGGTTAATACCACCGTGGCGCCAAACATGAGCGGCATAAATATTTCCAGAGTTGAAATATCAAATGCCAACGTAGTGATCGCCAGAAAACGATCCTGATGCGTCACAGACATGCGTCGAGAAATATCGCTGGCGATATTCACAAAGCTGCGATGTTCTACGGCAACCCCTTTAGGCTTACCTGTCGTTCCCGAGGTGTAAATAATATAGGCCAATGCTGAAGCCTCAGCCTGGGAGGGGAATTCGTTGCAACCGTCGGCCCCAGCGAAAGGAGAAGCGGCATATTCACGCCAATCCAAATAACTCAGCCCTTGCGGCAGGCTGCCGGCTGACTGAGCATGCGCACCGATGATTAACGCCGGCTGGGCATCGGCCAAAATAGAATAGGTCCTCACTACGGGCGCATTTTTGTCGATCGGAATATAGGCGCACCCCAGCTTAAGCACGGCCATCAGGCATACTGCCAACTCCGCCTCACGCGGCATCATCAAGGCAATTTTGTCGCCTGCCGCTACCCCATATTGCCGTTGCAGATAGTCGGCCAGGCGACTGGCCTGTTGCTGCAGCATTCGATAACTGAGCGTTTCATTTTTCGTTATCACTGCAGGGTGATCGTTAAGCGCCCGTGCCTGTTGTTCAAACATCCCGACGATAGTCTGTCTCGGATATTCACATTGCGTGGCATTAATTTTCGCATAATAACGTTGGTAGCTATTTTCAGACACGCCGGTCAACGCATCTATATCCCCTTCATTACGCATGAATGTGGCGAGCGCCGCCATAAACTCATCGATATTTGCGGCTACAACGTCGAAAAATGGGTTTTCGCCGTAAAATTGCAAACTGAGCGTACAGCGCGTGCTGTTCCATACGATCCTGATCGGGGCCGCTGCCGTGTCGACATCCCCCTCATCCATGATGACATCCACGCCAACCACAGATACAAAACGGCCGTCATGATGGGATTCGTAGAATGGGTTCGCCGAGTCCCCCTGCAGTACCCGCACTAACCAAGGAGAGAGCTCGGCGTATGTTTCCGTTCCGTTGAGTAACCGTAATACTTTGCTGCTGCGTTGCCTATCTTGCAATTGCAGTACATAAAGCCCAGGCCGCCGTGCGTTGAGCAGAAACTGCAACTGGAAAGCCAACAGCAAAGCCTGTTGCGGCTGCGCAACGCCATCGATGGTCCGTTGAACCACTGCAGCATCGTTAACGGCAGACACTTCATCCCTCAGGTTGAAGCAGCCATAACGCGGTTCATCGTTTTCCAGCGCTCGCTGCTCTTGCTGTACCCTCTGCTGGGCAACCAGCCAATCCGTAACTCGGTTTGGCCCTTCGGGCAGAGCAATATCCAGATCTTTCGCCTCACGGCTGAGCATGACCGCGCCATCGATGAACAACTCGCCCAACACCGTCTGCGACAACGCTCGGCGGGCTTCCCGCCACGGCAGCTCACGCTGAGCTAACGCCCTGATATTCCCGCCTTCTTCAGCATGAATCTGGAACAACACATTTTGTCGATCGGCGAAAACGGCTAACCGGACGATGGGGCCCCTCACCGAGGCGCTTTCTTCGAGACAGAGCTCATAGTCGATACGCTGATCGCCAACGTCGGAATAGCAAAAGAGGTTGTGCTGTGAACCTGTCCAGTGCGTTCGCTCAGCGTCGCTCAGACCGATTAAGTAGACAAAGTGGCCGGCATCCAGCAAGTAACGGACAATATGGCTGCGCAACGATTCTACGGTATGGTTGACAAGAATGTTCAGAATCTTCATGGATATTACTCTTTTGGGTTATCAGGGTTTTACCGCCACGAGGATCGGCAACACGCCGCGTGAGCTGTAGTTGATATCTTTAACCGTGAACCCTGCCTGGGTTATCTGTTGTCTGATCTCTGCTTCTGAAGTGAAATTAAGGTAGGTAGCCTGAATAATGTCGCCAAAGATCGCAAACTCCTGCAAAAGGTCCGCCATTGGCGTTTCATATTTATCCCACTCACCGGTGGGCGCGTTCTTTTCCGGCGGTGGCGTGAGGAAACTGAGCAACAAGGTTCCCCCTGGTTTTAATGCCTCGAAGAACCGACGATACAAAGCCACCAGCCTGTCCGGGTCAGACTCATACATATTCAGGCCGTTACTGGTAATCACATCGAAAGCGTTTTTTTCTTTTAACTCCCAGGCATTCTGCTGCGAGAATCGGCAACGGTTCGCCATGCCAACGCGTTTGGCCTTTTCGTTGGCGTGATAAAGTGACTCCGGGTCAAGATCAATGCCGGTCAATTGCACCGCGCCATGGCCGCTGTAATCCAAATCCAATAAATCATCCATCACGCCGCACGGGATTGAAGCCAGGGTCTCCGCCTGCGTAATCAACTCAGCCAGCAAGGTCTGATAACGGTAGTAACGCTCGCGCGCCCGGCACAGCAACGAGCGATTCAGAAGCCAGTCTTCCAAAACATGTTCGGCGGGTTTTCCGGCGGGATGCTGGAAAATGTAAGACGTCCAGTAGCCATTGAGGCCGCGGTTATGCAGGAGGAAACGACCAAGCTCAAACTCCGTCAATTGATCGACCAGTTCAAGATTTCTCTCTAATGGAAGAATAAGCGAATTGCTATTTCGTAAACGCGCTTTTATTTCATCGGCCAACATTTTTGTTTCAGTCAAATAGGCCAATTTAGAATGTGTTTTATGCGAGGCGAAACTATCCATACCCATCTCCATGATTAAATTATCCAACCAATATTTTCGAATCCCTGGCGCACTATCGGCGAATTCAGAATGCCGGTGCGTTTCAAAGCCATTAGCACGTTTTTAACAATGGGGACATCAGGCGTCACTTCAAAACCGCGATAAACCTTATTGATTGACTCCCGGCTGGCTTCGCAATCATGAGTTATCTTCGATAACAGCTCAATGTTAAACTGTTTCTCTGATTCAACATTCAAATACATTTTTACGAAATCAGCGATCTGCCCGCCGATCATCGCCTGATCGTTTTCATCCAACCTCGTCCAGATATAGCCAAGTAATTCGAGAAAGAAAATATAGTGTCTGGACTCATCGTTCATATGGTCATTAACATAGTATTTAATCGATGGATGAACGCCGTCACTATTAAAGAACTCCACCAGCTCTCTCACCAGGGTCGTTTCGAAAATGCACACCGCAATGATCTCGAAAATGTCATGGCAGCGCTCAGGTAACCGTTTCATCACCTCTGTAACGGCCACATAGGCGTCAGAATCCGGGTAACTCAGCGCACCGAGATCGGCATCATGCTCTCTAAGTTGATTGATCATATGTCTGGCGATATAAACATGGTAATACTCATCGATGATGACGGTATAGGCATTCAATTTAATCTGTTCGTCGAATTTGACAGCGAGATCGCCGTAGATAATTTTATTGCATGCTGAGTTAATGAGTTTGATCTCAAGATTAACGATATCATTGAGGTATTTAAACAATGACTGAGTAAGTATTTTCGACTTCCTCTCATTGTCCATGCCGCTCATCATGTCAGCCAAAAATATCGGCTGATTCTCCTCGGGGAAAAATGCGCCAGGAATAGTAAAGTCGATAAATTTACCGGGGCGGGTTCTTATTGATGCGCGCTGTTCCCATTTATCAGTATAGGCGGCAGACAAACCGCCCTTCGAAACCATGGTTTCATTTTCCATAGATATTCTCCAGATGAAGGAATACATGTATTTAAAAAAGTCATGCCGAGCCCGGCCAAATATAAATATTTAGCCGGGGGGCACGCGAAAACGATTATTTATTCTTCAGCTTTGCTTGGGGATGCCACGATACTCAACATAGACAACAACACGACAACGCCTATCACACTCGCCATCACATAGCTCATTTCCTCCGGCCGCCCGATAAAGACGTAGCTGGCCATCCCCGTGATAGCCACAACCAGCAGCGAGCGCATGCTCATGATATAGGAGGCCGCCACACCATAAATTTCCGGGTAGACACTCATGGAACGTGCGAACAGCGTCGGATAGCAGATAGAAAAACCAAAGCAGAACAGGCTCATCAGCAGGGTGATCGCCCAAGGCGTTGTCGCCGTCAGTAGAGCTAGAATGCTGACGATGGCTAACGCCATACCGATTTTCTCAGCGCGCCGATCGCCACCAAACGCGGCGATAATACGGGCGGAAAAGAGGCTGGGGATTGAAAATGACGCCACGATAATAAAAAAGTGAACGACAAATGCCGACAGCGAGAACGCAAAGGTTTCACGGTAAAGAAAAGCACTGGAAGCGATGAATACCATATAAGCAGCGAAGAAAAGTGAAGGAATCAACGATAATCGCATGAATTGGAAACTCGCCGTCAGCCGGGCATAGCTTCCCACAATGGCTTTGAGATCGAATGGCGTTTTTTCTTTCTTCGTTTCCGGCAGGAACAACAATTCCAGCAGTACCGCCGCTGCGGTGATCACCGCGACAACCGCATAGTTTCCTCTCCACCCCCAATGCTCATTAATCCAACCACCGGCGATCGGCGCTAGCGACATGAAAATCGAGATACAGGCATTAACCAGACCGATCATGCTGTACATGGCCGCCCCTTGATAACGGTCTGCGATGATCGCGTAAGCCACTACCACCGGCGTGCAAGCCCCCAACCCCTGAATAAAGCGGGACAACATCAAAAGATCGATTGAAGTGGCGTAGGTACATCCCAGAGCACCTAACAGCATGATAGCCCCACCGATCAACATGGTTTTGCGTCGACCAATCGACTCTGACAGTGGGCCATAAATCAACGCGCCAAACACAAATCCCAAGAAGTTATAGGTGATCGTACGCTGAATATGCCCTTCAGAAACACCAAAACTGGCGGCCATATCCGGAAAGCTGGGAACAGACATATCCACTTCAATACACCCAGCCAACAAGGAAACTACAAGGATAAAAGGTAAAGGTACCCATCTTCCTGCCAACATATCCATACTCCAACAGAAGATTAAGCCAAACACTAAAAACCATGTAAAAACTAGGTGCTCGCTCGTTATATGTAAATAGCTTTAATGAATAAAGAGCGTAAAATGATGCGTTATGTGATGAATGTCGCATAAAGCGAGATCTGATAGACAGCACAACCTTAGTACCGTGTAGCTAAAATTATAAAAACGCATAATTGGTATGTAGAGCCCCAAAAAAACTAAAAGCAAAGTATTAAAAATGCTCAATGAGTTGCATCGCAGCAGTGAAAATTTCGGCGTGCTATTTAAGGTGTGATTTATTAATAAACAAGAAACTAATGAAACCTAAGGAGTCAAAATAAAAAGTTTCAATTTCTGTTCTGGATTATCACGGAAAATTATCAATACTTTAAAAACTGATTATGAATTTAATATTAGGTTCCTAACCAATAAATCCATATACTCATTGAAAATAATTTGTAACGAGTAGCCATAGTGAACTCTTAATTAACATCCATAATTGATTTAGTGGTCAACAAAAATGACCCTGACCCCGCATATGATCCAGTCATAATCAGGAATAACCGGCTTCATTCTGGCTGCATATTCTGGCAACCTGCAGATTTTTCGGCAAACTCGGAGGGCGTCATCTAGCCCAGCGCTGAATGGGGACGTCTCTGGTTATATGCCTCTATTTTGCACCTTGCATCCTCCAGAGACATGAACCAGTTCTCGTTCAGGCATTCCTGCCGCAACCTGCCGTTGAAGGACTCGACGAGAGATTGTTTTATCTTGAACCGCCTTATTGACAAACCTCTGGATATAGTATCCCTTTTAAGCTTGATGAATACATTCGCATGGCCGGATTAGCCCGAAGCATAAAGGGAAAATTTTTAATCTCGATAAACGATATATCAGACATGCAGGAATGCTTCTCAGGGCTTCATATGAGAAGTGTCAGTCTGACATATTCGCTGGGTAAAGGTGCTAAAAAAGCGAGTGAGTTACTGATCGCAAATTTTCCCATTTAATTAGATGTAATCAATTCTGGATAGTCAGAGGTCTATCTTTTACAGCTCAAAAATTAGTCCATAATTGATTGCAAAAAAGTCCGGAAAATTTCGCGGCGGCACACCTCGGGAATCAGGCATTACCTCCACCAGAACGCCATTATGTTATCAGCCCCTACAACAGTGCAGGGGCTTTGTTTTTGGGCGTAATGACGGCGTATTTCATTACGGGTACAGCTCCGGTGGGCTGGCTTTCCATCCGGGGTACCACTCTCCCCGAATCCACGCCTGAACCTCAGATAGCCGCCATCCGGCTGAGCGTGGCCCCAATTTTACGCGCCTAGGGAACTCGCCATCTTTTTCGAGTTTCCAGCGAGATGAGTTCGCAAGCGTGGTTAACCGTCGGCACTCTTTATCACGTATCATCCGGTCAATATTCGGGATGTATGCAAAATCTTTTTCCTCAACTATCGATAGCATTTTCATTTCAAACCACCTCTTTATTTAATTCCGCTACATTATTATTAAAGCCTGCAAGCGCATTAAGATAACTCACCCACATATTAAGCACCTTTAGTTTCTTATTCAAATGTCGGCTTTTATTATAAACACCAGCCACACCTTTAATTTTATGTCCTAACAGCAATTCAATAATATAAGGATCTGCCCCCATATCATTAAGCGTCGTAGAAAATGTTCTCCTGAAATCGTGAATACACCATAAACCGCTTTTATCATGCCCCAGGCGCTTGCATATACGATTTGCGGCGCTTGTAACACCTGCCCGCGAAAACTCAACACCAATGATAAAATCGCTCCGCTTTGTCGCTGCATGAAGGTTTGTTATCCACTGGCGGATGCCTACGGGAACAGGCCTTACAATTGCCTCACCATTCTTGCTGTGCTCTTTTGGCACCGTCCAGATCCAGTTTTCGAAATCCCACTCCGACCACGTAGAAAGCCTTGCCTCACGCTGGCGACAACCAAAAGCCATACATAATACAAACATTCGCTGATTAACTGCCGATGCAATATTGAGCAGATTATTACCAAAGGAAAATGACCACACATCAGCAGTTTCTTTCACATCAAGAACCCTGTCGCGTATACCAGATGAACGGCCAACATAATTTACACCAATATCCCCTAGCGGGTCGCATGATATATATTGTCTTACCCGGCAAAAACGCAATGCCTGTTTGACATCTAAAAATATTGCACCTGACATTACAGGCGCTTTTTTCTTTATTCTGTCAAAGCATGTCAGCCAGTCATGTAATTTTGATTCTTCAATCGACATGTTACCGATATATGGAAATATATGTTTATCGAAGCGTTTAATCAAATATTCATGCTCTTTTCTCGCTGTTATCGCGTGATTGTCGTACCAGTACATAATTGCATCTTTAATGGTAACGGGCCGCATGCTTCGTTTTGCTTCAATTTTTATCTGGTTGCGCGGATCCAGATGCATAGCCAGCCACTCACGGCACTGGTCACGCACCTTTCTTGCATTCGCCAGCGACATATCCGGGTATCGCCCCAGCGTCAGCCAGACCGGGGGACTGGTCCTTCCACCTGTCCTGTAATAAAAAACGAAACTCACCCCACCGGCTTTGCTCACCCTAATAGACAAGCCCCGACCATCGGCCATGATCAACTGCTTTTCCGATGGCTTGCCAGACAGGCTTTTCAGTAATTTGTCGCTCAATTTGTTTTCTGTCGCCACAGTAAAACCCTCACCGCTTACTTTTCAGTCAAGTTGCAATACACACCCGGCCCTCACCACAAAAAGCAATACACATTGCAATACACAAAAGCAGGAAAAACACGAATTATGATGAATACTCATTAAGCATTCAGGAAACGACGTGCCTTTACTGTCATGGCTTGCGGGGGAAAATGGAAAGAAACCGGACAACCCTCGAACGGCCATCATTATAAATGGCCCTGACGATAACCGACTGCAGCTGCGTCTGCTGCAGCGTATCAAGCATCTTCATGCGCTCCATGATGGAATAAAAAACGTTATCGCCGCGGGTCTGCCCATCCTCCAGAGGCTCAAAGACATGGATAAATGCCACCCGGCCGCTGCTGAGGGTGGCGGGAATACGCCGGGCCCGGCTTTCACCCTGGTTGGGATAAGGGTCATCCACCACCCAATACGCGACGGCGGCGCCCTGGCTATCAATCTCCACCCCGGCGCGGCGACTCGGAGTATCCGGGGCATTACCCGGATTTTTGATACGCTTCGGGCTTATCATCTTGAAGCGTGTGCGAAAGACAGAGCCCGGGGAAGGATCCCAGACGGGCTGCGCGCAAATTTCGCCATTAAAAGCATGCGTCGCCACCCCCTCGCGGATCATCATGGTGAAGGTACGCTTGCGCTCGATGTCAATGACACAGTGGGGATCTTCAGCATACTCCGTCCAGGCCGCTTCGATATCACGGGCCAGAGACCGGGCATCTTCGCGGCTGATCCCCAGATGCCGATAGTTGGGGCGATAGCTGAGCTTGAACAGGTTGCCGACGATATTGTCCTTATGCAGCTCAACAATATTGGTGCCCAGCGGATTATTGCGAACCAGATCGTCCGCACGGGCGTTACCGCGGTAAAATGTCGGCAAAAGCGCGGCATCGGCACTCTGTTGCGGGGTATGCCAGTCCGTCAGTTGTCCGCCGAAACCTGCCCCCGCCCCCTGGTAGCCCGCATACTGTCGCAGCGGCGTCACGCCGTCCGGAGCCAGTAAACCTGTGCTCATGCTCTGACTCCTGCCGGTGGGAGGCGACCACGACCAAGACCCAGCCGGCCCTTAAGGTCGACAATATAGGCTTTCAGCATGTCGATATTGGCCTGCGAATACTGATAGGTGCGGCTGTTGCCGGCAGAATCACTGCGGGAAATGGAGACGACCGACTTGCCTATCATTAACTGATGTAGCGCAGCTTCGGCCTCCAGCAACTGGGCCAGCAAAATCTCTTTTTTCATCTGCATATCAACCTCCTAATGCGCGGCCCATTTCTACCATGGAAACCAGCTTCTCTTTCTTGCCGTCCAGCGCATCCGTCAGCAGCTCCAGGTTTGTCTGAAAACGACTGATGCTCAGACGCAGGGCAGCCAGCCCGTAAACCAGGCAGTCCAGCGTCTCGTTACGCCGCTTCTGGTTGTCCCAGCGGTACACGATTTTGCCGTTGGTCAGCTTTGGGATGAGCACTTCTGACACAAGCTGCTTTGCTTCCGTTTCGGCAAAAATGTCATCGTCGTCGGGGAAATGAAAGGCACCGGCCACCGGGGTGTCCCCCTGAGGCTCCAGCTTCAGGCGCCCGTAGATCAAATCCTTGGCCGTATCCGTGCCCACGATAGTGAGAAATACCTTCTGTTTATTACGCACTCGCGGCATGTCGGCAATGCTGCCGCCGTACACGTTGGCTCCCTTGATCGGGATAACCCACATGGCACCAAGTTTCAGCGAGCGCTGATAGACAATGTGCGGGTCAATACCGCCGATATCCCACGCCCAACGGCTGACGCCCATCTGGGTGCCATCGGAGCGCAGGTACTGTTTCCGGATGACATCATCCACACGCTGCAGGGTCTCTTGTGCATCGTAGCGTCCGAGCACGATCACCTTGTCTATCAGCCAGCACTCTTCGCCGGCGCCCCACCCCCAGACATAGCACTCATAACGTCCGCTGGTCTGGGAGTCGATCCCGCCCGTCAGGTACACCACGCGCCCCGGAACCTGCGCCGGGTATTTTTCGCGCCGCTGCAGCAGCACATCGTGTTCAAGCTGTTCACCCACCTCTTCCGCCCAGGTTTCGCCCAGCGTGGTGTTCCAGAACCCCTTAAGCCCGTGCGGATCTTTTTTCGCGTTCAGGTAATCGCGGATGATTTGTTCCCAGGTGGTGAAGGGACTATAGGCCGTCCAGATGTGGTATGACACGGCGCGCGGCACCGCCACCTCTTCCCCCTTGGCGTCACTCCAGACCAGTCCATCCCGGGTCCGGATCCCCGTCAGCTCACACACCCACTCCCCCACAGACTGATCCAGTTCAGGTTGGCGAATGACACAACCATTGTGCTCACAGAGGTAATACACGGTCGCCGGCTTGCCTTCTTCCCACTTCAGACCAAACGCCGTATCGTCGTCACCAAACTTGAGATACTGGCATTCACCACAATGCGGGCACGGAACGTGAAAGCGCAGCATGTGATCGGACTCACTCGCCGCCTTCTCTATCTGGCATTGTCCGCGGATCTTGGGGGTGGAGCCACGGATAGACTTTGGCCAGACGGAGCCTTCGATACGTTTGTCGCCGAGCTGCGTCGGCGGACCTTCTTTTTCGATATCGGGGTCGAACGCCGACAGCTCGTCGTACATCACCACGTCGACCGATTTTTCACGGTAATTTTTGGCAGCTTTCCCGCCCAGGCACCACAGCCCGAGACCGTGCGAAAAGCGTTTCATGCTGAGGGTATTATCGCGGTGCTTTTTTCCATACCAGGGGGCCAACTGCTTCAATACCGGAACCTCACGGATGGTCGGTTCCACATGCGATTTCATAAAATTTTCAGCGTCAGCATCGGTCGGCTGAAACATCAGGCAATTTCGTGCTCTATGCTCAGTAAAATACCCCATGACCGCCAGCAACATTTTGGTATATCCAACGCGGGCAGATTTAATGAGATTGACAGTGCGAATGGCATCGGTGCCCATGCTGTTCATCACGGCCACCTGAAATGGCAGTGTTTCCCAGGCTCCAGGCAAATAGGACGATTCCTTAGGTAGAAAATAATGCTTATCAGCCCATTCAACCGCGGTTAATGGTACCGGTCTGATTAATGACCGCAATCCTTCTCGGATGGCTCTTTGCATCTCAATTATCTGATTGTCGGTAATATTCATCCAGTATCTCCGGTAGCGTTTCATCAACTCTGGCGCATTTATTTGCCGCCTTTGCCATTTGCAGCTTTAAGGAATCTATCTGCTGGGCTGTCATTGATGGAAATTGACGTTGCATGGCTAAGGGGATGTTATCCAGGATCCCCGAAATCTCTCCAGCCAATCTGGATAATGCAAAAGAGCAGAATGATGAATCGACCATTATCCTTTCTGTTACCTGATTTTTTAACCGCTGTGCAATCGCCTGCTCTTCTGTTAATTGCCACCTGGAAATCAAGAGCTTTTGTTCGTAATCATCATCACCATCAACAGAAGTATCACGGCTGCCTCTGCTCAAGTAAGCAAGGTAAAAATATCGCCAGGCGTCGATATCGTAATTTCCCCTACCTTTTGTTTTTGGGGCGCCGGGAAGTTGCTGTAATCTGCGGATCTGCCGTACATCCAAATTCAGATGCGCTGCCACCTCTTCCTGGTTGGCCATGATCAACCCTCACAACTACCAGCCTGATAAAAACGAACAAAAAAAGACCATGTCCGGTTATTTAATAAGTGCAATCGATATATATCAATGAGTTAACACCAACTCTAACCGGACATCACTTCAGAAAAAATCTCATAAATAGCGAGAATGTGCGCGTCGTTCGCCCGGCAGGCTTTTGAGCGCTGGAAAGGACCCGTGAAATCAAAATGGGCATCGATATCATTTGACCGGTGCCCCAGGATGCAGCCGCCAGGCCACCCGGCGTTCGCGCCCCAGCGCATTATTCCATGGGCGCTCGACCCGACACTCCGTCCTGGTGCTCCACCAAAGACCAGCAGGGATAAACCACCATACCGCCGTACGCATCACCCACCGCGTAGTCAGCAGCCTTGTGTTTCTCCCAACGACCGAGCATCGACCGCAGACAGGCAGGCGGCACGCTGTAACACACCCCATGGAGCAGACGCGGCAGCAGGATGTGATCGGCATGATGTTTGTCAGCATCGATAAGCTTCTGGGCTATCTGCAGCTGATACTGCGGTGGGCGCCCGGTGCCCAGGTAGAACGAGCAGAGGTGTTCGGGAAAACGCCCAAGCCATAACTGCGCCAACCTCCTAAAGCCAGCGACAGGCTGCGCATCATCTTCCATCACAATCACACGTTCGGACTGCGCAGCGGCCCATTCGATGGCCCGGCGGTGCCCGGCATTGGCGCCATGGTTACCTTCATCCATCAGCAGATGTGCATCGAGCAACCGCGCCAACACTTCAGCCTGATCACGTCGGCCATGATGGCCAATCACCACAATCTTCATTATTTATGCTTCCAGAAGGCCAGTTCTTTACCGATACCGTTGGACTTAAAAACGGTATGCACCTGTGGCCCGGTCACGATACGGTCGCCAAACGACTTCGCCACGATACCAAAGGCGATCATGTCCCCGACGGCGCAGTTAGCCTGCTCCATTTTCCAGAATCGATAGCTCTCGATGCGGTAATACAGCCGCACGATACCGTGAGCAAAGGCCATCACATCCTCACGGCTGCCGCCCAGCAGCCCGGCATTGAGCATCACATCGTTGCGGTGGGCGCTGATAAAGTCCTGGTAGACCTTTTCGGGATGGTTTCTGGCGGCCCAGTTATCGGCATACAGCGTTGGCTCTGAACCGACGTAGACCTTGCCGGTCTCCATGTTCGCCCACGGCTCCCTCAGCATTTCGACATCGGTGCCATCGGTGCACCAGACGTGGGTGTAGTCCGGGTGATCACGCAGATAGTGACAGATATGCAGCCAGCGCCGGAAATAGACGTTCATCGCCACATCAGGAACGTGCACCCGCGTGGCGCCGGCAGGCGCCGTTTTCAACTCGTCGGCCAGCACCACCGCCTCGGCGCCGCGGATGGAAGCCGCCCACGCCGACAACAAGGTGGCATCCGCCTTTATGCGGGCGCCACGCTGCGGATCGGGCCTGCTGGTCAGTAACGTGGTCAGCACCAGGTGTTTGCGTGGCCGGTAGTCCACATAGGCGGTATACCCGGCGTCCCGACGCTGACCGTAGATGCTGGCGTTACGCCTGACCAGTTTTTCGCGGTCCGGACGCGGTACCGAGCGATCAACGGCTTCGTGCTCGTCCAGGGAATAAATCAGCTTTCCCGACCCGGTAACGTCCGCAAATGCCCACGTCGTCAGCCCCGCATGGTGAATGCGCAGCGCCAGATCGCCGTGTTCGTACATGCCGCGCCCGTAAACCGGGTCAAAGCCCCCTACCGTCTCGATGGCACGGCGGTGGTAGTAGAGCATCACGCCACGCTGCCCGGTGTACGCCACATGGTGCTCATCACGATACAATACGGCCAGGTCCTTGAGCTTTCTCGGGCCGGCCAGGTCGAGAAACTGATACGCCAGGTGAGGCTCGGGTGAGTCGATGTAAGGCTGGTGCCAGTCATCGGCAATCGGCCAGGCATCATCGTCCCACAAAAAGAGATGTTCGCAGCCGGCGTTCATCAGCACCTGCAGGCTGGCATTTTTCGCCGCCACTATCCCCAAAGACTGTTCATGACGAATCACCTGCACACCGGCCGGAACAACTGCTGCCGGTATCGAACCGTCATCAACCACCACCAGCAGCGCACCGGCAGGCAAATGCTTAATATGCTGCTCAAGCGTGTTTTTTAATACCTCTGCGCGGCTATGTGTAGCAACAGCAATGCCGATTTTGGCTGTCGCCCCACTCGCAGGCGCGTACGGGACACCATCGATTGTGACCTGCATACCCAAACACCTCTTGTGCGGGTTGGAAAATGGCGTTCTGGCAAAACGATATTTCGTTACGTGCCACCCGCAACTGAAATTTTATTCACCAGAAGACAAAAGCCCCGGCGGTTAGCCAGGGCTTCATATTGATGCCTTCCGTTCTAAACGGCCCGCGGAGAGCGGGCCCGAGGGAGTGGAAACCCGGCCTCACCCAGACCGGAGGATGCGGCATAGCGATATTCAATTACTCCTGATAATACGACACATTGCCCTGCAAAGCCTCCGGGATATTAGCCATTTTGCCGGCATCACCGCCTCCCCAGACGACCACGGTATTGTCAGACTTCAGCGCACAAAAGGCCGCCTCACAAGAATAAATTGCCACAATATCGGTTAACAGTGGCTGTATATCTGTAGGAATACTGCCTCCATGAGACAGGCTTCCCCACGCAACCACATTGCCAGATACTGTCAATGCTGCAAACGCTGCCCGAGTTCCAGCCAATGCAATCAAATCAGTTCTATTGGCAATATCAGAAGAAACACTACCGCCATAACTGCCGTCCCCCCATGCAACTACACCACCAGATAACGTAAGTGCTGCAAACGCCGCCTGAGTTCCTGCGATTGCGATCAAGTCGGTACGATCGGTAACAGAAACCGGCACATTACCTCCGTCATTGCTGTTACCCCATGCGACAACGCTTCCTGATGATGTAAGTGCTGCGAAAGCATACCCAGTACTGCATATTTCCACCACATCTGAGCGCATGCCGATATCGGTCGGAACACTACCACCATAAGAACTGTCTCCCCATGCAACAACGCCGCCAGATGCCGTCAGTGCTGCAAAAGCACCCCCATTTCCTGCGATTGCCATCAAGTCAGTACGGGTGGCAATTTGGTCAGGTACATTACCACCGTGACTGCCGTTTCCCCATGCTACCACACCACCAGATACCAACAGTGCCGCAAAAGCAGACCAAGTGGCGCTTAGCGCTATCAGGTCGGTGCGATTCGAAATATCAGGTGGCACACTGTTACCATATTCGCTGTTTCCCCATGTCACCACGCCACCAGACTCAGTTAAAGCGGCATACGCTGGATTAGTACTCGCCAGAGCCACCAGGTCAGTCCGGTTAGCAATATCCGAAGAAACACTACCGCCATCACCACTCCCTCCCCATGCGACCACACCACCGGCATCAGTCAAAACAGAAAACGAATGTGCATTACAATCCAGCACTCCCATGTCGGTGCGAGTGATTATCTCCGGTGGCGCACTGCCCCCACTAGCACTGTCCCCCCATGCTATAACTTGACCTCCAATGGTCAATACGGCAAAAGCATCGCCATCGGCGGTCGATTCTTGGCTAAAACCGGCAATATTAAGAGGTGACAGCCTAATGGATTGCTGCCCTGTAGTACTTGTCACCCTCAGTATTTTTTCCGGGCACATATCATCAAAATGTGTACCTGTGACAACAGTCGGCTCATTTTCATACTGCCATTTGGCGACAAGAGGCAGACCGGTTTCCAGGTCAATAGAGACAAGGTATGACCGACTTTCCCGCCCTCTCCCGCGGCGTCGGCGCCCGCCCCGAACGGCCAGCGTGGCAGGTCCCTGGAGCGTGACGGAATACGTTTTTTCTTCACCGCTGTCCAGCGCGGCGGTCACCGTCGCCGTACCGGTATCACCGGTGTCACTGAGCTGCGTCACAGCCTCGCCACGCTCATCAGTGACCGATGCCGCCGGCGTCACCGTTCCGATATCGGTTGACCAGGACACCGCTGCCCCGGACACAACATTGCCCGTGTCACTGTTAATGACCGTCGCCGTCAGCGTGGCGATGTCCGTTCCGTCGTTGACGATGCTGTCCTTGTCACTGACCAGCGAATCAATCACAGACGTCGCGCTTTCATCGGTAAAACTGACCACCACTGTCTCTGCGCTGTCGTTAATGCTCGCCGTCACCGTGGCAACCCCCGCTTCGGTAGCGGTCAGTGTCGCTCTGGCCTTGCCCCGCTCATCGGTCAGGATCGGGCTCTGGATGAGGGCGCCATTATCCGCCTCAAATGTCACGCTTTGGTTCGCCAGCAGGACACTCCCATCTGTGACCTCAGTCGTCACCTCGTTAGTTGCCATACCGTCAGCTACGGCGTTGTCCCGTGAGACATATAGCAACTCAATCACCGCATTCGGGTTGTTACCATCACCATCACTGGGGACAAAGGTTGACCCCACCGTCATCTGACTGTCATTGATGCTCGCCGTTACCGTGGCAACCCCCGCTTCGGTAGCGGTCAGTGTCGCTCTGGCCTTGCCCAGTTCATCGGTCAGGATCGGGCTCTGGATGAGGGCGCCATTATCCGCCTCAAATGTCACGCTTTGGTTCGCCAGCAGGACACTCCCATCAGTGACCTCAGTCGTCACCTCGTTAGTTGCCATACCGTCAGCTACGGCGTTGTCCCGTGAGACATACAGCAACTCAATCACCGCATTCGGGTTGTTACCATCACCATCATCAACAGGGACAAAGGTTGACCCCACCGTCATCTGACTGTCATTGATGCTCGCCGTTACCGTGGCAACCCCCGCTTCGGTAGCGGTCAGTGTCGCTCTGGCCTTGCCCCGCTCATCGGTCAGGATCGGACTCTGGATGAGGGCACCATTATCCGCCTCAAATGTCACGCTTTGGTTCGCCAGCAGGACACTCCCATCTGTGACCTCAGTCGTCACCTCGTTAGTTGCCATACCGTCAGCTACGGCGTTGTCCCGTGAGACATATAGCAACTCAATCACCGCATTCGGGTTGTTACCATCACCATCACTGGGGACAAAGGTTGACCCCACCGTCATCTGACTGTCATTGATGCTCGCCGTTACCGTGGCAACCCCCGCTTCGGTAGCGGTCAGTGTCGCTCTGGCCTTGCCCAGTTCATCGGTCAGGATCGGGCTCTGGATGAGGGCGCCATTATCCGCCTCAAATGTCACGCTTTGGTTCGCCAGCAGGACACTCCCATCAGTGACTTCAGTCGTCACCTCGTTAGTTGCCATACCGTCAGCTACGGCGTTGTCCCGTGAGACATACAGCAACTCAATCACCGCATTCGGGTTGTTACCATCACCATCATCAACAGGGACAAAGGTCGAACCCACCGTCATCTGACTGTCATTGATGCTCGCCGTTACCGTGTAAACACCCGCCGTCGTACTGGTCAGTGTCGCAATAGCAACTCCCTGATCGTCGCTTTCTGACTGGCCTTGAATAGTGGCGCCCTCTTCAACGTCAAAGGTCACCACCTGGCCAGGCAGAGGAACCGTATCACCGTCATTCACCTGAGCAACAACGGAATTCGTCGTCTGTCCGTCAGCAGGTGAGTTATCATCCTTAATCAGTAACGAGAGAATGGTGGCATTAGGGTTATTAATATTGGGCATAGTCGCACTCCTGATATGTTGTTTTATTTGACGCGAGATAAAAGCCAGCAATAATGCTGATGATGGCCGGCGCAGTAAATAAAACTTAGTTCAGTCGTGGAGTTTGGCAATGCCATTCATCCGCAAAAAAAAGAAAACAAACAAAGAACCCAGAAATGAAATGAAAATGAATTAAAAACATCAACAATAGTTATTCTATTAATAAACAAAAACACACAAATAAAAACATCAATGTCGACATACGAATGCAATTGACTACTTTAAACAGCCCTGCACACAACTTAAATAAGAGACTTGGCCATTTTCAGCGATGGCCATATTTAGCTGGCCCCACCAAGACGTTATTCGATGAGACTAAAACGACAAGGCCCGCATAATAGCAGGCCTTGTCGTTTTGGTATTCATGTCTGTTTGTGTTCGCTTTTCATCGCTGCCGTGCGGCGCAGCTCTGCCAAGCATGAATAAATTATCTACTTTTTTTACCTGTTTTCAAGATTTATTTTCACCTTCCTGCTTCAGCGCCGCTTTCATCGACAAAAAAACAGCACCATTGAAGTGACGGACGCACCACCTGACACGGTCCTCCGCCTGTTTTCTGCTCAGCCATGGTGCCACGTCCTGCAGGTATCGCCCGATATCGCTAATCCGTTTACGGCGAGCATAAAAATCAACCCCGACAACATAGACCGGATCGTCATTGCTGAGCGCATCTAAAATGCAACGCTCAACAAAATCCCCGTCGTCTTTCTTCATCTGGGCGTCCACCAGCGATGGTTTTGGCCAGAGGATGGCCTTGGCCATCCGGAGTAATCCATCACCACGGTACCCGATTTTTCGCAGCCCCTTGATGGTCTCTGTGATTCGCTTTGCGGCATCGTCAGACCATTCCTCACCCTGCAATTCACGCCAAAATTCACCATCCAGCCTCGCCTCTTCTCGCGTTCTGCCGCCGTAACATTCCCCCCAGACCGACAGTAACGATTTAACCCAGGCGCTCTGGATGCTGGTGAGCGGTCGGTATTTTCCCAGGTAACTCTTGCGTGGCGCCGCAGCGGCTTTTTTCAGTGCCGCCTGGTGTGTTCTGCGTTGCTTAGGCGTCATACCGCCACTCTCCATTTCTGAGCACAGTATTTAAGCATCCATCACCCCCACTATTTCACCCAGCACGTAGAGAGCCTGAACCAACAGCTCCGACTCAGTGCCGAACTTCGCTTCCCATTGGCACCGGCCAGCATGAATGGCCACACCGAAGCCACCAATGTGGTGATGAATATGGTAAAGAGGTAGAGTGCGGAAATGACAGGCTCGGACAGATGTCCCGGCACCGGAACGGCAGTGATGGATTTCAGCAGGCGTTTCACCCAGCTTGAGATTGCGGCACACGCAACAACCCAGCACAGCCACGCGTTCCAGGTGTTGTTGCTCCGCCTTGGCTTTGTATTTTGCCCATGCCGAACCACCGGCATAAGCAGGAACACCGCTACTGCTGTATGCGGTGTGATTGTGTTGTGTATGCGCCATGTCAGGTTCCTGTTGACGCAGCAACTACCCAGCACGGGGGCTCAATCCCGTGACTTAATTATAGCAGCAGGACCGATGACCAAGCCAGCCAAGCTCATCACCTCTGTAAAAGAGGCAACTGAAGTCACAAACTCCCCTTCTTCAAGGGCAAAACCATCTTCAACAACCAGGCAGTCCACATACAGTAAAATCCCACCTTTGAAATCACGGATATGTGGAATAAGAGACTCAGGGACAAGCATGGCTATTGCGTCGTCTTTGTTCATAAATGACTCCAAGAGGATTTATCACTGTCATCCCTGGTAAATCCTTTCGCGCGAACCTTTATTTTGCCTAATCCCCACCGCCACTGATAGGATGCGCAGATCAAAAACCACATAATTGATCTGCTTTACCGATCAATTAGGTAAAAAAATTACTCTTATTTTCCTTTTTGAAGTCTGACAATGCGATCCAAGTCAATTAATCAGCTAAAATAAGCATGCATCTTTAATGCTTCATTGTTTATTAAAAAACAAATTAATATGTGAATAAAATATCCATACTGGACCCAAAACGCAAAAACCCGCCGAGGCGGGTTCGATATGATGGGTGCTTGAGAGTCCATGCTCAGCAATAAAGAGTGGCGGGGATCGCTCCCCGCCGTAGCTCTTACCTGGTTTCGTAAGCCATGTGAGCCACTATCTCCGTTCTGCCGCTTCGGAAGCTAACATCACAGAGGTTTCCCTTGTTGAGCAGCAAAGTCCCTAGCAGAGCTATGCTGACAACGATTAGCGCCATCAGCGCCAGTTTTTGTGGCTCCATAGCCTTCTTCTCCTTGACCTGTCGGCCGGTAAGAGGCTAGTCTTACGTTGCTAAGCATAGGAACAGCCTCGGGTTGATTGAAAAATCACTCGGGGCTTTTCTCTATCTGCCTGTTGCAAATGCTCAAGACAGATAGTCTCAAGCACCCGCAGCAATATTAATCAATCCGATATTTTATCGCAAACTATTCGCCATCTTCCCAATAGATTTCAATCAGCATTGATATTGAGACCGTTGCTAATGTGACGAAAAACAAAATGAGTTCAAGCCAGAGCATAGCCTTATCACCTATCAAAGAAATAAAAGCCTGCATTATCCACTTTCATGAGTTCAGGTAATAGCTGATGATTATTTATTAATAAACATTAATCGGATATTATTTGAAGCATTAACCATGCTAGCCCTAATACAGCACCGCAAAACACCACCAGCACGAGGATAATGGCCAGCGTAAAGCCATCCATATTTACCTCCCTGCTGGCACCATCAGTAGAACATGTCGTTTCTCGCACACCTCGGCACGAAGGGAAGCCCATGCCTGGTTAACGGGAATTAAAGCCGCCCCCTCGGCCCGGCGCCAGAACAGGGCGGCCTGGTCGTACTGCCCCACCTTCTCGTATCGCACAGCTGCAGTTGCAGCTTTCATGTATGTCATTTTCACGAAATTACCTTCCTCAGTTTTTTCGCAAGAGGTCGTTGTAACAGAGCCACCGCGGCTACTGCGCCAAATAATGCGTCAGGCAAGCTCATGCAGGCTATCTCCGTCAGGGAGTAGGCGCTGCCAGATAGCAGAAACATATCGGGCCTGGTGTATGGCATCAGCCAGTGCATTGTGCCGTTCACCCTCGAAAGGGAAATCACGTTTCGGGTCAAAGTCCACACGGCGCCCCAGGCGAACGAGGGTACGCACGTCCAAATCATTGAACCACTGCCAGCATGGCGCCCTGCCACAGCGCGCATAGGCTTCACGCAGGATAACGTTGTCAAAGGCCGCACCATTGCCCCAGACCTTCAAATAGTTCGGCTGTTCGCAGTTGCGGCTGACAAAATGGGTCAGTGAGTCAATGGCCTCCGTGATAGGCTTTGCCTCGTCACTGGTTATTGCCGCCCGGGCCTCACTGCTTTGCCTCAGCCACCAGTTGATAGTATCACCGTCGGGAACGGCGCCGGCGGCCAAATCACTCGCCAAATTTATCGTTGTATAAAATTGCGGACCTAACACACCAGTCTCAGGAACAAAGAACACGGCGCCGATGGCCACGATTGGGGCGTTTGGTTTGTTGCCCATGGTTTCCAGGTCAATCATCAAATCATTCATTGTTTGCATCTTGTTACCTTCTCTCCCGTACGCCGGCCAACGCCCGATCGAATATCTTGTGCAGCTGGCAGTAACGCAGCTCTGTGGGATGGAAATGCCATAGCGTCGTGTCAGCTTTCGTCTCTTTTTCATCCGAACGCGTATTGATATCGCTCAGCGCCAGGAACCGCTCGCTGGCCCTTATCAGCAAAAAGCGCGCTTTGCTGCCCTGACCGGTCTTCACCATCTCGACGCTTGGGGACCTGAGCATCGCGTACAAACGTCCCAGAATGGTTGCCCTGCTGAGGGTATTTTCCGGATACGCCTCATCCACCAGCTGATAAATCTCCGTCGGACTCAAATCCTTACCCTGAATTAGCGCAGCCAATTGCTTGCTCGTTATTCTCATGTTTCCCTCACTTAACCACCCGCAGGTGCCTTACGTTTCTCCGATAACTCTCCCACGTGAAACTCACCCAAATACCGTCATCCATGCTCAATGTTCGTTGCTGAATCATGCTTCCGCCCTCGCTGACCTGGCATACGAACGTGTGAGAATTGTCCGCCACTCTCGACGCGCTGATGGTTCATCTCCAGGTTTGTTGAACCCGTTTTTTTGAACGTGCTGCCAGGCCAGATCCTCTGCCGGATTTGCCGGTGGCAGCCCCTCCACGAACAACCGATCGAACGCATCATCAAAATCAATCGCCGGCACCTCACCAGTTGGCGGACTTTGGCGCTGTTGCTCCACCGCAGCGACCCGCTCAGCCCGCTGAGTGCGTTTTTTCTGCCAGGCGTTGGCGGCAACCAGATATGCTCCGAAGCCGTCAGCAGCGAACAGTCGGTTTGGTGCCAGCATGTGAGCGAGCCTCGGGTTGTTCAGCAGTTGGTCCGTGCGATGCTCAGCGACAAGTTCCAGCTCAGCTTGGGAGTAACCATCAGCCAGCCGTTCAGTGATTGCTCGCAGGGTATCGGCACGCTTAGGCGTTCTGCCGTTGATTTTTGAATTCAGAAAATCCAATACTTCCCCAGCCTGACCAGACAACGGTTCAGCCTTGCAACCCCCTATGACCAAAACACCGGAGTCCAGGTAATCACCGCAAGAATTAACATCCCGCAGCACAACCAGCCCGCCACCGATGGAATTCAGCTTGGTGATTGATTTTCGACGAGGGTTCTTCCAGTCCAACTCGACTCCGCAGCGGTGGCCAGCGTCATCGGTGACGAGAATATCAACCTTCCCACCTCGGCCATCGCCTCGGTCGTCCACTGGGTACTCCCGTCGGCAGGTCAGTCCATGATGGCTCAGAAACTCAACGACTTGGTCATGCAGCGTGGCAGCATCGGTGACCGGGAATTGGTTTCGCAGTAAGCCAGCCAAAAAATACCTAAACCACTCACTCCTGCTGTCGAGTGCGCCAGGAAGGGTTTGGGTAGGTTTTTCTTTTGAAGTACTCTCTGTAGTGATCTCTGTATGAAGAACGGCTCGTTTTGACCTCTTGCAGCGTGTCATTTTGACCTTCTGCATCGGTTCAGATTGACCCGTTGCATCAGTGCAATTTGACCCGTTGCATGGGGTCATTTTGACCTCATCAGTCAGGGCGCGGTGTTCGTAGTTAATCGCGTAAAAATTAGTCTTATCGCGGGGGTCGCTCGATAGCTTCTCGACATAGATGATTCCTTGAGCTTTCAGCGATGCAAATGCACGCTTAATCGACGATTCAGAGAGGAATGGGAATTGCTCCATCCACTCAGCGATCGTGTTGTATACCCAGCAACGACCATCATGTTCAATGCCTGATGTCGTCTCTGTGGCCCAGTAGTGGATCTGCTGAAGCAGCATGGCCTCATTGAGGCCTACGCGCATCGCCAACTCAGAAATCACCACTATGGGACGTGAGGTAAGGAGCAAACTCACGATTAGCCCTCCCGTTTCTTGTGGCCAAGAGAAAGTGATTTCAGATCGTCAGGATGGATCACCAGATAACCCCGCCGCTCTGTCAGCTCGATAAAAGTGTCCAGACTGGCAACAACCTCGCCCTTCTGTACCGGCCGTGAGTCGACGATCACCCCGTTCTCCAGGGTGATGAGTAATTCGATACGTTCAGGAAATGCAGGCGCACCCGCAGAGAGTTTTGCCTCCATCGCGTTGAAGGCGTTGATGTAGTGCTCTTTGAAAATGGCGGCGCGCTTGCCAGTAAAGCCCATTGCCAGAAAAGCAAAACCGTCTCGGGTGATTTGGTACAGTTTGTAGGTATTGCCGTTGTGCTCATAGGGAACCAGCGAAAAGTTGCTGGTTAAAAAACGTTCTGAGCATTCCAGGTTTTCAATTTTCTGGGTAACGTGCTGGTGCTGCTTGCCAAAATATTTAGCAACAGCGATAGACGTGGTAACGGCGTGACCATCGACGATGGTGATTTCAGGTTGAGTTTGGGCAGGGATAGTAGTCATGATGACAGCCTCGTGTGATAAGTTGTTTAACTCACCACCGGAGACGCCAATCACACTGGTGGTGAGACGTACAGGGTTGGCGTAACCGGTCACACGAGAACCCGGCCAGCCTTGCGGCTGCCCTGCACGCCCCACCATTGAGAGATGTAGCTGTGCCGCGCACAAAAAAACCGCTTTAGCGCGGTTGTGCGCTCGTGTGAATACCGGGACGCCAATCCCGGCAGCGGATTTTGCCGCTGCACAGGGACTATAACGCCCGGCACTCTGATGATCAAGCACTTGCGAAAACATAACAATTTTGTTATATTCCGAGCCATGACCTACACTATTGAGTACTACAGCGAAGACGTCAGGCTTGAGGTAGACCAGCTGCCGATGAGTATGCGAGTTAGGTACAAGCACCTCATTGAACGCATGGAGATCTACGGTAGTAATCTTGGTGAACCGCACACCAGCCCTTTCGGTGATAGGCTTTTTGAACTTCGAATCAAAGGCAGTGATGGTATAGCCCGTGTGTTTTACTGCACTCTCGCAGGGAAACGCATCGTTATGCTGCACAGCTTCATCAAGAAAACGCAGAAGACACCGAGCGCTGAACGTAAGAAGGCTGAAACCAGAATGAAGGAGGTAAAGCATGACTGGTAAACGCACCCCACCAACAATGACGCATAACGAAATGGTCGCAAAATGGATGGAGGATCCAGCATTTAAAGCAGAGTACGATGCCATCGAAGAGGAGTTCGCCCTGCTTGATGAAATGCTCGCTGCGCGTAAAAATGCCGGGCTAACCCAAGCACAGGTCGCAGAACGTATGGGAACCAAGGCCACGGCAATCACTCGCATGGAAGGCAATTTAGCCTCTGGCCAGAGCGGGCCATCGTTCGCCACATTGAAAAAGTTTGCACATGCAACCGGCAAAAAATTGCAGATCCGTTTCGTGTAACCTTCTGCGGCATCCATCATGGTGCCGCACCAAAAATTCATGGGATCAGTATGTAAATTCACGGCTTTACCCCTACTACTGTAAACTTGCGTTCAAACTCTCTTCGACCTATCTCACAGGTTCCACCATATCCTTCACGGCGGAATACCACCCGTAAGCGGGAATCTCTCACTACCGTCACCAGGCGCCCGCGGTCATCGCGGTATCTCATCCCAGAAATTGATACAAAACCCCGCCCCGGCACAGCTGCAGGAACCCTACCCGCTACCGCATTTTTCCAGCGTTCCATCAATTCCTGAGAAGAGCACATGGCGACCTCCAGATTCGCTACAATTACCCCATGAAACAGCGCTTAACGATTGATGCCCCGTGCCGGCAACCGGGCTTTCACTATTGGCGCTGTTCTTTTCGGCGCCTCCGGCAGATGATTGTGTTTCGCATACCACTTAGCCCTGGCGATCACCATTTCCACCGTGGCGGTCGGCGCCGTATCCAGAAAATCTATGGCGTACCGTGCCGCAATAGCGGACTCCGCAGCGCTGTATTCGGACGATAAAATTTTTATGATCTGCTTCTGCAGGTAGTCTTTACTCAGCATGTTTCCCCTCCACGCCCAACATTCAGGCGGCACGATGCTCCGAGTGTGAAAATGCATCGAGTACCGCAGTCAGTGACTCAATCGCCTCGATGGTTTCGCGGCGAATAACTTCCGGCGGTTTGCACAGAAGTGCCGCGCTGGTGGCCTCTATGCACTCACGATTGGCCACCGCCACCAGCTGGTGGGCTTCCTGTCGTTTCTTTTGCTCCGCATCGATGGCTGCGCGAACGGCATGACTCAGTCGCTCTGCCTGCCGGCGGTAATGCGGTGTGTCGGAGCGGAACGCGCGCTGCAAAATCTGTGTGTTGTTATGCAGACGACGGGCGAACTCATCTGCACCAGCAATAGCCTCAAGGCTTTCCAGCAGCTCGTCTCCGTGATGAGAAGTAATCAAACGGGTCACCGTCTTCCAGCCCCTCTCCCGAGCCCACTGCTCCAGTTCGAGCGCCAGCATTTTGATTTCCATCAGTCAGATCCCTTTCTGTGCTTGTCTTTATGCTGGTCGTAAATAGCGGGATCGTATTTAAGCGCCCCGCCCGTAATACGCTCGATACGAACAGCTCGTTTTTCGGGGACAAGTTCTCCCCATCGAGTTACGGCTGCTTGAGAAATTTTCAAGGCTCGAGCAGCCGCTGATTTTGAACCAAAAAATTTAATGACCGCTGTTGTGTGCATGCTCATCTCCTATAACAACAGTTAGTAAGTTAAATACTAACCAAAGTTATGTCAAGTTAACTTATATTATGGATATGAAAATAGAGACTTTGGGTGACCGCCTTTCTGCGCGGAGAAAAGAGCTGGGCCTGACTCAGCAACGGCTTGCTAACTTGGTTAGCAAGTCCAGTGTGAGTGTATTCAAATGGGAAAGCGGGCAGACAGAACCGAAGGGGGCAACACTTTTCGCCCTCAGCCAGGCTCTGAAGTGCTCACCAACATGGTTATTATTCGGGGATGAAGAGCAGCAGCCGACACCAGCAAGCGATCTGCCAGTCGAACTAAGCGAGCAGGAAAAGAAGGTACTCAGGCTTTTTAATTCCTTGCCAGAATCCGAAAAAGAAGCTCAAATCATGCAGTTAGAAGCAAGGGTGAAGAATTTTAATAGTCTGTTTGAAGAGATGCTTAAAGTCAGAAAGCAGCAGCAACAAAAATAATTTTAAAAAATAACTAGAGCAATCAATAGGTTGCTCTTTTCTTGAACCTGGAAACTAACTTTTGTTATAAAATGAATTGACCAGCGCACTACCTTTAGTTATGTTCAATCACACCAAGCAATCACCCCGCAGTGATTACTCAGCAAAAAAGTTCCGCCGGCCCGGCGTTAAAGGGTAATCAAGCGAACAGACAGGGCGCCCGAGACACGCGAAGAACGGGATGATTCGCAGAATAATATGATTAAGGCTTCGGAAGGTCGCCAGCAAACCAAGCAGCAACCTTTCCAGCGAAGCTTAGTTTGATGGAGGCTGATTCAGGTGAACGACAGGCAAATTTAATAGTAAACATGCAATACCTCGTTCTGGCGGCCCGCTATTTCTCCGTTTTGTCCGCGGTAACCGCCAGCTTTTTCAGGACGCAAAGGAGAGAATGATGATTAATCAGTATCTTTATGACGTGGCCTGCGGAGAACTGGCTATCGCCAGGTTCCTCGGAAATGCTGAACTGTGGCTCCAGGCTATGCATAAAGTAAAAGTCGCCACTCAATACCCCGGCGACCTTGATAAGGTTATCGGATGCCTTTATGGCCTCAATACCAGGAAAGGTAGATATGAAATATCTGGCCGGTTTTATTCTTACCTGGGCGCTCGTCGTTCGAATGCCCATCAATGGTGAGCCTGCAGATGCTGTCATCGATATTTATGACACACAATACGAATGTATTCAGGCGCGAGACAGCCAAAAAATAAATGGTGAATGTTATGAGGTTGACTCAATAATTCACAGCAAGAACGTATAAAACCTCGCAACTCGATCAATTAATGCCTTAACCAGCAGGGCTTTCTACACACTTAATTTAATAATTTGTAATACCAGTCAATTAAACCCAGAAGGATAGGTGATATTTGGAGGATATATGAAAAAATATGGCGTTGCAAAATTCCCGCAAAAAGGCGCAGCAAAAAAATTCCAACTGAAAGATCTTGCCATTGCCGTTGAAGCACCCAATAAAAAAACCGCGGTGATCCTCACGGAAGCCGAATTTATAAAATGTTATTCGGAGCATGCAGAGTATTATTTTGATGCAAAGGTCTGGGAAGATCGCCCGGGGCTTCCCCGCCCTCCTTTTAACAAATTCTGTGACGATTTTTTTATCACCGCAGCCACCTGGGATAAAACATCCGGCGAACCGCTCCCTCTGCCGGCAGACGCCACGGCGGCAACAGACGCTCCCCCTGTCATCATGAAATGGGTAAGAAACCTTGGCCAGGATGAACGCGCTGCCTGCCTCGCCATATGCGGCCCGGCACAAAGGATTACAGACTCGCAATATAGCCAGGTCATCGATTTTATCAATGATGACGAAAGAAGCCGCACCCGAGAATTGTATGACGCGATCCGCCGCGTGCCACGCGCCCTCACGTTGCTTCCGTTTCGCCAGACCGAACTTATCATCCACCTAAACAGTTCGGTAAAAGAAGCGGCGCAGTGGCCCGAGTTCCACAAGGCAATCACCGATTGGCTGGACGCCCTCACCGATGATCCAAAAACGATCTATGAAAATGTTGATGCGAAAAGCAGACCAGCCACAGAGACCGATGTAACCCTCACCGAAGGCGATACTGCAACCTATCAGATCCATGCCGATAAAACCGAACCCTCGGTGCTGACCAGCGAACAGCAACTGACTGAGTCAATGGCGCAGCCTGAAGAACATTGCGATACCAAGCAAGCTCCGGACGCCGTGAGCCAGGATATCGATGCAGCTTCATCGGCCGAACACCCCGTGGCACCATCACCCCTTCTCACCTACAAACAGCAGCTGACTCTCGCCGCCCTCCAGGGGTTGTGTGCAAATCCCGCCTGCTACGGAGCGTATGACGATCTTCCCGTCATGGCGACCACTCTGGCCAGCAGCGTGCTCCGCATGCAGGAAGAGTGATGATGGCCAGCAAGCGCCGGCTGCGGCGCAAACAGTGTGAAGGAAAGCGGCGCCATAAAGATTTTGGCTGCGCCATGAAAGAAATCCGGTTGCTGCATCAGCGCCATGGTCATCAGGGGCAGTTGCAACCATATCGCTGCCCCTTCTGCGGCATGTTTCATGTGGGGCATACTCCCGGCCGCAACGGTATCGGATCAGGTTACAGGGGGAACTGGTGAGCGAGAACGACGAGTTTATCAATGACGAAAATGAACCGCTCGTTGAAGAGCTGGTGAAAACACTGCGCGTCTACGATGACGGGTGCGACTGGACCGCATGGCTGAACTGGAAAATGAACAGCCAGCGACGCATCAGTGAAAAGCGGTTCGAACTTCCGCCGGCTCGGCCACAGGTAATGCCACCCACTCTTAAACCAAAGAAAAAGGCACGACGCCGCAAAGCGCGGCATAACACGGAGGAATAGTACGATGAAAAATGTTTTCGTCCCATGCGATGGCTGCACCCTGTGTTGTCGGGGGAATGCAATCAGCATCCACCTGGAACTCGGGGATGATACAAGCCGTTATCAGACCTTCCCCCATTATATCCCGGAACTGGCAGAGAAAGGTATTGTGATGCTGGCGCACAACCCCGATCGGTCCTGCATTTATCTGGGCGCCGACAGCTGTACCATTCACGGCGACGCGCCGGCTCTTTGCCGCGAATTCGATTGTCGGCGATTGGTCAAAGACATGGGATATACAAAAGCCAGAAAGGCTGCGAAAAAAGGATTGCTGAAGCCCGGGATCGTGACACGGGGACTGAACTTAATTCCTACGCTAAATGATTTTTGAACATCAGTTTTAACGAATGTTGATCGTTATCATAAACCTGTGACCGAGGTGAGTTATGGCTAACAATGAAAATTCATTTTTGACTCGCGAAGAAGTTGAACGAATGACGGGTTACAAACTGCCATCAAAACAACGCGCAGTATTGGATAAGTGCGGGATCCTCTATGTCACGGATAAAGACGGCTACCCGTCTACCACGTGGTACAGCTTAAACAACCCGCTATCGGTACGTAATGCAGCAATTAGCGGAGATAACAATGAACCAAATTTTGATGCTATCTAATTATGGCCAGAAAAAGAACCAAGTCAGCAGGACTCAATCTCCCTACCCGCGTTTATCCGGGAAAATCACAATATGAATACCACCCCGCCTGTGGGGGCTCGATTTCTCTTTGTCCGCTCGATGCTCCGCTTTCGCTCGTTTGGGCTCGATACGAAGCAGCATGTAGAGGCATTCAAGAGAAGGGTAATCTTGCAGGACTTATTGCTGACTTTTTTGACTCGGCGGATTTTTGTCGCCTCGGCAAAGAAACCAAAAACGATTACCGAAAATATTCAAAAAAGATAATCTCTGTTTTTGGAAAAATGGATCCTGATGCAGTGAAACCTCAACACATTCGAAAATACATGGATAAACGAGGAGTGACAGCCCCCACCCAGGCAAACAGGGAAAAAACTTTCATGTCGCGCGTGTTTGGCTGGGCGTACGAGCGCGGGATAGTAAAAATGAACCCATGCAAAGGAGTGAGGCAGTTTAAGGAGGAAGCTCGGGAACGCTATATAACTGATCGGGAATATGATGCACTGTATGTCGTGGCACCACCGCTCATACAAGCCGCCATGGAAGTAGCCTATCTATGCTGCGCCCGGCAAGGCGATATTCTGGCGCTAACGAAAGCACAAATATTGCCGGAAGGAATTTTTATCCGGCAGGGTAAAACTGGGAAAAAACAAATCAAAGCGTGGACAGAGCGGTTAAGGGCCGCCATAGAGTTAGCTGAGTCGCTGCCGCTGAAAGATGGCATGATCAGTATGTTCGTACTGCACCAGCAACGCGGTCACCGCTATACCCGCGACGGATTTAATAGCCGCTGGCAAAAAGCCAAGGATAAAGCCGCCGAGCAATTTCCTGATATCAGTTTCGACTTCACTTTTCACGATCTCAAGGCCAAAGGCATATCAGACCTCGAGGGTTCGCTCATGGAAAAACAGGCCATCTCCGGCCACAAAACCATTACGCAAACGGCGCGCTATGATCGCAAAACGCAGATTGTCCCTGTTGTCGGCGGTCAGTGATTTATGCATTTTTAGTACATAAACTAAAAATCATATTAGGAATGATATTAGGAAAGTCGATTTTTGGCACAAAAAAACCGCCTTACGGCGGCTTACGACACTGCTTTATTGCTTTGATTATTCAGTATATTTTCCCATGGTACCCGGGGCGGGACTTGAACCCGCACAGCCATAAGCCGAGGGATTTTAAATCCCTTGTGTCTACCGATTTCACCACCCGGGCTCGGGAAAGTTGGAGGCGCGTTCCGGAGTCGAACCGGACTAGACGGATTTGCAATCCGCTACATAACCGCTTTGTTAACGCGCCGTATTCTGTTTGCCTTTTCAGGCTGAAAGCTGGCAATAACCAACCGTCTAAAATTTGGAGCGGGAAACGAGGCTCGAACTCGCGACCTCAACCTTGGCAAGGTTGCGCTCTACCAACTGAGCTATTCCCGCATCATCAGAACTTACTGATTTTTTTGCTAACTTTCTGCAAATCATCGCTGCCGTCTGATGCGATGCATTCTACTTACCTGACGTGATGAGTCAACAAAATTGTTCACCCACCACGGCCGTTTGCCGATTTTTGCATCGAATCGATCACGGTTCCAGCAAATCGTTACGCGCAGCGTTCAAATATTGGAACATTGACCAGAAAGTCAGCACCGCCGCGATGTACAGCAGACCGATAGCCGCATACTCAACGCTACGGTCAGGGCGCCATAACAGCCCCACCAGCGACAACATCTGTGCGCTGGTTTTCACTTTGCCGATCCAGGAGACCGCTACGCTGCTGCGCTTGCCAATTTCCGCCATCCACTCGCGCAGCGAAGAAATAATGATTTCACGCGCAATCATCGTCGCCGCCGGCAGCGTAATCCACCAGGCGTGATAGTGTTCCGCCACCAGCACCAGCGCCATGGCGACCATCACCTTGTCGGCCACCGGATCAAGGAAGGCACCAAAGCGGGTAGTTTGCTTCCAGCGTCGGGCTAAAAAGCCGTCAAACCAGTCGGTTACCGCAGCAAACACAAAAATAATGGCGCAAACCATCGGGGCCCAGTTGAACGGCAGATAAAATGCCAGTACAAAGAATGGGATCAGAACTACGCGAAACAGGGTGAGCCAAGTCGGTATATTCAATTGCATAATGCTACGGTAACTATCTGGCTGGAGTGGAATTAAGAGTATGTTGCTACATTGCCTTCAGTGTTTCAATGCATTATAGATCTTTTCTGCCAATGCTTGTGAAATACCCGGCACTTTTGCAATTTCCTCAACGCTGGCGTTCATCAACGGTTGCAGGCCGCCCATAAATTTCAGCAGCGTTTGTCGTCGTTTCGGCCCCACCCCCTCAATCAGCTCCAGTGCGCTGGTATTTTTAACCTTGGCGCGCTTCTGGCGGTGGCCGGTGATGGCATGATTGTGAGAATCATCGCGGATATGCTGAATCACATGCAGCGCCGGAGAATCCGCCGGCAGCGAGATCCCTTCGCCTTCAGGCACAAAGAACAGTGTTTCCAGGCCGGCTTTACGATCGGCGCCTTTGGCAATGCCAATCAGCCGCGGTTTGCTTTTATCCCATGCCACATCCAGCGAATCAAACACCTCTCGCGCCATGCCGAGTTGCCCTTTGCCGCCGTCGATAAAGATCACGTCAGGAATTTTTTTCTCTTCCAGCGCCTTGCCATAACGGCGTCGCAACACCTGCGCCATCGCCGCGTAATCATCCCCCGGCGTAATGCCCGTGATGTTATAGCGACGATATTCGGAACGCAGCGGACCGTTCTCATCAAAAACCACACAGGAAGCGACGGTCTGTTCACCCATCGTATGGCTGATATCAAAACATTCCATCCGGGTAATGTTATCCATCTGCAGAACCCTCGCCAGTTCCGTCAGACGCTGATGAATCGTCGACTGCTGAGACAGTTTACTGGTTAACGCCGTCGCCGCATTGGTACGTGCCAGCTTAAGGTAACGTGCGCGGTCGCCGCGCGGCTTGCTCTGAATATGGATCTTGCGCCCCGCTACCTCGGACAGCGACGCTGCCAACAGATCTTTTTCCGGCAGCGTAAAGTCCAGCAGGATCTCCGTTGGCAAGGTACGCGACTGGCTGCCCTGCAGATAAAACTGGCCGACAAAGGTCTGCACCACTTCGCTAATGTCGGTATCGCCCGGCACTTTGGGGAAATAACTGCGGCTGCCAAGCACCTGACCCTGCCGGATAAACAGCACGTGCAGGCAGGCCATGCCGGCCTCAAAGGCGACGCCGATCACATCCATATCGTCACCGTGGCCGGAAACAAACTGCCGTTCCGTCACGCGGCGCACCGCCTGGATCTGATCGCGCACCCGCGCGGCCTCTTCGAAATTCAGCGCTTTGCTGGCGTTTTCCATGCGCTCAATCAGCTGATGCAACACTTGCTGATCCTTGCCGGATAAAAACAGCCGCACATAGTCAACCTGCTGTCGGTACTCGTTTTCGCTCACCAGACCGGCGACGCAGGGACCAAGGCAGCGGCCAATCTGATACTGCAGACAGGGACGCGAGCGGTTACGGTAAACGCTATTTTCACACTGGCGGACAGGAAACAGCTTCTGCAGCAGCGCCAATGTTTCGCGCACGGCATAAGAGTTGGGGAACGGGCCGAAATATTCGCCCTTGGCATGTTTGGCGCCGCGGTGAATAGCAAGCCGTGGATGCGTATCGGCGCTCAGAAAAATCAGCGGATAAGATTTATCATCACGCAAAAGAACATTATATCGCGGCTGATATAATTTGATGTAGTTATGTTCCAGTAACAACGCTTCTGTTTCGGTATGCGTAACAGTAACGTCTATTTGCGCGATATTTTTAACCAGAGTTTCGGTTTTACGGCTGCCGACCTGCGCCCGGAAATAGCTTGCGAGGCGTTTTTTCAGGTCTTTTGCCTTACCAACATAGATAACCGTGCCGCCGGCGTCATACATACGATAGACGCCGGGCTGGCTGGTTACGGTCTTAAGAAATGCTTTAGCATCAAAACGATCATTCACCGCTTAACAACGTCTCCGCATTGAACAATCCATGTCTGATAGCCAGGTGAGTTAACTCCACATCGCCGCTGATGTTCAGCTTGCTGAACATCCGGTAGCGGTAGCTGTTTACCGTTTTGGGACTGAGGTTCAACTGCTCGGAAATTTCGTTAACCTTCTTTCCTTTGGTAATCATTAACATAATCTGCAGTTCACGGTCAGAAAGGCAGCTGAACGGCGTTTCGGCTTCCGGCTCAAGCTGGCTTAACGCCATCTGCTGGGCAATGTCGGAGGCGATATAGCGCTGCCCGGCATGCACAGAACGTATGGCGTTCACCACTTCCTGCGGTGCGGCTCCTTTGCTCAGATAGCCGGCGGCCCCCGCCTGCATCACTTTCGCAGGTAAAGGATTTTCTGTGTGGATAGTCAACATGATGACTTTAATGTCGGGTGCATAACGCACAATCTTACGGGTGGCTTCCAGCCCCCCGATACCCGGCATATTCATGTCCATCAGCACGATATCGACTACATTGTTGCGACACCACTTTACGGCATCCTCACCGCACTGGACCTCACCGACAACCTTTATGCCTTTGATATCTTCAAGAATGCGTCGTATCCCTGCGCGCACCAGTTCGTGGTCATCAACAAGAAGAACGCTAATCAAGGAACAATCTCCAAAAAATAGGGGAGTAACGCAATCAGTCTCTGTTATTGCGACAGATATTACTTGTTTTTCAACAAAGAATGAATACAGATTAATATGTATACCCGATAAACTCTGCGGAACAGGCCTAATTTTTCGTATTTTCACACCTGACGACGCGAGCTTGCGACGTTGCGGGCGGATAAAAATCCGACTGCGCATATACCTGATCGAGGGGTCGCAGACAAAACAAGGGTGCAGTAAACACCCCGCCTGAGTAAAAATCAACGCGAGCAATCATAACCAGGCGTAATAATAACATCCTTTTCGCCGAGAATTAACTCTTTAAAATCACGGCGCGATAATAGCACATGCCTGACTGCAACGTTATCACTTTAGGCCTAAAATCATTGCCTGTCGCTATATGTATCAGCAAAGCCGTATTATTTACGATAGCACCCGCCAATCAGCTCGCAGAAACATGCACATAAAGTGCTTATTAATCCTTTAAAAATATGCGTAATGCAATGTTGCAGACTTAATTCAACATACCTATTCACCAACGCGCAATAACTGCCAAGTATAATAAATACCATTAATATTCATCAGTCGACGAGGCTGCTGGCCCCACTGCAGTTTATGTTATACTCGCCAGCAGAAAGCGGCGCGACGCCTGGATGATGCGGGCGCCGGCGCAGCGCACATACGCACCTTTTTACGGCTATAGCCGCAGAGAACAGGAGATAAAATGAGCAACATCGATTTCACTACGTCCGCAAATCCAGAGACTCTGGCAACCGAAGTTGCCTGCCTGAAAGCCACATTAACGCTGATACTGAAATCGATTGGTCAGGCTGATGCGGGCAAAGTCATTATCAATCTGGAGCGCTTTATTGATCAGCTCGAAGACCCGACGCAGGCAGAAGTGTTTAAAAACAGCCTGCAGCAAATCAAACACGCCTACCGCCAGTAAGCTACGCAGGAAGCAGGCCGGCGCTGCACCGGCCTGAACGATTTAGCCGCGCCCGGGCTTCAGGGTAAAGCCGCTCTGCATGTCGCCGCCAATTCGCAGGTAACGCACGTCCCCGGCGCGCAGGGTCATCGGCTGCTGCCCGGCGGTCTCGCGCCAGATGCACAGATGGCTCTCAATCATATCCTGGCCAATGCTGACCACGTGATTGCCTACCGGCATACGAAATTCCGCCTTCTCTTTCGTCGCCAGCGACGCGGCGAATTCGCCGTCAACATAAACACCGGTACGGCAGGAGCCGGCCAGCATGCCGCTATCACGCACCACAACGACCGTGGCATACGGTGTGGTCGGCAGGTTTTGATAAAGCATCAGCCGGCTTGGCGGCGGAGATTTAGCCTGCTGCGGCGGTACCGCCTGGGTAGCGCAACCGGACAATAACACAGAGGAAATAAGTAACGCAGCGTAACGCTTCATCCTGAACTCCTTAAAAAAACAGGCCCCAATAGTAACAAGATAATCCCGGCCTGCATCTAGCATCCCGCAGCTTGGCAAAAAATAAGATTAATCCCCACAGCGTCCTGAAGCAACGCCTAGATTACCGGCCAGACGCACAACGATGCAAACCGACATATCTAACGGCTGCAACCGGACTGCCACCCTCGTCCGCCAGACTATCACAGCAATCCTTGACGCCCGGAAAATTAAACGTCAAACGTTCGCCTTGGGTATTGTTAAGAACAAGCCTCGCAATTTATTTGCATTCAAATAGAATTATCCTAGCCATAATTATGCATTAATCTAAAATTCACGATATTAATTACGCTATAGCGCATCGACACAATAATATAAATCTCCGTTATTTTTCCTAATCGTTTATTTTTCCTATAATGCCGGACGTTATCGGCCACCACGCCAGCGTTTTCCCGTGCAGTTATGTCCGCCGGTAATGATAACGACGCGTCTGCCAGCATCACGCTGACAACGTGATACCCGCAGCGGTGCGATACGCCATTTTTATCATCGGCGCTAAAGGAAAGAATCATCTTAATCAGAAACACGTCGCGCTTGATTATAAACAAGCGAATAGGGATATAATGAAAACATACTGATTTTTAATGATCATTCCCGCACGTTTCCTCTCCGGGTGCGTTCAGTGGGCGCGTAACGACGCCAGTAACACCATCTGGCAGGCCGAATATGCCAAATGCAAGGAGCGTGGGTACCTGCACTTTCCGCCAGACGTCGTCAGAGACGTCGAGGTTGATTACCACGATCGATACGTTTCCTGTGAAAAGAACAAGAAAATCTGCCTGGACGGCCACCGTTATGAACACTACATAGCGACAACAACAAAGACGCCTGCAACGCCATCATAAAATCCTGCATGTACGCGAAAGGTTGATATGAAAAGGTCTACGATTGGCCACACAGCTAAACCGACCTGAGCCTACTCGTCATCGCCGTGCGGCATGCCGGTTTTTGGCTTGCTTTTGTCGTCATGCGGCTTATCCTTTGCCGCTGATAATGCCTTGCCCATCAGCCATAACAGTAATGGCACTAACAACAGGCATAATCCCAGAGTAATCAGCGCGTTTGTCATCCTTCATCCGCCTGTTTCGTGGAGTATTATGCCTGAGTGTAGCAGTTTTATGCGTCGGATTCGCGCTCTGTGCCGTGCAGCAGGGTCGCCGTGCGCACCGGCGTCAACGGCGCCCGGGGCGTTGCCAGCGGCCAGCCAAACAGGTAACGCGCCGCCGTTGCGCAGACTTTCCCCTGACAGGCGCCCATCCCGCAGCGGCTGGTCAGTTTGGCGCTGCGCCAGTCTGTCTGTCCGGCCACCTGCCCCAGCGTCACATCCTCGCAGCGACACAGTAGCGTTTGCGCCGTCGCCAGTTTTTTTAACGCGGGATCCAACCGGAACGTCCCCGCGACCACGGCGGCAAAACGCTGCCAGCGCTGACGCGCCCGTAACAGCCTCGCCGGCAGTGACGCACCGCTGGCGGCATAGCCGGCTATCGCCCCCTCCGTCAGCGCCAGTTCACTGCCCCCAACGCCGGCGCACTCCCCCGCCGCGTAAATATGCGCCACGCTGCTCTGTTGCCGGGCGTTCACGGCCACCGCCTGCCGTGCTATCCGGCAGCCCAGCAATAGCGCCAGCTCAATATTCGGCACCAGCCCATAGCCGCAGGCCAGCCAATCACAGGCCAGCCGACGCACGCGTCCACGTTCTTGCACCTCGATACTGCCCAGCCGGTGCTCGCCATGGGCGGCCAACACATAACTGTCGCCGCGGTAACGCGCGTTAAACAGCCGCACGGACTGCCGTAGCTTGCCTGGCCAACGCCATAATCCCCCGACAAAACGCGCCGTGCGCCGCAGAGGCGCCTGTTCCGCCAACAGTACCACCTCGCCGCCGGCCCGGCGCACCGTATCCGCCACCGCCAGCAGTAACGGCCCACTGCCGGCGATCGCCACCCGCTGGCCGCGGATGTCCAGCCCCTGCTTGATTTGCGCCTGCAGGCCGCCGGCGCCGGTCACGCCCGGCAATGTCCAGCCGGGAAACGGCAGCAACAGCTCACGCGCGCCGCAGCACAGGATAAGACGCCGATACTCAATCATCCCGCAATGCTGCGCATCCTCATACAACAGCCGCCGCATGCCGCACAGCGCCACCACTTTGCAACTGTGCAGCCAACGGATATTGCGTTGCGCCGCCACCGCCTGGCGGTAATAACGCGCCAGCGCCGGCAGCGCCACCGCCGGTCCGGTGCGCCAGATTTGCCCCCCCGGATGTGGGTTATCGTCCAGTAACAGCACCGATTTGCCGCTTTGCGCCGCAGCCAGCGCGGCGGATAATCCGGCCGGCCCCGCGCCAATCACCACGATTTCACCGTACAGATCAGCCATTGTCGCTCCTGGTTATATGCATATCGGCCTGGCACAACGTCTGGCAAGCCAGGCGTCGGACGCCGTTAATGCTGACACGGCACTCCTGACAAATACCCATGCTGCAAAACGGCGCGCGCGGTTGCCCAGAGACCGACAGGCGACAGTGCGGTTGTGACGTCATACTCAACGCCGCCGCAACGCTGATGCCCACCTTGACCCACAGGCGTTCCCCATCAATCGTGATGGCAATCTTGCTCATGCGGAAACCTCCTCAACCGTCAGCAGCCGAACAGGCCGGTAAGGCGTATCGTCAATCGCCGGGCGCTGCCGCAGCAGACGGTCGGCGATCAGCGCCGCGCTGCCGAGCGCGGTGGTCACGCCCAGTCCCTCATGCCCCAGCGCCAGCCACAGGCCGTCATGGACAGGATGAGGGCCCAGCAGCGGCAGCCCGTCTGCCGACGCCGCGCGCTGGCCGGTCCAACAGCGGATGATATTCATCTGCGCCAGCGACGGTACAAACTGTGTCGCCCGCTGCAACATTGTCGCCAGCAGCGACATATCCAACACGTCGTCCGGCGCGTCAAACTGGCGTGAAGAGCCGAGCAGCAACTGGCCGGTGGGGCGCGCCTGCAGATTAAACGCCACTGAGGTGCCATTGCTGGCGTGCGCGCTGGCGCCGTACCCCAATTCCACCAGTTGATGACGAACCTGCGGCGGATAGCGGTCGGTGATCGCCAATTGTCCTTTTTTAGCCCGCAACAGCGGCTCTGCCAGCAGCGCATTGGCCGCCAGGCCGCACGCCAGCAGCACGGCATCGGCCGTCAGCCGCGTGCCATCGGCCAGCCGCACCGCCTGTGGCTCCAGCGCCACGGCGCTGCCGCGATAGCGCACGATCGCCTCTCCCCCCTGCTCTATCAGCCAGCGGGCCACATTCGGCGCGTATACAATGCCGTCACCGGGGACGTGCAGCCCGCCGGCCAAACCGTGACGCAACAGCGGCTCACACCGCCGCAGCTCACCGGCGCTGACCAGACGGCTCTCCGCTTCAGCGGCGGCCAACCGCTGCTGCTTTTGCTCCGCCAGCGCCAGCTCATCTTCATGCTCAGCCAGCCACAGCGTGCCGCAGCTGCGCCAGGCGCAATGCTCCGGCATCTGCGCAACCAGCTCGCGCCACAGACGCAGCGAATAGGCGCAGAGCGCCAGCTCGGCCGGGTTGTCGGCCATACAGACCAGATGCCCCATGCCTGCAGCGGTCGCCCCCGGCAGGCCGTCATCCACCAGCGCTACCCGTAGCCCCCGACGCGCCAGCTGCCAGGCGCAGGCGCTGCCGATAATCCCGGCGCCGACCACAATCACGTCGGCGCGTTTCATGCACGGATCCCCCAGACAAAGGGATCGCGCGGGTCGAGCAGCAGCCGGCTGTCGGCGCACACATAGGCCTTGCCGCGAATCGACGGCTGGATCCCATGGGCCAACGGCTGATAACTGGCGTGAAATTCACTGCCGATAACGCTAGCCTGACGCCAGATCGCCCCCGGCGACAGCTTGCCGTCGTCCGCCAGACAGGCCAGCTTGGCGCTGGTGCCGGTGCCACAGGGCGAGCGGTCATAGGCCTTGCCAGGACACAGCACAAAGTTGCGGCTGTCGGCGCGTTCGTCATCGGCAAACAGTTCGATATGATCAATCACGCCGCCATCCTCGCCGCATATGCCCGCCTGTTCCAACGCCTGCCGCACCGCCCAGCTGAACGCGGTCAGCGCGTCAATATTGCCACGCGTCACCGCCAGTCCATGTTCGGCGATCAAGAAGAACCAGTTGCCGCCCCAGGCAATATCGCCGCAGACGCTGCCATAGCCGGGCACCTCAATGGTCACCGCGCGGCGATAGCGGTAGGCCGGTACATTTTGCACCGTGACGCTGCCGTCCTGATGCAGCCTGGCACTGACCGTACCCACCGGCGTCTCAATCTGGTGGTCGCCGGGGCGGATGCGGCCCAGATAGGCCAACGACGCTATCAGACCGATGGTGCCGTGCCCACACATGCCGAGATACCCCGTATTATTGAAAAAGATCACGCCGGCGCTGGCCGTCGGCGAGCAGGGACGGCACATCAGCGCTCCGACCAGCACATCGTTGCCGCGCGGTTCAAGAATAATGGCGCTGCGCCAGTGGTCATGGCATTCGGCAAACAGCGCCTTACGTTCCGCCATACTGCCGTCGCCCAGATTGGGGAAACCGTCAACGATCAGGCGCGTGGGTTCACCTCCGGTGTGGGAATCAATCGCCCGTAGTGCGGTGATGGACGTGGAATCGGTCATCGGGATCTCCAGCGAGTTGATAAAATCTTCACGCCAGCCTGACTGAATTCCCCGCCGCCGGCTTGATGCATTTCGGCGCAATGCATGGCGAAATCAGCACAGTCGCCCCCGCCTTCGGCCTGTCGGTCACTAACAACCCATAATAATCTCTTATTTATCATGGCATTATTTTTATGCCAAATCAGCCAAAGCGCATGGTGCGCCAGCGCAGGCGGCCTGGCAGCGGTAAAATTATGCGGTGATCCGCAGTTTTGGCGGACGACGCTTGCCAAGTTAAATAAAAGTTAATATTGATCCAAAACCGTTAAATCCAGCGGCCAACAGAAAAGGTACAGCGATGCGTTTAGCCAGCAATCCCCCGTCTTCCCCGCCCGCGCCTGAGATGACGGCAAGGGCGGCAGACGACGACTTTGCCGTCGAAAAACTCAGCCGGCTGTGCGACGGCCTGGCGCAGCAGCGCCCCCACGACCTGCATAGCGTACTCAATGCTCTGGCGCTGATTGCACCGCTGCTAAACGCCATTCCCAACGTGGTGTTTTTCCTGAAAGACGCCCAGGCCCGCTATCTGCTGGCAAATCTGACGCTGGCAAAGCGCTGCGGGTTCAAAACGGTGACGCCGCTGCTGGGCAAAACCTCCGCCGATGTGTTCCCCGCGCAGCTCGGCGCCGGCTATACCGAGCAGGATCTGCGCGTTCTGCGCCACGGCGTACATATTCAGGATCAGTTGGAAATGCACCTGTACAGCGGCCGAGAAACCGGCTGGTGCCTGACGCAAAAGCTGGCGCTGTGCAATACGCAGGGCAAAATCATCGGCATGGCGGGCATTTCACACGATCTGCAGGAGGCCAAAGCCAACCACCCGGCCTATCAGCGGTTGGCGGCGCTGGATGACTATATCCGCCGGCATTACGCCAGGCAGATTGCGCTGGAGGAACTGACCGCATTGACCGGGCTGTCGGTGGCGCAGATCGAACGCTACTGCAAGCGCATCTTCCACCTGACGCCACGCCAGATGATCCACAAAGTACGGCTAGAAAAGGCCAGTGCGCTGCTGGCCGGCGACACGCCGATTACCGATATCGCCCTGCAGTGCGGCTATACCGATCACAGCGCCTTCAGCCGCCAGTTTAAAGCCATGACCGGCTCAACACCGCGGGATTTCCGCACTTCATTACACGCCTAACGCCCTCGCCGTAAAGCCGCCAATGGGCTTTCCGCTCACGGCAACGGTCGGCGTTGTTCCCGCTGACTGTGCTGATTTCGTCATGCCCGGCGGCGAAAAGCGTCAAGCCGTCGCCGCGGATTCCGGTCACTCTGTTATCGAATTTCACCAATAACTCACCCTCAATTAACACATTCGACGACAGGAAAAACAGCATGAGCCAAAAAGCCATTAACTGGAGCGGCGTGTTCCCCGCGGTCAGCACCCAATTCCGCAGCGATTTTTCTCTCGATCTGGAAGCCACCCACCGGGTGGTGAGCAATCTGGTTGACGACGGCGTCTCCGGGTTGGTGGTATGCGGCAGCGTCGGCGAGAACACCTCGCTCAGCGCCCAGGAAAAACTGGCGGTGATCGAAGTGGCGAAAGACGCCGCCCGGGGTAAAGTGCCGGTGATTGCCGGCATCGCCGAATTCACCACCGCTTTCGCACAGGATATGGCGCAGCAGGCCGCCAAAGCCGGCGTCGACGGTATTATGGTGATGCCGGCCCTGGTGTACTCGTCCAAACCGCACGAAACCGCCGCGCATTTCCGCAGCGTCGCCGCCGCCACCGATCTGCCGATTATGGTCTACAACAACCCGCCGATTTATAAAAACGACGTCACGCCGGAGATCCTGATCTCGCTGGCGGACTGCGACAACATCGTCTGTTTCAAAGACTCCTCCGGCGATACCAGCCGCTTTATCGATCTGCGCAACACGGTCGGCGACCGCTTTGTGCTGTTCGCCGGGCTGGACGATGTGGTGGTGGAAAGCATCGCCGTCGGCGCCGAGGGCTGGATTTCCGGCATGTCCAACGCCTTCCCCCGCGAGGGGGAAACGCTGTTCCGGCTGGCGAAGCAAAAACGCTTCGACGAGGCGCTGGCGCTGTACCGCTGGTTTATGCCGCTGCTGCACCTCGACGCACGACCGGATTTGGTGCAGTGCATCAAGCTGTGTGAAGAGCTGGTTGGCCGCGGCAGCGCGGTCACCCGCCCGCCGCGTCTGGCGCTGGAGGGCGAAACCCGTCAGCAGGTGGTCGCCGTCGTCGAACAGGCGCTGGCACAGCGTCCGGCGCTGCCGGACGTCGGTCTGTAAATCCTGACGCGCCCCTTGCCGCATTCAGGGGCGCCGCAACCACAGCGGGGACACTATGCCTATCACCACCCTCAGCGGAAAGCAGTTTATCGGCGGCCGCCGCGTCGCCAGCGGCACGGCCGACCTTATCAGCCTGCGTGCCGATAACGGTCAGCCCACCGGCTATCGCTTCCATCAGGCCAGTCGGCACGAGGCCGCTTGCGCCGCACTCGCGGCACAATCAGCGTTTGTTGCCTACGCACAGACCAGCTGCCAGCAGCGCGCGTCCTTCCTTGACGCCATTGCCGATCAACTTGATGCGCTGGATGATGACTTTTTTACCGTCGTCCAGCAGGAAACCGCGCTGCCGCCGGCGCGCCTGCAGGGTGAACGCGCCCGCACCAGCGGCCAAATGCGGCTGTTCGCCGAACTGCTGCGCCGTGGCGACGTTATCGGCGCGCGGATTGACAGCGCCCAGCCAGAACGCACGCCGCTGCCGCGCCCGGATTTACGTCAGTACCGCACCGCCATCGGCCCGGTGGCGGTATTCGGCGCCAGCAATTTCCCGCTGGCGTTCTCCACTGCCGGCGGCGATACCGCTGCCGCGCTGGCCGCCGGTTGTCCGGTGGTGTTTAAAGCGCACGGCGGCCATATGGCCACCGCAGAGCTGATCGCACAGGCGATCGAACGTGCGGTAGCACAGCAGCAGATGCCCGCCGGGGTGTTCAATATGATCTTCGGCGACCGTATCGGCGCCGATCTGGTACAGCACCCGGCCATTCAGGCGGTCGGCTTTACCGGCTCGCTCAAGGGCGGCCGCGCGCTGTTCGATCTGGCGCAGCAACGCCCGCAGCCGATCCCGGTGTTCGCCGAGATGTCGAGCATCAACCCGGTGATCGTGCTGCCGCAGGCGCTGGCGCAGCGCGGCCGGCAAATCGCACAGCAGTTGGCGGCGTCGGTTACTCTGGGCTGCGGCCAGTTCTGCACCAAGCCCGGTTTGATCCTCGGCGTGCGCAGTCCGGCACTTGAACAATTTATCACCGCGCTGAGTCAACAGATCGAAGCGGCCGAACCGCAGACCATGCTCAATACCGCTACTTTGCACCATTATCATCAGGGGCTGAACGAACTGGAACAGCATCCAGGCATCGCGCACCTGGCCGGCCGGCGTGACGCCCCTGGCCATCAGGCCTGCGCGCAGCTGTATCAGGCGGAAGGCCGGCTGCTGTTGACGGCGGATACGCGGCTGCAGGAAGAGGTGTTTGGCCCGGTCGCCATCGTGGCGGCGCTGGACGACGAGCAACAGCTGCAGCAGGCGCTGAACGCGCTGCAAGGGCAACTGACCGCCACGCTGCTGGCCGATGACGCCGACCTGACCGCCGCCGCGCCGCTGCTGGCCTGTTTAACGCATAAAGCCGGGCGGGTGTTGTTTAACGGCTACCCCACCGGGGTGGAAGTTTGCGACGCCATGGTGCACGGCGGGCCTTACCCCGCTACCAGCGACGCCCGCGGCACCTCGGTCGGCACGCTGGCGATCGAGCGTTTTATGCGGCCGGTCTGTCTGCAAAATGCGCCGCCGTCGCTGCTGCCTCCTGCCCTGCAGGATGAAAATCCGCTTAATTTGCTGCGACTGGTAAACGGCGTTTACCGGCGCGATCCGCTGTGAACAGCACCTGCAATGAGATAATAAAAGGGTAGCCACCATGACCACACAGGGTAAATTCAAGAAGCAGCTGACGCTCACCGATCTGACATTTATCGGCCTGGGCGCCATTTTTGGCTCCGGCTGGCTGTTCGCCGCCAGCCACGTCTCGTCCATCGCCGGTCCGGCGGGGATCTACTCCTGGCTGATCGGCGGGCTGGCGGTGCTGCTGCTCGGCATTGTCTATTGCGAACTGGGGGCGGCGCTGCCGCGCGCCGGCGGCATCATCCGCTATCCGGTATTTTCTCACGGCGAGCTGATGGGCTACCTGCTCGGCTTTATCACGCTGATCGCCTTCTCCAGCCTGATCTCGATTGAAATCGTCGCCGCCCGCCAGTACGCCGCCGCCTGGTTTCCCTTCCTCAGCCAGCCGGATTCGGGCGATCCCACGCTGTTCGGCTGGCTGGTGCAGTTGCTCCTGCTGTGCCTGTTCTTCGCGCTCAACTATTACAGCGTGAAGACCTTCGCCAAATCCAACAACTTCATCAGTATTCTGAAATTCCTGGTGCCGCTGCTGGTGATAGTGGTGCTGTTTACCTTCTTTAAGCCGGAAAATCTGCACAGTCAGGGCTTCGCCCCTTACGGCGCAGCCGGCGTGGAGGCGGCAATTTCTGCCGGCGGCATTATTTTCGCCTATCTGGGGCTGACGCCGATTATCTCGGTAGCCAGCGAAGTGCAAAAGCCGCAGCGCACTATTCCCATCGCCCTGATCCTCTCCGTACTGCTCTCGACGGTGATCTATGTCCTGCTGCAGCTGGCTTTTCTCGGCAGCATTCCCGCCGAAATGCTGAGCGGCGGCTGGTCAGGCATCAGCAAGCAGTTCTCGCTGCCCTACCGCGATATCGCCATTACGCTCGGCATGGGCTGGCTGGCGTTTCTGGTGGTCAGCGACGCGATTATCTCCCCCAGCGGCACCGGCAACATCTATATGAACGCCACGCCGCGCGTAGTCTACGGCTGGGCACGCGCCGGCACCTTTTTTAAAGTTTTTACCCGCGTCGACGGCGAATCCGGCATTCCGCGCCCGGCTCTGTGGCTGACCTTCGCGCTGTCGATCTTCTGGACGCTGCCGTTCCCGTCCTGGGAGCGGCTGATCGGCGTGGTGTCCGCCGCGCTGGTGCTGAGCTATGCCATCGCGCCGGTTACCGCCGCCGGGCTGCGTCGCAACGCGCCGGATCTGCAGCGGCCGTTTTTGGTGCGCGGCTTCTGCGTGCTCGGTCCGCTATCGTTTATTATTTCCGCGCTGATCGTCTACTGGTCCGGCTGGAACACCATTTCCTGGCTGCTGGGCCTGCAGATCCTGATGTTTCTTATCTATATCCTGTTCAAAAAGCAGGTGCCGACGCACGCCGTCAGTCTGCGCCAGCAGGTTTACTCTTCGCTGTGGCTGGTAGCCTTCTATGCGCTGATCATTATCGTCTCCTATCTGGGCAGTTTCGGCGGCATCGGCGCCATCGGCCACCCGTGGGACACCCTGACGGTGGCGGTGATTGCATTGGCGATCTACTACTGGGGCGCCTATACCTGTTTACCTCAGGCAAATTTTGTCGGGGATGAAGAAGAGTAAATAAGGAGGGTATCACCATGACGGCAAGCGTACGCCTGACGCTAGATCAGGCCTACCACTTAGCACAGCGCGCACTACGCAGCAACGGATTCAGCGCCGAACACGCCGACGCGGTGGCGCAGAACGTCACCGCCGGAGAGCGCGACGGCTGCGCCTCGCACGGGCTGTATCGCATTCTCGGCTGCGTACACTCGCTGCAGATGGGGAAAGTCTCCGCCGATGCCGAACCGGAGCTTATCGACAGCGCCCCCGCCATTATGCGGGTCAACGCCCACGGCGCCTTTTCGCTGGTGGCCTACCGCCGGGCGCTGCCGGCGTTTGTTGACAAAGTAAAACACAACGGCATCGCCGCGCTGGCGATCAACCACTGCGTACACTTCTCGGCGCTGTGGGCCGATATCGAACCGCTGACCGACCAAGGACTGGTGGCGCTGGCCTGTACTCCCAGCCACGCCTGGGTGACGCCGGCCGGCGGCAGCCAGCCGCTGTTCGGCACCAACCCTATCGCCTTTGGCTGGCCGCGCCCCGGGCAGCCGCCTTTTGTGTTTGATATGGCGACCAGCGCCGCGGCGCGCGGCGAGATAGAGCTGCACCGGCGCGCCGGCACACCGCTGCCGCCTGGCTGGGGAATCGACAAGGAGGGACGGCCATCAACCGATGCCGCCAGCGTGCTGGCCGGCGCCATGCTGACCTTCGGCGGGCATAAAGGCTCTGCGCTGGCGGCGATGGTGGAATTATTGGCCGGACCGTTAATCGGCGATATGACCAGTAAAGAGTCACTGGCGTTTGATAATCAGACCGGTTCATCGCCTTACGGCGGCGAGTTGATTATCGCCATGGATCCGCAGCGCTTTTTGGGGGAGCAGCAGGCAAGCTATCTGGCCCACGCCGAAACGCTGTTCAACGATATGCGGCAACAGGGCGCACGGCTGCCCGGCGAACGACGTTTTCGCCAGCGCCCGCAGAGCGAGCAGCACGGCATCGAACTGCCGCAGGCGCTGTACGATGAGATTGAGGCGCTGTGCCGTTAAACCGTCCCCCTCTCCCGTCGGGAGAGGGGTTTACGCTTATCTGACCACCATCACCGAGGTTTTGGCATGGCGCACGATCGCCGCAGCGTTGGAGCCGAGCAGATAGGTTTTGACGCTGGGACGCCGTGAGCCGACCACGATCAGATCAGCGCCGATCTCGTCGGCCAGCTGCAGCACTTCATCACGCGGTGAACCGAAACTGATGGTATAGGACAGACGATCCAGCGGCAGCTCCATTTCCGAAATGATGTTCTTCAGCTTGTCGATCGCGTTAACTTCCGCCTGATTTTCAAATTCTTTAATGCCGAACGAATAGGCAGTGACAAATGCCGATGCGTCCGGCAACGCATGAAACAGGTGTACCTTGGCGCCCGAAACCTTGGCCAGATACTCCACATGCTTGATTGCGTTGTCCGTCAGTTGCGGCTCTTCAAGATCAACCGGTACTAAAATCATCTGGTACATATGTCATCCCTATTTGGTGGTAGCCCTGTGGCTTCCAGCTTACTGCTGAAGACGATGCGGATGAATTGATTTGTCGGTTTTTTGTGATCGGGGGTTAATACTCTTTCACCGCCTGCGCGGCGTTACCAAAAGGCGGGCGAGAAGATCACGCCGGAGGCCGCATACCGTCGCCCCCGGCACAATATTTATGCTTTGGTTTTTTCCAGCTGTTTGATCAGTACATAACGCAGCGAAGACGCATCGGCCGGGACATTCTCCAGCTCGCTGACGTTTACCTGCAGTTTATAGCGATAGCCGGGGGTAAACTCGAAACCTTCAATCTGGGTGTAAAACAGCTCCCACTGCGCATCCGGCGACTGACGCACCTGCATGCATTTCATCGGCGCGACGCCCACGCAATCCACCAGACGGCTGTTGACGTATAAGGTTTCGTTTTTGCCGGCGGCCGGCGCTGACGCTTCCGGCGACGTTGACGGCTGGCTGCAGCCGGTCAGGCTGGCCAGTAATAATAATGCTAATGATTTGTTTTTCATGCTTTGTTCCCTCAGAGGTTAAGGCAGCATGATAGCAACACAATACGCCGCACAACAAAATAAAAAACTATACTTACACCAACCACCAGCTAATCAAATGGCAATAAATAAAAAAGACAGATGAGCCTTCTGGTCGTGCCTGACGCCAAAATCGATGAAAATTCCACCACTCGGCGGCAGGCACAGAAAATTTTGTGCATGACAAGAAATAGGGAGAAAAAGCCGCACATCCACGCCTCTGGGCGGCAAATTTGCGCCAGATCACCTTTCTGACTCAAAGCGAAACGCGACTGCAATTTTGCGCGACACCGCACAAATTTAACGCCCTCTCGCCAGCATGAGCGTGAAACAGATGCGCTAAGCCAATGATTTTTAGCAGCCTGATACTTAACGCCTGCCACAGCCTGACGTAAACCGTTCATCGGCACCGTCCTGTCAGACCCCGGCGGTTCACGCCGGCCCGACGGCAAGCGTTCACATCGGGCCAGGCGTCATTACGCATTAGTTTTTTTCATGCTAAAAATTTAACCTACTGAGATATCAACGAGATAGCTTTGGCAAAGGCTGTTAATTTTTTATTCCTGAGGGTAACCTTGCGTCTCCTGAAGGTCCGATTTACCTCCTGTGAACAAGAAACAACCAACCTTTCCCCTGGGCGTTAAATGTTGTAAACATGTTGCGCAAAGGTGAATTAGTAACACCACCTTAATTCAAGCCGGACAACCGGATAAACGTATAAGAAAGAGCCAATTTAGAGCTCGTAATTTCACTCATGACAGGTAAGACAGGACATCATCAGATGGTAGACCACGCTAAAATTACCGCCGACGCCACGGAGGCGTCAGACGATCATCTACGCAGAAACCTGACCAACCGCCATATTCAGCTGATCGCCATCGGCGGCGCTATCGGCACCGGTCTGTTTATGGGCTCGGGCAAGACCATCAGCCTGGCCGGCCCTTCCATCATCTTCGTCTACATGATCATCGGTTTTATGCTGTTCTTTGTGATGCGGGCGATGGGCGAATTACTGCTGTCCAACCTGCAGTACAAATCCTTCAGCGATTTCGCCGCCGATCTGCTCGGCCCGTGGGCCGGCTTCTTTACCGGCTGGACCTACTGGTTCTGCTGGGTGGTGACCGGGATTGCCGACGTGGTGGCGATCACCGCCTATGCCCAATTCTGGTTCCCCGGGCTGTCGCAATGGATCGTATCGCTGCTGTGCGTACTGGTATTGTTGACGCTCAACCTGGCCACGGTGAAGATGTTCGGTGAGATGGAGTTCTGGTTTGCGATGATCAAAATCGTCGCCATTATCGGCCTGATTATCACCGGGGTTGTAATGATCGCCACCCACTTCCAGTCGCCGAACGGCAGCGTCGCGTCGCTCTCGCACCTGTGGAATGATGGCGGCATGTTCCCGAAAGGCATCAGCGGCTTCTTCGCCGGCTTCCAGATCGCGGTCTTCGCCTTTGTCGGCATCGAACTGGTCGGCACTACCGCCGCCGAAACCAAAGACCCGGAAAAATCGCTGCCGCGCGCCATTAACTCCATTCCGCTGCGCATCATCATGTTCTACGTGTTCTCACTGATCGTCATCATGTCCGTGACGCCGTGGAGTTCCGTGGTGGCTGACAAGAGCCCGTTCGTCGAGCTGTTTATGCTGGTCGGCCTGCCGGCGGCGGCCAGCGTGATTAACTTCGTGGTGCTGACCTCTGCGGCTTCATCCGCCAACAGCGGCGTTTTCTCCACCAGCCGTATGCTGTACGGCCTGGCGCAGCAGGGCGACGCGCCAAAATCGTTCGCCAACCTGTCCAAGCGCGCGGTGCCGGCCAACGGCCTGACTTTCTCCTGCATCTGTCTGCTGGGCGGCGTGGTGCTGATTTACCTGATCCCGAACGTGATGACGGTATTTACCCTGGTCACCACCGTCTCCGCCATCCTGTTCATGTTTGTCTGGACGATAATCCTGTGTTCGTACCTGGTGTACCGCAAACGACGTCCGCAACTGCACCAAAAGTCGATTTACAAAATGCCGGCCGGCAAGCTGATGTGCTGGGTATGTATGGCATTCTTCGCCTTCGTTCTGGTGCTGCTGACCCTGCAGGACGACACGCGCCAGGCGCTGATGGCCACCCCGCTGTGGTTCGTGCTGCTGGGCATCGGCTACCTGCTGGCGCGCAACAAAAAAGCAGCCTGACACTGACTGAAAGGGGAGGCTTCGCCTCCCCAGGTTCTGTCCTGCTCTAACTCTCCGCCAGCGCCTCGCGCTTTTTCTTCCGTCGAATACGCAATTCGCTGACGATCACCCCCAGCACGATCAATGCCCCTCCCAGCAACGCCGCTCCCGGCAGACGCTCACCGGCAATGCGCCCCACCACGCCGGCCCACACCGGCTCGCCGGCATAAATCACCGTCGCCCGCGTCGGCGAAATACTGCGTTGTGCCCAGTTCATGGTGAGCTGAATCAGAGCGCTGGCGATCCCAAGACCGACGGCGCAGTACAGTAAATAATCGGAATAGGCCGGCACCTTTTCGCCGCTCGGCACCATCATCATAAAAGAGAGCAGCGAGGCGGTCGTCAGCTGTACCACGGTCACCCGTTTAACGTTCACTTTCCCGGCATAGACGCTGATAAGTATGATTTCCGCCGCCACCGCCACGGTGCTGATCAGGGTAACGGTTTCTCCCAGGCTAAAGCTGACTTTGCTGCCGTTCGGCCCGGCCAGCAGCATCAGGCCGCTAAAGGCCAGCACAATACCGATCCACGCCATCACGCCCGGAAAACGCTTGAGCACCAGCCACTGCAGCAGCGGCACCATCGGCACGTACATTGCGGTGATAAACGCCGACTGGCTGCTGCTGATGGTCTGCAGGCCGATGCTCTGCAGGCTGTAGCCCACCGCTATCGTCACGCCGATCGCTATCCCCGCCTTACATTCATACCAGGTCAGCCCGCGCAGGCTGCGTAATGAAAACAGCATCAACGCCAGCGCGGCGGCGCCAAAACGCAGCCCGACAAAAAAGAACGGGCCGCTGACCGTCATGGCGTAATGAATCGCCAGGAACGTACCGCCCCAGATCATGGTAATGACAATCAGGATCGCTTCCTGCGGCCTGATCTTCAGCAACAGGCCCGGAGTAGAAGATGTTTTACTCATAGATATCGACTTGCCCTTGATCAACACAGCATGCAATATAATGCACAGTTCCTGCCAGTATGAGACATCACGGAAAAATGAGCAATATAATGCACAATGGCAAGCCCGAGGCCCCCCAGGTGCTGCAGTACCTCAGCAGCAACGTACGCGGTTACCGGCAGCAGGCGGGGCTGAGCCAAACGGCGCTGGCGACGCTGTCCGGCGTCAGCCGCCGTATGCTGGCGGGGATTGAGGCCGGCGACCGCAATGTCAGCCTGGCCGTGCTGGATAAACTGGCGGCGGCGCTCCAGATCTCTTTCAGCGATCTGGTCCAGGCGCCGGCGGCGCGCGGCAGCCACCTGGTCGGCGAGCTGGCCTGGCAGGGGGAGCAGGCAGCCAGCCAGGCCATTTTTGCCGCCAGCGTGCCGGCACGCCAGCGGGTGGAGCTGTGGCAATGGACGCTGATGCCGCACGAACAGTATCACTCGCAGCCCGATGCCGAAGGCTGGCACGAGGTCGTGCATGTCATTGAGGGGTGTCTGACGCTGCAGCTGGAACAGCAGACGCTGACGCTGCGCGCCGGCGAGACTCACGTTTTCAACAGCGATCAACGGTACACGTACGCCAACCGCGGCGAAAGCCCTTTGCGCTTTATCCGCAACGTCTCCTTCTAAAGCTCCGTCGCCTGGCGCTGCAGCCAATGCAGCAAGGTTTCCGCCGCGCTGCCCGGCGCCACCGGCTGCGGTGTCAGCAGGCTGTAACCGCTACCGTCGTGGCAAAACCCGAACGGCGCCGCCAGCAGTCCGGCACTGATATCATCGCGCACCTGTTGCCAGGGCCCGATCGCCACGCCCAGCCCGGCGACCGCCGCCTGCAGGCTGAAATAGAAGTGATCGAAACGCTGCTGCGGCATGCCCTCAATCGAGACCCCCTGCGCCTGCGCCCATTCCGCCCAGGCGTTAGGCCGAGTCGCGGTCTGCAACAGCGCCGCATCGCGGCGCAAACGCGGCTCGGTCTGACTGCCCTCAATAAAATACGTCAGCATTTCCGGTTTGCAGACCGGGCCGACCTTTTCGCTAAACAACGGGATGCTGTGCACACTCCCGCCCCAGTCAAAATCATTACGCCGAATCGCCAGCGTGATGCCGTCCTGGAAAGCAACCGCTCCGCCACCGGCTACCAGCTGCACATGAATCGCCGGATGGGCACGCAAAAATTCCGGTAAGCGAGGAATCAGCCAGCGCATCAGTAACGTCGGCTCACAGGAGAGTACGATCGGCGCGTTTTGCGCCTGCAGATACAGCTCCTGCACGCTCTGCTCAAGGATATCGAACGCCTGTTGACTGGCCTGCCACAGTTTACGCCCGGCCGCCGTCAGATAGACCCGCCGGTAACGCCGTTCGAACAGCGCCAGCCCCAGTTCATTCTCCAGCGCCCGCACCGCCCGGCTGATGGCGCCATGGGTCAGGCTCAAACTGTGCGCCGCCTGGGTAAAGCTTTCCAGCCTGGCCGCCGCCTCAAAACAACGCAGCCCGCCCAGCGAAATGTTTCTGCCGATTTTACGTGAGATAGGCTCACCGATTTTGTCAGTTTTCATCGTTTGTCTCCCTGTCTGCGACGTTCAACAATGCAACCCTATCTAATCAATATTTTATACAGGCCCACTATGACCGAACTTATTGCCGTCGTCACCCTGACTTTACTCGCCGTAATCAGTCCCGGACCGGATTTCGCCATGGTATCGCGCAACAGCCTGACCGGCTCGCGCGCCTCCGGACTTTACTGCGCGCTGGGCATCAGCCTGGGCGTGCTGGTTCACGTGGGATACACGCTGATCGGCGTCGGCCTGCTGATTCAGCGCTCATTGTGGCTATTCACCCTGCTGAAGTTTGTCGGCGCGGCCTACCTGATTTATCTGGGCGCACAGATGTATCGTCATGCGTCGGCAGCGCCGCCCGCCGCCGCAGCGCCTGCGCACAACATCGGTGAATGGCGCGCATTGAAAACCGGGTTTCTGACCAATGTGCTGAACCCCAAAGCCACCATTTTCATCGTCAGCCTGTTTATGCAGGTGGTGAGCCCGCAAAGCGCGCTGTGGGTGCAGATCGGCTACGGCCTCTTTATTTCTCTGGCGCATATGCTGTGGTTTGGCATCGTGGCGCTGTTCTTTTCTGCCCCGGGCGTCAGCGCGCGTTTTCTGCGCCTGCGCCGCGGCATTGACCGCCTGTTCGGCGGGCTGTTAATCACGTTCGGCGCGCTGCTGGCGCTGAGCAACCTGAGCCGCTGACGCTACCCGCGCCGCAACAAACGCGGATAACATAATTTTTATGATATTTTTATATCGTCCGCGCTATTCTATATCTACTTCTATCAATGTGTTGACGCACAGTCCTTCGGCAACCCGGGCGCAAGCATGGTTAAAACAAAACAACTGGTTATTGTTGTTCACCTTTGCAGTTTTTTAGTGGTCCTTTACAGCCTTTCCATGATTCCCCCGTTATTAATGGCGTTGCTCTACAAAGAAAAAAGCATCTTCTCTTTTTTCTATACGCTGGTGATTGCCGCGTCGGCCGGCGGTCTTGGCTGGTTCAGCAGCCGCCAGTCGAAGGTGCAGTTGCGCACCCAGGACGGTTTTTTAATCATTGTCCTGTTCTGGCTGCTGTTTTCCATTATCAGCGCCCTGCCGCTGTGGCTCGACGACACCATGAACATCAGCCTGGTAGACGCCATGTTCGAGGGCGTCTCCGGCATCACCACCACCGGCGCCTCGGTGCTGAACGATGTCTCCTCGGTGCCGAAGTCTTTCCTTTATTATCGCGCGCAGCTGAATTTTGTCGGCGGTTTGGGGGTTATCGTGCTGGCGGTGGCGGTGCTGCCGCTGCTGGGCATCGGTGGCGCCAAGCTGTATCAGTCGGAAATGCCCGGCCCGTTCAAGGAAGAACGCCTGACGCCGCGTCTGGCCGACACGGCCAAAAACCTGTGGCTGATTTATCTGGGGCTCGGGATGCTGTGCACCCTGGCGTTCCGCCTGGCCGGCATGCCTTGGTTCGACGCCCTGTGTCATGCGCTGTCCACCGTGTCGCTGGGCGGTTTTTCGACCCGTAATGAAAGCCTGGGCTATTTCGACAGCGCGCCGATCGAGCTGGTCGGCGGCATTTTCTCCGTACTGGCGGCCATCAATTTCACCCTGTTCTTCGTCGCCATCAGCCGCCGCAGCCTGAAGCCGCTCCTCCGCAATCCCGAACTGCGCTTTTTCCTGCTGATTCTGTCCATTATCGTGGCCATTGTGGTGGCCGAACTGTACCGCTCCGGGATGTACGGCATCAAAGACGCGCTGGTGCACGGCTTTTTCCTCACCAGTTCGATGATGACCGACAACGGTCTGGCCACCGCCGACTACGCCAAAACGCCGACCAATGCCATCCTGCTGCTGCTCGGCGCCAGTTTCTTCGGCGGTTGCGTGGGGTCAACCTGTGGCGGGATTAAAGCGCTGCGCTTTCTGATTATGTATAAAGTGAGCCGTCACGAGGTCAACCAGCTGGTGCACCCCAACGCCATTTTCACCATCAAGGTTGGCGACGCCTCGGTGCACGACCGCGTACTGCGATCGGTATGGAGTTTTTTCTTTCTGTACGTGCTGTTCAGTTGCCTGTTCGTCTGGGCGCTGAACCTGATGGGCTATGACATGATGACCGCGTTCGCTACCGTCGCCGCCTGCATCAACAATATGGGCCTGGGGTTTGGCGAAACGGCGGCCGGCTTCGGCACGCTCTCCGATCCCGCCAAATGGCTGATGTGCGCCGCCATGCTGCTGGGACGCCTGGAGATTTACCCGATTCTGATTTTATGCTCCCGCACCTTCTGGCGTTTCTGATGCCCGCCGCCTGTCGGCATGGTCGACAGGCGGTCTTAATTTCCATTCAAAAACAATCTATTAAGCAAGCTCACCGCCCGTAAATTCAAGTTATGTCAATTTTAGTGTATACTCCTCCAGCACTATTTTTCTGGCGTACACACGCTATTTTCTCTGGAGTTGTTATTTCCAACTACTCGCTTTATCCCAGATAATTTGGACTGCATCACGACGGTAAGGGAGCGCATCTCAATGAAGCGATAATTTGGGTGCAACCGTCGGCAACACTGATGCAGCTTCAAGCATAAAGGGGATATCACTCCCTAACGGACTAGAAGGTATTCTATGAGCCAAAACGACACTGAAAACGTGGCACGTCGTAGCCATATCAATCCTCCGGTATTTTTCATTTCCGCCGCACTGATCATCGTCCTGGTGGCGTTTGCCGCGCTCTATCCCGAGCTGGCCGATCGTAAATTCAAAGCACTACAACAAGGGATATTCACCAACGCCAGCTGGTTCTACATTCTGGCGGTCGCGCTGATTCTGCTCAGCGTCACCTATCTGGGTCTGTCGCGTTACGGCAACATCAAGCTGGGGCCGGATCACGCTCAGCCGGACTTCAGCTATGTCTCCTGGTTCGCCATGCTGTTTTCCGCCGGTATGGGCATCGGCCTGATGTTCTTCGGCGTCGCCGAACCGGTGATGCACTATCTTTCCCCGCCGGTCGGCACGCCGGAAACGGTGGAGGCGGCAAAACAGGCCATGCGTCTGACCTTCTTCCACTGGGGCCTGCACGCCTGGGCGATTTACGCCATCGTGGCGCTGATCCTGGCGTTCTTCAGCTACCGTCACGGCCTGCCGCTGACGCTGCGCTCGGCGCTGTACCCGATTATCGGCGACCGCATCTACGGGCCGCTGGGCCATGCGGTGGATATCTTCGCCGTTATCGGCACCGTTTTCGGTGTCGCCACCTCGCTGGGCTACGGCGTGCTGCAGGTCAACGCCGGCCTGAATCATCTGTTCGGCCTGCCGATCAATGAAACGGTGCAGGTGGTGCTGATCGTGGTGATCACCGGGCTGGCGACGCTGTCGGTGGTATCCGGGCTGGACAAAGGCATCCGCATCCTGTCCGAACTGAACCTCAGCCTGGCGATCCTGCTGCTGGTGCTGGTCGGTATCCTCGGCCCGACCGTGCTGCTGCTGAAATCCTTTGTGGAAAACACCGGCGGCTACCTGTCTGAAATCGTCAGCAAAACCTTTAACCTGTACGCTTACGAGCCGAAATCCAGCAACTGGCTGGGCGGCTGGACGCTGCTGTACTGGGGTTGGTGGCTCTCCTGGTCGCCGTTTGTCGGTATGTTTATCGCCCGCGTTTCCCGCGGCCGCACCATCCGCGAATTCGTTACCGGCGTGCTGTTTGTTCCGGCCGGTTTCACCCTGCTGTGGATGACCTTCTTCGGCAACAGCGCTATTCATCTGATTATGGCTGAAGGCGCGCGCGATCTGGCGACAACGGTGCAGACCGACGTCTCGCTGGCGCTGTTTAACTTCCTGGAGCACTTCCCGTTCGCCAATATCCTGTCGTTTATCGCCATGGCGATGGTGGTGGTGTTCTTTGTCACCTCGGCGGACTCCGGCGCCATGGTGGTTGATACGCTGGCTTCGGGCGGTTCCGACAAAACGCCAATCTGGCAGCGTATCTTCTGGGCCGCGCTGATGGGCGTAGTGGCGATTGCCCTGCTGGTCGCCGGCGGCCTGAGCGCGCTGCAGACGGTCACCATCGCCAGCGCCCTGCCGTTCTCCATCATCCTGTTGATCTCGATTTACGGGCTGCTGAAAGCGCTGCGGGTCGACGCCCATAAGCGCGACAGCCAGACCACCACCACCATCGCGCCAACCGCCGCGCGCAATCCGATCTCCTGGCAGCGGCGCCTGCGCAATATCGCCTACTTCCCGAAACGCTCGCACGTGAAGCGCTTTGTCAGCGAGGTGGTGCACCCGGCGATGACGCTGGTGGAAGCCGAACTGATAAAGCAGAGCACCGAATCCTCCATCGACGATACGCAGGACGACCGTATTCGCTTTGAAGTGGATTTGGGCGACGACCTGAACTTCGTATATGAAGTGCGCCTGCGCGCCTATATTCAGCCGGCCTTCGCCCTGGCGGGGCTGAACGACGAAGAGCGGGACGAAGAGCACAAATACTACCGTGCGGAAATCCACCTGAAGGAAGGCGGTCAGGATTATGATGTGATGGGCTGGACGCAAGAGCAGATCATCCACGATATTCTCGACCAGTATGAGAAGCACCTGCACTTCCTGCATCTGGTACGGTAAAACGCTACCTCAGCCGCCCCTTCCGGGGCGGTTTTTTTTCGCCTCAACGCCTCTCTTTTATGTATCCCCAACAACACATCACCAATATCAATGTGTTGCATTGTTGTATTCATAACGCTGCGATAGGTTAAAAAGCACTGTGAATAAATACAGTGTTTCTTAACTTATCGAGGATTCCACCATGCGTTTTAGCCAACTTTTCTCCCTGTTCGCCATACTCGTCAGCGCGCAAACCTTCGCCGCTACGCCCGAATCAATCGACAACTGCGCCGTCGGCTGCCCGACCGGCGGCAGCACCAACGTGTCGATTGTGCGCCACGCCTACACGTTGAATAACAACAGCAGCACCAAATTCGCCAACTGGGTGGCCTACCACATCACCAAAGATACGCTGGCCAGCGGCAAAAGCCGCAGCTGGAAAACCGACCCCGCGCTGGAGCCGCAGGACACTCTGGCCCCGGCCGACTACACCGGCGCCAACGCCGCGCTGCAGGTGGATCGCGGCCATCAGGCGCCGCTGGCCTCGCTGGCGAACGTGTCGGACTGGGAATCGCTGAACTATCTCTCCAATATCACGCCGCAAAAATCCGCGCTCAATCAGGGATCCTGGGCGGCGCTGGAAGAGCAGGAGCGCAAACTGATCGCCCGCGCCGACGTCAGTTCGGTGTATACCGTCACCGGCCCGCTGTATGAGCGCGAGATCGGCAAACTGCCGGGCACCAGCAAGCCGCACACCATTCCCAGCGGCTACTGGAAGGTGATTTTTATCAACAACAGCCCGGAGGTGAACCACTACGCCGCCTTTATCTTTGATCAGAATACACCGCGCGACGCCGACTTCTGCCAGTTCCGTACCACCGTCAGCGAAGTGGAAAAGCGCAGCGGCCTGATTTTATGGGCCGGTCTGCCGGATGCGGTACAGGAAAAACTGAAGGCCAAGCCGGGCGTCCTGCCCGAACTGATGGGCTGCCAGGGCTAACCCGGCGGAACCACGGCGGGGGCACATGCTCCCGCCAACCAGAAAACTTAAATCTGGTAATCAATCACCGGCTCAAGCTGCGCGGAAAACACCTGATCTTTAATCTCCGTCAGCGTCAGGGTCGGGTTGCACAGCTGAATAAAACGCCAGGCGTAGTTGCGCTGCAGCTGGCTGCGCTTAAGCCCCAGCCAGACGGTATTCGGCTCAAATAGGTGTTCGGCATTGAGGCTGACCAGCCCGCGATCGCGCTCTTTCTCATACGACATATCGGCCAGCACTCCTACCCCTAGCCCCAGCTCCACATAGGTTTTAATCACGTCGGAATCCTGCGCGCTGAGGGCGATGTCCGGCGTCAGCCCTGCCGCCTTAAACGCCGCATCCAGCCGTGAACGCCCGGTAATGCCCTGCCGGTAGGTAATCAGCGGCTGAGTGCTTAACTGTTCCAGCGTTAACGGCCCAGCCTGGGTCAGCGGATGGTTTTCCGGCACCAGAATCGCATGGTGCCAGCGATAGTAAGGAAACGCCGCCAGCGCGTCATCGTTCATCAGCCGCTCGCTGGCGATGCCGATATCCGCCTCTCCGGAAGCCAGCATGGCGACAATCTCCTCCGGCGAGCCCTGATTCAGCACCACCCGCACGCGCGGATACAGCGTACGGAACTCCTTAATCACCCGCGGCAGGCTGTAGCGCGCCTGGGTATGGGTGGTGGCAATATGCAGCTGCCCGTCGTCGTTGCTGCTGAACACATCCGCCAGCCGGCGAATATTGTTGGCATCGTTCAGAATACGCTCGGCCACCACCAGCAACTCCTTGCCCGGTTCGGTCATCCCCAGCAGGCGTTTACCGCGCCGAATAAATATTTCGATGCCCAACTCTTCTTCCAACTCGCGAATATGTCGACTGACCCCCGACTGCGAGGTAAATAAGGTATTGGCCACTTCGGTAAGATTGTAATTACGACGGGCCGATTCCCGAATAATTTTTAATTGTTGGAAATTCATCCTGTCCCCCATTGCGCCAGATTTCCCAATATTGATACGGGGAGTGCGGCAGGCTCACAAATAAGAAATAGCCTTTAGTTATGCTTTTTCACGATAAGTCGCCGCTCGGGCGCCGTATTTTGCCGGCACACAGCCTAAGGAAAACAGAAGAGAAATAAAAACAAGGAGATAGATAACCATAACTAAAGGGCGGTTTATTTACCGCCCTTGCTGACAGTTATTAAATATAGGGATTGGGTATAACCGGGCATCTCCGGCGCTTCAGCCGGCAAGCGGCGTGTGCTGCTGCAGCCACTGGCGCACGCTGCTGGCCAGTTCGCCGATGGCATCATCGCGCATACCGTGGTTTTTCAGTTCGCGGTCGAGCGCAAACAGATACTGGGCATTGGTGCCCAGCGGACCGCTGGCGTTGGCGATCAGCGGCGTCACCACCTGATGGCAGGTGTCCGCTTCAAACAGCGGATGCTGTGCGTCCATCACAAACGCCAGCGCGGTGACCTTCCGGCCGCCGTCCAGCGTCAACTCACACCAGGTCGGCAGGTAACAGCCGGTCACCATTTCACGTTTCCACAGCAGCGCCAGCTCGTCATCCAGCTGCGCTTCCGGCAGGCGGAAAGCCAGGCCGCTTGTCTCCCCGCCGGCTTTCAACGCCAGCATGCGCCCGGGCTGATGCTGGGTGCCGCGCCCGGCGGTCAGACGCAGACAGAACGCCCGGTGCCAGCCCTGCAGGGTGGCGGGCTGCACCTCTTCCGCTTCAAAAATCGGGTTCCACATCAGCGAGCCGTAGCCAAAGACCCAAACCGGGCCGCTGTCCGGCCGCTGCGCCAGCGTACTCGCCAGCGACGCCGCCCGCTGCTCCGGCGTCAGCAACAGCGTCTCTTCAATCGTACCAAATGCCGTTTTGCAATCTGCCTGCTGCAGAAAATCTCGCGTTAACACCGATCAACCTCCCGAGTCGCAGCGCTGCCGCTCCTCTTCGCCACTGATTTAAACATATCACTACGTATACGGAATTTTATTAGTTCACTATTTAACCGTACGATCATGACACTATTCTTTTCCGCAGCGGCAATCAAGTCTGCGGCGCTTTTTAGCCGGCAAAAGTATTTGTACGCAGCAGCAATAATATTAACTCATACGCATAATAAGACATGACTCAGAGTAGGATGGCGGCCAATGTAAGCCGCTGGCTGCTGCAGATGTAATAATAAGCTGGCAAGCCTCTGCCAACGCGAAGAGGCGGAGCCGTTATGCCGTAGTCAATAACGGGCAGCAGACGCTGCCCGTACGTTTAGGATAGTTACTGAATCTGATTGGCCTTTTGCAGCGGCAGCACAAGGTTCATATCGTTCTTGATGTTAGTATCAAACGTCGAGGTAATCTGCTGCAGTATGCCGCGGTCGCCGTCAATTTTCGCTTTTCCCTTGCTGATAAGATCGTCCATCTTCTCCTTCCCCGCCACCACGGCAACCAGATCGGTTTTCGCAATCTGCACGGTGACATCGGCTTTTTGCGCCGGCATGTCATTCGTCAACCTGACGTAGTTCAGCACGCCGTTATGCAGATCCAGAATGAATTTATCATTATCCATATTCAGAGCTATGATATGGTTACCCAGCTTCTCCGCCTTGATCTGATCGGAAATCATACTGATATAGGCGATCAGCATTTCCGGCGGCAGTGCGGCGATAACTTCCGGGGAAGCCGTGCTCAGTTTGTTCGGCACGCTGCCGCCAACGCGCAGTTCATGCGCAGCAGACAGATACAGATTGCGGTACAACGCCGTCTCTTCCTGATAGCCCAACTGCTCCAGCGCATCCGCCATCAGATAGTTAGCCTCTTTGTTGGCCGCGTTATAGGCCACAATGTTATTAAGCAGGTCGGCGGTGAAGCGGTAATCGCCCTCTTTATAACTGCCCAACGCCAGCTCAACCACTTTCTCTTCACCGCCCAACGCCTTCACATAACGCTCGCCGCGGGCGGCATCCGGATATTTTGCCAGTTCGGCGGCGTTACCGCTAAACCACCCCAGATTTTTAATATAAGTCGATTTCAAATTATTGCGGGTATTACCATAGTACGGACGGTTATCCCATTTGTTGAATACCTTTTCCGGCAGCCGCGCGTTTTCCGCAATATCATCCGGACGGTAACCGTAGTTGGCATAATGGATCGTCGTATTATAGATGGATTGGTAGGCATCCCGCTGATCTTTCAGATACTCCACCACATTCTGGTTGCCCCAGACGGGCCAGGTATGCGGGCCGAACTGTACTTCCACGTCATTACCCCAGCGGGCAATCGCAGAGTTGATATACGAGGCCCACTGGCTGGCGTCACGCGTCTGCGCGCCGCGCAGGGTATAGATATTGTGTTGCAGGTGGTTAACTTCTTCCGCCATGGACAGCGCCTTCCACTGCGGAATATACATCACCATCTCCGCCGGCGCTTCCGCCCCCGGCGTCAGATAAAACACAAACTCTACGCCGTCGATCGTGACCTTCTCACCGTCTTTGGCGATCGTCTTGTTAGGCAACGGCAGCGTGGAGGCCCCGTTGGCCAGCACCGGTCCCAGCGCGGCCGTAATACCGCCGGTCGGGCCGGGTTTTAACACATTACCGTACTGATAGCCCGCACGGCGGGCCATAATGTTCCCCGCCATCACGTTTTCACTGACGGCCTCTTCGACAAAACCCTCAGGCGCCAGGAACGGAATTTTACCGCTGGCAATATCCTCCGGCGTCGCCAGGCCTGCCGCGTAAATACCGCCGAAGCCGCCAAAATGGTCGGCATGGCTGTGGGAGATAATGACGCCCTGCAGCGGTTTTTTGCCACGTTCTTTTTCATACAGTTCAATAGAACGTTTGAAACTGTCGGTAGAATACTCAACGTCATACAGGACGATGCCGGTATTAGTTTCAATAATGGTCAGGTTGGCAATATCCTGACCGCGCACCTGATAGATATGGTCGGAAACTTTATATAGCCCCCCGCGGTTAACCAACTGCGCGTGACGCCACAGGCTGGGATTCACTGACGGCGGCGCGTCCTTTTTTTGCATGAAATTCATGCCTGTAACATCAATAACGCCGTCAATATCACCGTTATTAATCAACGGAGCGATAAACCCTTTGTCGGTATTTTCGAAGTCGGTTTTATTCGCAAAATCAAGCCGTTTGTACACCGCCTCGTTATTCGCTTTTGTTGCATCCGTGGCCGGTTTGCTCTCTGCAGTAAACTGATAATCTGCAGCCGTTGCCATGCCGGAAACCACAAGGCCAGCACAGAGTATTGCTAAAGACGTTTTCTTGCACATAGACAGATTCTCCAAGACATATTTTTTATGTATATCGTTACGATTCATTCAGTCTCTGCATAAAAATCACTCTTTCTCTCATCGCATCTACAAGCGTAGCCTTCGTTGATGATTTTTTAAAAAAATGACTAACGGTAAATAGCGCCGCAAAGATGTCACCTTTAATGTCATGTTCTACGCTTTCCGATACGCGCTGTGAAATGACTGACTCCCTCAGTGCTGGATATCCGAACATTATTGGCAAGCAATAAGGCTCAATATCATGAAAAATTGTGCATTACTCATCGCTCTGCCGTTGCTCATGGCGGCCAATATGTCAAACGCCGCCGAAAAACAGGCAGCCGATGCCGCGCAGGCCAATAACCCGTTGGCCAATATGACCGCATTCAATATGCAGAACTACTACATTGGCGACGTCAGCGGGACGGATAACGATGCGAACCAGTTTTGGCTGCGCTATGCGCAACCTTTTTCCGTGGGTGAGAGCCACTGGTTGCTGCGTGCTTCACTGCCGGTGAACACCTACCCCGCTCCGCCAACCGGAGGCCATACAACCGGGCCCGGCGATCTTAACCTCTTCGCATCCTGGCTGATGGATACCGGCAATCCGGCGGTCAGTTTCGGCTTCGGTCCGCAAATCACCGCGCCAACGGCGTCGGACGACGCGTTAGGCAGTGAAAAGTGGTCGGCAGGCCTGGTTAACGTACTGTTCAATGCCAGTTCGCCGACGTTCCAGTACGGTTATCTCGCGTCATGGCAACACAGCTTTGCCGGTGACGGGCAGCGCAACGATGTACATCTGGGCACGTTTCAGCCCTTCATGTTCTATCAGCTCGGCGGCGGAACTTACCTCCGTTCCGCGCCCATCTGGGCGTATAACTTTCAAAATGACAGCTATAGCGTACCGCTGGGGCTGGGTATAGGGCAGGTTATCAAGCAGGGGAAAACGGTTTATAACTTCTTTATTGAGCCGCAGGGTTCAGTCGCCGATCATGGTCCCGGCCAGCCTCGCTGGCAGATTTTTGTCGGCCTGAACCTGCAGTTTATGGATTGATTAACGTATTCCGGGTCAGGGGCAGATGCACTGTCACGCTGGCGATTCTCCCGTCAATGCGGTACGCCGTCGCGGCGAATACTTTTTCTGGCACTCCGACAGCAATTAGCAACGATTCTCATTATCAATGGTCGTGGTATACTGCCGCCACAACGACAACAGGAGAACGCCGTGACTACCGAAGCACCCCGCACCCGCGCCCCCTATTTAATCAGCGTTGCCCGCGTTCATGACGTAACGCCGCACCTGCGTCGCATCACCTTTTATGCCGACGATTTACAGTATTACCCGGCCAACGCCGCCGCGGCGCACATTAAAGTCTTTCTGCCGCGCGCCGGGCAAAGCCAGCCCGATCTGCCGCGCCTGACCGAAAATGGCCCGGTCTGGGCGGCGGACGCCGTACGCCCGCTGGTGCGCACCTACTCCGTACGCGCCATTCGCCCGGAACAGGGTGAAATCGATATTGAATTCGCCATGCACGACCATAACGGCCCGGCGGTCAGCTTCGCCCGTAACGCCAAAGCCGGCGACATCATCGGCATCAGCAATCCCGGCGGGCCGAAACCGATGCTGCCGGAGGCTGACTTTTACTGTCTGGCGGGCGATCCCTCATCGCTGCCGGCCATCGCCGCCCTGCTGGAAAATCTGCCGGCGCGCAGTGAAGGACACGCCTTTATCCGCGTCGACAGCAGCGCCGATGTCCTAGACCTGCGCAAACCGGCCGGTTTTGAGCTGAGCTGGATTATCGGCGGCACCGATAAAACCGCAGCGCTGATTACCCAGTTCTGCGCGCAGCCGCTGCCCGCCGGCCGCACGCATTTCTGGCTGGCCGGCGAGGATCAACTGGTGGTCACCCTGCGTCGCCACCTGCGCCGTGAACGTCAATGTGAGCGTAATCAGCTTTATGCGGTTCCTTACTGGCGTGAGGGGCTAAATGAAGAGGGTTATCATGAGACGCGCCATGAAATCATGGATAATATTGATTCCTGATGCGTTCAACCTGCGTGTATTGACGAGGAAATTCTTCATTAACTGATTTTTTTAGCGGGTTAATGATAAAAAATCGCTTAGCTGCGTAAAAGTAAGTAAAAAAAACCGCATCCCCTGCGGTTTTTTTGTTACTCTATGTCACATAAAGCAAGTTTTTTCTTGCTCATAACGCCACAACATCACTATTCCCACGGTGCAATCCAGTCAGCATATCCTATGATTAAGTATCTTCCGTGATACGCGAAATCGTCGGTTATACAGATGATTAGCACACAGCCGGGAACCTGCAGTTCGAGAAAGGAGACGTACTATCCATGAAGTCGCAACACGATCCTGGCCGATCTAAATCCCGCCATACCGAGTATTCCCTGATTTTTCCGATCGCTGCGCTGGTTGTCTTGAACCTGTGGAGCGAAACCAGCAACTTCCCGCTGATCGTCGGCATTAATATTCTCGCTCTGTTCGGTATTCTGAGCAGCGCCTTCAGCGTCGTGCGCCATGCCGACGTGCTGGCCCACCGCCTGGGCGAACCCTACGGCTCGCTGATCCTCAGCCTGTCGGTGGTGATCCTGGAGGTCAGCCTGATCTCCGCGCTGATGGCGACCGGCGATGCCGCGCCGGCCCTGATGCGCGACACCCTATATTCCATCATCATGATCGTCACCGCCGGTCTGGTGGGCTTTGCCCTGCTGCTGGGCGGACGTAAATTCGCCACCCAGTACGTCAACCTCGGCGGCATCAAACAGTATCTGATGGCGATTTTCCCGCTGGCGGTGATCGTGCTGGTGCTGCCCAGCGCCCTGCCGGGCGGCAATTTCAGCACCGGCCAGTCGCTGCTGGTCGCCATGATCTCCGCCGCCATGTACGGCGTGTTCCTGCTGATCCAGACGAAAACGCACCAAAATCTGTTTGTCTACGAGCATGAAGACGACGATGGCGACCCGCACCACGGAAAACCGTCCTCCCACAGCAGCCTGTGGCACGCCGCCTGGCTGGTGGTGCATCTGGTGGCGGTGATCGCGGTGACCAAATTCAATGCCGGCCCGCTGGAAGGCCTGCTGACCAAAGTGAACGCGCCGGCTCAGTTCACCGGCTTCCTGGTGGCGCTGCTGATCCTGTCGCCGGAAGGCCTGGGCGCCCTGCGCGCAGTGCTGAACAACCAGGTGCAGCGCGCCATGAATCTGTTCTTCGGTTCGGTGCTGGCGACTATTTCCCTGACGGTGCCGGCGGTAACCATTATCGCCACGTTGACCGGCCAGACGCTGATCTTCGGCCTGCAGGCGCCGCATATGGTGGTAATGCTGACGGTGCTGATCCTGTGCCAGATTTCCTTCTCCACCGGCCGCACCAACGTGCTGAACGGCACCGCCCACCTGGCGCTGTTCGCCGCCTATATGCTGACCATCTTCGCCTGATCCCGACGGTAACGGCATGAAAAAAGGGCTGAACGCCGCGTTCAGCCCTTTTGTTTTTCCGCCGGCTACAGCGCGCAGAAAATCCCCACGGCGATACCGCCGGACGGTTGTTCGCCGGCAATAAAAAAGGCCGCATAGCGGCCTTTTTACTCGGGTTAGCGGGAGATTAGCTGTAGGCGTGCAGCGTACGCTGACACAGTGCAGAACGAACGCAATCCTGTTTATCAAAGCGAATAATGCCGACCATTTCATCTTCCTCGAAACGCTGCAGCGCATCATTCAGGCCCGACTCTACCCCGCGCGGCAGGTCGCACTGGGTAATATCGCCGTTGACGATCACCGTCACGTTTTCTCCCAGACGGGTAAGGAACATTTTCATCTGGCTGGTGGTAACATTCTGCGCTTCATCCAGAATCACCACCGCGTTTTCAAATGTCCGCCCGCGCATATAGGCGAAAGGTGCAATTTCAACCTTGCCGATTTCCGGCCGCAGACAATATTGCAGGAAAGACGATCCCAGCCGACGCTGCAGAATGTCGTACACCGGGCGGAAATAAGGGGCAAACTTCTCGGAAATATCCCCCGGCAAAAAGCCAAGATCCTCATCCGCCTGCAACACCGGACGGGTGACAATAATGCGATCCACTTCTTTATGAATCAGCGCTTCCGCCGCTTTCGCCGCACTGATAAAGGTTTTACCGCACCCGGCTTCGCCGGTGGCAAAGATCAACTGTTTATTTTCTATGGCTAACAAGTAATGACCCTGAGCCTCGGTTCGCGCCTCGATGGGTGAGCTATCGCGCTTATCCCGCGCCATGCCGATAGACTCAACGCCACCCATTTGCACCAGCGAAGTCACGCTTTCTTCTTCCAACTGGCGATGACTGCGAGCGTCACGACGAATTACGCGTTTCGCTTCACGACGTGCTTTGATCACTGCTTTCTGTCTTCCCATAGTGGCACCTTACAGTTTGTTTCACCTACCGCAGCGTTATTCACGCGCGATGAATGTTTCACACACGTATTAGGTTTTGGCCTCCTTCAAGCCAATATATATCTCGGCCCTGCGGGCGACGGCCCGAAAAGAGCGGGGACAAGCCAATGGATAAAGTAAATCTGCGGCCGCGTTATTACGCCGAGATCCACCGGACGAAGAGACGAAGTAAACGGAATAAGTGAGTATGGCGTTGCGCGTGACAGTGTAGAAAGTGGCGAGAAAAAGAGAGTCGGAGAGAGAACCCTCGTTACAACGAGAAATCAGGGAGGTGATGTTATTTTTTCTTTGTAGCCCCAACCAGGACTTTACCATTAGCGATCCCCGCAGTGTTATTTACAGCCTCGGGCTGTGCACCGTGTGAAAACTACCGCCAGATGATTACAGTATAATGACAATGCGCCAGTCTGCGTTGCTTAAATGTAAAAAAATTTATTTTTTTGCTTCCCTTTGCGCCGCGCGCTTATTTTTTGCACAGCAACGTTAATATAGCATGCCGGCCGCGCCGGCATGCTATCGGCTATTATTCGAACGAATAGGAAACGCTTACGCCGCCGCCCCAATTGCGTCCCGGTGCCGGCTCATAAAAGCGCCCGTTGCCCTCATTAACAATCACCGAGCCCACGTAGTCACGGTCAAACAGATTATCGACCCGGCCAAAAACGTTGACCAGCCAGTTGCCCAGCGGATAACGGTAACCGCTGTTCAGACCGACGGTGGTATAGGACGGCGCCTGGGCGCTGTTGGCGTCATTCACCTGGATATCGCTCATATAACGCACTTCAGCGCCGGCATACCAGCCCTGTTCCGGCGCCCACGCCAGCGAGGCGTAACCCATATTGCGGGCGATGCCCGGAATACGGTTGCCGCGGCCGATAAACTTATCCGCCGAGCAGGTGGCATCACCGCAAATATCGTCGCGATAGCGCGCGTCCAGCAGCGTCCACGCCATGTTTAACCGCCACGCCTCGCCAAATTGCTGGTCCAGCGCCAGCTCCAGACCACGGCGGCGTGTCTGGCCGGCGTTTTTGTAGCTGCTGCGCCCGTTGCTGCTGTTGGCCGTGACGATCTCATTGCGGGTATCGGTCTGGAACAGCGCCGCGGTCAGCAGCCCGTTGCCGATGCGGGTTTTGCTGCCAACTTCCAGCGTATCGCTGACGGCCGGCTGCAGATCGAAGTTCATGCCGGCCGTACCATCCGGCCGGTAAGAGAGCTCATTGATGGTCGGCGTTTCAAAACCGCGTCCGGCGGCAGCATAAATATTCCAGCCGTCCGCCAGCGCATAGCGCAGTGCGCCGGCGGGCAGCCACTGGTGATAGCGGGCGTTGCCGCTGTCGTCGCCGTTGCCGGGGGTAATAAAGTGGTCATTGGAGTCAAAGTTAACGGTGCTGAAACGCACGCCGGCGTCCAACGTCAGGCGCGGTGTCAGTTGCCAGGAGCTTTGCAGGTACGGGTCGAGGTTCCACATCAGGTTACGCTCGTCACGGCGCAGATTACCCTTAACCCCCAGCTGCTGCACGCCGTTCACCTCGGCAAAGTTTTCATAGCCCTTGCGCTTTTCCGTCATGGTTTCATAGTTCAGGCCACCGGTCAGGGTATAGGGCACGGCGGCGATGGCGCCGCGATGCGTCCAGCGCGTATCAATACCCTGATAGTGGCGCGCCAGCACAATCACTCCACCGGGCTGCTGAGCACTGCGCTGCTGGACAAATACCGGTATCGACTGGTACTGGGTGGTTTCCCGTTCGCCGGCATACATCATCACGCTCAGATCATCATTGTCGCCGAACTGTCGCTGATAGTGCAGGCCGCCCTGGGTCTGCGACACGGTTTTTCGCGTATTGAACTGCTCGGCGCGCGGCGCCTGGCGCGGATTATCCTGCCACTCTTCCCGCGTCAGGCCGCCGGGATCGTCGGCGTTGATATCGACGCTGTTAAACAGCAGCGTTAGGGTGCTGGCATCATCCAGGCGCACGCCCAGTTTGGCGTTGCCCAGATTTTTGCGCGCGCCGCTGTGGTCACGGAAACCTTCGGTGGTAAAGCGCGTCGCAGACACTGCGTAGTTGACGTCGCCGGCCTGACTGCCGTCGCCGGTGGCGCCGCTGGCCTTGACGCCGTAACGCCAGGATCCATAGCTGCCGGCGTACATGCCCGCTTCAACACGGTTCGGCTGGCGACCGGTCTGCGTGGCAACGTTGACCACCCCACCTGAGGCGTTGCCATACAGCGCGGAAAACGGCCCGCGCAGCACTTCCACTTTATCGGCCGACGCCAAGTCGATATTCGAGGTTTGCCCCTGCCCGTCCGGCATGGTGGCGGGAATGCCGTCAACATAAATCCGTACGCCGCGCACGCCATAGGTTGAGCGCGCACCGAAACCGCGCACCGACAGTTGCAGATCCTGCGCGTAGTTCTGGCGATTTTGCACCTGCAGCCCGGGCACGACGCCAAGGCTCTCCGACAGGTTGATTTGCGGTTTGGCGTCGCGCAACTGCTCGCCGTTAACCACGCTGACCGCCGCCGGCGTACTCAGTTCAGACAGGCCGCTGCGCTTGGCCGTGACCACCACGGTTGCCTCATCATCGGCCCCTGACGCCGCGCTGGCGATCAGCGGCCATAAAACAGGCAGCAGCGCCACCGCAGCGGCGCAGGTATTCCCGGAAATAGATTTCATATGTTAATGCCGTGAAAATAGAGAAGAATGCTGTAACAATCAGATGCAAACGGCAATATATACGAATATTGCCGCAGGCAGTGTACAAATCGTTATGACGCCTCCGTTTTCTCCCCGGCGCCTCAGCACTGATAGCCCGTACCAACGTCAAAATTCAGCACAACGCCCTGCCGTGCGTCATAAGCCAGCTGCAGCTGCTGCGGCTTGCGATGCTCCTCCAGGCGCTGCAGCAACTGACGGGAAACCGTCGGCAAAATCTGCTGATTCAGTACGCTGTCGATATGGCGCACGCCGCCCTCCGCCTGCAGGCCGGCCGACACCAGCGCATCACTCAGGCTGTCGTCGACAACGCAGCGCAGATCGTAACGCTGCCGCAGCCGCTGCATAATCTGCTGTAGCCTGCTGGCGACAATCCGCCGCAACGCCTCGACGTCCAGCGGACGGTAGATAAGCACTTGCGCCTGAGCCAGCAGCGCCGGCTGAAAGCGCGCGCGCAGGATCGGCTGCAGCGCGGCGCTCAGCTCGGCGTCCGTCGCATCGGGCTGCGTTACCAACTGCTGGTGCAGTTGCTCGCGCCCCAGCTCACTGCTCATCAGGAACACCGTATGGTGGAAATCAATCAGCCGCCCTTGGCCGTCACGCAGAGAACCGCGCTCAAACAACTGGCAGAGCAACTTCAACACCTCGCCATGAGCCTTTTCCACCTCTTCCAGCAGCACTACGCTGTAAGGACGCAGCCGCACCGCTTCGGTTAACGTCCCCTCCTCCTCTGCCTGCTCGCCATGTCCCCCAATCAGATGCTTCACCGCGCACGCTTCCTGATACTCCGCCATATTGAGGGTCAGCAGTGAGGCGTCGTCCGCGAACAGATTCTCGGCCAGCGCCCGCGCGCTCGCCATTTTGCCCACGCCGGCCGGTCCCAGCAGTAAAAATACCCCCAGCGGCCCATTCTCCAGCCGCAGCTGCGTTGAGGCGGTATACAGCCCCTGCGCCAGCGCGCCCATTGCCGACTCCTGTCCGATCACCTGCTCGGTCAGGCGCTGTTCAAGCTGCAGCAAACAGCTGCGCTCATCCTCTAACAGGCTGCTTAGCGCGATGCCGCACCAGTCGGCGATGACCGTCGCCACCATGCGGGCGTCTACATCCAGCGACAGCAGAGGAACGGACGCCTGCAGCGCCGCCAACTGCTGCTGCAACACCGTGCATTCATCGCTGCGCTCCGCCTGGCGGGCCGTCAGCAGTTGCCGCGCCAGCAGCCGCTCCTGCCGCAGCTGCTGCTCCAGATTCGCCAGTTGCTGCTGCAGCCACTGGCAACGGTCGCAGATATCCGCCAGCCGCGCCGGGTCGACCTCATCACTCTGCGCTTCGTCCTGCTCAATTGCCTGTTGCTCCATCGCCAGCGCCGCCAGTTCCGCGCGGATCTGCGTCAGTGGCGCAGGTTCGACCTCCAGACTCATCCGCACCCGGGCACTGGCGATATCCAACAGATCCACTGCCTTATCGGGCAGCTGACGGCCGCACAGATAGCGACGCGACAGCACCACCGCCGCCTTCAGCGCCGAGTCCTGGATGTAGACGCCGTGGTGTTGGGCATAACGTTCTTTCAGCGCCCGCAGCATCAGGCAGGCGGTCTCATTATCCGGTTCATCGACGCTGACCTTCTGCAGGCAGTGTCCCAGCGCCGTGTCCCACTCGACATGCTGCTGATACTCTTGCCGGTTGGCGGTAATAATCAGGCGCAGCTCTCCCTGCATCAGCGCCGGCTTCAATATCTTGAGCACCTCTTCACTGCCGGCCGACTCGCCGACGCCCACCGGCGTATGCACCTCGTCGATCAGCAGCAGTATCGGTTGCGGCGAACGGCGTATGGCGTCAACCAACTGCAGCAGCCGCAGCGTGAAAGCAGAAAGGTCGCCAGGCCCCGTCTGCAGCAGCGCCACATCCAATCTGCGGATACGCATATTTTTCAGACCGTCCGGCACATTGCCTGCCGCAATACGCTGCGCCAGTCCCTCCACCAGCGCACTTTTGCCGACGCCCGGTTCGCCAACTAGAATCGGGTTGTTTTTACGCCGGCGGGAAAGCACATCGACGATCTGCCGCAGTTCGGCATCACGCCCCAATACCGGATCGAGCTGTCTGGCCTGCGCTTTCGCAGTAATATCCAGGGTGAATTGATCCAACAGCGCTGAACACTCACATTCCGTCATATCCGTAATCCTGGCAAAAGGTGACTCCTGGGACGAAAAACCGCAGCGCTGATTACCGCCCGACTGACTATCCGGCCACGGCGGCGCACACTTCAGCGGCATATCATCCAGACTCAACAGCGTCCCGGCAGCCGTCCGCATGCTCTCGGGACTTAAGCGTCGTAGCCAATAGGCTAAATGCGTTGTCATAATGCTCTTCCTTGTTTGCTGACGCCGGGCAGACTTCTCCCTACCGGCGCGTTTTGTTAGCGTATAGCGTAAATCCCATTCCATGGGGCACTCTCTGCAGGGTTAAGCGGCGCTTCCCGCGGCTTAACCCAAGACATCGCCGGCCGATCGGTTGCCTGACCCGATTAGCCCTGCATCTGCGGTCTGAAGTTTTGCGTGGGTAAGAGGCGTGAAGAATAACGGCGGTCCGACGCCTGACCGACATCGTACTCCCGGCCGCACGCGGCGCCCTGGCGAACAGGCCGCCGCCCTGAAATAAAGCGGATGCGTCAAGCCAATGGCTTCTGGCAATAAACCGTACAACATGGGCGTATTTCCCCAATCCTGTATCTGATAAACTCGTCAGCCTGCGTGCAGACAGACTTAATTACGCCAACGTGGCGTTCGCCCCAAAAAAATTATTTACCTTCACTCGCTGACGGCTCCGATAAAAACTTTCATAAACATTATGAATATCGGAAATTCTTTCAGTTCGTCGTGAAGGAAATAATTAGGACAAATACCTATAGACACAAGTTTAAAAAGCTATGACATATGAAAGGAATTAAAAATATGTAAGGAAATATGTCAGATGGGCCACGTTAACCGTTAACTCCAGCATTCTAATTATTAAGATCCCCCCCAGGAAATGCCAGGCAGAGCGCGTGGTTACAGGCGTGAAGAGATCGCACCAAGATGGTGAGAATCATTAACGAATGCAGGAATGAAACGCAAAATAAGAAAAGTCCTGTTTTTCCCGCCAACAATCTCCGTGCATTTTTATTGTTAACATGAAACTAAAAAAAACATTATGTATTTGCCCGTGGAATATATAAATTTTATGGATCTGTTTTTTTTATAATTATGACTGATACGCATCGCCGATGATGCGTTAATAACTTATCGGCACAATAAAAAACAGAAGATTTACCAGGCCGCTCATCCCCAGCCAGGGGCCAAACGCCAGCGGCTGCTGCGCGCCATGCTTATTCCAGGCGCATCGCAACAGCCTATATGCCAGGCCGCCGCCTGCCGCCAGCAGCAGCAGGGTCGGCAGGCTTTGCCAGCCGCACCAGGCGCCCAATGCCGCCGTCAGTTTAAAGTCGCCGTAGCCAAGTGCCTCTTTACCACTGCCCAGCTTGAACAGCCAAAACAGCAGCCACAGCGCCATATAGCCGGCAGCGGCGCCGATAACCGCCTGATCCAACGGTACAAACCAGCCGTTCAGATTGCACAACAGGCCCAGCCACAGCAAAGGCAACGTCAACACATCCGGCAACAGCATGGTATTGAAATCAATAATCGACAGCGTTAATACCAGCGTGCAAAACAACAGCAGCGCCAACAGCCGCCATCCCGGCGGCAGCCACAGTCCCACCAGCATAAACAGCAGCGCATGCGCCAGCGCCGCCGGCAAGCAGCCGCTTTCAGGCGCGCGTTTACCCAAACACCGCCATAACGCCGCGGCCTCATCCGCCGCAGGTAACTTCAACTGCCGCAGCGCGGCTTGCCGCCAGCGATGTTCCAGTAGCGACGGCAGCTGCAGCGCCACCCGGCTCATCACGCCGCCGACGGCCCACCCCGACAGCATCAGCAGTCCCAGCCAGCATTCCGGGTAAGCAGCGGCCAGGCGTGCAAAAGTATTCATCCATCATCTCCCGCCAATCGTCTCTTCCTGCCATGCTGCCGTATTTTCTCCGCCATAGGTACGGAGAGAACTCAGTTCAGATACGCCTTTTACAGCAAATATCCGAGCGCCGCGTTGCCCCATCGCTTTCGCCAGCCGCACGATCGTGATTAATAGGGTAAACTGGTAGTTCAGCACGGCATCTGCAGCACATTTTAAATCGACAGCGGCGGGGGTTTTATGCCCTCGCCGGGTCAATCATCACCACGGCAAGGAAGTCTGTATGGATTCATCGTATCACCCTACCCGCATGCCTTCCGGCGCGGCAGAACATGTGTGCCGCACGCTCGGCGCACTGCAACGCTCATCGCCGGAGAGCGACAGGCTGTCCGCTAGCGCCTATCAACGCATCCTGCTGTACTGCGGCGTGCGCCCCGATCTCCCCGGCTGGCGTCATTTTCTGCAGGGTGCGCTTACGCTGCTTGGCCTGCTGGCGCTGGTCTGCGGGATCATTTTCTTTATCGCCTGGAACTGGGCGTCCATGCCCAAGATGGCGAAATTCGCCCTGGTGGAAGGCTGGATTCTGGCACTGGCGATCGTCGTCTGCTGGCGACAGGCGCTGGCGCGTATGGCGCTGCTGGCTGTCGGGCTGAGTTTCGGCGGGTTGCTGGCGCTGTACGGACAAACGTATCAGACCGGCGCCGACAGCTGGGAACTGTTCCGCGCCTGGGCGCTGGTGCTGCTGCCGCTGGCGCTGCTGGGGCGTCAGAACGGCCTGTGGATCTGCGCCTGGGCGGTCGCCAATCTCGCCTTTCAGTTCTACTACGCCAACCAGGCGTTACTGCTGATTGGCGACAACGCCTGGCAACGCTTCCCCTGGTCAGCTGACGGCTTGCTGTACGCCTACCTCGCCGCTCAGTTGCTGTGCCTGATACTGCGCGAGGCCCTGGCCGGCGCCGCGCGCCGCCGGCAGCCGGCGTCGTGGCTGGCCAAGCGCTGGCCGTCGCGCCTGATGGCCGGCTACCTGCTGCTGACCCTCACCTTCTGGGTGGCCGGCACGGTGCTGGACTGGAGCAACGCGGACAACCGTCTGATAATCGTACCCTGGGCGCTGTTGCTCCTGATAGGTTACGTCTTTTACCGCCAGCGCCGGCCGGACCTGTGCATGCTGACCCTCGGCATGGCCAGCCTGATGGTGGTGGGCGGCGTAGTGATTCTGCAGCTGCTGTACTTCTCTTGGGAGACCGAAGCTCTGCTGCTTATCGCCTGGGGGGTCGGCCACCCGATGTTGATCTGCGGCCTGATGGCGCTGTGGCTGACGCTGTGCGGAGCATGCCTACTGCGCTGGCGGCGTGAGATGTACCCGCAACAGGCACCGGATATCGCGCCGGATGAGGTCGGCGCGCTGCTGCAGGCGCTGCAACAGCGCCGGTTGCTGAACGCCCGGCAGGCAGCGGCCGTGGCAGATTTCGACCATTCCGAACGGCTGCCCTGGTATCTGCGCCTCGCGCTGACGCTGGGCGGCTGGCTGGCGGCGATGATTATCCTGATGCTGCTCGTTCTGGTGCTGTATGCGGTTGGCCTGCTTGAATCGCTCAACGGCGCTTCACTGGCGTTCTACTCGGCATTGCTGGCCGTGCCGGCCGCTCTGTGGCTGCGCAAACCGACGATCGGTCAGCAGCAGATTGGCATGGCCTGGGCCATCGCCGCCACCTACGGCTTTTATCTGGCGATTATGTTGATCGGCGACGACTATGCGCAACCCAGCATCATGCTGAAAATGCTGTGTTTCCTGCCGGTACTGGCGACCATGGCGTGGGCGATGCCAAACGCGCTGTATCGCCTGATGGCGGTCTGCCTCGGGGTCTTTCTGCTGGTACAGTCGCTGGGCTATTTTAGCAGCCGCTATCTGCCGTCGGCGCTGGCTATCGGCCTGACGGCGCTGCTGGTCGCTCTGCTGCTGGCCGGCTGGCTGCAGCAGGTTATCCGCAACGCATCGCGGCCGGCGACGGGCGACGGCGCATGGCGCTACGGCATTCCCGCCGGGCTGATGGCGCTGTGTCTGGCCGCCATCCACCACAACCTGCTGAGCGATATTTTCGGCCCGTCCTCCGGCAGCACCATGCTGGCGACCATGCTCGGCATCGGCATCGCCGTGGGGTTGATCGGCAGCGCGCTGGCCTATACGCAGCGCACCGCCGCCGACGCGGTGCCGGTCTACCTGCCTGCGGCGCTGTTCTGCGGCGTTATCGCCCTGTTCTCTCCCGGCCTGGGCCTGGGGCTGCTGCTATTGCTGACCGCGCGTTATCTGGGCAGCCGGTTGCTGCTGGCGACGGCGGGCGGCTATCTGCTGCTGTACCTGAGCGACTGGTACTACTTCCTCGGCATCTCGCTGTTGCACAAAGCGCTGCTGCTGATGGTCAGCGGCGTCGTGCTGTTGCTGCTGGCAGTGTGGGTCAAACAATGGCAGGCGCAGGGAGGTAACCATGCAGACTAAATCCGTCATCAAATGGCTGACCGCCGCCGTGGTGCTGGCGGCGCTGCTGCTGGTCAATCTGTCGATTTACCAAAAAGAACGGCTGCTCAAACAGGGCCGCGTGGTCATCCTGCAACTGGCGCCGGTCGACCCGCGTTCGCTGATGCAGGGCGACTATATGGCGTTGGACTATGCGCTGGCCGCGCCGCTGCGGGCGCAGGTACGCCAGCTGCAGCAAGCCTGCTGGGTCGGCGGCTGCCAGGCGCCGGCGACCAGCGGCCAGTTGGTGGTCGAACTGGATGCACAGCAGCAGGCGGTCAACGCGCATTTTTATCGCGGGGAACCGCTGAAGCCACAGCAAATCCTGATGCAATACCATCTGTCCCCCACCGGGCTGCAGATCGGCACGCCGAGCTACTTTTTCCAGGAAGGGCACGGCGATAGATTCGCTCAGGCGCGTTACGGCGAGTTCCGTGTCGATCGGGACGGCACCGCGCTGCTGACCTATCTGCGTGACGCCGACGGCCGGCGCATTCTGCCATAATCTCTCTCCCACGGCTGACGCCACGTCGGCCGCGGGCTTAACATATAAACGCGCCCCATAAAATACTCCTTAATATCCATCCGCTCCCTGTCAATCCCCCACAAATTGTTAATCTAGTTAACGATTAGTTAACGTATTATCTCAAACGCATATAACTCGATAAATCAGCTCGTTTTAGCACTGGCTGGCATTGATGCCGGCATTTTATTGACCAGGAAAATACCCAATGAACATCCAAATCAATGGACGGATGGTACCGCTCGACGATAGCCTCCGCGACACTCCCCTGCTTTACATCCTGCGTAACGATCTGGCGTTGAACGGCCCGAAATACGGCTGCGGCCTGGGTGAATGCGGCGCCTGCACCGTACTGATCGACGGCGTCACCGCCCGCTCTTGTTCCGTTAACGCCGCCAGCGTGGTCGGCAAATCGGTCACCACGCTGGAAGGCATCGGCAACGCCGAACATCTGCATCCGGTACAGCAGGGCTTTATTGATGAACAGGCGGCCCAGTGCGGCTACTGCACCAACGGCATGATCATGACGCTGGTGGCGCTGTTTGAACGCGAACCGCAGGCCGACGAACAGACCATCAAGCAAGAACTGGCCTTCAACCTTTGCCGCTGCGGCACGCATATTGAAATTCTGCGGGCGGCGGAACGCGCCAAACAGATTCTGGCAGAGCGGGGTAACGCGTGATGAACAGCATGGAAATCACCCGCCGCCGTTTACTGCAGGCCGGCGGGCTGGTGATGGTCAGCAGCCTGTTGCCGGTGTCATTCGACGCCCTGTCGGCTACGCCGGCCCCACGCCCGGCCTCACCGCCGCCCGACCGCGTCGACAGTTTTATTGCGCTGTCCGCCGACGGTAAAGTCACCGCCTTTAACGGCCACGTCGATCTCGGCACCGGGGTGAAAACCGCCCTCAGCCAAATCGTCGCCGATGAGCTGGACGTCGATCTGGCCGCCGTCACCATGATTCTCGGCGATACCCGCCGCACGCCGAATCAGGGGCCGACCATCGCCAGCGCCACCATCCAGGTCACCTCGATACCGCTGCGTCAGGCGGCGGCGCAGGTACGCCAACATCTGCTGCAGCTGGCGGCGCGGGCGTTCAACCTGCCGGAAAACCAACTAGCCGCCGAGCGCGGCTATGTGTTCGAGCGCGCCAACCGCGCGCGCCGTCTGAGCTACGGCGAACTGGCGCGCGGCCAGGATCTGCACCTGCCGCTGGATACCACGGCGCAGCTGAAGGAGCACGCCCAAAGCCGCTATGTCGGCCGGCCCGTAGCGCGCGTGGATATTCCCGCCAAAGTTACCGGCGGACTGAGCTACGTTCACGACGTGCGCGTGCCGGGCATGCTGCACGGCCGGGTGATTCGCCCGCCCTATGCCGGCGCCGACAGCAGCGCGCCGCTCGGCAAGGCGCTGGTGTCCGTCGATGCGGCATCTATCGCCCACCTGCCGGGCATCGTCAAACTGGTGGTGATTAACGATTTTATCGGCGTGATCGCCGAGCGCGAAGAGCAGGCCATCGCGGCGATGAACCAGCTGCGGGTCACCTGGCGCGACTGGCAGGGGCTGCCCGATCTGGCCGCCGGCCTGCACGATACGCTGACGGCGCATCCGAAACAGGACCGTATGCTGCAGGACGACGCCGGGATCGAGCAGATTATCAGCGCGCTGCCCACGCCGGTGAACGCCGATTATCTGTGGCCCTTCCATCTGCACGCTTCCATCGGCCCTTCCTGCGCGGTCGCCGACGTGCGCGACGGCCAGGCGGAGATCTGGTCAGGCAGCCAGAATCCGCACGACCTGCGCAAGGACATCGCCAAACTGCTGGATCTGACCGACGAACAGGTGCATATCCAGCGTCTGGACGCCTCCGGCTGCTATGGCCGCAACGGCGCTGACGACGTAAGCGCCGACGCCGCGCTGCTGTCGCAGGCGGTGGGCAAGCCGGTGCGGGTGCAGCTGATGCGCGAACAGGAAAACGGCTGGGAACCGAAAGGCACCGCGCAGCTGATCCGGGTGCGCGGCGGGCTGGATGCCGCACATCAGGTGGCCGCCTATGATTTTAAAACCTGCTATCCCTCCAACAACGCCGTGACGCTGGCGCTGGTGCTCAGCGGCAAGGTCGCCAATCAGGCCGACGTCCAGCAAATGGGCGACCGCACCGCCATCCCGCAGTATCGCTACCCGCATATGCGCGTTGTGGCGCAGGATGCCGCACCGATCGTGCGCGCCTCCTGGATGCGCGGCGTGTCGGCATTGCCGAACGTGTTCGCCCATGAGTCCTGGATCGATGAGCTGGCCTATCTGGCGGGCGACGATCCCATCGCCTACCGCCTGCGCTACCTTGACGATCCGCGCGCGCTGGCGCTGATCGACGCGCTGAAAAAACAGGCCGACTGGCAGCCCGGCCGAGCGCACCGTCATCCGGCGCCCGCCTCGCAGGAGTGGGTCAGCGGCCGCGGCTTTGCCTACGCCCGCTATTTCCACAGCAAATTCCCCGGCTTCGGCGCCGCCTGGGCCGCCTGGGTATGCGACGTCATGGTCAGCCGCCGCACCGGACAGGTAAAAGTGAAGAAGGTGTTTGTCGCCCATGACTGCGGCCGCATCGTCAATCCGGCCGGCGTGCGTCATCAGGTGCACGGCAACGTGATCCAGTCCACCAGCCGCGTGCTCAAGGAGTTCGCCACCTTTGACGGCGCCGGCACCACCTCGCTGGAATGGGGCGGCTATCCGATTCTGCGCTTTGACGAACTGCCGGAGGTGGATGTGCAGCTGCTGGATAACCCCGATCGGCCGCCGATGGGGGCCGGCGAGTCCGCCTCGGTGCCCAGCGCCGCCGCCATTGCCAATGCGCTGTTTGACGCGCTGGGCGTCCGCCTGCGGGAAGTGCCGTTCACTCCCGAACGCATTCTGCAGGCCCTGACCACCGCTCACTGACGCCCGACGGCAAGGAAACCACCATGAAGAGTAAAAGCAAAAAAGTTCTCGGCTGGGGCGCTGCGGTTGTCGCCATCGCCGCAGTTGGCGCCGGCATCGCCAGCTGGCAGCCGTCCATCGCCCCGCTGAAGGAGACGGATCACCAGACGTTCAGCGCCGAACAGATCGCCCGCGGCGAAAAGCTCGCGGCGCTCGGCGACTGCGCCGTCTGCCATACCCGCCCCGGCGGTGAACGCAATACCGGCGGCCTGGCGATGACGATCCCGTTCGGCACCATCTACTCCACCAATATCACGCCGGATCGCGAAACCGGCATCGGCAGCTGGAGCTATCCGGCCTTTGAGCGCGCCATGCGCCACGGCGTCGATCGCGACGGCCACTATCTGTACCCGGCGTTCCCGTACACCTCCTTCACCCGCACCAGCGATGAGGATCTGCAGGCGCTGTACGCCTGGCTGATGTCGCAGCCGCCGGTGCGCTACCAGCCGCCGGAAACCAGGCTGAACTTCCCGTTCAATATCCGTCAGGGGATCGCCGCCTGGAACTGGCTGGTTCTGCAGCCCGGCGCCATGCAGCCCGATCCGGCGCACGACCGGGCCTGGAACCGCGGCGCCTACCTGACCGAAGGGCTGGGCCACTGCAGCGCCTGCCACTCGCCGCGCAATATGCTGTTTGCCGAACAGGGCGGCAAGGCGCATCTGTCCGGCGGCGTCGCCGAAGGCTGGAACGCGCCGGCGCTGACCGCGCACTCCAACGCGCCGATTAGCTGGAATTACGCCGATCTGCTGGGCTTTATGCGCAGCGGCTATTCCGCCAATCACGGCGTGGCCGCCGGCCCGATGGGCCCGGTGGTGAATGAGGGACTGTCGCAGCTGCCGGAAGAGGATCTGCAGGCGATGGCCGTCTATCTGGCCTCGTTCAATCAACCGCAGCCGGACGACGATGCGGCCGCGGTGAAACAGCAGTTGCTGCACCGTGAGACGCAGGCAAAAACGCTGGCCTCGGAGGGCGCACGCCTGTATTCCGGCGCCTGTATGGCCTGCCATGCGCAGTCGGAAGGAGCGCCGCTGGCCGGGGTGCGTCCGGCGTTGTCGCTCAATACCAACCTGAACGACGCCAGCCCCGACAACGCCATCCGCGTGGTGCTGAACGGCATTGCCGCGCCGGCGCTCGGCACCATGCCGGCGTTCGCCGGCCACCTCAGCGACCGGCAAATCGCCGTGCTGCTGAACTACCTGCGCACCGAGCAGGCGGGCAAAGCCGCCTGGCCGGATCTGCAACAGCGGGTGACCGCGCTGCGCAACGCGCGGTAATCCGCCGTTCCCGGCCCGCTGCGGGCCGGGACGTTACTCTCCCTGCGCCAGATCCGCCACCACCTGGCGGTAGGCGGCAATCGCCAACGCCACGTCCGGCGTCGCCACCGCTTCCGCCGGATGATGGCTGATCCCTCCCTTGCAACGCACAAACAGCATGCCGACCGGCCAGCGTTCCGCCATGGCGATGGCGTCATGCCCCGCGCCGCTCGGCAGCGACAGTGAACGCCCCTGCACCTGCCGCACCGCCTGCTCCAGCGCCGTCTGCAGCCGCGCGTCGCACGGGGTGGCGCCGATGTGATAATACGCCTGGGCGTCAAAACGCAGCCGACGCCGCCCGGCAATCGCCTCGGCCTCGGCCAGCAGCGTCTGCAGCAGCGCCGCCAGCGGCGCATCCTGCGGGCCGCGAATGTCCAGCGACAGCCTGACCTCGCCGGGGATCACGTTCACCGCGCCGGGCGCGCACTGTACATCGCCGACCGTGGCCACCAGGTTGCCGCCCTGCAGGCCGGCGGTGCGCTCGACAAACACCATCCACTCGGCGGCGGCGGCCAGCGCGTCTTTACGCTGCTGCATCGGCACCGTGCCCGCATGGCCGGCCTCGCCGGTAAAGCAGCAGTTGAGACGGCGCGCGCCGTTGATCGCCTGCACCACCCCCAGCGCCAGCCCCGCCTGCTCCAGGCAGGGGCCCTGTTCGATATGCAGCTCCAGATAGGCGACGATCTCACCGGCGGCGCGCGCCGCCTGATGAATCTGCGCCGGATCCAGCCCGGCGTCGCGCATCGCCTGCGCCACGCTGACGCCCTGCGCGTCGCTCTGCGCCAGCCAATCGTCCGGCCAGCTGCCGGTCAGGCCGCGGCTGCCGAGCAGCGTAATGCCAAAGCGCGTGCCCTCTTCGTCGCCAAAGCCGACGATCTCCAGCGCCAGCGGCAGACGACGCCCCTGCAGCTGCAGCGCCTGCACCACCTCGATCGCCGTCAGCACCCCCAGCATACCGTCATAGCGCCCGGCATTGCGCACCGTGTCCAGATGCGATCCGAGCAGCAGCGCCGGCGCGCCAGGCTGTTCGCCCTCGTAACGCCCGCAGATATTGCCCACGGCGTCCTGCCAGACCTGCATCCCCGCCTCCGCCATCCAGCGGCCCACCAGCCGGTTGGCCTGCAGATGCTGCGGCGAAAGGTAGACGCGCGTCAGGCCGTCCGGCGTTTCGCTGAGCGCCGCCAACTGGTCGGCGCGCGTCATCACGCGCTCGGCGGCCTGCATGTCCGTCGTCTGCGCAGTCAGCGTTTCGCTCATGCCACATCCCCGCTGCCGTAGTGATCCCACGCCGCCTGCAGCGCCGCGCCCTGCGTGGTGGCGAACTTCAGGTGATTGAGCACCGACTCCAGCGCGCTCAGGGTGGTCATCACACAGTCTTTACGCGCGTTATAACCCATGGTGCCGATGCGCCACACCTTGCCGTGCAGCGGGCCGAAGGAGGTGCCGATCTCAATGCCGAAGTCATTGAGCAGCAGCTGACGCACCCGATCGCCGTCGATCCCCGCCGGGATCACCACCCCCAGCACGTTATTCATCTTGTGGCGCAAATCGCCGAAGGTTTCCAGCCCCATCGCCTGGATGCCTTTCAGCAGCGCATCGCCGTGCAGCTTATGGCGGGCGATGCCGTTATCCAGCCCCTCTTCCAGAATCAGACGCGCGCACTCGCGGGCGGCAAACAGCGCCGAGGTGGCTTCGGTATGGTGGTTGAGCCGCTCCGGCCCCCAGTAGTCCATCACCATGCCCAGATCAAAGTAGTTGGAGTAGATCATCTCCTCCTCGCCGTCCTGGTGCGCCGCGGTGCGGATCCCCGCCTCCACGCACCTGCGGCGGCGGATCTCCGCCTCCATGCGCGGGCTGAGAGTAATCGGCGAGGTGCCGGACGGGCCGCCCAAGCACTTCTGCATGCCCGCCGACACCGCATCCAGCCCCCAGGCGTCGCTCTCCAGCGCATTGCCCGCCAGCGACGCGGTGGCGTCGGTATAAAACAGCACGTCGTAACGGCGGCAGATAGCGCCCAGCTCCGCCAGCGGCTGCAGCATGGTGGTGGAGGTATCCCCCTGCACCGTCAGCAGCAGGCGCGGACGCACGCGCTTGATGGCGTCCTCAATCTGATCCGGCGTAAACACCTCGCCCCACGGCACATCGATGGTGTGCACCTCAGCGCGACAGCGGCGGGCGATTTCACACAGCAAATGACCAAAGCGGCCAAACACCGGCACCAGCACCTTATCGCCGGGGCGAATGGCCGACACCAGCAGCGCTTCAATCCCGGCGCGCGAGGTGCCGTCCACCAGCATCGTCCAGCGGTTTTCGGTGCGGAACACGCCGCGATACAGCGCCATCACCTCATTCATATAGTGGGTCATCGCCGGATCGTATTGACCGATCAGCTGGCTCGCCATGGCGCGCAGCACGCGCGGATCGGCATTGATTGGCCCCGGCCCCATCAGCAGGCGCGGCGGCGGATTGATTTGCGAATATTGAGCGATAGCCATCGTGTTTTCCTTTCGTTAGTTAAGACCGCGCACGGAGGAGATAAACTGTTTGAGTTCAGGGGTCTGCGGATTGGCGAACAGCGTGTTGCCGTCGCCCTGCTCCCAGACGCGCCCCTGATGCATAAACACCACGCGGTCGCCCACTTCGCGGGCAAAATTCATTTCATGGGTCACCAGAATCAGCGTCATGCCCTCGGCCGCCAGCTGCTCCAGCACTTTCAGCACCTCGCCGACCAGCTCCGGGTCCAGCGCCGAGGTAATTTCATCGCACAGCAGCACCTTCGGCGACATCGCCAGCGCGCGGGCGATCGCCACCCGCTGTTGCTGGCCGCCGGACAGGCTGGCGGGGGAGAAATCCAGCCGGTCGCCCAGCCCGACCTTCTCCAGCATGCGGGCAGCCAGTTCGCGGCACTCCGCCGCGCTTTTCTTCAGCACCCGGCGCGGCGCCAGCATCACGTTTTCCAGCGCCGTCATATGCGGGAACAGGTTGAAGCTCTGGAACACCATGCCGACCGAGCGGCTGATTTCCCGCGCCTGCGCGTCGCGGTCGGTAATGGTCATACCGCCCAGTTTGATGCTGCCCTCCTGGTAGCCTTCCAGCCCGTTAATACAGCGCAGCAGCGTGCTTTTGCCGGAGCCGCTGCGGCCGATAATCGACACCACTTCCCCCATCGCGATATCCAGATCGACGCCCTTGAGCACGTGGTTGTCGCCGTAATACTTCTGCACCTGATTAATGGTGATGAGCGGCATTGAATTTATTCTCCAGATAGCGGCTGTAGCGGGACAGCGGATAGCACAAAACAAAGTAGCCCAGCGCCACCAGCGCAAAGACCTTGAACGGCTGGTAGGTGACGTTGGTCAGCATGGTGCCGGCCTTGGTCAGCTCGACAAACCCGATGATCGACGCCAGCGCCGTGCCTTTCACCACCTGCACGGCGAAGCCCACCGTCGGCGCGATGGCGATGCGCAGCGCCTGCGGCGCCACCACCCGCCACAGCGTCTGGCCGAACGACAGGCCGAGGCAGCGCGCGGCTTCCCACTGCCCCTTCGGCAGGGCGCGAATGCTGCCGTACCAGATATCCAGCAAAAATGCGCTGGTGTAGAACGTCAGCGCCAGCGCCGCCGCCGTCCATGGCGAGACGTCCACGCCGAACAACGCGACGCCGAAGAATGCCAGAAACAGCTGCATCAGCAGCGGCGTGCCCTGAAACAGGGCGCTGTAGCCGCGAATCAGCAATCCGAGCCGGCGGCCGCCGTTCAGGCGCAGCAGCAACAGCGGCAGCGTCACCAGCGCGCCGCCGATAAACGCCGTCAGCGACAGCAGCACCGTCCAGCGGCCGGCCAGCAGCAGGTTGCGCACGATATCCCAGTCGGTAAAAGAGGCCATCATGCCGCCACCCCCAGCCATTTACGCCCCGCCGCCATCATCAGCTGACGCATGGCGACGGACAGCAACAGATAGAGGCCGGTGGTCACCAGATACACCTCGAAGCTGAGGAAGGTGCGCGACTGGATCAGGCTGGCGGCGAAGGTCAGTTCCTCATAGGAGACCTGCGACACCACCGACGACCCCAGCATCACGATAATGCACTGGCTGACCAGCGCCGGATAAATACGCTGCAGCGCGGGCGGCAGCACCACCCGCAAGAACGTCTGCCCGCGGCTCAGCCCCAGCACGCGTCCGGCCTCCCACTGTCCTTTCGCCGTCACCTGGATGCCGGCGCGGACAATCTCCGTGCTGTAGGCCCCCAGATTGACCACCATCGCCAGCAGCGCCGCCTCGCCCACCGTCATTTTCAGCCCCAGGTTGGGCAGGCCGAAGACGATAAAGAACAGCTGCACCACAAACGGCGTATTGCGGATCAGCTCAACATAGGCGCCCCACAGGCGGCTCAGCCAGCCGGCGCGCCCGCTGCGAATGGCCGCGCCGACGATGCCGAGCGCCAGCCCGCCGCAGGTCGCCAGCAGCGTCAGCTGTACGGTAACCCACAGCCCCGCCAGCAGCTCCGGCCAGTACGGCCAGAGTGCGGAAAAATCCAATTGTTGCGTCATGACGGTGCGCCTTACAGCGTGAGGCTGGCAGGCAGCGGCGCTTTCAGCCACTTCTCGGACAGCGCATTCAGCGTGCCGTCCTTGATGCCCTGTTCAATCAGCGCGTCGACCTTGGCCTTCAGCGCCGGCTCGCCCTTTCTCAGGCCGATAAAACAGGGAGAATCTTTCAGCATAAAGCTCGCCACCGGCGCTTTGGCCGCGTTTTGCCGGCTGATGGCCGCCACCACCAGGTTGCCGGTGGCGACATACTGCACCTGGCCGGACAGATACGCCGACAGCGTGGTGTTATTGTCTTCATAGCGCTTAATCTGCGCCGCCGCCGGCGCAATGGCGCTCAGCACCATGTCCTCTACCGCGCCGCGCGTCACGCCGACGCTGTGGCCGGCCAGCGCGGCGGCATCGCTGAGCGGTGCCGTTTTCGGGCCGAACACGCCGAGGAAGAACGGCGCATAGGCGCGGCTAAAATCCATCACCTTTTCCCGCTCGGCATTTTTACCGAGGCTGGAAATCACCAGATCGACCTTATCGGTCTGCAGATAAGGCACCCGGTTGGCGCTGCTGACCGGCACCAGCTGCAACTTCAGTTTCATCTGCTGCGCCAGGTAGCGCGCCATATCGATGTCATAGCCCTGCGGCTGCAAATCGGTGCCCACCGAGCCGAACGGCGGAAAGTCCTGCGGCACCGCAATGCGGATAGCGCCGCGCTGCTCAATCCGCTGCCACTGGTCAGCCTGCGCCGCGGCAATGTTAGCCAGCAGACAGGCAGCGCCGGCCAGTGCGATGATGATTCTTCTCATTAGCGTTTCCCCGTAAAATTAGCATGAAACAAAAGGTTCCATAAAACCAATTCTGCAACTAATGTGCCAATCACGGCCGACGCGACGCTGACGCCGTAAAGAAACCACGCCCGCAAAATAAATGGCTGATTTTCAGTATGGAAGGAGGGTCAGGACGGCGGTGCAGCGGCAATCATCGTGAGGTACCCCTAACCCTGACGCACCAAAACAAGGCAAAGCACCATGCTGGCGCCCCGTTAACGCTGTTCCAGCTCGTCCAGCTGCTGGTAAAGGGTGGCGATCTGATGAATACGCGGGCGCCCGCTGTCCAGCAGCTGATGCAGCAGCGCATTCGCCAGCAGGTTGATCAGGCTGTTGGCGACGGCATAGCTGTCATAGGCGGACACGCTGTCCAGCGGCGCGCACAGCTGCCAGCGCGTCAGCGGAAACAGGCTGTGCGCCTGCGGCTCGCACAGCAGCAGCACCGGCACGCCGTCCGCCTGCAACTGCTGCAGCAGCGGGCGGACAATGCGCGGACGGCGGCGGAACGCCACCATCACCACCAGATCCTGCGCCGAGGCGTCCACCAGCTCTTCGCTCAGGCTCTGCCCCGGCTGCGGCAGCAGCAGCACCTGCCCGCGCGCCTGCAGCAGCTGCTGGCGCAGGTGCAGGGCCGCGGGATAGGCATTGCGCATGCCGATAATAATGATGCGGCGCGCCTTCGCCAGGGCGTCGATCGCCTCGGCGAACTGCTGCGCGTCGATGGCGTTGACCCACTGGGTCAGGTTGGCCATTTCCTGCTTATAGTGGCGCGCCAGCAGCGTATTGCCCTGCACCGCGTCGCGGTTGTCGGTCAGCGGCATGCCGCTCTGGCGCAGGGTGCGCAGCTCATCGCGCATATCTTTGTATTTGTCATAGCCGAGCCGCTTGAACAGACGGCTGACCGTCGCCTTCGACACCCCGCTCAGCCGCGCCAGCTCCGCGCTGTTATAGCTGATCAGGTCGTTAAAGTGGTCAAAGATAAAATCCGCCACGCGCTGCTCCTGCGGCGACAGGGCGGCGTACTGCGCCTTTAAACGTTCATCAAGCTGTTGCATCACGGCCTCTGTAACTTTCGTTTCACCGGACTATAGCCGCAAAGGCCGCCATCGTGCACGCCGGCGCGCAAAAAAAATTTCGCTGACGCCGCCCGTTGCGCAGAGATGGAACAACTTTTGCAACCTCGACGGCAGACGATAACCACGAGGACGATCCATGCAGAGTAATGTAGCGACCCGCGGGATGGCGGTTACGCCGCACCATCTGGCCAGCCAGAGCGCGCTGGCGGTACTGCGGGAAGGCGGCAGCGCTATCGAAGCGATGGTGGCCGCCGCCGCCACTATCGCGGTGGTCTACCCGCATATGAACGGGCTGGGAGGCGACGGTTTCTGGCTGATCGTGCCGCCGGACGGTGAACCGGTGGCGATCGACGCCAGCGGCGCCGCAGGATCGCTCGCCACGCCGGCGGCCTATGCCGATCTGAAGCACATTCCCCATCGCGGCCCGCGCGCGGCGCTGACCGTCGCCGGCACCGTCAGCGGCTGGGATGAGGCGCTGCGCGTGTCCGCCAAGCTGTGCGGACGTTCACTGCCGCTGCCGCACCTGCTGGCGGACGCCATTGACTATGCCGCGACGGGCATTCCCGTCACCGCCTCGCAGGCCGCCGCCAGTGAGGCGAAATACGCCGAACTGTGTGACCAGCCGGGCTTTGCCGACGCCTTTTTGCCCGGAGGGATGCCGCCGAAGGCCGGCAGCCGTTTTCACCAGCCGGCGCTGGCGACCACCCTGCGGCAGCTGGCGCAGGACGGGCTGGACAGCTTTTACCGCGGTGCGCTGGCCGAGCGGTTGGCGGCCGGCATGGCGCAGCTGGGTATGCCCGTCACGCTGGCGGATTTACAGCGGCACCGCGCGCGCCGCAGCCGGCCGTTGCGGCTGCAGCATCGGCAGGGCGAGGTCTGGAACCTGGCGCCGCCGACCCAGGGGCTGGCGTCGCTGGCGATCCTCGGCATCAGCGATCGATTGGCGATGGCCGACGCGGACGAAGCAACAACCATTCACCGTCTGGTCGAGGCAACCAAACTGGCCTTCGGCCTGCGCGACGCGCATATCACCGACCCCGCCAGTCTGACCGGCGACAGCCAGGCGCTGCTCGCACCGGCGGCGCTGCAGGCGCTGGCGGCGCGGGTGGACGAACGACAGGCAGCCCCGTGGGGCGCGGGCAAAGGCCCGGGCGATACGGTGTGGATGGGCGTGATCGACAACAGCGGCCTCGCCGTCTCGTTTATTCAGAGTATCTATCACGAATTCGGCAGCGGCGTGGTGCTGCCGGACAGCGGCATCGTCTGGCAAAACCGCGGCGCCGCCTTCAGCCTGGATCCGCAGCATTTGCTGGCGCTGGCGCCGGGCAAGCAGCCGTTCCACACCCTCAACCCCGCCGCCGCGCGCCTGAACGACGGCCGCGTGATGGTGTACGGTTCAATGGGCGGCGACGGTCAGCCGCAGACGCAGGCGGCGCTCTTCACCCGCTACGTACTGCAAAACGCGTCGCTGCAGGAGAGTATCAGCCGGCCGCGCTGGCTGCTGGGGCGTACCTGGGGGCAAAGCTCCGAGTCGCTCAAGCTGGAAGGCCGCTTCCCGCCGGAAATCATTACGCACCTGCGTGCGCTGGGGCATGAGGTGGAGGTGCTTGCCGACTTCACCGAGGCCATGGGGCACGCAGGCGCCATTGTCCGCCACCCGGACGGCCTGCTGGAAGGGGCATTCGACCCGCGCAGCAACGGCAGCGCCGCCGGCTTTTAAGGAGAACAGCATGACTCATTTACCCCCGGACTGGCGCGCCTACCTCGCCCAGATGGAACAGATCCTGATGCTGGAGCTGGACGATGAGCGGCGCGCAGAACTACAGCGCCAGTTTATCCGCATTGCCGCGCTGGCGGAGCCGCTGATGGCGTTTCCGCTCGATGAACGGCTGGAGGTTGCAGGAGTGTATCAGGCATGAAATTACATCAGTTAAGCATCCGCGATATTCAGCGGGCGCTCGGCAACGGCGAACTCAGCGCACAGGAGATCGCCCGCCGCACGCTTGACGATATCGCCCGCGTCAATCCGCAGATCAACGCCTGGACCACGGTCACCGCGCAGCGGATGCTGGCGGAGGCGGCGCAGATTGATACGCTGCGGCGGCAACACCAGCCGCTGCCGCCGCTGGCGGGCGTCCCTTATGCGGTGAAAAACCTGTTTGACGTGGCGGAGCACACCACGCTGGCGGGCGCGCAGCTGTTCAGCGAGCGGCCGCCGGCCGCGGCCGACAGTTGGGCGGTGCGTCAGCTGCGGCAGGCCGGCGGTCTGCTGTCCGGCATGCTGAATATGGATGCCTACGCCTACGGCTTCACCACCGAAAACAGCCACTACGGCGCCACCCGTAATCCGCACGATCTGCAGCGCATCGCCGGCGGTTCATCCGGCGGTTCAGCGGCGGCGGTCGCCGCCGGCACGGTGCACTTCTCCCTCGGCTCCGACACCAATGGCTCCATTCGCGTGCCGGCCTCGCTGTGCGGCATTTTCGGCCTGAAGCCGACCTTCGGCCGGCTGTCGCGCGCGGGCACTCAGCCGTTTGTCGCCAGCCTCGACCATATCGGCCCCTTTGCCCGTCGCTGCAGCGATCTGGCGACGGTGTACGATGCGCTGCAGGGCCGCGACCCGAAGGACGCCTTTCAGGCAGAGCGCCCGGCGCAGTTGACCGCCATGCAGCTGACGCGCGGTATGGAGGGCCTGCGCTGCGCGGTGCTCGGCGGTTATTTCACCACCTGGTGCGATGACGACGCCCGCGACGCGCTGCGGCGTGCCGCCCGGGCGCTGGAAGCGCATGATGAGCTGATGTTCCCCGAAGCGGAACTGGCCCGCTCCGCAGCCTTTATCCTCAGCGCCTCCGAAGGCGGCAACCAGTATCTGCCCGCCCTGCGCCGCGAGCCGGCGCGCTTCGAGCCGCATTCACGCGAGCGCCTGCTCGCCGGGGCGATGATCCCCGCCGCCTGGTACGTGCAGGCGCAGCGCTTCCGCCGCCATGCGCAGCAGCAGTTTATGGCCCTGTTCCGCCATGCCGACGTGCTGCTGGCGCCGGCGACGCCGTGCTGTGCAACGCCGATCGGCGCGCAGGAGATGGACATTAACGGCCAGCCGCTGCCGATACGCGCCAGCATGGGCATGCTGACGCAGCCGATATCGTTTCTCGGGCTGCCGGTGGTCAGCGCGCCGCTGCGCACCGCCGCCGGACGCCCCATCGGTTTGCAGCTGATTGCCGCGCCGTTTAACGAACAAGCCTGCCTGCGCGCCGCCGCCGCGCTGGAACAGCTGGGCATTGCGGTGGCCGATGCCGCGGAGGTAGCCGCATGATCACGCCCCCAGAGATTAACCATCCTCTGACGCTGGCCGAAGTGACCGCCGCGTTTGACCGCTACGAGCAGGCGCTGGTCAGCAACGATATCGCCGTGCTGGACGAGCTGTTCTGGCACAGCGAACGCACGGTGCGGCTGGGCGCCGGCGAGAATCTGTACGGCATCGGCGATATCCGCGCTTTCCGCGCGGCGCGCCCCGCCGCCGGGCTGGCGCGCAGGCTGCAAAATACCCGTATCGTGACGTTCGGCGAGGATTACGCGGTCTGCAGCACCGAGTTCACCCGTGAGGGCAGCACGCGCATCGGCCGTCAGCAGCAGACCTGGGTGCGTTTCCCCTGCGGCTGGCGGATTGTTGCGGCGCAGGTGAGCCTGATGGAGTAACCGTAAAACTTTGTCGGCAAGGTTTGACGAGAATTTATGCAAGGACGGCGTAAATGGAATTGCCGTAAACGATCGGCATTTTTCTGTCACGATAATGAACGGCAATTGCAGGGGCCGTAGGCGCGGCCCCTGCACCCGCGCCCGCGCTTAGGCACGTTCTGCCTGCTTCGCAGGTTCCCTCTCTGCGTCACCGTCGCCGGGCGGGTCGGCTCTACAGGCATCCCTGCCTGTGCCGCCTCAACCGGACATCCCTGTCCGGTTGCCCCTGGCTCAGGTTCCTTGTTCGGCAGCCCGTGATGCGCGCTAAAGGTCAACACCCGAATCTGTCATCACCGGGCCATTTAACAACCGGCGTTGGCATTAATAATCTTAAATTCTAGCTATCCCTGCCAGGGATGCACTCGCCGCCAGTGGTCGGCGATCTGCTGACGGGTGCAGATCCACACGCGATCGTGCTGCTGGATATAGTCCAGAAAGCGCTGCAGCGCACGGAAACGCCCCGGACGCCCCAGCAGGCGGCAGTGCATGCCGATCGACATCATCTTCGGCGAGGTCGCCCCCTCCTCATACAGCACGTCGAAGCTGTCGCACAGGTAGGTATAGAACTGCTCGGCGGTGTTAAAACCCTGCGCGGTGGCAAAGCGCATATCATTGGCATCCAGCGTATACGGCACGATCAGATGCGGCTTGCGCGTGCCGTCGCCGCACGTCACCTCGCTCCAGAACGGCAGATCGTCACCGTAGTAGTCGCTGTCATAATCAAAGCCGCCGTGCTCCGCCACCAGCCGGCGGGTATTCGGGCTGTCGCGGCCGGTATACCAGCCGGTGGGCGCTTTGCCGAACAGATTGGTCAGTACCTGCACCGCCTGCTGCAGATGACGCCGCTCGTCGTCGATCGCCATATCCTGATAGTGGATCCAGCGCCAGCCGTGGCTGACCACGTCATAGTCGGCGGCCTTGATCGCCGCGACAATCTCCGGATTGCGCGCCAGCGCCATCGCTACGCCGAACACGGTGAGCGGCAGTTCACGCCGGCGGAACTCCTGATAAATACGCCAGAAACCGGCGCGGCTGCCGTACTCATACAGCGAATCCATCGACATATGGCGATCCGGATAGCTGGCGGCGCCGATGATATCGGACAGGAACTGCTCGGAACCCGCATCGCCGTGCAGCACGTGGTTTTCCGCGCCTTCTTCAAAGTTCAGCACAAACTGAACGGCGATACGCGCCTCCCCCGGCCAGGCGGCATGCGGCGGCTGGCCGGCGTAGCCGCGCATATCGCGCGGGTAGTCCGGGTGAAGGGTGTCTGGCTGTTGATTCATACGCTGAGCTGTTGCCCCCTGAATAGTTAGCATGGATGTAATGACTGAAATTTTCCGCTGAGCGCCTTACGCTCCGGCCAGGCCAGATCGCCGTATTTACTGGTCGACAGCCCCAGCGCCGCCAGCGATTCGACCATTTTCACCGCCGCGCCGACGCCGTCGATCACCGGCATGCGCAACTCCTGCGTCAGCTCCCGCGCCAGGCTGGCCATACCGCCGCAGCCCAGCACAATCGCGCCGCAGCCGTCCTGCCGCATCGCCTGAATACAGCGTTCACGCACCATGTGCTGCGCCCGTCCGCTGCCGTCCTCCAGCGCCAGCACCGGCAGGTCGATGGCGTGCAGCGCGGCGCAGTGTTCGCTGAAGCCGTACTGACGCAGCAGATGGCGGGCGATAATCAACGTGCGCGGCAACGTGGTGACGATGGAAAAACGCGTGGCGACCAGCGTCGCCATATGCATGGCGGCCTCGGCAATGCCGATCACCGGCGCCTGCGCCAGTTCACGCGCCGCCAGCAGGCCGGGGTCGCCGAAACAGGCGATCACGTGCCCGTCGACGCCGCGCTCGCGGCCGGCCTTGATCTGTTCCAGCACCCCGATCGCGGCAACCGCCTCATCAAAATGGCCTTCAATCGACGGCACGCCCTCCGCCGGGCACACCGCCAGAATTTCGGTGCCCGGCGCTGCAGCGGCGCGGGCGGCCGCGCCAATGGTTTCGGTCATGCCGGGGTCGGTATTGGGGTTGATCACTTGTATACATACTGCGGACATCATTGCTCCTTATAGGCGGCGAACAGCCGGACAAAATCGGGATGGCCCAGTTCCGCGCGTTCAAAACGCAGGCTGGCGACAATATGGTCAAAATGCTGTTCGACGGCGGCGCTGAGCGCCGGTAAATCCCGCTGCCGCAGCAGTGCAATCAGCCGTTCATGATCATTGCAGCGGCAGCCTTGCCGCCACGGCGCGCCCCAGGCGGCAATCACCAGCGAGGAGCGCTGGCACAGCCGCGTCACCATCTCGGTCAACACCGCATTGGCGGAGATCGCCTGCAGTTGAATATGGAATGCGGCGGAGAGGCGGATAGCCGCCGGGCCGTCATGCTCCTCGTGCGCCTGCTGCTCATCGCGGATAATCGCCTCCAGCGCCGCCAGATGCGGCGGCTGACAGCGCGCCAGCACGTCCGGCAGGTTCGCCACCTCCAGCAGGGTGCGGGTGCGGAAAATATCTTTCGCCTCCTCCGCCGTCGGGCTGGCGACGTATGCACCGCGCTTGGGCGCCAGCTGCACCATTTGCACCGCCGCGAGCCGCTGCAGCGCCTTGCGGATACCGGTGCGGCTGACGCCGAACACCTCGGACAGCGCCTCTTCCGGCAGTTTGCTGCCCGGCGGCAGCTGATGTTCAACGATGGCGTTCATCAACGCCTGATAGATGGACTCATCCTTGTCATGCAGGCCGGACGCCGTTTCCAGGCGGTTTTCGCTTTTCATCACCTCACTCCTGATTAACTCTTGCGCATCAAATCGTATACATAAAAATAATTTTTTGTATACAAAATTACGCATTCTGGCCTGAATCCTGCTTCAGCGTAGCTATCCCCTCAACAGGGTTTTCATCAGAGGAGCAGGTTTCATGCCAAACAGACAAACTACGCGTCAGGGTTACAGCCCGCGGCTGTGCAATGAGGATCTGGCGCCGACCCGCGATCAGAACTGGAGCTGGTACAATATCTTTTCGTTCTGGATGTCGGACGTGCACAGCATGGGCGGTTACGTGGTCGCCGCCAGCTTCTTTACCCTCGGGCTGGCAAGCTGGCAGGTGCTGCTGTGCCTGCTGGCGGGCATTGGCATCGTGCAGCTGTGCGCCAATCTGGTGGCGAAGCCCAGCCAGATGGCGGGCGTGCCCTATGCGGTAATCTGCCGTCAGGCGTTCGGCGTGTTCGGCGCCAATATCCCGGCGGTGATCCGCGGGCTGATCGCCTTCGCCTGGTACGGCATCCAGACCTATCTGGCGGCCAACGCGCTGATGCTGGTGGCGCTGAAGTTCTGGCCGTCGCTGGCGGCGCTCACCGCCGATTCGCTGCTCGGCCTCTCTTACCTCGGCTGGATCTGCTTTGCGCTGATGTGGCTGCTGCAGGCGATGGTGTTCTGGCACGGCATGAACGCCATCAAGCGCTTTATCGATATTGCCGGCCCGGCGGTGTACGTGGTGATGCTGGCGCTGGCGGGCTGGATTGTGTATCAGACCGGGCCTGACGGCATCTCCTTTACCCTGGCCGGCAAGTCCCTGACCGCCGGCGAGCAGGCCTGGCAGATGATTACCGCCACTGCGCTGGTGGTCTCCTACTTCTCCGGCCCGCTGCTCAACTTCGGCGACTTCTCGCGCTACGCGAAGAATATGAATGAAGTACGCCGCGGCAACCGCTGGGGTCTGCCGTTCAACTTTCTGCTGTTCTCGCTGGTGACGGTGGTGATCGTCTCCGGCACCCAGTCGCTGTTCGGCCATATGATCACCGACCCTATTGAAACGGTCAGCCGCGTCGGCAACGATCTGGCGGTGGCGATCGGCCTGCTGACCATGATCACCGCCACCATCGGCATCAATATCGTCGCCAACTTCGTTTCGCCGGCGTTCGACTTTTCCAACTGCGCGCCGCAAAAAATCAGCTTCCGCACCGGCGGCATGATCGCCGCGGTGGGATCGGTGCTGCTGACCCCGTGGAACCTGTTTAACTCACCGGAGCTGATCCACTACACGCTGGACGTGCTGGGCGCATTTGTCGGCCCGCTGTTCGGCATTCTGCTGGCGGACTTCTACCTGATTAAACGCCAGCAGCTGTCGGTGGACGACCTGTTCAACGACACGCCGGCAGGTAAATACTGGTATCGCCACGGCTTTAACCCGAAAGCCATCGCCGCCCTGCTGCCTTCCGTCACCGTCGGCGTTATCCTCAGCTTTATTCCGTCGCTGCATGCTGTCGCCAATTTCAGCTGGTTTATCGGCGTGGCGCTGGGTGCGCTGGCCTACCGCTGGCTGGCGCGCGATGAGCAGCAGGCCGCCGCGCCGCGCTTCAGCGCCAAGGCGCTGCTGCCGAAGGACTAATGCCGCCGGGCCGAACGCCCGGCAATCAGGTGTAAAAAAACCACCTGCATAGCAGGTGGTTTTTTACTTTCAGCCCTCACCTCTGACATTATCAATTCTGCCATGAAATGATTTCTTCCAGACCTGAGAGTAGCTCTGGAAAATAACTCTCATCAATATCGAAGGAATCCTCAAGCGTAACGCTGTCAGCATGGTCTTCAGGTTTCAGTACCATGCTGACCCCAACGGCTCCGGCAAAGTGTAACTGGTGAAATTTCAGCGTTACCTGCTCAAATGCCGAGGATAAATCAATATCCTTAAATTTTATTCCGTTTTTCAGAGCCTGCTGGAATCCATGCACCTCTTTCCTGAACTGCTCCAACTGACCAACAAAAAACTCTGCTGCAAACTCAGTTTTTAGCCCGGGGACAGAAAATTCAACCCACACCATAATGCGGCTATAGTCTGGCTCCTCTGGCTCAGATAACCTTTCATAAGGCGTTAACTTAAGATGCCTGGTACCGCTTGTGATATCTATCACTATTCCCCCTTACGGCATGTACTGAAAGTGCATGATAGTCCAGTCAGCTTCCCTGACCAAAACCTCAAGACGGTATGATTTGTAAATATAACTGCCCTTATTTTGTCTATCTTCCACAAGCTTATATATGCGGGCTTCGTACCGGAAAATCCCTGGTTTTTTCCGTGGGTCTGCCGTTCTGGCACCATAACGAATGACCTTTTCTTGAATCTGCAAAGGCACATAGCGACCGGGCGTGAGCATATGTTTTGCCGATGACTCACTCATCCTGATAGCACGAGCTGATAAGCCCATTTTAAGGCGGCCACGCAAGATACTGACGGTAGCCTGACTAAGTTTTACCGTTACAGCCGTTTTTACGCCACTCTCCAACAATGCTTTACCAACCCGAAAAAGGCGGAATACACCAAAGGCAATTAAAGCGAGGTCTGTTGGGTCAATCAGGGGAGCTTCTAATGGCGCCTCTTCCAGTCTGACGAACACGCCATCAGCATCATAAATCCGCCACAAACCGGGAGCCTGCGCCACGGAATAGCCAATACACATCCCGCTTTCATCATCTACAATGGGCTTAGCATTCAGGGGAGGGTTACGGGGGCTGAACTCGAAGTATTCACCGGAAGGTAATTTTGACTGGAAGGTGTAAAAGCGTCCTGGCTCATCTGCAATAAATCCAACTGTCATGTCATGATTCCCTGTTGAATGTTTCCTGGGTCATCATAATGGACATTTTTACTGCAATCCACTTTGCCGGACTGTCGTTGCTCGTCTCAGGCTGCTAACGCCCCGCCTTTCTCGTTGTTCACCCCTGCCAGCACTGTTTAGGTGACTGTCGTTGCCTAACGTAATGCTTAACTTTTTGTTTCATATAAATTATGCCATTCGGTGCATATAAAAGGCCGCGAAGGCGGCCTTTTATACATCTTCTGTTTGTCGTTGACGCTCAGCTGCCCCGGTAGGTTGACCAACCGCCGGGGGCGATTAAAAACGGCAGGTGATAGTGCTGCTCCTCACTGAGCATCAGCTCGATTTGCGCGTGGACATAGGGCGTCTGCCGTCCGGCGGCCGTAAACCAGTCGCCGATGTCTGCCGTCAGGCGATAACGCCCCGCCGGCAGCGCCGCCGGAGTAAAGACGGCGATGCGGCCGTTGGCGTCGGTAAGCATGCTCGCCAGCGGCTGGTAGTCGCCGTGTTCATAACGCGCCAGATGCACGGCGACGCCGGCGGCCGGCCGGCCGGTAGAAATATCCAGAATATGGCTGCTCAGATTGCTCATGCGCCGATCACTCCTTCCAGTCTGAGTAAGGTAATTTCACGCAGCTGCGCCAGCGATGCCTGCCGCTCCTGCGCCTCGTTATTGTGCAGACGCAGGCGCAACGCCTGCAGAATCTCCGCGCCGCTGCGTCCTTTGGCGCGGATCAGGAAGACCCGACCAAAGCGCGCCTCATACTGGGTATTGGCCGTGCGCAGCGCCTCGGCAAGCTCTGCATCATGGCGATCCACCGACGCCTGCTCCTGCCGCGACAGGGCGGCGTGCGCCTGACTGCCCGTCGGCCGCTCGCCGATGCGCGGATGGGCGCTCATCGCCTGCTGCAGCTCGGCGTCGCCCCAGTGTTGCATCAGTTCCCCCGCCCGCGCCAGCAGCGCGGCGCGATCGGCATAGGGGCGCGCCTGCACCAGCGCCGACGCCCAGTCCGGGATCGCCACGCAGGGGCTGAGCAGCGCAATGGCCTCATCAAGCGGTAAACGGTTAAAGCGTTCGAGCACGTTCATCGTGACTCCTGTTGCTAACGACTGCGTCATGTTTCTCTTCCGGCATAATCAGGTTAAGGATAATCGCCACCAGACCGCCGCTGGTGGCCGCCGAGCCGAACAGGTTGCCGACCAGCGGCGGGAAATGGGTCAGAAACGCCGGCACCGCCTCAATACCGAGGCCGATGCCGAACGCCAGCCCGACGATCAGCATCGTGCGCCGCGTCAGCGGGTTCTGGGTGATGATGCGGATGCCGGCGGCAACCACACAGCCGAACATCACCATCGTCGCCCCGCCCAGCACCGGCGTGGGGATCTGGCGCAGCAGCTCGCCAAACGGCGGGAACAGCCCCAGCAGGATCAGAATAACGCCCATATAGCGCCCGACATAGCGGCTGGCAACGCCGGTCATCTGAATCACGCCGTTGTTCTGCGCAAAGGTGGTGTTCGGGAAGGCGCACAGCATCGCGGCGATCATACAGCTCACGCCGTCGGCCAGAATGCCGCCCTTCAGCCGGCTGCGGAAGGCGGCGTTATCGATCGGCTGTCGGGAGATCAGGCTGTTGGCCGTCAGATCGCCGACCGCCTCCAGAATACACACCAGCGACACCAGCGCGATAGGCAAAAAGATCGCGCTGTTGAACTGGAAGCCGAACGGGAACAGCGCCGGCAGCCGGAACCAGGTTTCACCGATCGGCGCCGGATGGAAGTTGCCGGTCAGCGCCGCCGCCAGGCAACCCGCGGCGATGCCTACTACGATCGACGCCAGCCGCAGCCAGCGGTTACCGACGCAGCTCAGCAGCACAATCACCCCCAGCGTCAGCCCTCCCAGACCGATATTGCTCATGCTGCCAAAATCCTTTGCCCCCTCGCCGCCGCACCAGTTGATCACGCTCACCTTAATCAGGCTGATGCCGATCAGCGCAATCACGCTGCCGGTGATCACCGGCGTAAAGATTTTCTTCAGCGGTTCAATAAAACGGCTGACGACCACCGGCACCAGCGCGGCGACAAAATTGACGCCGAACAGCATCGCCATAATGTCCTCAGGCCCGCCACCCTGCTGTTTCACCCACAGACCGCCGGCCACCGACACGCCAAGAAACGCAAAGCTGGTGCCCTGCATGCAGATCATGCCGGCGCCAATCCCCCATACCCGATTAGACTGCAGAAACGTGCCGATGCCGGAGGCCAGCAGCGACATGCTGATCAGGTAGGGCATCCACGCCTCCAGCCCCAGCGTGGCGCCGATCAGCAGCGGCGGGGTAATAATGCTGACCAGCCCGGCCAGTACGTGCTGCAACGCGCTAAAAAATGCCGGCAGCGGCGGAATGCGCTGTTCAAGACCGTAAAGCAGCGTGCTGTTTTTCTCGTCTGACATGCCATTATCCCTCAGTAAATACGCTTTCCCCTGAGGTGTGCACAAAACAGGCCAGCTTGTCGCCGGTGCAGCGGATCGGGCGTCAAAAAACCATATTTTTATTTTTTATCAATCGATTAACCTCGAAAATAGCCGTTGCCTCTCTTTTTCTCCGCCACTGAAACGTTGGATTCACAAACCAACATAAAGAAACTTATGATTCATAAACAGGCAAAGCCTACCCCGGAATGCTGCTTTATGGTGCAACGCTGCCGCATCCGCCGCGCTGACGGCGCGCTGCGACGGCAAATGCCGATGTGGTACGCAAATTGCTCGGGCCTATGACCGGATCTACAGGAGAACATCATGAAAGCATTGGTCATTGGCGCCGGCATCGGCGGGCTCAGCGCGGCGGTCGCGCTACAACAGGCGGGTATTGAGTGTGAGGTTTTTGAAGCCGTAACGGAGATTAAACCGGTGGGCGCGGCCATTTCCATCTGGCCCAACGGGGTGAAATGCATGCAGCATCTGGGGATGGGAGAGATTATCGAAACCTACGGCGGCCCGATGCGTTCAATGGCCTATCAGGAGTACCGCAGCGGCGCGATTATGACGCGCTTTAGCCTGGCGCCGCTGATTGAACGCGTCGCCGGCCGCCCCTGCCCGGTATCGCGCGCCGAGCTGCAGCGGGAGATGCTGGACTTTTGGGGCCGTGACCGCGTGCAGTTCGGCAAACGCGTCACCGAGGCGCAGGAAGATGCCAACGGCGTAACCGTCCGCTTCAGCGACGGCGCCAGCGCGCGCGGCGATGTGCTGATTGCCGCCGACGGCAGCCGTTCGGCGCTGCGTCCGGCGGTGCTGGGCTATGCGCCGGAGCGACGCTATGCCGGCTATGTCAACTGGAACGGACTGGTGGAGATTGATGAAGCCATTGCGCCGGCCGATCAGTGGACGACCTTTGTCGGTGAAGGCAAACGGGTGTCGCTGATGCCGGTGGCCGACGGACGCTTCTATTTCTTCTTTGACGTGCCGCTGCCGGCCGGGCTGGCGGAAGACCGCAGCACGCTGCGCGCCGATTTACGCCGTTACTTCAGCGGCTGGGCGCCGCAGGTGCAGCGGCTGATCGCCGCGCTGGATCCGGCCACCACCAACCGCATCGAGATCCACGACATTGAACCGTTCGAGCGGCTGACGAGCGGCAGGATCGCGCTGCTGGGGGATGCCGCCCACAGCACCACGCCGGATATCGGCCAGGGCGGCTGCGCTGCCATGGAGGACGCGGTGGTGCTTGGCGACGCGTTCCGCACCCACCGCGATATCGCCGCAGCGCTGCAGCAGTACGAAAGCCGGCGCTGCGAACGGGTGCGGGATCTGGTGCTCAAGGCGCGTAAGCGCTGCGATATTACCCACGGCAAAGATATGGCGCTGACGCAGGCGTGGTATCAGGAGCTGCAGCAAGAGAGCGGCGAGCACATTATCAACGGCCTGTGCGACACCATCCAGGGCGGCCCGCTCGGCTGAGAACAGAATGCGCCCGGCGGCGTCGCGCTGCGTTACCGCACCTCGCCCGGCCTCTTTTCCGCGCCGGCGGACTGTTGTAAAAAGTAGCGCGTCTGCAGCTGCTCAAGCGCCATTGCCGCCTGTTTGCGCTGCGCCTCTGAGCGGCCGGCGCTATAGCGCCGCAGGCGTTCTTCCGCCGGCGGATGGCGGTTAAACGCCTGGGTGATGGCGAACACCGACGATTTCAGCTCGCTGACGGTCATATATTTACCGTGCTTTTCATCCAGCCCGTTCAGCCGGCTGGTCAGCTGCTGCAATTTCTGCATCCCGTCGCGCCAGCCGAGGAGCGAGGTTGCCGGCAGCGCGTTAGCCTCCAGATGCTGCCGCCACGCCTGCTGCATTTCCGCCACCTCGGGATTATCCGGCCACAAGACCTGCGCCTGTTCAATCAGCTGCTGACCATAACGCAGCGGCCAGTCCGGCGGCAGCGCTAAGACCAGAGGCTCCGCAGCAGTCGTGCATCACGGGGCATATTTTCCAACCCGGCAATTGCCTGCCGGATCCGCTGCTGCATCCCTTCCGTACGGCTTATCTGCTGCAGCTCATGGCGCGCTCTGCTTAATGGCTGGCGGCAGACCATAAAGAAAAACCCCAGGCTTATCGCTAAGCCTGGGGTCTATAATATGGCGGAGGAGCAGAGATTCGAACTCTGGAACGGTTTCCCGTCGACGGTTTTCAAGACCGTTGCCTTCAGCCACTCGGCCACCCCTCCGTAATGAGGCGAACTATAAACACAGTATGTTGGCTTGTAAAGTCCACACCCGTTCAACCGCGCGAAAAACCAGCATGACGCCGCCACCCGACGAATAAAGCAGCAAATCGAACGCCGCTGCGCCAATGATAACTAAGGGTAAAGATTGGTAAACAAACTTTAATCAAGCGCTTGCACTATTTATCATCGTAACTAATTTTGTGATGACCTGATAAGAGAGATCATTATATGGACCGCACTGTCGTCTCATCCTCGCGCGATTCGTTGCTCAGCACCCACAAAGTGTTGCGTAATACCTACTTCCTGCTTTCCCTGACGCTGGGCTTCTCCGCACTGACCGCTACCGCCAGCACCATGCTGGGGCTGCCGGCGCCGGGTCTGCTGCTGATGCTGGTCGGTTTTTACGGCCTGATGTTCCTGACGCACAAGCTGGCCAACAGCCCGGCGGGCATCCTGGCCGCCTTCGCGCTGACCGGCTTTATGGGCTATACCCTGGGCCCGATCCTCAGCTCGTTTCTGAATGCCGGCGCCGGCGACCTGATAATGCTGGCGCTGGGCGGTACCGCGCTGGTGTTCTTCTGCTGCTCGGCCTACGTGCTGACCACCCGTAAGGATATGTCGTTCCTGTCCGGGATGATGATGGCGGGCTTTGTGGTGCTGCTGGTGGCGGTGATCGCCAACCTGTTCCTGCAGATCCCTGCTCTGCACCTAGCAATCAGCGCGCTGTTTATTCTGTTCTCAGCCGGCGCCATCCTGTGGGAAACCAGCAACATCATCCACGGCGGCGAAACCAACTACATCCGCGCCACCGTTGGCCTGTATGTCTCGCTGTACAACATGTTTATCAGCCTGCTGAGCATTCTGGGCTTCGCCCGCAGCAACTGATACGGCAGCCAGCACGATGATAAAAGCCTCCGCCTGCGCGGGGGCTTTTTTACGTTTAACGACCGGCGTCAGGCGCTAATCGCCAGCTTAATCACGCCGTCACGTTTTTCCGCAAACAGTTGGTAGGCGTCAGCAATCTCATCAAGCGGGAAACGATGGGTGATCAGCGGCGTCAAGTCCAGGCCGCCATGCTGCACCACGTTCATCATTCGGCGCATCCGCTCTTTGCCGCCGGGGCACAGCGCGGTGCGGATGGTGTGATCCCCCAGCCCATTGGCAATGGCGCTGACCGGCAATTGCAAATCTTCACTGTATACGCCCAGGCTGGACAGCGTGCCGCCCGGCTTGAGCACCCGCAGCGCCTGATTAAAGGTGCGCTGCGTGCCCAGACACTCAATGCTGGCATCCACGCCGCGCCCGCCGGTAATTTTCAGGATCTCATCCACCACGTCGACCTGTTTGTAATTCAGCAGCACGTTGGCCCCCAGCCGGCCGGCCATCGCCAGCTTCTCCGGCGCGCTGCTGACGGCGATCACCAGGCTGGCGCCGCGCAGACGCGCACCGGCGGTCGCACACAGGCCAATCGGCCCCTGAGCAAACACCGCCACGACATCGCCGATCTTGATACCGGCGTTTTCCGCGCCCTTAAAGCCGGTGGACATCACGTCCGGACACATCAGCACCTGCTCATCGGACAGGCCGTCAGGAATCGGCGCCAGGTTTGCCTCGGCATCCGGTACCAGCACGTACTCCGCCTGGGTGCCGTCAATCACGTTGCCAAAGCGCCAGCCGGCGGTGGCCTTATAACCGTGGCAACCACATCCCGCCAGATGAGCGCCGTCCTGCGCGGGATAGCCGTCCTGGCAGGGATAAGAGGTAAACGAGGGGCAAATGGCGCCGGCCAGCGCCCGCTGCCCCTCGCGGTAGCCTTTCACGTTGCTGCCCAGTTTTTCGATAATCCCAACCGGCTCATGGCCCACGGTCAGCCTCCTGGACACCGGATATTCCCCTTTCAGAATATGAATATCCGTACCGCAAATGGTGGTGGTGGTAATCTTCAGCAGCGCATCATTCGGACCGGGAGCAGGAATAGGCTTATCAACCAGCTCAATACGCCCTTTCTCAATAAAGGCAGCGGCTTTCATCATACTCATGTCAGCTTCCTTAACGCTCAGGTGAGTGGGAGGCAGGCGGGCACATAACACGCCCAACCTGAGTGTAGTCAAGGCCGCCGCCGGCGCTGGTGTTTGCTGTCGTTAAAATTTGCTAGACTGCGCAACGTGATCAGTTACCCGTTATTGAGGCAGTATGTTGGAGTTTGAAGGTCAGATTATTGATACCGATGCGCAGGGCTACCTGAAAAACAGCGCCGATTGGCATGAAGGCCTGGCGCCGCTGTTGGCGGCGCAGGAAGAGATTGTCCTGACGGAGGCGCACTGGGAAGTGGTGCGTTTTGTGCGTAATTTCTATCAGGAGTTTAATACCTCACCGGCAATTCGCATGCTGGTGAAAGCCATGGCGCAAAAATATGGCGAAGAGAAAGGCAACAGCCGCTATTTATACCGTTTGTTCCCGAAAGGCCCGGCCAAACAGGCGACCAAGATCGCCGGCCTGCCCAAGCCGGTCAAATGTATCTAATCCACCGACGCTCAGTAGCGAATTGTAAACCCCTGTAGGGCCTGCTCGCCGCCTGGCTCCACCAGCACGCGGTCAACCCGCGCGCTGCGTGGGCCGCCCTGCTTCAGCCAGTCGATCAGCGCCTCAACCTGCGGCGGTTCCCCGCACGCCAGCACTTCCACGCTGCCGTCATCCAGATTGCGCGCATAGCCGTTCAGGCCCAACGCCGTCGCCTTAACCTGCGTGTTGTAACGGAAACCCACGCCCTGCACCATGCCGTAGACATATGCCACTCTGCAAATATGCGTCATCACTGCCCCCTTGCTGCAACTCCACCGGGTTATTCCGTGCTCATTTCCCGTCGCCGCCGGCGGGACACCACAACATAGTCGGATTATTCAAACAAATCACGTAAACTAGCCCGACATGATGGCCGCTGCGCCCTACGCCGGACATCCATCCAACATCGCCTGCGGCGCCCATCGCCCGGCGATGATGATGTCATTTTGACTGATAATGACCTATCCGTCGTCATCCACCGTATTGAAAGAGTAATCATAATGCGCCTGTTTCTCGCCAAAGGACGTGAAAAATCCTTGCTTCGTCGTCATCCCTGGGTCTTCTCCGGAGCGGTTCAACGCATCGAAGGCAAGCCGCTTTCCGGTGAAACCATCGATATCCACGACTGTCAGGGAAAATGGCTGGCCCGCGGCGCCTATTCGCCGGAATCGCAAATCCGCGCGCGCGTCTGGACTTTCCAGCAGGATGAAGCGATTGATATCGCGTTCTTTATCCGCCGTTTACAGCAGGCGCAAAGCTGGCGTGACTGGGTCGCCAAACGCGACGGGCTGGACGGCTACCGCCTGATCGCCGGCGAATCTGACGGCATGCCGGGCATTACCATTGACCGCTTCCAGAATTTCCTGGTGCTGCAGCTGCTGTCCGCCGGTGCCGAATATCAACGCGCGGCGCTGATCTCCGCCCTGCAGCACTGCTACCCGGAATGTGCGATTTACGACCGCTCCGACGTGGCGGTGCGTAAAAAGGAAGGTCTGCCGCTGACGCAAGGCCCGGTACTGGGCGAACTGCCGCCGACGCTGCTGCCGATTACCGAGCACGGAATGAAGCTGCTGGTCGATATTCAGCAGGGACACAAAACCGGTTTCTACCTCGATCAGCGCGACAGCCGCCTGGCCGCGCGTAATTTCGCCGCCGGCCGCCGCGTGCTGAACTGTTTCTCCTATACCGGCGCCTTTGCCGTCTCGACCCTGATGGGCGGCTGCAGCCAGGTGATCAGCGTTGATACTTCGCAGGCGGCGCTGGACGTGGCCCGCCAGAACGTCGAGCTTAATCAACTGGATGTCAGTAAGGCGGAGTTCGTGCGTGACGATGTGTTCCAACTGCTGCGCAACTATCGCAATCAGGGGGAAAAGTTCGATCTGATCATTATGGACCCGCCGAAATTCGTCGAAAATAAGAACCAGCTGGCCAGCGCCTGCCGGGGGTATAAAGATATCAATATGTTGGCGCTGCAGCTGCTGAACCCTGGCGGGATTTTGCTGAGCTTCTCCTGCTCCGGGCTGATGGCAACCGATTTGTTCCAAAAAATCCTGGCTGACGCCGCTGTCGACGCCGGTTGTGATATACAATTTATAGAGCAGTATCGGCAGGCTGCCGATCACCCGGTGATCGCCACCTATCCGGAAGGGCTGTATCTGAAAGGGTTTGCATGCCGAGTGATGTAACTTGAAATAGACCGTTTTGCCCCCATATCGATGGTATGCAAAGGAGCGGGCAAAAACTGTTTCTCAGGAGGTCACCATGATTGCCAGCAAATTCGGTATCGGACAACAGGTTCGTCATAGACTGCTGGGGTATCTGGGCGTCGTGATTGATATCGACCCTGAATACTCTTTGGAGCAACCTAAAGCTGACGAAATCGCCGCCAACGACGATTTACGTTCCGCGCCGTGGTACCACGTCGTGATGGAAGATGAAGAAGGCCAGCCGGTTCATACCTATCTGGCGGAGGCGCAACTGGCTGGTGAAGAGCAAGATGCGCATCCGGAGCAGCCGTCGCTCGATGAGCTGGCGGAGTCCATCCGCAGTCAACTGCAGGCGCCCCGCCTGCGCAACTAAGCATCACGGCCTGAGAAACCTGCAGGGCCCGGCGTAGTGCCGGGCCCTGCTTTTTTATCGCTCCAACCCCAGGCGCGGGATTTCGATTTTCGGGCAGCGGTCCATCACCACCTTCAGCCCGGCCGCCTGCGCCAGCTCCTCCGCCTGGCTATTAATCACGCCAATCTGCAGCCACAGTACCTTGGCGCCGATGGCTATCGCCTCCTGCGCCACGCCATAGGCCGCTTCCGCATTGCGAAAGACATCGACCATATCAATGGGATGGGGGATATCATCCAGACTGGCGTAAACCTGCTGCCCAAGCAGCGTCTGCCCGGTCAGCTTCGGGCTTACCGGCGTAACCTGATAGCCCTGCGACAACAGGTAGGCCATTACGCCATAGCTCGCACGCGCGGGTTTATCACTGGCGCCGACCAGCGCAATACTTTTCACCTGCCGCAACACCTCGGCAATCTCACGATCGTCCATCTCGCTCTCCTGATTATTGGCGGGTAGTGCCTGCCGTTTAGTCTATACCCAAAAGCGCGGCTTGGCAGTCGATAAACCTGTGCGATAAGCCTCGGATAAAAATAACAAACGCTGCAACCCTGAGGATTTTTTGCGGTCTGAAGGAATCAACCGCTCGTCGGTTACGGATTATATGTCAAAATATCAACAAAAATGACAACATGTAACCACGCGGCGGCTGACGGAAAAATTTTGACACACTGTGTCCGCTCCTCAACAATAGAAAGCATGCCTGCAGATAAGGAGATAACGAATGAAATTTGGTCTGGTGGTTACGGGATTGCTCGGCGTTTGCCTGAGCCTGTCGGCCGTAGCTACGACCCTGCAGCTCTCCCCGGATATCGAACTGTTGGTTGTTGACGGCAAACAGATGACCGGCTCGCTGTTAAAAGGCGCTGACAGTCTCGAATTAAACGGCGGGCAGCATCAACTTCTGTTTAAGGTCAGTAAACCCCTGCATGCGGCAACGCAGCCGCCTTCACTATACACGTCGCCATTAATGCTGGTGGCATTCAACTCGCACAACGTCAGCTCGGTGGCGATCCAGCTTCCCCCGATCGACAGCCAGCAGGATGGCCAGCGCTTTGAGCAGCAGCAAAATTATCAGGTGATCGATAAACAGGGAAAGGCGCTGCCGGCAAAACGCGACATCCTGCAGGTTACCCCGCCGTACGCCAATGAGCGGCTGGAAAAAACCGTCGCCGACTATAACCGCCAGCCACGCCCGGCCGCCGTCCCGGCCTTTGCCCGCCAAAACGCCGGCGACCGGGAAAATTTATCCCCCGGCAAGCCCTGGCGTACCCCATAATGGCGCCTTTGCCGGACAAAATGGCGGTAAAGGCTGGCGTATGTCACTTTATTATGATTTGCAACGCGTAAACGCTAGGCAGAAAAATGCAGTTTCAGTAATCTGCTGAGTATGATTCGGTAAGCCAAGGATATTGCAATGGAAGTGACAACCCGCACGATTGCGGAACGCAAACATATCGCCCTGGTGGCGCACGATCACCGTAAACAGGATTTGCTGCGGTGGGTCGAAGAACATAAAGCGGCGCTGGCCCAGCATCAGCTTTACGCCACCGGCACCACTGGCAACCTGATCCAGCGCGCCAGCGGCATTCCGGTACAGAGTATGCTAAGCGGCCCGATGGGCGGCGATCAGCAGGTCGGCGCGCTGATCTCGGAAGGCAAGATTGATATGCTGATTTTCTTCTGGGATCCGCTGAACGCCGTGCCGCATGACCCCGATGTCAAAGCGCTGCTGCGTCTGGCGACGGTGTGGAATATCCCGGTGGCCACCAACCGCGCCACCGCCGATTTCCTGATTGACTCTTCACTGTTCACGCAGGCTGTGGACATTACCATTCCCGACTATCAGCGCTATCTGCAAGAACGCCTGAAATAACGGTTAACTGCCGGGCCGCCTGCCGCAGCCCGGCGATTACGGTTTTTTCTGCAGCGGCACGCCCAGTTCATGCAGCTGTTCGACAAATACCGACGGCCGCTCGCGATCCTGCAGCAGCCACACCTGATGTTTGGCACGCGTCAGCGCCACATACAGCAACCGCCGCTCTTCCGCGTCCGGAAAATCTTCCGGCTGCGGCAGCAGCACATCTTCCAGCACCGACTCACGCGCCACTGCCGGGAAGCCGTCGTTGCCGTCATGCAGCCCGACGATAATGACATACTCCGCCTGCTGACCTTTGCTGGCATGAATGGTCATAAAGTCGAGATTGAGCTTCGGCCAGCGGGTGGCGGCCTTCTGCAGTACCTCCGGCTTTAAATGATGGTAACGCGCCAACAGCAAAATGCGTTCGTCAGGCTTGGCGTAACCGCTGAGCTTATCCAACAGATTTTCCAGTTGCTCCTGCGGCAAAATTGCCACCGACTTCTTATTGCCCTTGCTTAAGCTGTTGAGCGGCTTTTTCAGCTGATGCGGGTTCTGCTGTACAAAGCGGTTGGCGATATCGCCGATACGTTCGTTGAAACGATAGGTGGTATCCAGGGCGCACTGCGCCCCGGCACCAAAGTTATCGGCAAATGCGGTGGTCAGGCTGAGCTCCGCTCCGCTGAAACGATAGATAGCCTGCCAGTCGTCACCGACGGCAAACAGACAGGTCTGCGTGTTTTGTTTACGCAGTGCGGCCAGCAGTTGCGCGCGCTGTGGCGAAATGTCCTGAAATTCGTCCACCAGAATATGCTTCCAGGGACTGACGAAGCGCCCTTTCTCCAGAATGTTGACCGCCTGATGAATCAAGCCGGAAAAATCAACCGCCCCCTCCGCCTTCAGCGCGCTTTTCCACGCTTTCAGCAGCGGCGCCATCAGCCGGATACGTTTGGAGAACAGATCGCGGTTTTCGTCATCCGCCTGCTCGATCATTTCCGCCTGGCTGCCGCCGTGCATACGCATCAGCCCCAGCCAACGCTCCAGACGTCCCGCCAAACGTGACGCCAGACGCCGATCCTGCCAGAAATCCCCTTCGGGCACTTCCCATTCCAGCTCATCCGTCAGCCATTGGCGCCAGCCTTTCGCCTGCGCCTTTTTCTCCGCGCACTGCTGCTGCCAGCTGGCGATCAGTAATTCACGCCGGGCCTTGCTGTCGGTTTCCAACTTGCTGATGACGGGGACTTTGCGGCTGCCCTGCTGGATAATCTGCAGCGCCAGCGCGTGAAAGGTTTTCGCCTGAATTGCGCTGACGCCGAGACGTTCTTCTATGCGCTGATTCATCTCTTCGGCCGCCTGCCGGCCGAATGCCAACAGCAGGATTTGTTCCGGCGCGGCCTCCTGCCGGCGCAGCAGCCACCCGGCGCGCGCCACCAGCACGGAGGTTTTGCCGCTGCCGGCCCCGGCCAGCACCAGCACCGAGTCTTCACCATTGACCACCGCCCGGCTTTGCGAGGCGTTCAGCGGTGAGGTTTCCACCGTTTGGAAGAAATCAGCATGTTCCGCCAGCATCCGCTCCGTCCACTGCCGGTTACGTTCGGCGACGCTGTACGGCCCCTGCTGCAGCCACTGTTGGCAGAGTCGGTAATCATCACGGCAGTTGTCAAAACTTTCCAGACGCGTCGCCGGCATCGGCAGCGCGCCGAAGGCTTCGCGGATCTGCTGCTGCAGTTTACCCAGCGCCGAGCGCTTAAACCATTTATCCTGCTGCTCAATTCGCTGGATATTTTCCACCTGCTGTTGCAGCACGCCGGCGCTGATCTCGCTCATTTCGGCGCTCCAGCGCTGCCAGGCCTGCAGCATATAGTGGTAGAAACGCTGCGTTTCCTGCCATTCGGTACCGTGCAGACGCACCACTTTTTCGTCCGGCAGTTCGAACTCAAGTTCGCCCCAGACAATGCCGCGTTTACAACGGACCTCAATCAGTTGATTGAACGGAATCAGATATTCATGCTTTTCACCGCTGACCTCAACGCCGGCATGCAACAGTCGTACTCTGTTATAAGGATGCTGAGCCAGGTGTTTTCCCAGCGATGTCGCTTTAAGTTCCATATCGGCGTGCCATGACTCTATTGAGATTGGAGAGTTGCCAGTTTACCTGTGATAAGCAGTGACACTCTAGCGCTAAAAAAAGGGTAGAATAGTTTCTACGTTTTGATAGCAAACGCAACCGCCTGGCGGTTTGACCATGATTAGAGCAGAGTCCCAACCATGCGTACTGTACTGAATATTCTGAATTTTGTGTTAGGCGGTTTTTTCACGACCCTGGCGTGGCTGTTCGCCACCCTGGTCAGCATCGTCTTAATCTTTACCCTGCCGCTAACCCGCTCGTGCTGGGAGATCACCAAGCTCTCGTTCCTGCCTTACGGCAATGAGGCAATCAGCGTTAACGAACTGTACCCGGAAAAAAGCAATGCGCTGCTTTCCGCCGGCGGCTCGCTGCTCAATGTATTCTGGCTGATTTGCTTTGGCTGGTGGCTATGTCTGTCGCATATTACCGCAGGTATCGCCCAGTGCATCAGCATTATCGGTATCCCGGTAGGCATCGCCAACTTTAAAATCGCCGCCATTGCGCTGTGGCCGGTCGGACGCCGGGTGGTTTCAGTCGAAATGGCTCAGCAGGCCAGAAGCGAAAATGCGCGTCGCCAATACCAACAACGTTAATTTTTTCTCCGTCTGAGGAGTTTTTTGTGCTTGCTTTTGCACCGGCGCTGCGTCGTTATGCCTACAACAGCAGTCTGCTTTACAACCTGCGTATTTTTATCGCTCTGGCCGGCACTACCGCCGTTCCCTGGTGGCTGGACGTTCCCAAGCTCACCATTCCGCTGACGCTGGGAGTGGTCGCCGCCGCCCTCACCGATCTGGATGACCGGCTCGCCGGCAGGCTGCGTAATCTGCTGATTACGCTGGTCTGTTTTTTTATCGCCTCCGCGTCGATTGAACTGTTGTTCCCCTATCCGTGGCTGTTTATTCTGGGCCTGGCGCTGTCTACCTGCGGCTTTATTCTGCTCGGGGCGCTGGGGCAACGTTACGCCACCATCGCGTTCGGCGCCCTGCTGATCGCGGTGTACGCCATGCTCGGCACCTCGATGTACGACATCTGGTACCAGCAACCTATCCTGCTGATTGTCGGTGCGGTCTGGTATAACCTGCTGACGTTGGTAGGCCACCTGCTGTTTCCTATCCGCCCGCTGCAGGAAAACCTGGCGCGCTGCTATCAGCAACTGGCCAACTACCTGGACGCCAAGGCCAACCTGTTCGATCCGGACGCCGAGAAAGACGCCGACCTGCCGTGGATGGACGTCGCCATGGCCAACAGCAGCCTGGTCAGCACGCTGAATCAGACAAAAATGTCGCTGTTGACGCGTCTGAAAGGCGATCGCGGCCAGCGCGGCACCCGCCGCACCCTGCATTACTATTTTGTCGCGCAGGACATCCATGAACGCGCCAGTTCGTCGCACGTTCAGTACCAGGCATTGAGTAAACAGTTCCGCCACAGTGATATTCTGTTCCGCTTCCAGCGGCTGCTCAGTAAACAGGCCCGCGCCTGCCAGCAACTGGCGCAATCGATCCTGCTGCGGCAGAAATACCAGCATAACAACCGCTTTGAGCCGGCATTTACCCGCATTGAAGAAGCCCTGTCGCGCATCGCCGTCAATGCGGATAACCGTGAGCTGACCAAAGCGCTGTCTCACCTGCTGAAAAACCTGCGGGCGATTGACGCCCAGTTGGCGAATATTGAATCGGAACAGGCGTTGGCCAACGGCCAGGAAGAAGAGAACAGCCTGTCGGACGACCGGCTGACCGGCTGGAGCGATATTCGCCTGCGCATCAGCCGCCACCTGACCCCGCAATCAGCGCTGTTCCGCCATGCCATCCGCATGTCGGTGGTGCTGTGCATCGGCTATGCGTTTATTCAGTTGACCGGCATGCGGCACGGTTACTGGATCCTGCTTACCAGTCTGTTTGTCTGCCAGCCCAACTATAATGCCACCCGGCGGCGGCTGGCCCTGCGTATTATCGGCACCCTGGCGGGGATTCTGATCGGCCTGCCGATTCTGTACTTTGTCCCGTCGCTCGAAGGCCAACTGGTGCTGATCGTGATCAGCGGCGTGCTGTTCTTCGCCTTCCGTACGGTGCAGTACGCCCACGCCACCATGTTTATTACCTTATTGGTGCTGCTGTGCTTTAACCTGCTTGGGGAAGGCTTCGAAGTCGCCGCTCCACGCGTTTACGACACGCTGTTGGGCTGCGCCATCGCCTGGGCGGCCGTGACCTTTATCTGGCCGGACTGGCGTTTTCGTCAGTTGTCCGCCGTCGTCAGCAAAACGCTGAATGCCAACTGCCGCTACCTGGACGCGATCCTGGTGCAGTATCACGAAGGTAAAAATAACGGCCTGCCTTACCGTATCGCCCGCCGCGACGCCCATAACAGCGATGCGGAACTGGCGTCGGTGATCGCCAATATGTCTGCGGACCCCAAAGCCGATAAGGCAACGCAGGAGGCAGCCTTCCGGCTGTTGTGCCTCAACCATACGCTCCTGAGTTATATTTCGGCGCTGGGGGCCCATCGTGAACGGCTGACCAATATCGACGTGTTCAACGTGCTGAACGATGCCGTTTGCTACGTAGACGGCGCGTTGCAACACAACGCAGCCGATGCTCAGCGCATCAGCCTGGCGCTGGAAAAACTGTCAGCGCGCATCGCACAGCTGACGCCAGAACCAGAAAGCAAAGAGCAGTTAGTACTACAGCAAATAGGACTGGTTGTTGAACTTCTGCCGGAGCTGACGTCGTTGAACGCGCAGATCGGGCAATCACAATGAGCCTGTAACCATGGTAAGGTGCGTTACAGCAGCTAACGCGCCTTATGACACTTCTTTATTAAACCAGGCGCTCAGTTCTCCGCGGATCTCTTCAGGCAGCGCGGCGTGATGATAACCAGCAATCGCGCCGGCCAACGACAGCAGCGCCTTCAGCCCCAGGTTCTTTTGCTGCAGCATCAGCTTCAGAAACGATCCTCTGGCCCCCTGCAAACGTAAATCATAGACGTCGCGTATCCCTACCCGCCACAGCAAACGCTCCAGGCCGGCATCAATATTCGGTAAGCCCTTCAGGCGCCTGCTGCCGCGACTGCGGATCTGTAGCTCTTTGCTCGCCTCGCGCTTTGCCTGCCAGGCAAGTTCAAACAGCGCCTGCGGTTCTCCCCACAGCTGGTGGTCTACCCAGTAATAGCGCATGATGATCGGCACACCGCGCTTCGAGTACACCATGTTGACCATACCGCGCGCGCGAAATTCTGACTCCAGGCTTTTTGTGGCGCGTAAATACATCTCACCGTCGGCAACGACGGCAAACATCACCCCGTCGGCCAGTAGCCCATAGCCGCCGAACTGTGAGCGGGTAGTAATATTGCCCAGTGTGCCAAAACAGGTTTTTGCCTGCGCGACTCTTGCTATTGTTCTTCCATGCATAACGTTCTCCTCTGTGGCTTTTCAGTCAATCATAATTAAAATCAATAAGATAAAACTTACAAGAACACGTAATAGAAAAATACGCATTAATGTCAGCACTGCCAATCACAATTCAGGCGCGTACAAAAAACGTTCACAATTATGCGAGGCGTGACGAAAAATTGGCTTGATCTCGGCAGGCATTGGGGGTACTGTATATACATACAGTACAACTACAGGCGGGATATCACATGCGTACTCAATCACTTCACAAAGCCCATCGCAGCCATAACGCGTTTACCCTGAATGGGGTGCCGGACGCTTCTGCGGGCAGCGCCAGCGAAAATGGCCTGATCGGTGAATTTGTTTACAACGAGCATCAGCCCGCGGTCACTCAGCTTCTATTATTACCGCTGTTGCAGCAGTTAGCCACCCAGTCGCGCTGGCTGCTATGGCTGACGCCGCAGCAGAAACTCAGCAAACTGTGGCTACAGCGCTCTGGCCTGCCTGCAGATAAAGTCGTACAATTAAGCCAAATCAGCCCGATCAACACGGTCGATGCGATGGAAAAAGCGTTGCTGACGGGGAACTACAGCGCCGTTCTCGGCTGGTTACCTGAGCTAAATGAGGAAGATCGTCTAAAATTACAGCGGGCGGCTGAACAGGGGCATGCTTACGGCTTTATTATGCGTCCTCAGCGTGACACCATTCCGGCTCAGGGACAGTTTCCGACCCTAAAAATTCACTCTTCTTTGTATCATTAAGTAAATTTAGGATTTTTCCCATCATTTTTATCCCCCGGAAACGGAACCTTTGGGGGATCATGGACAAAGCGAGAGCAGCCGCGGTTCCACGCCCCTACCCGAACAAAAAATCGGCTAAAAATACGCCCGAATCTGTTAGCAAATATGACTGTTTCTGCGTTTTTTTTTAGAGCTTTATCACATCACACTTGTAACTTTCGCGCCACGTTGTAGACTTTACATCGCCAAGGTTGCTCTATAACGCCAGTAAAAAACTGGAGAGTAACAAACGAGGGCACAAACCTTGGCGAAGGAATTTAACCAAGGGCTTAAAAATCAGCTTTAAAGCTCATTGCCTATTTGGATGATAACGAGGCGCAAAATGAAAAAGACAGCTATCGCATTAGCAGTGGCACTGGCCGGTTTCGCTACCGTAGCGCAAGCCGCCCCAAAAGATAACACCTGGTACACCGGTGCTAAACTGGGCTGGTCCCAGTATCATGACGTAGGTTTCTATGGCAACGGCTACACCGGTACCGGTAACGGCCCTATCCATGAAAACCAATTGGGTGCTGGTGCGTTCCTGGGTTACCAGGCGAACCAATACCTGGGCTTCGAGCTGGGCTATGACTGGCTGGGCCGTATGCCTTACAAAGGCAGCGTGAACAACGGTGCTTTCAAGGCACAGGGCGTTCAACTGGCAGCTAAACTGAGCTACCCAATCGCTGACGATCTGGACATCTACACCCGTCTGGGTGGTATGGTATGGCGTGCAGATTCCAAAGCTAACTTTGGCAATGGCACCCGCATCAGCAACCACGACACCGGCGTTTCTCCGCTGGCTGCGATTGGTGTTGAATACGCACTGACCAAAAACTGGGCTACCCGCCTGGATTATCAGTTCGTTAGCAACATCGGCGACGCAGGCACCGTGGGCGCACGTCCAGACAACACCATGCTGAGCCTGGGCGTTTCTTACCGTTTCGGTCAGGACGAAGCAGCTCCAGCACCAGCTCCAGCTCCAGCTCCAGTTGTTGAAACCAAGCGTTTCACTCTGAAGTCTGACGTTCTGTTCAACTTCGGTAAAGCAACTCTGAAACCAGAAGGCCAGCAGGCTCTGGATCAGCTGTACAGCCAGCTGAGCTCTATGGATCCTAAAGACGGTTCCGTAGTTGTTCTGGGCTACACTGACCCAGTTGGTAAAGATGCATCCAACCAGCGTCTGTCTGAAAACCGCGCTCGCAGCGTAGTTGACTACCTGGTTTCTAAAGGCATCCCTGCAGACAAAATCTCTGCACGTGGCATGGGCGAAGCTAACCAAGTTACCGATAGCTGCGGTTACAAAAACGGCCGTGCTACCAAAGCACAGATCGAGTGCCTGGCACCGAACCGCCGTGTAGAAATCGAAGTTAAAGGCGTTAAAGACGTTGTAACTCAGCCACAGGCTTAAGTTACCTCTTCTTAATAAAAAACCCCGCGCTGCGGGGTTTTTTTTCGTCTGTATTCGGTTAGCGCCACAAAAAAACCGGCGCGCGGCCGGCTTATCGTTCGTTGCTATCCCTACTCTTCGTCTTTGCCCAGGATCGCTTTCAGATCCTGTTTCAACGACGACATCTGACTGGCATACTTCTCTTTTCGCTCGGCATCTTCAATCAGCTGCACCACCGTTTCCGACAGTGTCACGCCGCGACGACGGGCTAACGCCGCCAAACGCTGCCACACTAAAAACTCCAGGTCGATGGATTTTTTACGCGTATGCTGATGCTCGGAATTAAAATGGCGTTTGCGTCTGGCGCGAATAGTCTGTTTCATCCGGTTATCAAGCGCAGGGTTCATATGTGCATGAATCCAGGCCAGGACTTTAACCGGCTCGTTCTCCAATTTCAGCAGCTCGTCAACCGCGTCCTGCGCAGCGCTGTTTTCAATGTAGCGGGTGATAAGTTCCCCTTCCCGGTGCTTCTTCACCAGGTATTTCCATTTCCAACCGCTCTCCAGGTTTTCCAGTTGCTGATATTTCATCGTGAGCTCTTCAGTGACCGCGTAACTTCAATAAGCATAACAGCTTTACGCCGAATTTCCCCGGCAATTAAAACCTCTGACAGACTGTTTTTTACACAGTCGTCGCCCGATGTCAAACTCCCGGACATCAAGCGGCACTCCACTGTATCAAGCTGACGTTATTCTTGTATAATCGCTGTTTCACTTTTTGATAATTGCATCTAACACTTTGACCAATAACCGACTTGAATGGCAATCTTTGTTGCCTGCCGTTGCGCCTTACCAGGCGATATTCGATTCTGCTGCTCAGTTGGCGCCCGTCACCTTTGCTGCGCTGCAGCCCCGGCTGGATAATGCCCTGACGTTATTCTGCCATCCACGTTCTCAACCCCGTTTTATGCTGCTTAAGGCGCAGGAAAACCGTGAATATCTGGCATTAATTGCGAGTGCGGTCACACAGCGCCAGCCACAGCAGCCAAGCTGCCCCGGCAGCCATTACACCGTGCACAACGGTCAGGTTCAGGTCGAGCCGGCCAGCCAGGGCGATGAGCCGTTTGCCGCCGGCGGCGCCTGCATTTTCCAGGAATGGGTTGAGCCTGAACAGCTGTTCGGCTGCGTACGCCTGCAGCAAGGCAACGTTACCCTGGCGCCCGGGTTGATACACCGCGCCAACGGCGGCGTACTGATCCTCTCCGCACGTACCCTGCTGGCACAGCCCCTGATGTGGCTGCGTCTGAAGCAGATGATCGGCCAACGCCAATTCCAGTGGTTTTCCCCGGATGAAACGCGCCCGCTGCCGGTCACTATTCCTCCGATGCCGTTGGAGCTGCGTCTTATTGTGGTGGGCGACCGCCTTGGGCTGGCCGACTTCCATGATATGGAGCCGGAAATCAGCGAGCTGGCGATGTACGGCGAATATGAAGAAGAGCTGCAGCTCGCCGACGATGAAGATATGACGCTGTGGTGCGGCTATGTGAATACTCTGGCGGCCGAACGGCAGTTGCCGGCGCTGGCCGCCGACGTTTGGCCCCCTCTGCTGACTCAGGCGATACGCTACAGCGGCGATTGCGCCAGCCTGCCGCTCTCACCGACCTGGCTAGGCCAGCAGCTGTCTGAAGCGTCGCTCTATGCCGAAGAAGGCCTGATTACCGCCAAAGCGCTCAATGCCGCCCTGACCACCCGCCAATGGCGTGAAGGCTACCTGGCCGAGCGCATGCAGGATGATATCGAGCTAGGTCAGATCCTGATCCAAACCGAAGGCGAAGCGATTGGCCAGATAAATGGCCTGTCGGTGCTGGATTATCCCGGCCATCCCGGCAGTTTCGGCGAACCCTCGCGCATCAGCTGCGTAGTCCACCTCGGCGACGGAGAATTTACCGACGTCGAACGAAAAGCAGAGCTGGGCGGCAACCTGCATGCCAAAGGCATGATGATTATGCAGGCGTTTTTAATTTCCGAACTGGAATTGGATCAACAGCTGCCGTTTTCCGCCTCCATGGTGTTTGAGCAATCGTATGGTGAAGTCGACGGCGACAGCGCCACGCTGGCCGAACTGTGCGTACTGATCAGCGCCCTGTCGCAACAGCCGATCAACCAGCAGATTGCCGTCACCGGCTCCGTCGACCAGTTTGGCAACGTACAGCCCATCGGCGGCGTTAACGAAAAAATCGAAGGGTTCTTCGACGTCTGCCTACGCCGCGGTCTGACAGGCAAACAGGGCGTTATTTTGCCGGCGGCCAACGTCCGTCATCTGTGTCTGCGTCAGGATATAGTCGATGCGGTGCGTGAAGAGCAATTTCACCTGTGGGCGGTGGACAGCGTAGCGGAAACCTTGCCATTATTAACAGGTTGCCTCTATGCCGATGAACAGCAGCCTAACTTGCTGGCGGCGATTCAGGAACGGATAGCGCAGGTGAACCCGCAGGAACGGCAACGGCCATGGTGTTTACGCTGGCTCAACTGGTTTAACCACGGCTGATCGGACTTGTTCAGCGTACACGTGTTCGCTAATCTTCGTCCTTCATTAAAATAAGGTTTACTGAGAACATGGTAGATAAACGCGACTCCTATACGAAAGAAGACCTCGAAGCATCCGGCCGTGGCGAGCTGTTCGGCGCCGGCGGCCCGCCGTTGCCGGCAGGTAACATGTTGATGATGGACCGCGTGGTCAAAATGACAGAAGAAGGCGGTACCCACGGTAAAGGCTACGTTGAAGCAGAGCTGGATATCAATCCGGACCTGTGGTTCTTCGGCTGCCACTTTATCGGCGATCCGGTTATGCCTGGTTGCCTGGGTCTGGACGCCATGTGGCAACTGGTAGGTTTCTACCTCGGCTGGCTTGGCGGCGAAGGCAAAGGCCGCGCGCTGGGCGTCGGCGAAGTGAAATTCACCGGTCAGGTCCTGCCTACCGCGAAGAAAGTGACCTACCGCATCAACTTCAAGCGCGTTATCACCCGTAAATTGATTATGGGCGTAGCCGACGGCGAAGTCCTGGTTGACGGCGAAGTGATTTACACCGCCTCCGATCTGAAAGTGGGCCTGTTCAAGGACACCACGGCGTTCTGATGGCCAGAGGCGGCTTACCCGGCCGCTGAGCATACGATACAAGAAAGCCTCGCTTAGCGAGGCTTTTTAATACGCAATTACCGTGTACCCGTCGCTGCCTTAGTGGAATGCAATCCGCGCCTCAACCTGTCCCGGGCTCACCCGGTCATGTAACGCAACCCGCATCGCTTCAAACACCAGCATATCGCCAACCAGCGGGAAGTTCTGCCCCTGCTCAGGAAGGAACGTCTTACCGATGTAAGAGAGCCGGATGCCGCTATCCAGATGCGACGTGGCAAATAGCGCTTCTTCGCCCGGTGCGCTTGCCCCGCTAAAATCCCCGACCATCGTCTTACACGCCTGGTTGAACACTATCCGTCCATGCATGGTCGCCGCGCTGCTGCCTGCCACGCTGAATATCGAGTCAGACACCTTCGCCATCATAATCTCTACGTCGGCCGGGCCAGAGCGCCGCAAAAGGCAACAAACCGCCGCCCAACTCGGGGACGGTCAATGGACTATCGAGTACTTCCGCACGAAAACGAATAGATTTAATCGCCATGTCATTTTCCTATTCAGTTTCCCTTCTCTGTATAAAGCCCCGCTCTCGCCAGACTTTACGCGTTCTCCAGCAGTCCGGGGATAGCGTTGACTGCGTTAATTTTCAGCAGCGTCCCCCTGACCACCGCCACCTTCTTGTTAGACATTATCGCTGCATCATATAAAGCCGATACGGCAAATAACCGCACAACTCATTGTTATATAATAATTTTACATAGCCTTGATAACATAAAAGGGGCATTAAGTAAGGGCGGTAAAAAAAATTACTCGGCATTTTTTTGTGGGGAGGTGTGGAAAGACGGTTTAAATGAAGATTGCGTACGGTAACGTTGCCCGGAAGCAGAAATGAAAACCTCCGCACACCGGCGGAGGTCACTCCTTCTTCATGACAGAGAGCCGCTTAAGCGGTCACAGCCCTGTCTTCCATGGCTTGTCGCCAACCTCCCAGCCAATTGGCCCGGGCGTCTAAAGACTGGTAGGGACAAAGTTCCCTGGAACGCCCTGAAAGACCTGCTTGGTAACCACGGGACTGTGCCCGCTCCAGACGATCTCGCTTCTGTCTCTTCATGCCTCGTTTCCCTCATTCTTGGTCTGCTGGAAAGAAAACAGCGGCCACTTTTTGTGCAGCCACGCATAACCAATAGCGCGATTCGCGGTGAAGATCAATGCGCAAATTTCACGCCAGTGTCATATTTGTGAGCTATACACGCAGAAATCGCTAAGTGGCTGATAACGCGAGAGTCAGTTTAACATATTGAAATTTATCAACAAAAAACGCCGGCACTCATTGAGCAATGAGCCGCCGGCGTTCGCTTAGATCGTTTAAGCCCCGCTTATGTCATCAAAAACGACCGAGCTGGGCAGCAATGGTCTGCGCTTCCTGTTGCCAGCCGGTGGCCAGCGTACGCACTAACGCATCGTAGCCGTCTTCGCTCTGCGTCAGCGCCAGACTAAACGGCCGCTTAATCATCTGTCCCTGGCGGTTCAGCACCCATTCGCCGCTAATAATCGCCTTGCCGTCATAGCGACCGTGAAAACCGGTGATCGTCACGTTCAGGACATCCTGATCGCTGCTCATCGGCTGCGAGGAAACCAGCCAGCCCGGCAGCGCATTGCTCAGGTTAGTGACCAATGACTGCTGCAGCTGCTGATCCAGTGGGCTGGCCCACAGGTTGTTCTGACCAATCACGTACTGCACGTCATTGGTCTGGTACACCACGCCGTTCTGCGCCAGATAATCCGCCACGCCGACGTGCTCAAGCCACAGCTGGCGCGACGCCGAGGCCGCGCTCCCCTGCTGCGCCGGCGCGCTCATCGCCGGCAGCTGATAGTAGGTTTTCTGTGGCGTACTGCTACAGGCGCTGAGCAACAGCGCCAGAGTTACCGGAATCCATTTCATCATTGTTTGGCCTTCTTCGGCTGAGGATCGTCGCTGCTCTTGGCTTCAAACACCAATGCATTGCTCTTGTCATTCAGGGTGCGCAACACCGGCTGCAGTTCGCGCAATACCTGATCCAGACGCTGCATATCGCCCACCATTTTATTGTAGGCAGGAGAACCCGGCTGGAAGCCTTTCATACTGCGGTTCAGTTCCTGCAGCGTTTTCTGCATATCCTGCGGCAGATCTTTCATCGCCTTGCTGGACATAATCTCGTTCAGCGACTTCATGGTTTCCTGCGTTTCACGCATGGTGCGTTGGCTTTCCGCCAGCGTTTTGGTCGCCTCGTTGATCATCGGGTTCAGCGGCATCGCATTGATCTTGTCCAGCGTCTGCATCAGCTTCTGCTGAATTTGCGCCAGGCCACCGCTGGTGGTCGGCAACAGCGGATAACCGAACATTGTATGCGGCCCTTTCCACTCTTTTTGCTGCGGGTAGAAGTCCAGATCGATATACAGCGAACCGGTCAGCAGGTTGGCGGACTTCAGCGACGCACGCAAACCGCGGGACTCGGCGTCCTTCAGATGCTGCTCCATATCGAAGTCTTTACCCAGCTGTTTCTGGAAGCGATCCGGCTCGATGCGGATCAGCACCGGAATACGATAATCGTTGTTCAGACTCTGCTCCAGGCCTTCTTTATAGAACGGCACCTGAGCAACGGTCCCCAGGCGGATGCCGCGGAACTCAACCGGCGCGCCAGGCTGCAAACCACGTACCGAATCAGAGAAGAACATCAGGTAATCTTTATGCACGGTATACAGCGAATCCTGGATACTGCGCTGGTTCTCGTACAGCTCGTACACGGATTTCTCTTTCGCCTTCGCGCCGCGCTCCCAACCCTGCGGGACGTCAAAGCTGACGCCGCCGCTGAACAGCGTAGTCAGCGATCCCATCTCAACCCGCATGCCTTGCGCCGACATGTCGAACGTCACCCCGCTGTCTTTCCAGAAGCGGACATTGGTGGTCACCAACTGATCGTAAGGGGCAGAGACAAACAGCTGATAACGCATGGCGCGGATTTTCGGGTCAAAGTAACTGGTTTCCACCGAGCCGACGCGATAGCCGCGGAACAGTACCGGATCGCCGGCGTTCAACTGGCCGGACTTATCGCTGTCGAGCACAATACGCAGCCCTTTGGCGTCCGGAGAGGCCAGCGGCGGCGCATCCAGTAATTGATACTCTTCTTTACCCGCATCGCCCTTGCTGCCAGGCTGTAGCTCAATATAGGCGCCGGACAGCAAGGTGCCGAGACCGGTGACCCCCTCACGGCCGATTTGCGGCTTCACCACCCAAAAGGCGGAATCCTGACGCAACAGTTTATTCATGCCGGCGTTAAGCCGCGCCTTCACCAGCACCTTATTCAGGTCGTCGCTCAGCGTCACGCTCTCGACGGTGCCGACATCTACGCTGCGGCTTTTGATTTTGGTTTTACCCGCCTCCAGTCCTTCCGCCGTCGTGGTATATAAGGTCACCACCGGCCCCTGATGGCTGAAATGGTAAAACAGGATCCAGGCGCCGATCAGCGCGGTGACGATCGGAATAATCCACACCGGCGACCAGCGCTTAATCTTTTCAACATCCGCGATGCTATGATTACTTTCCGTCACCTTGCGGCTCCTTCTTTATTGTTTCACTTACGCGATCCCAACTCAGGCGGGGATCAAACGTCATGGCGGCAAACATCGTGAGGATCACCACCAGGGCGAACAGCAGCGCGCCGGTAGCAGGATAAATACTCATCAACTGTCCCATTCGTACCAACGCCGAAAGTACGGCGATGACAAACACGTCGATCATTGACCACCGGCCAACAAACTCTACGACTTCATAAATCAGGTGCATGCGTTCACTGTCCGCACGCTGTTTTCCTTTAACGTTAGCGTCCCAGCACAGCCAGCCGATCGCCAGCATTTTCAGACTCGGCACCATAATACTGGCGATAAAAATCACCATGGCGACCGGATAAGAGCCGTCGCTCCACAGCAAAATCACCCCGGCCATCACGGTGGACGGCATTTTATTGCCCAGCGCCTCTGTCACCATAATCGGCATCAGCATCGCGGGGATATACAGAATAAATGAGGTGATCAGCAGCGCCATAGTCCACTGCAGACTATTATTGCGCCGAACATGACCCTGCGAGTGGCAGCGCGGGCAACGCAGCTGCTCCGCCGGCAGAATCGCGGTGCAGCAGCGGCAGGAACGCAGCCCCTGGCGCATACCGGTCTTGCCGACCGTGACCGGCTGTGCGACTGACGGCGTCGCTTCAATCTCCTGCCACAGCCAGCGACGATCTACACACTGGAAAGCGCGCACCTGCAACAGACAGAACAGACAGTAAGGAATAAAACTGGTGCCGATGCCGATATCGCCGTATGCCATCAGCTTGACGAAGCTGACCAGCACCCCCGCCAGGAAAATCTCCACCATGCACCAGGTTTTGAACTGGAACAGCACTTTCGCCATCCACACTTTCAGCCCCTGCGGCAGTCTCACCCTGCCGCACAGCAGGATAATCGCCAGCATGCAAAACGTCGGGATCAGTTGGACAAACACCATAAACAGCGTTGCCATGCTGGCGTAATCTTCCGCCACCATCACTTCAGGAATATGGATAAGTTTGATTTCGCTGACGATGCCGGCCACGCGCATATTGACGAACGGGAACAGGTTAGCCACCAGCAGCATAAACAGCGCGCTGAGCGCATAGCCGATCGGCCGTTTGCGTGGCTCATCCCAGCGGGCGCTGAGCTGAGTCTTACAGCGTGGGCACACCGCTTTGCTGCCATAGGACAAAGGCGGCATGGCCACCAGCATGTCGCATTGCGGACACAAAATCAGACCATCTTGCTGCTCGCCGTGCAACGAATGGCTATGCTGCTGGTGATCTTCGTGGGAACACACCATTTTCCTCCTTAACAACATCAACGCTCAATGCTGTAACCCGGCCCGCAGCAGCTCGCGGGCCGGATTGAGCCAATCAGCCGTTTTTCATCGCTTCCAGTTCTTCCCAGCGGGCAAACGCGCTTTCCAGCGCCTGCTCGGCGGCGGCCAAATCGCTCAGCACCTTTTGCGTCTCCTCATGGGGACGCGAGAAGAAATCGGCATCGCTGACTTCAGCCTGTAACGCCTCAATCTCCGTTTCCAACTGTTCGAGACGCTGCGGCAATTGTTCCAGCTCACGCGTCAAGTTATAGCTCAGTTTGGTCGCAGACTTCTTCGGCTGCTCGGTTTTTTTCTCCGCCGGCTTGCTCTGAGCTACCGGCGCGGCCTGGCGGATCGGTTTGGCGGTGGCGCGCTGATGGTGGGCGTCATAATAGCCGCCGACAAAGGCGTTAATCACGCCGTTACCTTCAAAAATCCAGCACTCGGTCACCGAGTTGTCCACGAACTGACGATCGTGGCTCACCAGCAGTACGGTGCCCTGATAGCCGTCGATCAGCTCTTCCAGCAGCTCCAGCGTTTCTACATCCAGATCGTTGGTTGGTTCATCGAGGATCAGCAGGTTGCTTGGCTTCAGGAACAGCCGCGCCAGCAGCAGGCGGTTGCGTTCACCGCCCGACAGCGCCTTCACCGGCGTCATCGCCCGTTTCGGATGGAACAGGAAGTCCTGCAGATAGCCGAGCACATGGCGTGAACGGCCGTTGACCATCACTTCCTGCTTGCCCTCCGCCAGGTTGTCCATCACCGTACGTTCAGGATCCAGCTCCGCGCGGTGCTGGTCGAAATAGGCCACTTCCAATTTGGTGCCGCAGTGCACGCGGCCGCTGTCGGCCTGCAACTGGCCGAGCATCAGCTTCAGCAGCGTGGTTTTGCCGCAGCCGTTCGGCCCGACCAGCGCAATTTTGTCGCCGCGCTGCACCTGAGCGGAGAAATCGCGCACCAGCACTTTATCGCCAACCTGATAGTTGACGTTCTCCAGCTCAAAGACGATTTTGCCGGAGCGCGTCGCCTCTTCCACCTGCATCTTGGCGGTGCCCATCACTTCGCGACGCTCGGCGCGCTCCATACGCAGAGCCTTCAGCGCGCGCACGCGCCCCTCATTGCGGGTACGGCGCGCCTTGATGCCCTGACGGATCCACACCTCTTCCTGCGCCAGTTTACGGTCGAATTCGGCGTTTTGCAGCTCTTCCACCCGCAGCGCCTCCTCTTTGCCCAGCAGATACTGATCGTAATTGCCCGGCCAGGAAACCAGCTTGCCGCGGTCCAGATCGATAATGCGCGTCGCCATATTGCGGATAAACGAACGGTCGTGGGAGATAAAGATGATGCTGCCCTGGAACTCTTTCAGGAAGCCTTCCAGCCAGTCGATAGTTTCAATATCCAGGTGGTTGGTCGGCTCATCCAGCAGCAGCACGCGCGGCGAACTGACCAGCGCGCGCCCCAACGCCGCCTTGCGCAGCCAGCCGCCGGAAAGCGATGACAGCTGCGCTTCGCCGTTCAGCCCCAGCTGCGCCAGCACTTCGGCGATCCGGCTGTCCAGTTGCCACAGCCCGTGGTGATCGAGGATCTCCATGACCTTCGCCATCTTCGCCAGGTTCTTTTCGCTGGGATCCTGCTCTACCTCGTGAGAGATCGCGTGATAGGCCTTCAGGTGTTCGGCCTGTTCGGCCACCCCTTCCGCAACAAAATCAAACACCGTGCCGCCGATATTGCGCGGCGGATCCTGTTGCAGGCGCGCAACAATCAGATCCTGTTCATAAATCACCCGGCCGTCATCCAGCGGCTGCTCTTTACCGAGAATTTTCAGCAGGGTGGATTTACCGGCGCCGTTGCGCCCGACCAGACACACGCGCTCGTTGTCTTCGATATGAATTTCGGTGTTGTCCAGAAGCGGCGCATCGCTGAACGACAGCCAGGCGCCGGACATGCTAATTAACGACATAGTAATTATTTTCCTTCGCCGGCATGGGTAACCAGCCAGCAGTTGTGAATCTGACGGTTACGGGCAAAATCCTGCGACAGCGTCTGAGCGGTGATCTCTTTCGCTGCCAGCCCCAATGCCTGCAACCCGTCCAGATCCATGCGGAAACCGCGCTTGTTGTTCGAGAACATAATGGTGCCGTTGCGGCGCAGCAACCGTTTTAAATCCGCCATCAGCGCCAGATGATCGCGCTGAACGTCAAAGGTGTTCTCCATCCGCTTGGAGTTGGAGAACGTCGGCGGATCGATAAAGATCACGTCGAACTGTTCGGCGGCATTATGCAGCCATGACAGGCAATCTGCTTGTATCAATCGGTGCTGCCGGCCGGTCAGGCCGTTGGCGCGCAGGTTTTTCTCCGCCCATTCCAGATAGGTGCGCGACATATCGACCGTGGTGGTAGAGCGTGCGCCGCCCAGGCCGGCGTGGACGCTGGCGCTGCCGGTATAGGCAAACAGGTTGAGGAAATCTTTCCCTTTGCTCATCTCACCCAGCATACGGCGCGCGATACGGTGATCCAGGAACAGGCCGGTATCCAGATAGTCGGTCAGGTTGACCCACAGCTTGGCGTTAAACTCTTCCACCAGCAGGAACTCGCCCTTCTGCGCCAGTTTCTCATACTGGTTTTTGCCCTTCTGCCGTTCGCGGGTCTTGAGCACCAGCTGGTTGGACGGCAGATCCAATACCGCCAGCGTGGCATTGATCACGTCAAACAGTCGCTGGCGCGCTTTTTGCGCATCGACCGTTTTCGGCGGCGCATACTCCTGCACCACAACCTTGCTGCCGTAGCGATCCACCGCCACGTTATATTCCGGCAGATCGGCGTCGTACAGGCGATAGCATTCAATCCCCTGTTGCTTCGCCCATTTATCCAGTTTTTTGACGTTTTTACGCAGCCGGTTGGCGAAATCTTCCGCCACCTGAATGCCGCCGCTGCCCTGCGGGCTTTCCGCCAGCTGATAGTTTTTCTGCACGCAGTCCAGCGGGCCGTTTTTGGCCTTGTACTGGCGCTCGGCGCGCAGCTGCAGGCAGCTCAGCAGTTCCGGTGAAGCGCTGAACAGCGACAGTTGCCAGCCGCCGAATGCGCTCTTCATCACGCGCCCCAGCATGTTGTGCAGCGCAATCAGCGCCGGTTCGCTTTCCAGGCGTTCGCCATACGGCGGGTTGCTGAGTACGGTGCCTGCCGGGCCTTCCGGCAGCGGGTTGTGCAGCTTGCTGACGTCATTGACGTTAAAAGTAATCAGTTCAGCGACCCCGGCGCGGCGGGCGTTGGCGCGCGCCATGTCAATCACCCGGCGATCGATATCCGAACCGAAGAAGCGCGAGGTCGTTTCCTGCAGTCCGCGGCGGGCGCGCACCTGCGCTTCCGCCACCACTTCACGCCACAGCTCGGCGTTATGGCCGTTCCAGGCGCTGAAGCCCCAGTGCTGGCGATGCAGCCCCGGCGCGCGGTCGGCGGCGATCATCGCCGCTTCGATCAGTAAAGTACCGGAACCGCACATCGGATCCAGCATCGGCGTGCCCGGCTGCCAGCCGGAGCGCTGCACGATCGCCGCCGCCAGAGTCTCTTTCAATGGCGCCTGCCCGGTCAGATCGCGGTAGCCGCGCTGGTGCAGGCCTTCGCCGCTCAAATCGAGCGCCACGCTGGCCATCTCGCGTTGCAGGAAGACGTTTATCCGGATGTCCGGCTGCTGTTTCGCCACGGTCGGGCGCTGGTCGATTTTGCGGGTAAAACTGTCGACGATGGCGTCTTTCACTTTCAGCGCGCCGTACTGGCTGTTGCGGATCTCTTCGTTCACGCCGCTGAAGTGGACGGCGAAGGTTTTATCCACGCCGAAAATCGACGTCCAGTCAATCGCCTGCACGCCAAGGTAGAGATCCAGATCGCTGTGCACGCGGAATTCATTCAGCGGCAGCAAAATGCGCGAAGCCAGGCGGCTCCACAGCAGACTTTGGTACAGAAGACGATCGTCGCCTTGAAAATGTACCCCACCCTGCACGACTTTACAGGCGTGGGCGCCAAGCCGCTCCAGTTCGCTTTTTAACAGTTCTTCCAATCCACGCGCTGTGCTAGCAAACAAAGAGTTCATATCGTACTTATCACCAAAAAGAAAATTGTTGCGCATTATAGCTAATCCGCACCGCTTGTCATAAAGTTGCTCCTCCCTATTTACAAAACCCACGGAGGCAAGGGTGATCACGCTTTCTCGGCTTTACGTCCATCCGGTGAAATCTTTACGCGGTTTACAGCTCTCCCACGCCCAGGTGGCGAACCACGGGCTGGCGTTCGATCGCAGCTTTATGATCACCAGCCCCGACGGAACCTTTATTACCGCGCGGCAATATCCGCAGATGGTGCTGTTCACGCCGGCGCTGCTGGCGGACGGCCTGTATCTGACAGCGCCCGACGGCGACGGTGCGACGATCCGTTTTGACGACTTTGCCGCCGAGCAGCAGCCGACCGAAGTGTGGGGCAACCATTTCACCGCCCGGGTGGCGCCGGCGGCCATCAACCAGTGGCTGAGCGGCTATTTCCAGCGCGACGTACAGCTGCGCTGGCTCGGGCCGGAACTGAGCCGGCGCGTCAAAAAACACCCGGAGGTGCCGCTGTCTTTTGCCGACGGTTATCCGTTCCTGCTGATAAATGAAGCCTCATTCCGCGATCTGCAGCAGCGTTGCCCTGCCGGCATCAAGCTGGAGCAGTTCCGCCCGAACCTGGTAGTGACCGGCGCCGCGCCCTGGGCTGAAGACGGCTGGCAGGTGCTCCGCGTAGGCGAGGTGATGTTCGACCTGGTCAAACCGTGCAGCCGCTGCGTGCTGACGACCGTCAGTACCGAACGCGGACGCAAACACCCGAGCGGTGAGCCGCTGACGACGCTGCAGGGCTTCCGCACGGCGGATAATGGCGATGTGGATTTCGGTCAGAATATGATTGCCCGCAACAGCGGGATTATCCGCGTTGGCGATACGGTTGAGGTCTTGTCGAACAAACCGCCGCGTCCTTACCACGCCGGCAAGGTGGCCGAAAAGGTGCAGGCGCCGCAAAACCAGGCGCAAAGCCTCACCATCGACTATCAGGGTCAGGTGTTTAGCGGCAACAATCAGCAGATTTTACTGGAACAGCTGGAACAGCAGGGCATCCGCGTTCCCTACTCCTGCCGGGCGGGGATCTGCGGGACCTGCCAAATGACGCTGGTCAAAGGCGAAGTGACACCGCTGACAAAAAGCGCAGTGGCGAATGACGGCACAATTCTGTCTTGCAGCTGTATACCCAAAAGCGATCTGACGTTAAGTTAGGCTCAGACCGCTCGGTCGTACGCCGGCGCGGCATCGGCATCGTGCGAATAGGGTTTCAGGCGGTCGTGCATCACCTTGATGGCGTCGCCGAATACCATGGTGCGCCCCGCTACCGTCAGCTGCCCTTGCGCCAGTAAACACAGACTGGCGTTATCACCGGCTTCCACGACCAACAACCGCGCATCCTGCCCGCTGTCCATCACTTTTACCGCGGCCAGCTCGCCGTTTTTCGGCTGCAGCGGAAAATGCTGTTGGGCAAAGTGCCAGCTCTTCGGCATCAGCGGCTTGAGGAAACGGTAGGCCACCAGCGCATTCAGCACCAGTTCCGCGCGCTGCTCATGGCTGAGTTTGGTGCGCTTGCACTGCTCTTCATAGGTAAAGTACAGCGCGGCATCCTCAACGCAAAACGCGCATTCGTTAAATGCGTCCGGCGTCAGCATCTTGGCCGGAAAGCGCGAACGAAAGATCATCCCGTTGGCTAAATCAAGCATCAGCCGGTCGTGTTCGGCGTCAAAATACCAACGCCAATTATCGTCAGGTTTTATCTTCATCGTTTGTCCTTTATCGCCACTCGCCAACGAATATGCCCGGCATAAAAAGAAGCCGCGCTCGCTGTGCGCCGCTTCTCAAATCGGGCATATAATTTACCCCAAAGGGTGATTCTACCACCTAAAATCTTGCCTAAACATCGGATAATTCCGCGAACGATATTTAGGCTAATGAACAAAATATAGACGAGCCGGGGGAATAAATAAACCCCCGACAAGGTCTGAAAGGAAAAAAATATCAGATATGGTTAACGATATCTTTAATCAAACGCGGACCATGGTAGATAAAGCCGGAATAAATTTGCACCAGCGTCGCCCCCGCCGCTATTTTTTCGCGCGCGGCGGTCAGGGAATCAATTCCGCCGACGCCGATAATCGGCAGCTTGCCCTGCAGTTCCTGCGACAGACGACGAATCACCTCGGTACTGAGCGACTGGACGGGACGGCCGCTCAGCCCGCCCATCTGTTCGCAGTAATTTAATCCCTGCACCAGTTTACGATCCAGCGTGGTATTGGTGGCGATGACCCCATCAATATTATGGCGAACCAAACTGTCAGCAATTTGGATCAATTCTTCCGCAGAAAGATCCGGCGCGATCTTTACCGCAACCGGCACATATTTGTGATGGCGCTCATGTAACTCCGCCTGTTTATTTTTAACCGCCGCCAAAAGATCGTCCAGCGCTTCCCCATACTGTAGGGATCTTAATCCCGGGGTATTCGGCGAGGAGATGTTGATCGCAATATAACCGGCATACGGATAAACTTTATCCATGCAGATCAGATAATCGTCTTTACCCTCTTCTACCGGCGTATCTTTATTCTTGCCGATATTAATCCCCAGGATGCCGCCAAAATGGGATTTTTTGACGTTCTCAACCAGGTTGTCCACGCCGTGATTATTAAAACCCATGCGGTTGATAATGCCTTCCGCTTCAACAATACGGAACAGACGCGGCTTGTCGTTGCCCGGCTGCGGGCGCGGCGTCACGGTGCCGATTTCAATAAAACCGAAGCCCATCGCGCCCAGCGCGTCGATGCATTCGCCGTTTTTATCCAGACCGGCGGCCAGCCCTAGCGGATTCTTAAAAGACAGCCCCATACAGGTTACCGGTTTGGTCGGCACCGACTGGCGCACCAGAAATTCGAAAGGGGTGCCGGTCACACGGCGCAGTTGCTGGAAGGTCAATTCATGCGCGCGCTCTGGATCGAGCTGGAACAACGCTTTCCTGATGAGGGGGTAGTACATGTACTCTCCTGATTTCCCGGTTATCCCCAAGATGCGGAAGTGGCCGCCGCATCCCGAACGCTATTGGGTTAGTTACAAACCGGGGGCATATTATCCGGGATCCCCGACGTAATTGGAATTGATTCCGCGCAAAAAAGGCGTTTTTTACGCAACCGTTTTCCCGCCGCTCCCGCCGCACATCGCCAATGCGTATTTCCGCATAACCAAAGCCAAAAATGAGATTTAAAAAACCGGCCGCTTTGCTGTTAGCTTTAAAACACTTACTCATATTTTACTCATTAAACCTAACTTTTAGTTATAAGGATTGGTTATGCGCGTTATAACCCTGGCCGGCAGCCCGCGCCTCCCCTCCCGTTCTGCGGGGTTACTGAATATTGGCCAACAGTGGCTGCAGCGCCGCGGCGTTGAAGTGACGCCCTACACCCTGCATGACTTCGACGCGGAAGACTTGCTGCGCGCCAACTTCAACAGCCCGACGATTAAAACTTTTGCCGCCCGCCTGGCGCAGGCCGACGGGCTGCTGATCGCCACCCCGGTGTATAAGGCATCGTTTTCCGGTGCGTTGAAAACCCTGCTGGACCTGCTGCCCGAACGCGCGCTGGAACATAAAGTGGTGCTGCCGCTGGCCACCGGCGGCTCTATCGGCCACATGCTGGCGGTGGATTATGCCTTAAAGCCGGTGTTATCGGCGTTAAAAGCCCAGGAGGTATTGCACGGCGTGTTCGCCGATGACGGCCAACTGACGTCACAGGGCGAGCGGTTAACGCCCAGCGATGCGGTGGCGCTGCGGCTGGAAGAGGCGCTGGACAACTTCTATCTGGCATTGAGCCGTCGCCAGCCTGCGCCTTCTCCCGCGCCAGAGCTGCTGCCGGCGCAATCCTGACCCTGGCGATTAACACCACCATAAGGAAAATAATGATGACGCGATTTTCTTCCTGGCGCCGCTGGCTGCATACCACGTCGCTGACGGCCATTCTGGCGCTGGGCGTTGGTGCCCACAACGCCACGGCCGATCCCGGCCCCCAGCAGCTGCGCATCGGTTACCAAAAAGGTTCCGTCAGTCTGGTGCTGGCAAAAAGCCACCGTCTGCTGGAGCAGCGTTTCCCGGATACCAAAATCAGCTGGACCGAATTCCCCGCCGGGCCGCAAATGCTGGAGGCGTTGAACGTCGGCAGTATTGATGTCGGCAGCACCGGCGATATTCCGCCGATCTTTGCGCAGGCCGCCGGCGCCGATCTGCTGTACGTCGGCGTCGAGCCGCCCAAGCCTAAGGCGGAAGTGATTCTGGTGCCGGAAAACAGCCCGATCCACGACGTCGCCGAGCTGAAAGGGCATAAAGTCGCCTTTCAGAAAGGCTCCAGTTCGCACAACCTGCTGCTGCGCGCCCTGCAGCAGGCCGGCCTGAAATTTACGGATATTCAGCCGGTATACCTGACCCCGGCAGACGCCCGCGCCGCCTTCCAGCAGGGCAACGTCGACGCCTGGGCGATTTGGGATCCCTACTACTCTGCGGCGCTGCTGCAGGGCGGCGTGCGGGTGCTCACCGACGGCAGCAAGCTCAATCAGACCGGCTCGTTTTATCTGGCCGCCCGGCCGTATACCGAGGCCAACGGCCCGTTTATTCAGCAGGTGCTGAAGGTGCTGACGCAGGCTGACGCGCTGTCCCGCAGCGATCGCGAACAGAGCATCGCCCTGCTGGCCAAGACCATAGGCCTACCGCAGCCGGTGATCTCCGCCTATCTGGATCATCGGCCGGTGACCACCATTACGCCGCTCAATGCCGACACCATCAAAGCCCAGCAGCAAACCGCCGATCTGTTCTACGCCAACCGTCTGGTGCCGGTAAAGCTGGATATTTCACAACGCGTCTGGCACCCCAGCGCCCAATAATTGAGGAGAGCTTCTTATGAGTCTGAATATCTTTTGGTTCTTGCCCACTCACGGCGACGGCCACTATCTGGGATCGAGCGAAGGGGCGCGCAGCGTCGATCATGGCTATCTGCAGCAGATCGCTCAGGCGGCCGACCGCTTGGGATTCGGCGGCGTCCTGATCCCGACCGGACGTTCCTGCGAGGACTCCTGGCTGGTGGCGGCGTCGCTGATCCCCGTCACGCAACGGCTGAAATTCCTGGTAGCGCTGCGTCCCGGCATTATCTCCCCGACGCTGGCGGCGCGGCAGGCGGCAACGCTGGACCGCCTCTCCAACGGCCGCGCGTTGTTTAATCTGGTCACCGGCGGCGACCCGGACGAACTGGCGGCCGAAGGGCTGCACCTTAACCATGAGGAACGCTATGAAGCCTCGGCGGAATTTACCCACATCTGGCGCCGGGTGCTGGAAGGTGAAACCGTCGATTTCAACGGCAAACATATTCAGGTAAAAGGCGCCAAACTGCTGTTCCCGCCGGTTCAGCAGCCGCGACCGCCGCTCTATTTCGGTGGATCGTCAGCTGCCGCGCAGGATCTGGCCGCCGATCAGGTGGAACTGTATCTGACCTGGGGTGAGCCGCCGGAGCAGGTGAAACAAAAGCTGGACGAGGTGCGCGCCAAAGCCGCAGCCAAAGGACGCAAAGTGCGTTTCGGCATCCGCCTGCACGTGATCGTGCGTGAAACCAACGAAGAGGCCTGGCGCGCCGCCGATCGTCTGATCGCCAATCTTGACGATAAAACCATCGCCGATGCGCAGCAGGCGTTCGCCCGCTTCGATTCGGTCGGTCAGCAGCGCATGGCGGCGCTGCACGGCGGCAAGAAGGATAACCTGGAGATCAGCCCGAACCTGTGGGCGGGCGTTGGCCTGGTGCGCGGCGGCGCCGGCACCGCGCTGGTGGGCGACGGCCCGACGGTGGCGCAGCGCATCCAGGAGTATGCCGATTTAGGCATCGACACCTTTATTCTTTCCGGCTATCCGCATCTGGAAGAGGCCTATCGCGTAGGCGAACTGCTTTTCCCGCATCTGGACGTCGCACAAAACGCCGCGCCGACGCCACTGCGTCCGGTCGCGCCTCAGGGGGAAGTCATCGCCAATATCTATGCGCCGCAACGGGCATCGCAAAGCTAAGGAGCCACCTATGAGCCATCGCACGCAGCGCCTGCTGCACCGTTTAGCGCCCTGGATCCTGCCGATCGCCCTGCTGGTTTTCTGGCAGATTGCCGTCGAGGCCGGCTGGCTTTCCAGCCGTATTTTGCCGGCACCCAGCGCCGTGGCGACGGCGTTCTGGACGCTGACGCAAAATGGCGAACTCTGGCAACATCTCACCATCAGCAGCTGGCGCGCACTGATCGGTTTTGGCATCGGCGGCAGCCTTGGCTTGCTGCTGGGCATGATCAGCGGCCTGTCCCGCTGGGGTGAACGTCTGTTGGACAGCTCGGTGCAAATGCTGCGCAACATTCCGCATCTGGCGTTGATCCCGCTGGTGATCCTGTGGTTCGGCATTGATGAATCAGCCAAAATTTTTCTGGTGGCGCTCGGCACCCTGTTCCCGATTTATCTCAATACCTATCACGGTATCAAGAATATCGACCGCGGCCTGCTGGAGATGGCGCGCAGCTATGGCCTGAGCGGCTTTCGCCTGTTTACCCAGGTGGTGCTGCCCGGCGCGCTGCCTTCCATCATGGTCGGCGTGCGTTTTGCACTGGGGTTGATGTGGCTGACGCTGATCGTCGCCGAAACCATTTCGGCCAATTCCGGCATCGGCTATCTGGCGATGAACGCACGCGAATTTCTGCAAACCGACATTGTGGTGGTGGCCATCGTGCTCTACGCCCTGCTCGGCAAACTGGCGGACGTCAGCGCACAGTGGCTTGAACGCCTGTGGCTGCGCTGGCACCCGGCGTATCAACTGAAACAAGGGGAAGCATCATGACGACTCCGACCCGAATTCCCCAAGGGACTCCCGTCACCCTGGAGTCCATCGCCAAGCGCTACGGCAACCGCACGGTGCTGGATAATCTGCAGCTACGCATTAGCGCCGGCCAGTTTGTCGCCGTGGTCGGCCGCAGCGGCTGCGGCAAAAGCACCCTGCTGCGCCTGCTGGCCGGGCTGGAAAACGCCAGCAGCGGCGCATTGCTCAGCGGCAGCGCGCCGTTAAGCAGCGTGAAGGAAGATACCCGGCTGATGTTTCAGGATGCACGCCTGCTGCCGTGGAAAAAGGTGATCGACAACGTCGGCCTCGGTCTGCGCGGTGACTGGCGTAATGCGGCGCTGCAGGCGCTGGCGGCGGTCGGCCTGGCGGAACGGGCCGACGAGTGGCCGGCGGCGCTCTCTGGCGGCCAGAAACAGCGGGTCGCCCTGGCCCGCGCGCTGATCCACCGGCCGCGTCTGCTGCTGCTGGACGAGCCACTGGGCGCGCTGGATGCGCTGACGCGCATCGACATGCAGGGGCTGATTGAAAATCTGTGGCAACAGCATGGCTTTACGGTGTTGCTGGTCACTCACGACGTCAGCGAGGCAATTGCCCTGGCGGACCGCGTAATCCTGATTGAACAGGGACGCATCGGCCTGGATATGGCGATCGATCTGCCGCGACCGCGCCGCAAAGGCTCGGCCAGGCTGGCCGAACTGGAGGCACAGATTCTGGAGCGGGTGCTGTCGCCGGCAACCGCTGCGGAACCGGCGCGCCGGGCAGCGAACTGATTTTCCTGCCGCTAAAAAAAACGCCCGATGATCACATCGGGCGTTTCTATCATACCGGGCAACAGCAGCCTGACAAATTAGGCATCTAACGCCTTGCTGATCTTCTCAAACAGATCGCCGGACAGATTCTCCAGCCCTTTCAGCTGTTCCAGCGCTTTACGCATCAGCGCCTGACGGCCGGCGTCATAGCGCTTCAGGCGGATCAACGGTTCAATCAGACGCGCCGCCACCTGTGGGTTGCGCGTGTTGAGATCGCTGAGGATTTCCACCAGGAACTGGTAGCCGCTGCCGTCAGGCGCATGGAACGCCGACGGGTTCGCCGAAGCAAACGCTCCCACCAGCGAACGAGTGCGGTTCGGGTTGCTCAGGCTGAACGAACGGTGCTGCAGCAAGCCGCGTACCGTGTTCAGCACGTCGGCCGCCGGGCTGGTGGCCTGAAGGACAAACCACTTATCCATCACCAGACCATCCTGGTGCCAGCGTTCGTCGAACGCCGTCATCAGCGCGTCGCGGCAAGGCAGCTGTGCGCCCGTCGCCGCCGCCAGTGCCGCCAGCGAGTCGGTCATATTATCCGCCTGGCCGAACTGCGCGGCCACCAGCTTATCGGCCTGCTGCGCATCGCCAAAGGCCAGGTAGTGCAGGCAGGTATTGCGCAGCGCGCGTTTGGCGATATCGCCATGCTCAACACGATAGCCGTCGGTTTTATTGGCGTGGTATACCGCCAGCCACTCGTCGGCCATCTCCTGCGCCAGGCAGCGGGTGATCGCTTCATGCACTGCAGCGATCGCATCCGGATCGATTTCGCTGAACAGTTCAGCCATCTCATTTTCCGTCGGCAGCGTCAGGATCTGTGCGGCCAGCGCCGGATCCAGTTTTTCGGCCAGCAATACCGCCCGGAACGCATCCACTACATGCAGCGGCAGCGACAACGGCTGTTTCTGCTGATGTTTGGCCACATTCAGTTTGATGTAGGTCGCCAGCAGGCTTTGCGCCGCATCCCAACGCGCGAAGTCGTTGCGTGCATGCTGCATCAGGAAGGTCAGTTGCCCGTCGCTGTACGGATAGTCCAGCTTCACCGGCGCGGAGAATTCGCGCAGCAGCGACGGTACCGGACGCTGTTCAACGCCGTCAAAAATAAAGGTCTGCTCCGCGTCGGTCACGTTCAGCACGTTATTAACCGGCAGGCCATCCTTCTGCAGCGCAATCACGTTACCTTCAGGATCGTACAGTTCAATATCCAGCGGAATATGCAACGGCTGCTTCTGCGGCTGATCGGCGGTCGGCGCGGTATGTTGGCTGACCTGCAGACGGTACTGCTGCTGCTCGGCGTCGTAATCATCACGCACCGTCAATAACGGGGTGCCGGACTGGCTGTACCAACGGCGGAACAGGGACAGGTCGACATTGGAAGCATCTTCCATCGCCTGCACGAAATCATCACAGGTCGCCGCGCTGCCGTCGTGACGTTCAAAATAGAGCTGAATCCCCTTCTGGAAGTTCTCTTCACCCAGCAGCGTGTGCATCATGCGGATCACTTCAGAGCCCTTCTCATACACCGTCAGGGTATAGAAGTTGTTCATCTCGATCACTTTGTCCGGACGAATTGCGTGCGCCATCGGGCTGGCGTCTTCCGCAAACTGCGCGCCGCGCATTACGCGCACATTATCGATACGGTTGACCGCACGCGACCCCAGATCCGAGCTGAACTCCTGATCGCGGAATACCGTAAGGCCCTCTTTCAGGCTGAGCTGGAACCAGTCACGACAGGTGACGCGGTTGCCGGTCCAGTTATGGAAATACTCATGCCCGATCACCGCTTCAATATTCAGGTAATCCTTATCGGTCGCGGTCTCCGCTTTCGCCAGTACGTACTTGGAGTTAAAGACGTTTAACCCCTTGTTCTCCATTGCCCCCATATTGAAGAAGTCCACCGCGACGATCATATAGATGTCAAGGTCATACTCCAGGCCGAAACGGGTTTCGTCCCATTTCATCGAGTTCTTCAGCGAGGTCATCGCCCAGTCGGCACGGTCGAGATTGCCGCGGTCGACAAACAGTTCCAGCGCCACTTCACGCCCTGAACGGGTTACAAAGCTGTCGCGCAGCACGTCGAAATCGCCGGCGACCAGTGCAAACAGATAGCAGGGTTTCGGGAACGGGTCCTGCCATTGCACCCAGTGGCGGCCGTCGTCCAGTTCGCCTTCGGCGATACGGTTGCCGTTGGACAGCAGGAACGGATAACGCTGTTTATCCGCCGTGATGCGGGTGGTGAAGCGCGCCAGCACGTCCGGACGGTCCAGGTAGTAAGTAATATGACGGAACCCTTCCGACTCACACTGGGTGCACAGCGCCTCACCGGACAGATACAGGCCTTCCAGCGCGCTGTTTTGCGCAGGATGGATCTCGTTAACGATGGTGACAGTAAATTGTTCCGGCAAATCATCAATGATTAGCTGGTTATCCTGTTGGCGGTACGCCTCCCAGGGCTTCCCGTCAATCTGCAGACTCACCAGCGCCACATCTTCACCGTCCAGCACCAGCGGTGCACCGGCGGCGCCCTGACGTTTCACTTTGCTGACGGCGGTGACGCGCGTCGTGTCGGCGTGCAGATCAAAATCCAAATCAATGTCGGTGATGGTGTAATCCGGCGCGCGATAATCATGGCGATACTTCGCCTGTGGCTGTTGTGTCATACAAACCCTTTGACGTCTCAGTGAGTAACGGAAAACGGACCGCGATGTCCTGCGCGGCACGGCGCACTAGCGCTCGGCGCCGCCGCGGCCCGGATTGTAAATAAACTGTATCACAGCTACAGGAAAAACCCAGAGACCACCGCATCCGGACAAGAGAAATGCGCAGCGGATCATCCTCAGTCAGCCGTTGTTACCCTGCAAGACTGCACACAAAGAAAAACAGCACGTTATGCTAATAAATAAATCATATGCAGCGATTAACTCATATAAACCCGCCCGCCTGCAGGCAATCGTTGTGGCAACCTCGCCGGCTGATTATTTATTTGTATTCTTTTCTGACATCGATCATTAAGATGGTTGAACATTCGCGCCACGGCGGTGGTATCATTCCGGCTCCAGGCATGAGGACGCGCGGTTGTTATGAAAGTTAAATATCTTATTTATTTTTTTACTTTTTTATTAACCGCCTCGTTCACCGTTTCAATTTGCGATGAGTGGTCAGAAGCCAAAAAACAATATAATGACAGCGCCTGGAATCTGCATAAGACCCAGCACTCGGAAGACGTTTCCTCGGCGTTTCAAAATAGCCTGCAGCTGCATAGAGTAAAACGCCTGAGCCTGGTCAATCCTGAACTGAAACCTGCCCTCTGGCAGGAAAGCGAGCGGCAAACACGTAACAAAATCCAGCAGATACGCCGCTATGTCAACTCGGGTGCCTTACAACACCTAACAACCCAACAAAAAATCGACATCCGCTCCATGCTTAATCTGCTGGATAAAATGCTGGATAACGATACGCAGCAACTGGCGCCGATGAATAACGCGATCCGCAATTTATTCAATATCAACAGCGCATATTATATCACCCAAACCAGCATGGATTATTACAGCTACACCTACGAAAGCCGTATTCTGAATGCCGATACCTTTTTATTCCTCGAGTCAATACGGCTGAATAACCAGCTTAATATCACCCTGACCGAGATTATCGATCAGCTTGTCGATATCAAACTTAACGGGCTGAATGACAAAGAATCCTACCTTAAAACCATCCAATTGACCGGCGTGCTGAATGTGCTGAGTTCACGCCTGCTGTTTATGGAAATGGTCTATAGCGACCCGCAGGTCAGCCGTATTATCAACCAACTGCTGGAAAATCTTTCCCCACAGCAGACCGACGGCCTGGCCAGCGAGCTCTACGACTCGATGGCCCACGGCAAAAAGTTCGACGCCGCACGCATTTACGCCTATGTCAAAGAGATGGACCGACTGTCTCAGCAGCTATTCCAGCGCAGCTTTGATCTGGAGATCGAGAAATGCCGTAAAAAAATGTACCAAAGCCAGACGGCGATTAACGGCCTGATCGCCTTTGCCGGGCTGCTTGCCCTGTTTCTGCTGATGCCGACCCTGATTTTCTGTTCCAACATCAGCCGCTGGCTGACCAAAACGCAAGACAATATCCAGCACCTTTCGCAAGGCAATATGGCGATTGATGCGCCGGAGGTGTTTTACAGCCAGGAGCTGATCGCCATCACCGACGCCATCAATCAGCTCAAGCAATATCATCTGGAAAAGGTGCGGCTGGAGCAGGAGAAACACGCGCTGATTAAAGAGCTTGAGGCCTCCTCCTATCTCGACCCGCTCACCAACATTTACAACCGTCGCCGCTTCTTTCGTGAAGCCGAACAGCTGCCTGCCGCCGGCTATCCGCTGGCCTTTTGCCTGATCGACATCGATAACTTCAAGGCGCTTAACGATACCTACGGCCACAACATCGGCGACCTGGCGCTAGTGGCCTTTGCCAATCTGATGCGCCACGCCTTCCGCGCCGAAGATATTTTCTGTCGTTACGGCGGCGAGGAGTTCGCCATCCTGCTGTACCACTGTGCACTGCCGGACGCCAGAACGGTACTGGAGAAGCTGCGTCATCAGGTTCAGCGGCTGCAGCTGCCGGTGCCCGACGGGCAGCCCGTCCGCTTTACCATCAGCGGCGGCATCGCCGCAGTCGCGTCCCCGCGCCAGCTGCAAAGCGCAATAAAGCTGGCCGATGAGGCGCTCTACTACTGTAAGAAAAACGGCAAGGATCGGGTGGCGATCAACACCGGTTCGGGCTGCCGGTAAAAACGTTGTTTAAAATAATTAACCTTATAATTTTTATCGCTAATTAGACTAAGTGATTCACTTTTCTTGGTTTATCCGCCGTTTCTTTTCACCGCTGCGGCGCACTGGCGTATAAGCGCACGTTTAATCCTCGACCCATTCCCCTGATTTATGGTGTGATGACGCTTCAATAACAGGATAATCCGGGTATACTCCCCCATCTTTTTATGATTACCCGGATTTTGGAGACGCGCCCTGACGAGGATGCTGTAACGCGCTATGACTCAATACGCTTCCCCGATTTTGACATCACTGCTGGATACCGACGCTTATAAGCTTCATATGCAGCAGGCAGTGTTCCATCGCTATCCCGCGATCGACGTCGCGGCAGAATTCCGCTGCCGCGGCGACGAACTGTTGGGCGAGTACGCCGACGAAATCCGCGCGCAGGTTGCGCTGATGGGGCAGTTGGCGCTGACCGACGCTGAATATCAGTATCTCTCCGGTCTGCCTTTCTTCCGGCAGGATTACCTTAACTGGCTGCGCAATTTCCGCTATGACCCGCAGCAGGTCACCATCGACAATCGCGATGGCAAACTGCAGATCCGCATAGCCGGCCCGTGGCGCGAAGTGATCATGTGGGAAGTGCCGCTGCTGGCAGTAATCAGCGAAGTGGTGCACCGCCACCGCTCGCCGCAGGTCACGCCCGCAATGGCGATTGCACAGCTGCGCAGCAAGCTGACCCAGTTCCGGCAGATAACGCAGGATATTGATATTTCGCGTTTCAGACTGATGGATTTCGGCACCCGCCGCCGTTTCTCGCAGCCGGTACAGCAGGCAATCGTCAGCACGCTGCAGCAGGAGTTCCCTTATCTGGTCGGCACCAGCAACTACGATCTGGCCCACCAGTTGGGGCTGGCGCCGGTCGGTACCCAGGCGCATGAATGGTTCCAGGCGCACCAGCAGATAAGCCCGGTGCTGGCCAACAGCCAGCGCGCCGCCCTGCAGGCCTGGCTGGATGAATATCCGGATCGGCTCGGCATTGCCCTGACCGACTGCATCACCATGGACGCTTTCCTGCGTGATTTCGGCCCCCAGTTCGCCGAGCGCTATCAAGGCCTGCGCCATGATTCGGGCGACCCGTTCGAATGGGGCGAGAAAGCCATCGCCCACTACCAGAAGCTGGGTATCGACCCGATGAGCAAGACGCTGGTGTTCTCCGATAATCTCGATCTGGAAAAAGCGTTGGCGCTGTACCGCCGCTTCGATCGCCGCATTAATCTGGTATTCGGCATCGGTACGCGCCTGACCTGCGATATTCCCGGCGTCAAGCCACTGAATATTGTGATTAAACTGGTGGAGTGCAAGGGCAAGCCGGTGGCGAAGCTCTCCGACAGCCCGGGAAAAACCATCTGCCAGGATCAGGCGTTTGTCAAAGCACTGCGCAAGGCCTTTGACCTGCCACTGGTGAAAAAGGCCAGTTAACAGCCATAAGCCGGGTGAGTTTTCAGCCGGCTTTTTTCTTCTTTATTCCCCTTCCCGCCCCTATCCGCCACGGCAAGACAGAAATGTTGCGCCAATCTGGCGATTTCTGCTTGTGCTCTGCACCGCGGCAAGTAACATAGCAAGACCCCCATTGTCTTGGGTTGTAAGCTATTTCTTTATCAAATCAATTTAAGAGAGAAATTTATGAGCGTAGTGCCTGTATGCGACGTGCTGCAAGGGCGTGCTGCGGTTGACAGTGAAGTCACCGTGCGCGGCTGGGTGCGTACCCGAAGAGATTCTAAAGCCGGTATCTCCTTCCTCGCCGTTTATGACGGCTCCTGCTTTAATCCGTTACAGGCCGTCGTTAATAATTCTCTGCCGAATTATCAGGATGAAGTGCTGCACCTGACCACCGGCTGCTCGGTTGAAGTGACCGGCAAGGTCGTCGCCTCGCCTGGCGAAGGCCAAAGCTTTGAGCTGCAGGCGACTGAAATCAAGGTGGTCGGCTGGGTCGACGATCCGGATACCTATCCGATGGCCGCCAAACGTCACAGCATTGAATACCTGCGTGACGTGGCGCATCTGCGTCCGCGCACCAACCTGATCGGCGCCGTGGCGCGCGTACGCCATACGCTGGCGCAGGCGATCCACCGTTTCTTCCATGAAAACGGTTACTTCTGGGTTTCCACCCCGCTGATCACCGCCTCCGATACCGAAGGCGCCGGCGAAATGTTCCGCGTATCCACGTTAGATCTCGAGAACCTGCCGCGCGACGATAAAGGCGCGATCGACTTCAGTGAAGACTTCTTCGGTAAGGAAGCATTCCTGACCGTTTCCGGCCAGTTGAACGGTGAAACTTACGCCTGTGCGTTATCAAAAGTTTACACCTTCGGTCCGACATTCCGTGCAGAAAACTCCAACACCAGCCGCCACCTGGCTGAGTTCTGGATGATTGAGCCGGAAGTCGCCTTCGCGACGCTGGATGATTCCGCAGCGCTGGCCGAAAGCATGCTGAAATATGTGTTCCAGGCGGTCTTGGACGAGCGTGCCGACGATATGCAGTTCTTTGCCGAGCGCGTAGACAAAGATGCCGTTGAACGTCTGAAACGCTTTGTATCTTCCGATTTCGCCCAGGTGGACTATACCGACGCCATCGATATCCTGCTGGCTTCCGGTCAGACCTTCGAAAACCCGGTGTCCTGGGGGATCGATCTGTCTTCCGAGCATGAGCGCTATCTGGCAGAGAAACACTTTAAAGCGCCAGTGGTCGTCAAGAACTATCCGAAAGATATCAAGGCGTTCTATATGCGCATGAACGACGACGGCAAAACCGTCGCTGCCATGGACGTACTGGCGCCGGGCATCGGCGAAATTATCGGTGGTTCCCAGCGTGAAGAACGTCTGGACGTGCTGGACCAGCGCCTGGCTGAAATGGGGCTGAATAAAGAAGACTACTGGTGGTACCGCGACCTGCGTCGTTACGGCACCGTGCCGCACTCCGGCTTCGGTTTGGGGTTTGAGCGTTTAATCGCCTATGTGACCGGTGTGCAAAACGTACGTGATGTGATTCCGTTCCCGCGTACCCCACGTAACGCAAGCTTTTAATTAGCAACGCTAAACAAACTCACTACCATTTTGTTACAAAACAAAGGCCAGCCTCGCTGGCCTTTCGCATTTTTTATTCTTGACGCAGCTCACAAAGTTCCATTTCATTAATATTTAGTTACACATATTTTCTTTTGGAAACGTTTTTAAGACATTAGTAGCATCTTAACCCTAGATTAACCCTGCGCTGAATGGAACACTGCGTTCAGACACAGGACGACACCAATCTATCAACAATAGTTCCCTAAAGAATTATTGGCGGCAGTGGCAAAGGTGTCCGAATAACACCAATGAGGGTAATAATGATGAAGCGCAACATTCTTGCAGTGGTAATTCCTGCGCTGCTGGCTGCTGGTGCAGCAAACGCAGCGGAAATCTATAATAAAGACGGTAACAAGCTGGATCTGTACGGTAAAGTTAACGGCCTGCACTACTTCTCTGATAGCAAAAGCGATGATGGCGACCAGTCTTATGTTCGTTTCGGCTTCAAAGGTGAAACCCAAATCAATGACCAACTGACCGGTTACGGCCAGTGGGAATACAATATTCAAGCCAACAACAGCGAAGGCGGCAGCGACGCGCAAAACGGCAACAAGACCCGTCTGGGCTTTGCCGGTCTGAAATTCGCCGAGTATGGCTCCCTGGACTACGGCCGTAACTACGGCATCGTTTACGACCCAATGGGTTGGACCGATATGCTGCCTGAATTCGGCGGCGACTCTGCCGGCAGCGACAACTTTATGGTTGGCCGTTCTACCGGTCTGCTGACTTACCGTAACAACGACTTCTTTGGTCTGGTTGACGGCCTGAACTTCGGCCTGCAGTACCAGGGCAAAAACGAGCGTAATGATGATATCAAACGTTCCAACGGCGACGGTTGGGGTATCTCCACCACTTACGAACTGCCGGTTGGCGTAGGCTTCTCCGCCGCCTATGCGTCTTCTGACCGTACCGACAAGCAAAGCCAGGCTGGTTACGGCCGTGGCGAAGGCCGCGCCGAGCAGTGGGCAGCCGCAGTGAAATACGACGCCAACAACGTTTACCTGGCGGCGATGTACGGTGAAACCCGTAATGCGACCTATATCAAAAACTCTAAAGTCGGCAGCACTACTTACGGTACCGAAGGTTTTGCCAACAAAGCGCAAAACTTCGAACTGGTTGCTCAGTACCAGTTCGACTTCGGTCTGCGCCCGTCTCTCGCCTACGTACAGTCTAAAGGCAAGGACATCGATGGCGTCGGCGATGCTGACCTGATCAAATACGTTGATGTTGGTGCGACTTACTACTTCAACAAAAACATGTCCACCTACGTTGATTACAAAATCAACCAGCTGAACGACAACAACCCACTGGGCCTTAACACCGACGACATCGTTGCCGTTGGTCTGGTTTACCAGTTCTAATTGTTGTTTAGCCTGCCGGCCATCAACCTCCGGCAAAGTTAAAAACAGGGCTTCGGCCCTGTTTTTCTTTTTCCGCCGCCGACAACTTTTTATGCTGCCTGCCGCCCCTTTACCATCATTTTTTGTGCTGAATCTGCCTTCCTCACAAGTTCGAGGTGTTTTTCTCGCAAACGGTTGGCAAAGCGCACGACTGGCGCTACCCTGATGCCTCTATCCGCTTAACGCTAAGCTATGGAAGCATCTGACATGTTTGAGAAAATCGCTGCAGCACCTGCCGATCCGATTCTGGGTCTGACCGACATTTTCCGCGCGGACGCCCGTCCGAACAAAATCAACCTGGGTATCGGCGTCTATAAAGACGAAACCGGCAAAACGCCGGTGCTGACCAGTGTGAAAAAAGCGGAGCAATACCTGCTGGAAAATGAGACCACCAAAAACTACCTCGGCATTGAGGGGATCCCTGAGTTTGCCAGCTGCACCCAAGAGCTGCTGTTCGGCAAAAACAGCCCTATCATTACCGACAAGCGTGCACGCACCGCGCAAACGCCTGGTGGTACCGGTGCCCTGCGCGTAGCGGCCGACTTTATCGCCAATCAAACCGACGCCAAACGCGTGTGGGTCAGCAACCCAAGCTGGCCAAACCATAAGAACGTCTTCTCCGCCGCCGGTCTGGAAGTGTTGGAATACAACTACTATGATGCCGCCAACCACGCGCTGGACTTTGACGGATTGCTGAACAGCCTGCAACAGGCGCAGGCCGGCGATGTGATCGTGTTCCACGGCTGCTGCCACAACCCGACCGGCATCGACCCGACGCCGGAGCAGTGGAGCCAACTGGCTGAGCTGTCGGTAAGCAAAGGCTGGCTGCCGCTGTTTGACTTCGCCTACCAGGGCTTTGCCAAAGGTCTGGAAGAAGATGCGCAGGGCCTGCGTATTTTTGCCGCCAAGCATCAGGAACTGATCGTCGCCAGCTCCTACTCGAAAAACTTCGGCCTGTACAATGAGCGCGTAGGCGCCTGCACCGTGGTCGCAGCCGATGCCGAAACCGCGGATCGCGCCTTCAGTCAGGTTAAAGCGGCGATCCGCGCCAATTACTCCAACCCGCCATCACACGGTGCGGCGATCGTTGCCACTATTCTGAGCAACGACGCGCTGCGTGCGATCTGGGAGCAAGAGCTGGCCGATATGCGTCAGCGTATCCACCGCATGCGTCAGCTGTTTGTGAATACCCTGCAGGAAAAAGGCGCGCAGCAGGACTTCAGCTTTATCATTAACCAAAACGGCATGTTCTCGTTCAGTGGCCTGACCAAAGATCAGGTACTGCGCCTGCGCGAAGAGTTTGGCGTTTATGCGGTGAACTCTGGTCGCGTTAACGTCGCGGGCATGACGCCGGATAACATGGCGCCGCTGTGCGAAGCCATCGTCGCCGTGCTGTAAGCCATAATCAGCATCAGATGTAACAAAGGGGCGCTCTGCGCCCCTTTTGCTGTTATTTACGCCGGAAAATACGGCTTATTACCACGCCTCTGGCTGCTCACGCAAAAACGGATTGGTCTGCCGTTCATGGCCGAAGGTCGACATCGGCCCATGCCCCGGAATAAAGTCCATATCATCCCCCAGCGGCAACAGTTTATTGCGGATAGAGGCAATCAGCGCCTGATGGTCGCCGCGTGGGAAATCGCTGCGCCCCACGCCACCGTTGAATAATACGTCGCCGACCAACGCCAGCCGCGCCTTATCATTGATAAACACAATGTGCCCCGGCGTATGTCCCGGGCAGTGCAGCACATTCAGCGTCATATCGCCCAGCTGCACGCTGTCGCCTTCGGCCAGCCACTGGGTCGGCGTTAACGGCGCGCACTCTTCCAGCCCGAACATCCGGCTTTGTGCCGGCAGGCCGTCAAGCCAGAACGCATCCTCTTTGTCCGGCCCGATAATCGGCACCTGATAATGTTCCGCCAGCTCCGCCGCCGCACCGACATGATCGAGATGTCCGTGCGTCAATAAAATCTTCGTCAGCTGCACGCCGGCATCCTGCACCGCCGCCTTCAACTTTTCCGCCTCACCGCCGGGATCCACCAGCGCGGCCTGCCCCGTATGCTCACACCAGATCAGCGTACAATTTTGGCTAAACGCCGTGACAGGGATAATTTGGTATTTCATAAAGCTCCAACGACAACGGCGCCGGACCTTGCAGCCGGCGCTCTCTCAACCCAGAGGCACAGCGATTACCAGGTACGCACCGGCCCGGTATCGATGTGAACGAAATTGCTACGCGGATAATAACCTACGCCACCAGCACGCATTTTTAACGCTGCCTTGCGGATATTGCTCAGCTGAATGCCTTCGATATGGAAATCCATCGCCTGGCCTTTGGTGTGGTAGCTATGTTTGGCAACGCCGCGGCTGCGCGCGCGCAGTTCGTTGTTCGTCCCCAGGGAACGGTAGCCGGAAATCAGCTGCACCGGCTTAGTAGTGCCCAACATCCCCTGCAGACGATAAAGATGATCAAACAACTGCGGATCGATCGATTTCACTTTATTCGCGCGGAAATCGCGGAACAAATGATTTAAACGCACCAATTCTTCTTTATTATAATTTTTACCGTCAAAGAATTCGGCTTTAAGTGATTCGCCTGTATGCAGATTATTTACTACAAGAATACGAGGGCGAGAAGTAGAAAGGCTGGCAAATGCTTGACCCGGAAGTAAAGCCATGCCCATCGCGGCGCCACCCAACGCCAGCCATTTACGGCGGTGAAGATCAATTTTGTCCATGTTTCTATCAGACCCGGCAAGAATATCAAAAAAATATGCACAAAAAAGCGCACTGCCTGAACCTTAACCGCCCACGCCGTCTGAGTCAACCCATGATGCGGCGCGGCTTACAGGCACCCTGAAAGCGAGTGCCTGTGTCAGGTCCAAATATTCTGACCGTTATTTATTTAAAAATGCTGCATTTATTACAGCAATTTTTCCGCCTGGGCCAAAATTTGTGCGCCCGATCGCACCGTATTATCGTAATTGTAAATATCTGTACGGAATTGTGGCTGTCCGTCATCGGCAACCCACGCGGTTAAATAATACAATTTAACCGGAATACGCCCACGTACATTTACGAAAGTGGTATTCCCCTGCTTCAACGTGGAGGAAACACGGCTGTCATTCCAACCGGCATCCTGCAACAGCATATTGGCTAATACGGACGCTTTATTTACTCGTACGCAACCGGAACTGAGCGCGCGAATATCTTTTTTAAACAGGCTATGGTTCGGCGTATCATGCAGATAAATAGCATCCGAACTTGGCATATTAAATTTGTAACGCCCCAGCGAGTTAGTGGCGCCCGGCGCCTGACGAATACGATACGGGAAATTGCGGGCGGAGATCGAGCTCCAGTCAATCGTTGACGGATCAATCACCTGCGCATCGTTGCTCCAGCCGGACAGCAGCGTATAACCGTGTTTCTGGAAGTAATTAATATCACGCATCGCCTTCGGCACAATATCTTCACGCACCAGAGTCGTCGGCACATTCCACGGCGGGTTGACCACCACGTTATTCAGCGCGCTGCTCATCAACGGGGTTTTACGGCTTGGGCGGCCGACAATCACCCGCGACGAAAGAACTTCACTACCGTCACGATAATAAACCAGCGAGTAGTTGGGAATATTGACCATAATACCGTTGTTCACCCGCCCCGGCAGAATACGCAAGCGCTGAATATTCAGCGCCAGCAGTGCGGCGCGAGTCTGCGGCGACACATTCAGCCATTCACGCGTACGCACGCCGATCAGGCCGTCCGCACTCAGCCCCTGCCATTTCTGGAAGCGTTTGACGCCTTCAACCAGATCGTCGCTGTACAGGCTGTCGCCGCTGGCAGCGGACTGCAGCATGCCGCCTTCCTCCGAGGTCACCGCCGCAGCACGGTTCTCGCGCAGCTTTTCTTCATCAACCGACTGGTCATCATCCACCACCGGCGCGGTGCTATTCACCATCGACAGCTCCTGACTCTGCGCTATGTTGCCGTCAGTTGCGGACAACATGCCGGTGCGCTGCAGAATTTCACGCAGCGCGGGGATGTCGCTGCTGGTTTGCCCTGGACGCAGCGTCGGGCCGCTGGCCAGATGCGGCCAAGGACGGCTGTCGGTCAACAGGTCGCGCAGCGCCTGATGCATCTTCGCGTATTGCGGGTGCTGCGGCGCCAGCGATTCAATATAGGGCAACGTTTTACTCTGACGTACCGCCAGCTGCCACTGGTTAATTACGGTTGTCGGCGGCGTCGCCAACTTATAAGGAATATTGCTGTATAACCAATTATTGCCATTGGCGCCGATAGAAGAAATAAACTGCAGGTAGCCAAGCATCGCATCCGACAGCACGATATCACGCCCCATGTCGCTGATCGCCGGATCGGTCAGCTGCTTCACCCATTGATTAAACTGCGGCTGAATGCCGGAAATCGCCAGCTCGGCCAGTTGCTGCTGGAACTGCTGCACCGTTTCACGGTCCTGCCACATCGGCTGCATCCGGTTGGCCGCGTACAGCGGGGCCAGCGCGGCAAGGTAGTGCGGCGTAACACCACGCGGCAGCGCCGACATCAGCTCTGCACGGCTTTGCGCCACCGTCGTGGCTGAGGAGCCAGTGGACAATCCGGACGTCGTTGCCCATGCAGGTAACGACGCGGCAAGACCACATGCGATAGCGCAGCTCAGCGCCAGACGTCGAACCCTGTTACTTTCTTTAAGCAACATCCCTTGCCCCCTCTCTGCTCACAAAAAATACGACAAAAATTACTGATTAATTTAAGTATATACCTAAAATAAATGGAGTTGCACTCAGCCGACAAAAGCGCCCGCCGGATGCGGCCGATCCCAGCGTGCCAATGCTGGCAACCGCACTATCATCCATAGCCCATAAAAAATAGCCACCCTGGGGCGGCTATTTTCAGATTTTTAGGAGAGTTTTAAACCTGCGGCGTCTCTGCCGGGCTGGCGCCCAACGCCGGCGGCTCATTGGCAAAACCGCGCAGTCCCACCACGTGCACATGCTCCTGATTCTGGAACACTTTACGCACCAGTTTATAGGTGGTGCCTTTTTCCGGGCTGATATTCTCCGGCGCCGCGATGATCAACTGCATTTCCAGACGGTCGCACAGCTCAAACAGGGTAGCGATGGATTTGGCATCCAGACGCGCCGCTTCATCGAGGAACAACAGGCGGCACGGAGAAATATCCTTGCCGCGCAGGCGACGGGATTCTTCCTCCCAGCTCTGCACCACCATCACCAGAATCGACATACCGGTACCGATCGCCTCGCCGGTCGACAACGCGCCGCTTTCCGCACGCAGCCAGCCGTCAGAGCCGCGGAAGACTTCCACCTCCAGCTCCAGGTAATTACGGTAATCCAGCAGCTCTTCGCCAATGGTCTGCGGCGTGCGCTGTCCCATATCGATCTGCGGATTCAGGCGCTGATACAGTTTAGCCAGCGCTTCGGAGAAGCTCAGGCGGTTGCTGTTGAACAGATCCTGATGCTGCTCCTGCTGTTCGGACAGCACGTCCAGCAGCGTCGCATGCGCTTCACGCACGTTGACGTTCAGACGCACGCTCTTCACCTGGCCGAAGGAAACGGCCTGCAGCCCCTGGTTCAGCATGCGGATACGGTTCTGCTCACGCTGAATGGTTTTGCGGATGATATTCGCCACGCTTTTGGAACTGATCGCCAGTTTTTGCTCGCGGCTGGTCAGCTCCTCGGTCAGACGACTCAGCTCGATCTCCATCTGTTCAATGGCTTCAATCGGGTCGTCGGTGCGGATAATATCCTGACGGATACGCTCGCGCAGGTGCTGATACACCGCGATATAGAACTGGATTTTGCGTTCCGGCCGCTTCGGATCTTCCGACAGACGCAGCACGTCGCGCAGATGTTCGTTATCCGCCACCGCCAGACGCAGCGCACCCAGTGCCTTATCCGACATTGAGCGCAGCTCGTCGCCGTCCATATAGGCCAGCTCACGACGGTGCAGGCGACGCTCCACACCATTATCTTTCACCATGCGCATCACCGCGCACCAGCCCGCCTTGGCGGTCACCACCTGCTCACGCAGCTGATGATAGTCGCGCTCCAGCTTGCGCAGTTTTTTCTGCAGGCTGTCCATTTCCGCTTCGCAGAAGGTCAGCTGTTTCTCCAGCTGATTACGGCGCGCGCGGTTGTTGCTCAGTGCCGCATGCAGCTCGTCGCGGCGCTGACGCGCGCGCGCTTCGGCGTTGGCATCGGCCTGTACGCCGATATCCACCAGCTCCTGACTCAGCTCTTTGAGCATATCGCGCTTGGCTTCATAAGAGCTTTTCAGCGATGCCAATACCTGGCTGTACTGCGTAAACTGGCTCTGATACTGGCGCAGCTGCTCGCGGGCGCTGCTGCGCTCCGCTTCCGCCTGCTCCAGGCGATGGCGCAGTTTATCGTTGAGATCGTTATTGGCGTTTTGCATACCGGCCGAGTCGGTATAGCTGAAGTGCGCGCGGCGCTGCACCACTTCAATCAGCGCGAACGCCTGCTGCTTCGCCTGGCGCTGGGTATTCTGCGCCTGCTGATAATCCTGCTGCAGCTGTTCATGCTGCTCCGGATCGTTTTGCAGCACGGACACCAGCGGCTCCAGTTTATTCAGGGCAACGCCGTGCTGCTGCAGGTAGCGCGCAGCCTCCTGCGCCTCGTCCAGCTCGTCCTGAATTTCTTCCACCCGGTCCTGCAAGGTGTCATCGTTCAGCAGCGAAACCAGCGGCGTCAGGCGATGCAACGCAGAAAGCCCCTCTTTCGCCTGCTCGTACTGCTGACGCTGCTGCTGATTCTGCGCTTCATGGTTGTTCAGCGCACGTTCGATCTCCGTGCGACGACCGTTCAGCGTACGGATTTCCGCTTCCGGATCGGTATCAAAGGCGACGCCCAGATGACTGCCGATAAAGCGGCTGAACGCCTGATGAGAGCGCTGGATTTTCTGTACGTCGAACGACAGCGTCGCGTAGCGCTCCGCCAGCGTTTCACGTTCGGCATGCAAGACTTCCAGACGTTTTTCACGCGCGGCGCGGCCAAACAGCGGCACTTCCGGGAAGCGGGAATAGCGCCACTGACGGTCGGCGATTTTCACCACCACCGCTTTGTCTTGTTCTTCAACGGCGAAGACGCTGTCATCGAACGACTGCGGATCCCCTTCGATCAGGTAGAGATCTTCCGGGCAGTCTTCCAGACCTTCCAGCATTTCGCGCACCAGCGACAGGTCCGGCACCACGATGGCGTGGCGGGACGGGCCATACAGCGCGGAGAAGTAAGGCGCATCGTCGATGGTGACATCGTCGTAAATTTCCGACAGCAGTACGCCGCCGAAACGTTCTGCCAGCGTCACCAGACGCTGATCTTCCGCGCCGCTCGGCTGGCTAAGACGTTCAATCTGCGCGTCGACTTCGCGTTTGCGGGCTGCTACTTCGTCGCGTTCAACCGTGGTTTCACGCTCACGCTCCAGCAGCTGCTGCATATATTCGGTAACCTGCTGGCTGCTTTCCAGCGGTTCGCCGCTTTGTTCACTCAGTTGGCTGAGCGCGTCCTGCGCCGTCAGCCACACCGGCGCGCGGGCGGTCAGTTCGCGGATACGCTGCTGGAGATGCTCCAGCTCCTGCCGCATTTCCATCCGCCGTTCGCCGGCTTCGCTGACGTTCTGCGACAGCGACTCCAGCCGCTCTTCCAGCTCTTGTTGCAGCGCATCGAGGTCGTCTGCCTGATAGTCCTGGCCATGACGTTTACAGAATTCCTGCAGCAGACGCTCGGCGTCCTGCTGAGAGCGCAGACGCTGCTCCAGCTCGCTCAGACGCATACGCAGCGGCTGCACGCGCTCCGCCTGGTGCTGCTGCGACGGCCAGTCGCGCAGCACTTCGCGCGCGGTCTGCCAGGCATCGCTACGGCTGACTTCACCGGCAATTTTACACACCAGCTGGTAAGCCTGTTCAAAGCGGCCGTGCGCGGCATCGGCCACGCTCAGCTTCTGTTCCAACATCAACAGCGCTTCGGTGGCTTCCTGCTCGCGCGCCTGGAAGGTTTCCAGCCACTGTTCGGCATTGTCCGCGCTCAGCTCCGGCAGCTGGCACAGAGAACGCGCGCGCTCCAGCGCCTGCAGCGCCTGCTGATACTGAATGGCGCGGGTCTGCTGCACGTCGAGCGCCTGCTGGTAATCGGCCAGCTGACTTTTCAGCTCATCCACTTCCAGCTCGGCCGCCTCGGCGCGCGCGCTGTACTCTTCCTGCTGTTCGCCGGCTTCGGCCACCACTTCATTCTGTTCTTCCAGCCGGTAGGTCAGCTCTTCCAGATCGGCTTCATAACGCTCGATCTTCTCCTGCTGACGCATCGCGGTCTGCACCAGGTTCAGGTGATCGCTGGCCGCCTGATAATCAGTTTCCAGATCGGACTCCGCACCGCTCTGCTCCGCCAGCTCACGCGCCATCTCTATGTGGCGGTACTGCTCCGCCGCCAGCTGTTTCCGGCTGCCGAACAGGTCGTTGCGCAGCACCAGCGTGCTGTCCAGATGGATACGCCGCTCGTTGGCATGGCGCATATAGTCCGCCGCCACGTAGGACGTCGCTTCAGAAATCAGGTGTTTGAACAGGTCGCGGTCGGACTGGGTGACGCGGATCGCTTCCAGCGTCATGCGGTTCTCCCGCAGCGCGGCCTCCATATCCTGGAACGCCTTGCGCACGCCGCTGTTTTCCGGCAGCAGATAGTCGCGCAGCGAGCGGGTAATGGCGCTGGAAATACCGCCGTATAGCGAGGCCTCGATCAAACGATAGAATTTGCTGCGATCGGCGGAAGAGCGCAGGCGTTTTGGGATAATCCCCAGATCAAACATCAAAGAGTGATAATCAGTGATGGAGTTGAACTGCTTGAACTGCACCCCTTCAATCTCTTCCAGCCGCTCTTTCAGCTCCGGCAGCGACAGCACGCGCGCCTGGCGCTCGCCGACCGTCTGCGTCAGAATTTCCGTCGGCTGCACCGAGGTCGGCAGCCCCTGAATGGTGAACGGCTTGATATCGACCTTACGGTCACGGCCGGCAACCTGCTGCAGACGCACGCCGACCACCACGCGCTGATGGCGCGAGTTGACCACGTCGAGCGTCGAGTAACACACCCCGGCGCGCAGCTTGCCGTGCAGACCTTTATCGCGCGAGCCGCTGGTCGCGCCGGCTTCGGTGGTGTTACGGAAATGCAGCAGCGTCAGATCGGGGATCAGCGCGGTGACGAAGGCCGCCATGGTGGTGGATTTCCCCGCCCCGTTACCGCCGGACAGCGTGGTGACCAGCTCATCCAAATCAAAGGTGCGGGCAAAGAAGCCGTTCCAGTTAACCAGCGTTAGCGAGCGAAATTTACCGCGTTCAATCATTCCTGTTCATCCTCTGCGCTATCCGGCGTGTTATCTGCCGTTTGCTCTTCGCCTTCTTGCTCATCATTCAACAACAGGCTGTTTTCAATCGGCATGGCCTCGCCGTCGCGGATCATACGCAGCTGTGCTTCACGCGGGTCGTCACCGCTGCGCACATCTGCGCCGAAGCGGAATACCGCCTCGGTGATGCGGAATTTACTGCTGTCGCCGCCCATAAAATAGACCATGCCCAGACGGCGCAGACGGTTCAAGGAAGTGCGCACCTTTTCGTGCAGCTTCTGCCGGTCAAGGTCAGAGCCGGTGGAGCGCTGGTTGACGAACTTCAGCAGCTTGTTTTCATCCGCCAGGCTCAGCAGCTCGTCGTACAGCTCCTGATGGCTGAAAATGCCTTCGTGCGCCAGACGTTCCGGGCTCAGATAGAGGTAACAGAGAATTTTACCGACCATCATATCCAGCTCGGACAGCACCGAACGCGGGATCAGCGTCGTGGAACGCGGGCGCAGATAGAAAAAGCCTTCCGGCGCACGCAGCAGCTCGACGCTGTAGCGCGCGTAGAACTCTTCCAGTTCGTCCTGAAAATCCATCAGAAACGCGTGGTTGTCCAGCTCGTCAATGCCGATATGGCGCCCTGCGCGCAGTTGACTGTCCAGCGCCGGAAACAGCGGGTTGGACAATGCCTTCGCCAGTTTTACTGGCATAATGTGTTCAATATTTGTCGATGACATGGGCCTGTACCTTGGCTCCGTAATCATTGATTACCTGCCACTCGGCCGGTAACCCTGAAAAATCAGCTTCAGCCACACCAAGGCGCACCGCCTGGTCGACCACTAAACGCGCCACGTCGAAGTGACGGGCGCGCGGATATTGCGCCAGATAATCGCGCATGACCGCCCCTAAATTGAGCGGCAACTGTTGTTCCTGATAAACCTTCAGCGCCTGTTCGATCATCGCCGCCAGCTGTTCGCGGATTTCGCTGAACTCTTCATATTCCAGATCCGGCGGCAGTTCCCCGGTCACCTCATCGCTGCGCAGCGCCAGTTCTTCATCGCGCATATCCAGCAGGCGATCGGCGCTGGCGTGAGTCAGCGCCCACGGGTTGTCGAAATAGTTTTGCACCGACTGGCGCAGACGCTGCGCAAACACACGGTTTTTATCCATGTCGATCGCGGTACGGATGAATTTGTGCACGTGGCGGTCATAACCGATCCACAGGTCGATCGCCTGCTGCCCCCAACTGACGATGCGATCCAGTTTGCTTTGCAGGTCAAACACCAGTTTGTCGACAAAGGCCAGTTCGGCATCGCCCAACGTGGATTCCTGAATACGCAGCAGATTCGCCTGCAGCTTGTCGCCGGCGGCTTCCAACGTATCCTGCAGTTCACGCAGGGTACCGGAGGTTTCCGACAGCAGCATCTCACAGCTGGAGATCGCGGCGCGCCAGTCCTGGTTCAGCAGTGCGGCGATATCTTCTTTCACCCCCTGCTGCTGCTCATCCATCACGCGCTGGGTCATATCGATGCTGTCGAAGATCTCCGCCACCGAATACTTCAGCGGCGCAAAGACGTTGCGATGCCAGTGGAAATCATCGCCGCCCTCTTCGGCGGCGTCCGCCGCGCGTTTCAATTCCTGCGCGACGATCGACAGCTGCATCGACAGGCGCAGCGTTGAGAATTCACGCTGACGAATATAATAGTCGGTAATGCCGATGCCCAGCGGCGTCAGACGGTAAATGGCATTGCCGTCCGCCAGTTCGCTGGTAAAACGGTTCAACAGGCGCTGGCGCACCATGTCGTTAATCGCATTATTGGCGCGGATCGCCACCGTTTCATGCGTCTGTTCGAAACCCTTGCTGACATGGCGAAATGCATCAACCAGCTCACCTTCGCTCATCTCGCCGTCCAGCCGCTCGCCGTTTAACGTGGCGATCGCAAGCAGAAACGCAAGACGCTCCGTAGGGAGCGAAATAGAGAAATCATTTTTCCGTGCCCAGGCGACCAGTTCGGGTACAGTCTGGGAAAATTCACTCATAGTTCGTCCTTCAGGTTTGGTTTATGCGCCATGACGTGAATATAGCGCCCCAAACTCACGTACGGCTCCTGCCGACAATAGTGCTGTTCAAGCGCCAATAACTCTTCAAATTTTTGTGTCTGCAGTTGCCTGCTTTGCAGGTAATCATGAAACACGCGCACGCCGGTTTTACCGCTGATGCGCATGCCCAGCTGTTCCAGCCAGCCATAGACCAACGGCGGACTATGCGGGTATTGCGGCGACAGCGAACGCTTACGGCGCCGTCTCACTTCGGGATTGACCAATTGAAAATTACCCAATACCACGTTACGCATCAACAAGCCGTTGGCGTTAAAAAACATCAGCGACAGCGCGCCGCCGGGCCGCAGACAATCATACAACGCCTGCAATGCCGCCTGCGGTTCTGCGATCCATTCAAGCACAGCATGGAACAATATCAGATCGACCGGCTGTTCCAAATGCTGACCGATCTCCTGAGCCGAACTTTGTATAAATTGCATGTTCTGGCTCACACCTTTCTGCTGCGCCAACTGCGCGGCGCGTTGGATCATCTCACCAGAAAGATCGCACAACAACACCTGATGTCCTAATTCCGCCAGCTGGCAGGCCATATGGCCTTCGCCGCCGCCGGCATCAAGTATACGCAATGGACGCTGCGGCAGTTGCGCCAGCAGCGTATTCAGATCCTGCCAAACTACCGCCTGGCGGATTTTGCCTTTCGTGGTGCCGTAAATATTACGCGCAAACTTTTCCGCAATATCGTCAAAATTGCGATCCTGCATTGGACTACGGCTCCGTTGATCTTATCCTGCCAGGGGGCAACACGCTCCCCACCAAACCTGCTATTTTGGCACAGACTGGCATAGAATAAATCTTCTTACGGCCGGAATGTGCCCGGATGTCGTTTTTTCGCCCAAAAGGACCGGATTTTTAATGCTGTTCAACCTGAAAAAGTTTATTGGCGGCATCATGATGCCGCTGCCCGCCCTGCTGTTACTGATGGCGCTGGCGCTGTTGCTGCTGTGGTTCACCCGCTGGCAGAAAAGCGGGAAAGTAATTCTCAGCCTGAGCTGGCTGTTTTTACTGCTTTTCAGCCTGCAGCCGGTCGCCGATCGGCTGCTGCGGCCGATTGAATCCACCTACGCCACCTATCGCGGTCATGATCCGGTCAATTATATCGTGGTTTTAGGCGGGGGTTACACTTTCAATCCGGACTGGGCGCCCAGCTCAAACCTGATCGGCAACAGCCTGCCGCGGGTTACCGAAGGCGTACGGCAGTATCTTGCACATCCCGGCGCGAAAATGGTGTTTACCGGCGCGCGCGGCGCCAATACCTTGAGCAATGCGGAAACCGCGGCGCGGGTGGCGGAAAGCCTGGGCGTGCCGCGCCGCGATATCGTGGTGCTGGATCGCCCGGTGGATACCGAGCAAGAGGCGGCGCAGGTCGCCAAACTGATTGGCCGGCAGCCGTTTCTGCTGGTGACCTCTGCCAACCATCTGCCGCGCGCCATGCGCTTTTTCGAGGCGCAGGGGCTGCGGCCAATTCCGGCGCCGGCCAACCAACTGGCCATCACTTCACCGCTGAATATCTGGGATCGGGTACTGCCTTCCGCCATGTTCCTCAGCCATAGCGAACGCGCCTGGTACGAAACCCTGGGCAGTTTGTGGCAGCGGTTGAAGGGGGATAGCGTGAAGGTTAAGTAAAAAACCGGGAAATTAACCATAGCTCCAGCTACCATAATGACATATCTCGACCGACCTGGAACTGATAACCTATTAACATGATCGACATGGAAGGACAGAACATGAACAACTCAATTGAGCCTGGTTATTGCATAGCAACTACCCCCGGAACTCTATCAATGCAGGCGCAGCAGCTTTTTAGACGCAAAGATACCGATGGGGCACGTTACTTTTTGCAGCTGAATGCAGATACACCATATGTATTACCGGGACAAATAATGATTGTAGCTGACCCGTCCAACTCGAATCAAAACGCTAAGCTTCATCATTTACGTCGTGCAAAGAATAAAGTCAACCACACAATGAAGTTTATTGATGGTGACCTTGCTTTATTTATGGTGAATAATCACGACAGTATTAATAGCATTCTGAATCTTTCATCAAAAGGTATTGAATACACATCTGAAGTTGGGTCTAAATATTTTAAGCAGATCGGCAACATCTTACAGCAAATAGAAAGTCTGTATCAGAGCGAGTTTACTCATACCGGTAAACTCGCCAGCCCTCAATTTTATGCTCGTCGAACAGCGCTACTTGCCGAACTAAAAATGCTAATTAAACGTCCTATTTTAAACACATTAGTTCCCAAAACACTAAAAATGAAACCCTACCTGAAAATGACTCAGGCGTTAGGGCTCTCAACTCGCTCAATCATTCATCAATGGTCTACTGCTGGAGCTGCGGGAGCCATTAAAGGTTACGCTGAGCGTCTTGAGGCATCGGTAAAGGCAGTGAAATTTTTTAAATCTGGTGGATATGTGACCCTGGCTTTAGGGGGAATGATGACTACGAATGATGTCATCCTTGCTTGTTCAACTGGTCGTGAACATGAATGTAGAAGGGCTGCGTTAACCAATTATATGAGTTTTGCCGGAGCTACCATCTTATCAGGAGTTTCTGCTTCCAAAGGCGTGTTGGTGGCTGAATCAATTTGTTTGGGGGCCGGTATAGCATCAGGAGGTTTAGGTTTTGCTGTTTGTGCCGCTGGTGGAGCACTCGCCGGTGGCGCCATCGGTGGCGCCGGTGGGGAGATTATTGGTACAAAAATGGGGGAAGCAACAAATACCCTTATAGGCCGAATTTTGGTGGACTAAAGAGATGATATATGATTTTGTAACTGTACTATTTGTCGTATCAGGCCTTGCCCTTTTCACTACCGTTTTTTGTGGTGCTATTTATTATTTATTTATAAGAGAAAAATATAACGCGCTACTACAACACTATGCTTCACGTAACTTTCAAGAACCTTTAAGCTCATCTTGGTTTAGACAGTTCGGGCTTTTAGGTGTATATGGAACATGTGGGTATTTTCGCAAGCTATTAAAAGGTAAAAAAATACCTATTGGCCATAAAAAATATCTTGATAATGGCCCCTATCAATTTGCCAAATCTCTGGATAAAAGTGAGTACGCTTGGTTTTATAAACTGATGCTATTCACGAAACTCGTTGATATATTCATTATCATTTGGTTAATTAGTTTTTCCCTAACAGAATTATTATCCCCGCTTGGTTAATCAGGCTATTGCACCGATCTGAGCTGGCTGTCGTTGCCTCACATCGCAGACAGTCCAGAATCAATCTGTTCATAAGCCTTCTGAACACTGATTAATAAAAGTGAAACGGATGAATACGCTTACCGGCACGAGACGTGCCGGTAAGCCATAAGAAAACTTAAGCGTTAAGGCTGTCGCGCACGCGCTGCAAGTCTTCTGCGGTATCTACGCCGACGCTCGGGATGGCCTTTGCCACCGCGACGTGAATCTTTTCGCCGTACCACAGCACCCGCAGCTGCTCCAGCAGCTCGATTTTTTCCAGCGGGCTTGGCGCCCAGCTGACATAGCGGCGGACAAAACCGGCGCGGTAGGCATAAATACCGAGATGACGCAGCAGGTTATCGCCAATCGCGCTTTTAGACTGCGCAAAACGCTCACGATCCCAAGGGATGGTGGCGCGGGAGAAATAGAGCGCGTAGCCCTCGGCATCCATCACCACTTTCACCGCATTCGGATTAAACGCCTCTTCCGCCGTTTCAATCGGCGCGGCCAGCGTGGCCATACCGGCGCTGCTCGCCGCCAGATTTTCCGCCACCTGACGAATAATCACCGGCGGCACCAGCGGCTCATCCCCCTGCACATTGACGATGATCTGGTCATCGGCAAAACCGTAATGCTCGATCACTTCGGCCAGACGCTCGGTGCCGGACTCATGATCTTCGCGGGTCATGCACACCTCGCCGCCGGCGGCCTCGACCGCACGGGCTACGTCGGGATGATCGGTGGCGACAATCACCCGCTCGGCACCGGATTCACGCGCGCGCTCCATCACATGCACCACCATCGGCTTCCCGTGGATATCCGCCAGCGGTTTACCCGGCAGGCGAGTCGATGCATAACGAGCCGGAATTATTGCGATGAAACTCATGCTTGCTTCTCATCCGGCGACAGCGTGCGCGCTTCGTTTTCGAGCAGCACCGGAATACCATCGCGTAACGGGTATGCCAAGCCGTCCAGCTTGCAGACCAATTCCTGATTTTCTTTATTAAAGTACAGTTTTCCGTTGCAGACCGGGCAAGCAACGATTTCAAGCAAACGGTGATCCATGCTTCCTCCATGGGGAGAGATATGACTGTGGGGAATGTGCGTGAGAATAACATAACGCGCCAGCGCAGGTTAATCATTGCTGGTTTTACTGCTGTGCTTTTCGCCAAAATGGCGTGGGGGTTGTGTTGCCCGCCAAGCAGGCGTAATATTTGTGATGTAAGTCACACAATTATGCAAACACCTGCCAATGATGAAACGTATCAATAAAATTATCGCCCTGTTCGCTAACTTCAGCGCCTAAGGGGCCAAGCCTGTAACGAACGGCGATGTCACTCGTTTTACCCCCCCAGAAACAACGCCGTTCGTTATCCCACTTGCCAAATCTCACCATACTGTTCACGCAATGCTCCCGGCACCGCCCTCAGTCTGACTCGCCCGGCACCGTGCCACTTCGCCATACGGCTAATGCCCTGAAACAGATCCTGGCAGCGCTGCTTACCCATACGAACACCGGTCTCCAGATGGAAACTGATCACCTCAAATTCCCCGGCTCGCCGATGCATTTTCGCATCGATGCGCCCAATCAATTCGCCGCGATTGAGCACCGGTAACGTAAAGTAGCCATACTGCCGCTTTCCTTTCGGCGTATAGCATTCCAGTCGATAGTCGAAATTAAACAATTCCAGCGCCCGGCGGCGATCCCACACCACGGGATCAAACGGCGAAAGCAGCGTGGTGACCCGTGAGCGCAGCTTGTTCTGCTCGGCCAGCGGCAGCGCCTCAGCCAGTGAATGGTGCAGATAAAAATCGCCCGACAGCTGTGCAACCTTTATCGGCAGGATCTCGCCCTGCAGCTGCAGCTGCTGGAGTAGTTTTTTAGGCGCAACGCGCTTCAGGCGATAATAGTCAGCCAGCCACTCCGCTTTAAAAATCCCCAGATAGCGACAGGTACGCGCCAACATCACCCGGCGCGCCTCTTCTTCGGACAATGCCTGTCTGGCATCATCCCAGTCCGGCAACAGGCGTTCGGTCAAGTCATAAACCCGATGAAAATTGCGTCGCTCGGCCACCATCAGCTTGCCGGCGGTAAACAACGTTTCAAGATGACGCTTCTCCGGTTTCCACTCCCACCAACCATTGCCGCCCTTCTTTTCCGCGTTAAAATCCGCCGAGCGCAGCGGCCCGTTTGCAGCGATATGGCTCAACACATCGTTAATCGCGTCCTGATGCTTTTCCGCCCATTCCTGCGAGTATTTCCATCCCATCCCCTGCGGGTTCAGCATGCGATGACGCAATAAGGCGAAATCTTCAATCGGCAGAAAACAGGCTTCATGCGCCCAGTACTCAAAGAGCTGTCGGCCGGCCAGCGCCTGCTCCAGCCACTGTGGCGCATAATCCCCCAGCCGACTGAATAACACCAGGTAAGGGCTGCGGGCAACGACGCTGATAGTATCAATTTGCAGTAGCCCCATGCGTTGAATGGCTGCGACCACATCTTCTGGCCCGGCTTTGCGTTTCGCCGGCGTCAACAACCCCTGAGCGGCCAGATGCAGCGCACGGGCTGCGGCCAGTGAAATAACCGGAACAGACATACGGATATCCAGGTGATTAATCAATCGCTTGAGAATAGTGGAAGTTTGCTCATTTTTCTTTAGCGTTGTGCATCAGGGAGAGCGAAAATGTCAGGTCTAAGCGGCTGCTTGCCAATGATCATGGCAATGGTGAAAGGCCTATGATGGAATGAGGAAGAATTTGACGTTTTCTTCGCCAGTGCGAGGGGGTGGCGGCACCGGCACTGGCGAGGAAGGAGAATGCCTTAGAACGCGATAACGTCCGCGGCGGACAGCCCGTGGGAGCTGCGGCAGATCGAGAACTCGACGTTCTGACCTTCATTTAATGACTTGTTTTTCGTATTGGCGATAGCGCGACGGTTCACATAAATTTCATCGCTGCCGTCAACCGGTAAAATCATACCGTAGCCTGCGGCTTGGTCATACCATTTTACACGGCCCATTTTTAACATTGTATTTTTAAACATAATAATTTCCTTTCTTTCGGGCATCCGTAACAACGCTATTTGTTATTATTGTCTGGATGCTAACCGCCCATCCTAAAGTTTTTCGTAACAAACCTCTCATGAGCAACAAATAAAAAACCCGCACAACGGCGGGCTTATTGAACTTAATATCTTCCGCATGACTCGGCAAGCGCCTCATCAAGGTTGTATTAAGATCTCTATACGCTATTTCCTGTAAAACTTACAGAGCAACAACGTTGGCGGCAGCCGGCCCGCGCGGGCTGTCTTCAATGGTATACTCAACGCGCTGGCCTTCAGCCAGGGTCTTGAAACCATCGGTCATGATTGCGGAGAAGTGTACGAATACATCTTTGCCGCCGTCTTGCTGCTCAATGAAACCAAAACCTTTACTCTCATTGAACCACTTAACCTGACCGGTCTTCTTAGACATTACATTTACCTTTTAAATATTTACAAAACCTGCCATAAGGCAATTTTGGCCATTGCAGAAACATTACTTATGGGAGGTACTTAGAAGGTTCGTCTTTGAAGCGGAATCGAATGATAACGTTTATGGAGGAACTGCTTAGTAAACTGATTACCTAAACTTCTAAATCTTGTCTCGTACATAAATAGGTCTGAATCACAGGCCGAATTCATTTACTCATAAAACCCCAGATTACACAAGGGGGTTTTCACACTATTTTTATCCCTTCGTGTCATTTAATTTTATACCCATGATTAGTATCGAATTATTTTTTGCAAAGTACGGTAAAGAAAACCCGCCTCGCCGTTTTCTTGATGCTTGAATGGCGCTCCAGATGCTGCAAATGAGAGCTAACGCATAAAAATCTAATATGGTTACGCAACATATAACAAATCCATAACCCGATGACTAAACTTGGAGTGATAACAAGGTGAACGGCATGATCGGCAGCACTTTCACCGGAACCGTCATTTTTCAGATAAAACTGAACAAAGGAGCGATGCGCATGACTGCCCAGCAGTTCGTTTCACCCAATGAAATCCGCAGCCGGTTCTCTCTGGCGATGTCGGAAATGTATCAAAAAGAGGTGCCGCTGTATGGTGAGCTGTTAGCCTTGGTGGCCGAGACCAACCGCCAGGTACTGAGCAGCAACAGCGAATTGGCACATCAGTTACAAATCACCGGTGAAATAGAGCGCTTGGCCATGGAGCGTCATGGCGCCATCCGCGTCGGCACGGCTGAAGAACTGACGACATTGCGCCGGCTGTTTAACGTGATGGGCATGTCGCCCGTTGGTTATTACGATCTGGCGCCGGCGGGCGTGCCGGTACACTCCACCGCCTTTCGCGCCGTTCACGAACAGGATCTTCAGGCCAGCCCTTTCCGCGTATTCACCTCATTATTACGTCTGGAGCTGATTGAGCAGCCTGAACTGCGTGCGCTGGCGCAACGCCTGCTGGAACGCCGCCATATTTTCACCAGCCGAGCGCTGGCGCTGATCGAGCAACATGAAAACCAGGGCGGATTGACCGCTGGGCAGGCAGACGAATTTGTTGAACAAGCGCTGGAAACCTTCCGCTGGCACAGCCAGGCTACCGTCAGCGCCGCCGAATACCAACAGCTACACGATCAACACCGGCTGATTGCCGATGTGGTGGCCTTTAAAGGGCCGCACATTAACCATCTGACGCCGCGCACGCTGGATATTGATGCGGCGCAGAGCACCATGCCGCAACGGGGGATCACGCCTAAAGCCGTTATCGAGGGCCCTCCTCGTCGCCGCTGCCCGATTCTGCTGCGGCAAACCAGCTTTAAAGCACTGGTGGAACAGGTCGCTTTTGTTGAAAGCGACGGCGCCTCCGTAATGGGACAGCACACGGCGCGCTTTGGCGAGATAGAGCAACGCGGCGTCGCACTGACGCCCGAAGGCCGCGCTCTGTATGATCGCCTGCTGCAGGCAACCAACGATGCGCTGCAGGCCACGCCAAGCGAAGGCAATGCGGCGCGTTATTACCAACTGTTGCAGGCAAACTTCCAATCATTCCCGGATGACTACCCGGCGCTGCGCGAGCAACGCCTGGCCTGGTTCCGCTACTTCCCTACCGAACTGGGGCTGGCGGCGAAAGATCGTCTGGATGAAAGCTGGACGCTGGAGCGGTTAATCGCTGAGGATTACATCCGCTTCCAACCGCTGGTGTATGAAGATTTTCTGCCGGTCAGCGCCGCCGGCATTTTCCAGTCAAATCTGGGAGACAACGCGCAGGCGCATTACAACGCTACCTCCAGCCGCGGCGTTTTTGAACAGGCGCTCGGCACGAAAGTGGTGGATGAACTGGCGCTGTACCGGCAGACGCAGCAGCGTTCGCTGCAGGCCTGCGCGCAAGCGCTGGGGCTTGGCGCGCTGGAGACCTGATTTACGTCTTCAGATGGGATTCGATACGTTGCAGCAATGATGCTGCCTGTTCGGCGGGAAAAACGGCGTCAACCGGTAAATACCACCAGTTATCCTGAGCAAAGGCGCGGCATTTAACCGCGTCTTTTTCCGTCATCAACAGCGTCTGTCCCGGTGAGGTCAACGCTTGCAGTTGCTCTTCGCTATAGTCCTGATGATCGGCGAACGCCACTTCTTGCGCGACGTTAACGCCCAGCTTTTCCAGCGTAGCGAAAAAGCGCGGCGGGTGACCAATGCCGGCCATCGCGACAGACTGCGGCAGTTGCACCGCTGGCAACCGCTCGCCAGTGGCGATATTCACCGCATCACGCGCCTGCAGTTTCATGGCGATCTCACCCGGCTGCGCCACCCCGCCGTTGGTAATGCAGGCATCAACGCTGCGCAAACGATCGGCGCGCTCGCGCATCGGCCCGGCAGGCAACCACCAGCCGTTGCCAAAACGCCGCACGCCGTCAATCACCACCAGCTCAACATCGCGCTGCAGCGCATAATGCTGCAGACCGTCATCGGTAATCACCAGATCAAGATCGTGCTGCGCCAACAGCGCCTGCACGGCTTCCGTACGCTTGGGCGATACCGCCACCGGAGCCGCGGTGCGCTGATAGATCAGCACCGGCTCGTCCCCGGCCTGCCGGGTCGTCGTCTGTGCATTCAGCACCAGCGGATAAACCGCCGATTTACCGCCATAGCCGCGGGAAACCACGCCAACCCGGTAACCACGCTGCTGCAGCTGTTCAACCAGCCAGATAACCGTTGGCGTTTTGCCATTGCCGCCGGCGGTCAGGTTACCCACCACCACCACAGGCACCGGCGCGCGCCAGCTTTTACGCCAGCCGAGCCTGTAGCTCAGCCGAATAAGCCCGCTCACCAGGCCATACAGCCAGGAGAGCGGTAACAGCAGCAGGTAGAGCAGCGAACTGCCGGACCAGATACGTTCGATCATTATTCACCAAACTGCATGCGGTGCAGCTGTGCGTAAACACCCTGCTTCGCGAGCAAATCAGCGTGCTCGCCACGCTCGACGATACGGCCGTCCTCAACCACCAAAATCTCATCCGCTTTTTCAATGGTGGACAGGCGGTGGGCGATAACCAGCGAGGTGCGGTTCTTCTGCAGTTCGTCCAGCGCCGCCTGAATCGCACGTTCGGATTCCGTATCCAGCGCAGAGGTAGCTTCATCCAGGATCAGTATCGGGCAATCGCGCAGCAGAGCGCGGGCGATGGCGATACGCTGGCGCTGACCGCCGGAAAGCATCACGCCGTTTTCGCCGATCACCGTATCCAGACCCTGATCCATTTTCTCGATAAAGTCCATGGCGTAAGCCATTCGCGCCGCTTTCTCAATATCTTCACGGCTATAACGGTCTTCACGCGCATAGGCGATATTATTGGCGATGGTATCGTTAAACAGATGGACGTTCTGCGACACCAGAGCCACTTGATCGCGCAGCGACGCCAGCGTGTATTCACGCAAATCGTGCCCATCCATCAGGATCTCGCCCTGCTGAATGTCATAGAAGCGGGTCAGCAGATTGGCAATCGTCGATTTACCCGAGCCGGAACGTCCGACCAAGGCGACCGTTTTGCCTTCCTCAATCGTCAGGTTGATATCACGCAGCGCCGGCGTATCTTTCCCCGGGTAGTAGAAAGTGACATTATGCAGCTCGACATCCCCTTTGGCGCGCTTGATTTCGCGCGTGCCGGTATCTTTTTCCTGTTCCATATCCAGAATGGAGAACAGCGTCTGGCAGGCCGCCATACCGCGCTGGAACTGAGCATTGACGTTGGTCAACGATTTCAGCGGACGCATCAGTGCAATCATGGAGGAGAACACCACGGTAATGGTACCCGCCGTCAGGGTCGCCATCACGCTAGGGAAGCTGGCGGCGAACAAGACAAAGGCCAGCGCCAGCGAGGCTATCAGCTGAATAATCGGGTCGGAAATTGATGAGGCGGAAACCAGTTTCATCCCCTGCTGGCGCATACGGTTACTGACCGTGTTAAAACGTTCGGTCTCCACCTGCTGGCCGCCGAAAATCAGAACTTCCTTATGCCCTTTCAGCATCTGCTCGGCGCTGGTGGTCACCTGCCCCATCGTATTTTGCATGCTTTTACTGATATTACGGAAACGCTTGGAGACCATGCGGATAGCGATAGAAACAATCGGCGCCAGTACGATCAAGATAAGCGACAGCTGCCAGCTGTAGTAGAACATCATGATAAACAGGCCGATGATTGAAGCGCCTTCACGCACCACGGTCACCAGCGCACCGGAAGATGATGAGGCTACCTGTTCGGAATCATAAGTAATACGCGACAACAATGTACCGGTAGACTGCTGATCAAAGAAGGATACCGGCATACGCATCATATGACCAAACAGCCGCCGGCGCATATGCATCACAACCATCCCAGATACCCAGGAAATACAATAACTTGAAATGAAGCTGGTTACGCCGCGCATCAACATCAGCCCGATCACGGCCAGCGGCATCCACACCAGAACGCTGCTGTCTGCTTTACCAAAGCCGTCATCCAGCAGAGGTTTGAGCAAGGATAACATCAGGGTGTCGCCCGCAGCGTTCAAAACCAGCGCAATAGCAGCGACAATCAATCCTGCTTTGAAAGGGGTGATCATCGGCCACAGGCGACGGAATGTCTGCCAGGTCGAGAGATCTTTATCATTCATCATGCAAATACCAGCATCGGAAGAAATAGCGGCCCATTTTACTCATTATCCCCCCTTTCTCCAAACCGCTGATGGTACCAACGGGGCATTAATTGCTCACGAAAGCCTTTAATTTGCCAATCATTGTCGAAAAACAGCACGCTCAACTGCCCGGAGCGTGAAGTGTCATGCCATGCAATGCGATAGGAACGGTAACGCCCGACGATTTTTTCCGCAGGCAGGCGCCACTGATTGTAGCGGGAAGCTGAGGCTAACGCCGCGGACGGCGCCACCGCCCGCAGAAATGGCGGCGTAGATGAGGTCTTGCTGCCATGGTGCGGCACCTGTAACAAGGTGGACGGTAATTCGGCGCGCTGTTTCAGCAATGCCGACTCCCCTCGGGCTTCCAGATCGCCGGTTAACAGCAGGCTGAATCTTCCATCATCGACGCGAATCGTACAGGAATCATCATTGCCCACATGTTTCAGGCGCTGCGGAGGCCACAACACGCGAAAATTAAGCCCGCGCCATTGCCACTGCCGTCCCTGCACACAGGCATAATGACCAGCGGCATGCAAAGGAGAATACACCGCCGCTTTCGGAAAGGCCCGTTGCACCGCACTCAGTCCGCCCATATGGTCCTGATGACTGTGGCTGATAATAATTTTCTCCAGCTCAATACCGCGCCAATGCAAATAGGGCAGAATCTCCCGCTCGGCCATACTGCCGCTTGCCCAGCGATCGCCGGTATCATACATCACCGCTTTGCCGTCACGTTCGATCACCACCGCCAGGCCATGCCCCACATCCATCATATCGACACGCCAACGATAATCCGGCTGGCGCTCACGCCACGTCAGGCAACAGAGCAATACGGCGATACAGCCGCCGGGGGAACTCGACCAGCTGCGTAGACGCCAGCCGAGCACGCTTAACCAACCCAGCGCACTGAACGGCAGCAGCGCACTGCCTACGCGCAGCCACCCCTGCTCCAGCCATGGCAACGGCCAGATGGCCCATGTCAGCGACAGATCGGCCCAGCGCCAGAACCAACCCGCCGCGGCGCTCCCGGCCCCGGCGATAATAGCAAACAGAATCATGGGGACACTGAGCAACGATACAATCGGCACCGCCCAGAGGTTAGCCGGCAATGACGTCCAGGTCACGCCGTGGAACAACCCGAACTGCATCGGCATCAGTAACAATGTCATACCGAGTTGGATATGCAGCCAACGCAGCGGTGCCCAATACCAGCCTGCGCGAAACCGAGACGGCAGCGCCGCCCATTCAAACCAGAAGATCAGTGCCGCCACCGCCAGTACCGACAGCCAAAAGCTGTCGGACAATATTGCTAACGGATCGCTCAACAGAATCAGGCAAACGCACCATAGCCAAATTTGCCATGGGGTGCAGCAGATGCCCCGTAAACGCACCAGCGTCCAGAGCGTCAGCGCGAGCAGCGCACGCACCGCCGGCGGCTGAGCGCCTGCCAGCCATACGTATCCCAGCGCCGCCAGCACGCTACCGACCAGAGGCAAGCGATAGCCAATCCAGCCGACCGGCAACGCGAGCTGCATCAACCGCAGCAGGCACCACGCCAGCACGGCCGCCAGTGAAATATGCAGACCAGAAATCGCCATTAAATGCGCGATACCCGTTTTCAGAAACAGGTTCCGTTCCGTCTGGCTCAGCAGAGCGCGTTCGCCAAACGCCAGCGCCAGTAAAGTACTCTGATGATAGAATCCTTCTGTACGCCGCTGCGCAGCGCTGACAATACGCTGGCGCCAGCCGCACCGCGCATCCATCACCTTAGCGGACTGTATGTAACCACTTAATGGCTGACGACGCGCCATCGCCCAACGCTGGCTGTCAAAACCACCTTGATTCAAGCGGCTGTGTACCGGACGTAAACGCGCTTTAAGTTGCCAGCGTTGCCCGGCACACCACGGCGCATATTTCCAGTAAGCGCTGAATGACAACGCCGGAAACAGCCAGCGGCCATTAACCTGTTCAATACGGAACAGCACCTTTCCCGGCTCGTGGTCAGCCAGCGCGACGCTGGCAACGCTGACCGTCAGATTAAGCGGCTTACCGCTTAGCACAGAGATCTGGCGCGTAAGCTGCTGCGCACTGCCGCAGGCCAACATAAACCCGCACAGCAGCCAGGCGGCATACTGGCAATATGCCGATGGCGTTTGTCGCCAGCAGTACACCATCACCAACGCCAGGCCCGCAATCAGCAACGGTGCCGGCAACTGCGGCAAAAACAGCAGCGGCGCCATCCCCAGCACCAGAGCAATGGCAGCAATATCTACGGAAATTTTGATAATGCTCTCCCGGTAAACACATCATGATTGCAGGGAGAGTACGTTGATACTTCGTCGGTTATCGGCCAAAAAACGAGTAACGGAATACACAGCGCAGGCTTAATTTCTGGTGAACAAGCCTTACGTTAAGCATGCGCGGCAATGCGCAAAATCAGGAGGTAACCACGGGAGAAGCTGACGGTATATCGTCTGTCATCAGCCCGCGTTAGAGGCAAAAAAAAACGGCGCCAGCAGGCACCGTTTTATCTTCTTTACAAGCAATAACGCTATGGGCTATTAGCCATAGATATTGGCGCGATCGCGCAACTCTTTACCCGGTTTAAAGTGAGGAACGTACTTGCCGTCCAGCTCAACCTTATCGCCGGTTTTTGGGTTACGACCAACGCGCGGGGCACGGTAGTGAAGAGAAAAACTGCCGAATCCGCGGATCTCGATGCGCTCGCCATCAGCCAATGTCGCAGCCATATGTTCTAGCATCTCTTTCACTGCATCCTCAACGGCCTTCGCCGGGATATGAGATTGCTGGCCAGCAAGTCTTTCAATAAGTTCAGACTTGGTCATAGTTCCTCCAAGCTTTGCAGCTAAACTACCGTATCGGGGGCGGGAAACACCGCCCCCCCGTCATTACTCGCCTTTAGCCGCTTTGAAAGCTTCAGCCATTGCGTTAGAGAAGTTGCCTTCTTCCTGTTTGTTGTTAACAGTCGCGATAGCATCTTTCTCGTCAGCTTCGTCCTTAGCACGTACGGACAGGCTTACAACGCGGTTCTTACGGTCAACGCCGGTGAATTTAGCTTCAACGTCGTCGCCTACGTTCAGAACCAGAGTTGCATCTTCAACGCGGTCGCGAGAGGCTTCAGATGCACGCAGGTAACCTTCTACGCCGCCTGCTAATTCAACTGTAGCACCTTTAGCGTCAACTGCGGTGACTTTACCAGTAACAATAGCACCTTTCTTGTTCATAGACAGGTAGTTATTGAACGGGTCTTCAGCCAGCTGCTTAACGCCCAGGGAGATACGCTCGCGCTCTGCGTCAACCTGCAGAACAACCGCTGCGATTTCGTCGCCTTTCTTGTATTCACGTACTGCTTCTTCGCCTGCAACGTTCCAGGAGATGTCAGACAGGTGAACCAGGCCGTCGATGCCGCCGTCCAGGCCGATGAAGATACCGAAGTCAGTGATAGACTTGATTTTACCTTCAACACGGTCGCCCTTGTTGTGGGTTTCCGCGAACTGCTGCCATGGGTTGGATTTGCACTGCTTCAGGCCCAGGGAGATACGACGACGTTCTTCATCGATGTCCAGAACCATAACTTCCACAACGTCGCCCACGTTAACCACTTTGGACGGATGGATGTTTTTGTTGGTCCAATCCATTTCAGAAACGTGTACCAGACCTTCAACGCCTTCTTCGATTTCTACGAAGCAGCCGTAATCAGTCAGGTTGGTGACACGACCAGTCAGCTTGGTGCCTTCTGGGTAACGTTTCGCGATAGCAACCCATGGATCTTCGCCCAGCTGTTTCAGGCCCAGGGAAACACGAGTACGCTCGCGGTCGAACTTCAGTACCTTAACGGTGATTTCATCACCCACGTTGACGATTTCGCTTGGGTGCTTAACGCGTTTCCAAGCCATGTCAGTGATGTGCAGCAGGCCGTCAACGCCGCCCAGATCAACGAATGCACCGTAGTCAGTGAGGTTCTTAACGATACCTTTAACTTCCATGCCTTCCTGCAGGTTTTCCAGCAGTTGATCGCGCTCTGCGCTGTTCTCGGATTCGATGACCGCACGGCGAGAAACAACAACGTTGTTGCGCTTCTGATCCAGCTTGATCACTTTGAATTCAAGCTCTTTGCCTTCCAGGTGCAGCGTATCGCGTACTGGACGCACGTCAACCAGGGAGCCTGGCAGGAACGCGCGGATGCCGTTCAGCTCAACAGTGAAACCACCTTTAACTTTGCCGTTGATAACACCGGTCACAGTTTCAGCGTCTTCGTAAGCTTTTTCCAGCGTGATCCAAGCTTCGTGACGTTTAGCTTTCTCACGGGACAGCAGGGTTTCACCGAAGCCGTCTTCTACTGCATCCAGAGCAACGTCAACTTCGTCACCAACCTGGATTTCCAGTTCGCCCTGGGCGTTTTTGAATTGCTCTGCCGGGATGGCGGACTCAGATTTCAGACCGGCGTCAACCAGTACTACGTCTTTGTCGATAGCAACAACAACGCCGCGCACGATGGAACCTGGGCGGGTTTCGATTGATTTCAGGGATTCTTCAAAAAGTTGAGCGAAAGATTCAGTCATGTTGATAATCTTCAGGGTTCTTTGATTTAACGTCCATTTAGCGTCCCGCCGAATGGGGTTGTTTAACATACCCCGCCATTGGCTCCATGCCGACAGGGTTATAAGGTTACAGGGGTAAAATTTTACCCGATATATCATGATACTGCTATGTCAATCAGATGACAAATTTGCAAATAACGCTACGTCGCCGCGCTTATTGCTGCGGCAACGCCAGTGTTTCCTGCGCATATGTCAGCGCCTGCCGGATAACGTCGTCGATCGACATGCTGGTCGAGTCCAGCACCAGAGCGTCAGAAGCCGGCACCAGCGGCGCTATCGGCCGATTACGGTCACGGTCATCCCGTTCCTTTATCTCGGCTAAAAGACGTTCAAAGTTAACATTAAAGCCCTTCGCCTGCAACTGAAGCATACGGCGATGCGCGCGCTCTTCCGAGCTGGCGTCGAGGAAAATTTTAACTGGCGCATCGGGGAAAACCACCGTACCCATGTCGCGACCGTCGGCGATCAGGCCCGGCGCTTCGCGAAACGCGCGCTGCCGACGCAGCAGCGCCTCGCGCACCCGCGGGAATGCCGCCGCCTGAGAGGCCGTATTGCCAACGGTTTCGGTGCGGATTTCATTACTGACGTCCTCACCTTCCAAAATCACCTGCAGCTTGCCGTTCTCCGCGACAAACCGGACGTCAAGATGTGCGGCCAGCGGAACCAGCGCCTCCTCTGACGTGATATCAACCTGATGATGCAGCGCAGCCAGGGCCAGCACGCGATAAATCGCGCCGGAATCCAGCAGGCGCCAGCCAAGCGATTCGGCCAGTGCCTGGCACAGCGTGCCCTTGCCTGCGCCGCTTGGTCCATCAACGGTAATCACCGGGGCTGTAGCCGTCATGTTGCGTTCTCCTTCGGGTAAAAAACCTCGCAGAGTCCGAGCCGCCGCCACTGCTGTAACACTGACCGGCGCCGGACCAACCTGCTACCCAGCCCAGTCGGGGCGGGTTCGGTGGCGTATTATACGCTGCAACGGCCTGAACTGTTACCCTGCAGGCGCCCGGTTGCCGAAAATAAGGCCACCAATGGGCAAAAAGTATAGAAGAAACGCCGGGCTTCGCCGCCGTAAAATACAAGAAAGGCCCCGAACGGGGCCTTGATAAGGATTATGCCGGCTGGCTGATGCCCGCCAGTCGCTCGAAATAATCGGGGAAGGTTTTCGCGGTACATTTCGGATCGAGAATGGTCACCGGGGTATCCGACAGCGCCACCAGGGAAAAGCACATCGCCATGCGGTGATCGTTATACGTGCCGATCTCGGCGAACTGCAGTTTGGCCGGCGGCACGACGTGGATATAGTCTTCGCCTTCATCAACCGTCGCGCCGACTTTGCGCAGTTCGGTGGCCATCGCCGCCAGGCGATCGGTTTCCTTCACCCGCCAGTTATAGATATTGCGGAGGGTGGTCGGGCCGTCGGCAAACAGCGCGGCGGTCGCAATGGTCATCGCCGCATCCGGGATATGGTTCATGTCCATATCAATGCCTTTCAGCTCGCCGCGACGACACTCAATGTAATCGTCCGCCCAGGTGATATGCGCGCCCATTTTTTCCAGCACGTCGGCAAATTTGGTATCGCCCTGCACGCTGTTGCGGCCAATCCCGGTCACGCGCACCGTACCGCCCTTGATCGCCGCCGCCGCCAGGAAATAGGACGCCGAAGAAGCATCGCCTTCCACCAGGTAGTCCCCCGGCGAACGGTAGGTCTGGCCCCCGGCGATACGGAACACACGGTAGTTGTCATGGCTGACGTCGACCCCGAAGGTTTTCATCAGGTGCAGCGTAATATCGATATACGGCTTGGAGACCAGGTCGCCTTTAATATGGATATGGGTATCCTGCTGCGCCAGCGGCGCGGTCATCAGCAGCGCGGTCAGAAACTGACTGGATACGCTGCCGTCAACGGTGACATCGCCGCCACGGAAGCCGCCGCGCAGGCGCACCGGCGGATAATCGGTCTGCTCCAGATAATCAATCTGCGCGCCGCCCTGGCGCAGGGCATCCACCAGATGGCCGATCGGCCGCTCTTTCATCCGCGGTTCGCCCGTCAGCACCACGTCCCCGGCGGCCAAACACAGCGCGGCGGCCAGCGGACGCATGGCGGTGCCGGCATTACCGAGGAACAGCTCCAGCGGCTGTGCAGCCTGCAGCGGCCCGGCAACGCCGGTAACCGTGCATTCAGTGCGATCGGCAGAGAGCTGATAGCTGACCCCCAGCGCCTGCAGCGCGTTCAGCATATGCCGCACATCGTCGCTATCGAGCAGGTTGGTCAAACGGGTCGTACCCTGCGCCACTGCCGCCAGCAGCAGAGCCCGATTGGATACGCTCTTGGAGCCGGGTAAGTTGACGGTGCCATTGACCAGGGCAACCGGTTGTAACGTCAGGGAATCCACCATGTGAAAAAATACTCTCCAAATCTGATAAACGAAACGGCTCCGGTAATAATGCCGGAGCCGCTTGCATGCAACAACAGCCAATGTTCCCGTCATCGACGGGAAACGGCAATTAACCGTGGCGACGCTCGAAGTCTGCCATAAAATCGGTCAATGTCTGTACGCCGGCCAGCGGCATCGCATTGTAGATAGAGGCGCGCATGCCGCCTACCACGCGGTGCCCCTTCAGCGCCTGCAGGCCAAGGGCCTCGGCTTCGCTGAGGAACACGCTGTCCAGCGCGCCGTCGGCCAGCTGGAACGGCACGTTCATCCAGGAACGGTTGGACGGCGCCACCCGGCTGCGGTAGAAGTCGGAATTATCAATCGCGGCGTACAGCAGCTCGGCCTTGGCCTGGTTGCGTTTTTGCATTTCGATCAGGCCGCCCTGCTCTTTCAGCCATTTAAACACCAGACCGGACAGATACCAGGCAAACGTCGGCGGAGTATTGAACATCGAGCCGTTCTCGGCCAGCACGGTGTAGTCCAGAATGGACGGCACTTCACGCCGCGCTTTGCCCAGCAGGTCTTCACGCACGATAACCAGCGTCAAACCCGCCGGGCCGATGTTTTTTTGCGCGCCGGCATAGATAACGCCGAAGCGGCTGACGTCCAGCGGGCGGGAAAGAATGGTGGAGGAATAGTCGCCGATCACCACTTTGTCACCGAAGTCCGGCGTTTCATCGATGGCGATGCCGTCGATGGTTTCATTCGGGCAGTAATGCACATAGGCCGCATCGTCGCTCAGTTGCCATTCGCTCATCGGCAAAATAGCGGACAGGCCGTCGACCTCGGTCTTCACATCAATAGCATTCGGCGTGCAATATTTCCGTGCTTCTTTAATCGCGCTCTGCGCCCAGTAGCCGCCGTCGATATAGTCGGCGCTGGCGTTGTCGCCCAGCAGGTTCAGCGGCAGCGCGGCAAACTGTGCGCGGGCGCCGCCGTGGCAAAACAGTACCTTGTAGTTCGAGGGGATTTTCAGCAGATCGCGCAGATCCTGTTCGGATTGCTCGGCAACCGCAATAAACTCCTTACTGCGGTGACTGATTTCCATCACCGATGTTCCGAGGCCGTGCCAGTTACAGAGTTCCTGTTCCGCGCGACGCAAAACTTCCACCGGCAGCATTGCCGGGCCAGAACTAAAATTATAAACCTGAGTCATTTCCCCTCACCACATTCACTTATTTCGCCAAATTTGCCTGGCTGACTGAATACGCCCGACGCCGGATAAGTGTGACATCCAGCACATCGGTTTTATCACTCGCGCCCCCCGGCTGCAACGCTTATTCATCCACGAAAAGAAAACGCCCAGCGCCCTTCTCAGCGATGTCACCCTGTGAACCACTTTTTTTATACCAAAAATCAATGATGGCGGCTAATTCAGCGGGTTATCACAGATTTTTGTGCTGCATTTTCGCGTAAGGCTGGCTCATTTATTATCCGTCCGCCACGCTCGCCGAAGCGGCGAAAAAAGGGCCGGCGCGGCCCTTTTACATCACGGCTGTCAATATTGGTTAAACATCTGCTGAATCTGCGCCGCATCCCGGGTTTGCGTCAGCGCCAGTTGCAACAAAATACGCGCTTTCTGCGGGTTCAGGGTGCCGGCGGCGACAAACCCGTATTTGGCGTCGTCAATTTCCGCATCCTCCGTGGTGGCGCCTGTCGGCACGCGGGAGGAGCGAACGACGGCCACGCCCTGATGCGCCGCGGTCGCCAGCGTATCAAACAGCGTTTTATAAAGGTTGCCGTTGCCGACGCCGGCGCTGACGATGCCCTGATAGCCGTCATCAATCAGCGCCTTGGCCGGCGCATCCGACGCGTTGGCATAGCTGTAGACAATACCCACTTTCGGCAGGCTATCCAGTTTACTGACGTCAAACGGCGTAGCGCGGGTATGTTTGCGCTGCGGCGTACGTTGGTAGTCTATCTTACCGTTGTGAATGAACCCCAACGGGCCGTAGTTTGGCGACTGGAAGGTCTGTACCGCCGTGGTGCTGGTTTTGGTGACGTCGCGCGCATCCAGCACGCTGTCATTCATCGCCACCAGCACCCCGCGCCCGACCGACTGCTTGTCCGCCGCGGTCACCACCGCATTGTAAAGGTTGAACGGCCCGTCGGCGCTCATCGCCGTCGCCGGACGCATGGCGCCGACCATCACCACCGGTTTGTCGCACTTCACCGTCAGATCGAGAAAATAGGCGGTTTCTTCCAGCGTGTCGGTGCCGTGGGTAATCACAAAACCATCGGTTTTAGCGCAGTCGGCATTGATTTTCTTCGCCAGCTTCAGCCAGACCTCATCGTTCATATCCTGCGAACCGATATTAACGATCTGTTCCCCCTGAACGTTTGCCACCTCTTTCAGCTGCGGCACGGCATTGACCAGCGCCTCTACGCCCAGTTGGCCCGCCTGATAATTGGATTTGGTTGCCGATTCGCCGCCGCCGGCGATGGTGCCGCCGGTCGCCAGAATAGTGACCGTCGGCAGCGCCAGCGCCGAACCGCTGACTCCAGCCAGCAGAAGCGCCAAAAGACTACGTTTGAACGTTTTCATTACATCCCCCGAATTAATTAACCCGCTGAATTATCGCCTTTATCATAATAAAAACCGTGATAGATACGGCGCTTTATAAGACATGATCCTGATCCAGCGGCAAGTTTAGTTGACCAGAATGACATGATGGATGGACGGGCGTACGGCGTGGGGAAAGACAGGAAGGAGATGCGGCTTGACGGCCAGATAAACGAAAAAAACCGCCAAACGCAGACGCGTTCGGCGGTTGCTGACAGGCGATTAATGCTGCGGCAAGGCGTAGGCAATGATGTAATCGCCCACGTCCGGCGAGTGGCTGCTGCCCCCGGCGGAAATCACCACATACTGCTTACCGGTTTTCGGTGACTGGTAAATCAGCGGCGCGGCGACGGCGCCGACCGGCAGACGCGCTTTCCACAGTTCCTTACCGGTTGCCGAATCCAGTGCGCGCAGATAGTAATCCTGCGTGCCGGCAAAGAACACCAGGCCGGAAGCGGTGGCGGTCGGGCCGCCCAGGGTTGGCATCCCCAGCGGGATCGGCATATGGGTTTTCATGCCCAGCGGCCCGGTATCCTGCACCGAGCCCATCGGTACCTGCCATACCAGCTTTTTGCTGTGCAAATCGATGGCGGTCATGGTGCCGAACGGCGGCGTATTACACGGCACGCCCAGCGCCGACTGCAGGATATCGATACGTACGCCGCCGTAAGGCCCGGCGATCTGCGGACGCACCGTCCCCATAAAACCGGGGACTTCGTCGGTGGAGATTTTATATTTCGCAACGTCCTCTTTTCTGACCAGCGACATACGCAATGGCATACGCATATCGTTGACAAACATCAGCCCGCTACGCTCATCAATTGAGATACCTCCCCAGTTCATTCCGCCGAGCAGGCTTGGCCACTCGATATACGGCTTCTCCGACGGCGGCGTGTACATGCCATGATAGGCCGACTCTTTAAAGCTGACGCGGCACAACAACTGGTCAAAGGACGAGACGCCCCACATCGATTTTTCCGTCAGCGGCTCGACGCCGATTTGCGGCATGCCGACCGAGAAAGGCTGCGTGGCAGACAGTCGTTCTCCTTCCGCCACACCTTCCTGCGACACGGCCCGCTCTTCCACCTGCGTAACCGGTTTGCCGGTACGGCGATCCAGCACAAAGATCTGGCCGGTTTTGGTGGTCTGAATCAGCGCGGGAATGGTTTCCCCCTGCTCATTCTTCACATCAAACAGCACCGGCTGCGACGGTAAATCGTAGTCCCAGACATCATGATGAACGGTCTGGTAAACCCATTTGGTCTGACCGGTGCTGGCATCGACCGCCACGATGGCCGAACCGTATTTCTCTTTCGCTTCGTTACGATCGCCGCCCCAGTAATCCGGCGGGCCGTTGCCGGTCGGCAGATAGACCAGGTTCAGCGCTTTATCGAAACTTGGGATCGTCCAGACGTTCGGCGTTTCCAGCGTATAGGCGCGCCCTTTCACCGGATCGGTGACATTTTCCGGCTGGCCGACGTCCCAGGCCCAGGCCACGTCGCCGGTACGCACGTCAAACGCGCGCACCACGCCGGAAGGCTCGCCGTGCACAATATCACGCACCCAGCCGCCGATAATGGCGATATGCCCCATCACCACCGGCGCCGCCGTCGGGTGATAGCGTTTGCTGTTTTCGGTATCGCCCATGCCTTGCTTCAGGTCGACGCTGCCGTTATCGCCAAATCCCGGGCACAGTTCGCCGGTACGGGCATTCAGCGCCATAAAACGTGCGTCAACGGTGGAAACCAGGATACGCTGCGGACACTGCTGCAACGCTGGCGTGCTCTTTTCGCTCGCGCTCAGGCTGTCGTCTTTATTAGCGTCGTAATAGCCGACGCCGCGGCAGGTGACATGCTCCGCCGTTTTTGCCTGCGGGTCGAATTTCCACAGCGCTTTACCGCTGTCCGCGTCCAGCGCGGTGATCAGGTTTTCCGGCGTACAGGAATAAAGCACATTGCCCACCTGCAGCGGTGTATTTTCATCCACGCCGATGCCGCTGCCGGTGGTACGACGACCGGTGTGGTAAACCCAGGCAACGTCGAGATCTTTAACGTTTTCCGGCGTGATTTGCGTATACGGCGCAAAACGCGTGCCGGACGCGCTACGCCCGAAGAATTCCCAATCATCCTCACCCGTTGCCGGCTTGGCCTGCGCGTCAGGCTTGCTCAGCGTCACGTCGTTGCGGATAACATTATGCGGATAAAACGCCGCCACCAACGTCGCCAGCAGCACCACAAAAATGCCCAGGCCACCCCAGTTCGCCAGACGGCGTCGGCCGTTGCCGGTTTGCGGCAGCGTCGGGATGAGCCACAGGCTCAGCATCAATAACAGCGCCGGTACCACCAGCCGCGGCACCAGGCCCCAATAGCTGAACTGTACTTCATACAGCGCCCAACAGAGCGTCAGGAAGAAGGTGATGAGGGAGAGCCAGAAGGTATGTTTACTGCGGACGAGAAAACAAACGGCGATAATCAGATAGGCCAGGCCGCCAAGCAGGTAATACGCACTACCGCCTAACGAAACCAGTTTTCCTCCCCAGATAACAAAAAACAGACCGATACAAAAACTGAGTATGACAAAAAGCAGGCGATAAGCGGTAAAGAACCAGCGCTTACCGGTGCTCTGCTGTGGAGCGTGCATTTTTCTTTCCTTTTACCAACATCGAATAACCGTCAATTTCGCTCACAATGTTATGAGAAAATTAACATTCACGGCGCACACCGTGAGATATTTGTAATACAATTATACATAGTTGTTATTTTTGTGTACATTTATTTGTATTACAAATAAAACACAACAAACCAGACAGTTAGCGTATCCCCCTATCATTTAGCACTCTCAACCACGTTGCGCGCACGATGACACGCCAGGAAAAACCGCTCCGCCAGGCAAGTCCACACTTCCCCTGCGGCGCTGACGAAAAAAATGCCCGGCCAGTGGTTATAAATTCAATAACATAGAAATATTGCCGCGACTGAGCCTACCCTTTGCTGCCCGACGTATGAGAAGATAACGCCTTATGAGCCAAGGCGCCGGCGTGTGCGCCGCCTTGCCTCCACCTCGCACGCTGCTGCACGGATGCGAGTCTCGGAAAACACTGACACCTGGCACCTCTCTGCTTGTTCATTACCGGCAAAACAGAGAAATGGTTAAGATCACCTGCTATCTCCAAACATTTAAGTGAAGACAATGACGCAAACTTTTATCCCCGGTAAAGACGCCGCGCTGGAAGATTCCATCAGCCGTTTCCAACAGAAACTGAGCGATCTGGGTTTCAATATTGAAGAAGCCTCCTGGCTCAACCCGGTGCCGCACGTCTGGTCAGTGCACATCCGCGACCGCGACTGCCCGCTGTGCTTCACCAACGGCAAAGGCGCCAGCAAAAAAGCGGCGCTGGCTTCGGCGCTGGGCGAATACTTCGAACGTCTGTCGACCAACTATTTCTTTGCCGACTTCTACCTGGGCAAACAGATCGCCAACGGCGATTTCGTCCACTATCCGAACGAAAAATGGTTCCCGATCCCGGCGGACGACTCGCTGCCGGCGGGTATCCTCGATCCGCGCCTGCACGCCTTCTACGATCCGGAACAGGAACTGAGCGCCAGCGATCTGATCGATCTGCAGTCCGGCAACGGTGAACGCGGCATCTGCGCCCTGCCGTTTACCCGTCAGTCCGATCAGGAAACGGTTTATATTCCGATGAACATTATCGGCAACCTGTACGTGTCCAACGGCATGTCCGCCGGCAACACCGCAAACGAAGCGCGCGTACAGGGGCTGTCTGAAGTGTTTGAGCGCTATGTGAAGAACCGCATCATCGCCGAATCCATCAGCCTGCCGGAAATTCCGGCCGAGGTGCTGAACCGCTACCCTGGCGTGGTTGAGGCCATCGCCAAGCTGGAAGAGGAAGGCTTCCCGATCCTTTCCTATGATGCTTCGCTGGGCGGCAAGTACCCGGTAATCTGCGTAGTGCTGTTCAACCCGGCCAACGGCACCTGTTTCGCCTCCTTCGGCGCCCACCCGGACTTCGGCGTCGCGCTGGAGCGTACGGTGACCGAACTGCTGCAGGGCCGCAGCCTGAAAGATCTGGACGTGTTCACCGCGCCAACCTTTGATGATGAAGAAGTGGCGGAACATGCCAACCTGGAAACCCACTTTATCGATTCCAGCGGCCTGATCTCCTGGGATATGTTCAAACAGGACGCCGACTACCCGTTCGCCGACTGGAGCTTCAGCGGCAGCACGCAGGAAGAGTTCGCCACGCTGATGGCCATCTTCCAGCAGGAAGACGCCGAAGTGTACATCGCCGATTACGAGCACCTTGGCGTTTACGCCTGCCGCATCATCGTGCCGGGCATGTCCGATATCTACCCGGCGGAAGATCTGCTGCTGGCCAACAACAGCATGGGCGCTCATCTGCGCGACACCCTGCTGGCGCTGCCTGACAGCGACTGGCAGCCGGAAGAATATCTGGCGCTGCTGCAGCAGTTGGATGACGAAGGGCTGGACGATTTCACCCGCGTACGCGAACTGCTGGGCATTGCCTCCGGCAAAGACAACGCCTGGCACAGCCTGCGCGTCGGCGAACTGAAATCCATGCTGGCGCTGGCCGGCGGCGATATGGAGCAAGCGCTGATCTGGGCGGAATGGACGCAGGAGTTCAACGCCTCGGTATTTACGCCGCAGCGCAGCAACTATTATCGCTGCCTGCAAACGCTGCTGCTGCTCGCGCAGGAGCCGGAGCGCGACCCGGCTCAGTACCACAGCGCGTTCGTCAAAATGTACGGCCAGGACGCCGTGGAAGCCGCCTCCGCCGCCATGAGCGGTGAAGAGCGCTTCAACGGGCTGTTCGCCATCGACAGCGATCTGCAGGCGCTGCCGGCGCATCAGGCGCTGCTGGCGGCCTATGAGAAGCTGCAGCAGGCCAAGCGTCGCCACTGGGCAAACGCCTAACGCCTAAGCCGGGTGGCATCATCGCTGCCGCCCGGCTATTTTCCCCTCTCGCCCTCGATTTTTAACCTGAACAACGCCATGCATTTTTCTGCGTAAACCGCCATAAAACATCACGACGATGGATTTGTTGCGTGAAGGTGAAATAATAATTAACACCCATTTCTTAAATATGCATTTAGTCCCTATTTAATGAAATTATTTAACCGGCAGATAACCAGCCAAAGACGCCGATTAAAAAATAACTGCAAAACTTAAAAAATATTTTTTATAAAAAATTCAATAAATTAACCACAAAAACCACGTAAATAATACGCCTTTATGCCGTTTTACTTCGGCGCCTCATGATCCAAATCAACTTTTACCCCATACCGCTTTGCTAGTATCTCATGGTGTTGTTATAACCCTTTTGAGCGAGAACTGGCGTGAAAGCTGACAACCCTTTTGATTTGCTGTTACCTGCCGCGATGGCGAAAGTCGCCGAAGATGCCGGCATCTATAAAGCGACCAAACATCCGCTAAAAACGTTTTATTTAGCGATCACCGCCGGCGTTTTCATCTCTATCGCATTCGTGTTCTACATCACCGCCACCACCGGCACCGCCGACATCCCGTTCGGCCTGGCCAAATTGGTCGGCGGCATCTGTTTCTCACTGGGGTTGATGCTGGTTGTCGTCTGCGGCGCGGATCTGTTCACGTCCACCGTGCTCATCGTTATCGCCAAGGCCAGCGGCCGCATCACCTGGCGTCAATTGGCGGTCAATTGGCTTAACGTCTATATTGGTAACCTGATCGGCGCACTGTTCTTCGTCGCCCTGATCTGGTTCTCCGGCGAATATATGACGGCCAACGGCCTGTGGGGGCTGAACGTGTTGCAAACCGCCGACCACAAGCTGCACCACACATTTATCGAGGCCGTCTGCCTCGGCATTCTGGCTAACCTGATGGTCTGCCTGGCGGTATGGATGAGCTACTCCGGCCGCAGCCTGATGGATAAAATGTTCGCCATGGTTCTGCCGGTCGCCATGTTCGTCGCCAGCGGTTTTGAACACAGCATCGCCAATATGTTTATGATCCCTATGGGTATTGTGGTTAAACACTTCGCCACGCCGGAATTCTGGCAAGCCATAGGGACCGCACCCGAGCATTTTGCTCATCTGACCGTAAGCAACTTTATCTTCGACAACCTGATTCCCGTCACCCTCGGCAACATCATCGGCGGCGGTCTGCTGGTTGGTTTGACTTACTGGGTAATTTATCTGCGTGGCGACAAGCAGCCTTAAGCCGCATCGCCACGTCGGATCCGAACTCCACAATTAGAAGGTAGGTGTAACATGACCGAACTTAACGAGAAATTAGCCCAAGCCTGGGAAGGTTTCAGCAACGGTGACTGGCAGAACGAAGTCAACGTCCGTGACTTCATCCAGAAAAACTACACGCCGTATGAAGGCGATGAGTCCTTCCTGGCCGGCGCTACGCAGGCGACTACCACGCTGTGGGACAAGGTCATGGAAGGGATCAAACTGGAAAACCGCACCCACGCGCCGGTTGATTTCGACACCGACGTCGCCTCCACGATTACCTCTCATGACGCCGGCTACATCAGCAAAGAGCTGGAAACCATCGTCGGCCTGCAGACCGAAGCGCCATTGAAACGCGCGCTGATCCCGTTCGGCGGCATCAAAATGGTTGAAGGCTCCTGTAAGGTCTACGGCCGCGAGCTGGATCCGCAGCTGAAAAAAGTCTTTACCGAATACCGTAAAACCCACAACCAGGGCGTGTTCGACGTCTACACCAAAGATATCCTGAAGTGCCGTAAATCCGGCGTGCTGACCGGTCTGCCAGACGCCTACGGCCGTGGCCGCATTATCGGCGACTACCGCCGCGTGGCGCTGTACGGCATCGACTTCCTGATGGCGGACAAATTAAACCAGTTCAACTCCCTGCAGGATAAACTGGAAAACGGCGAAGACCTGGAAATGACCATCCAGCTGCGCGAAGAGATCTCTGATCAGCACCGTGCGCTGGGCCAGATTAAAGAGATGGCCGCCAAATACGGTTACGACATCTCCGCGCCGGCGAAAAACGCTCAGGAAGCGGTTCAGTGGACCTACTTCGGCTATCTGGCCGCGGTGAAATCGCAAAACGGCGCCGCCATGTCCTTCGGCCGCGTATCCACTTTCCTGGATGTATACATTGAACGCGACATCAAGGCCGGCAAGCTGACTGAAGAGCAGTCACAGGAGCTGATCGACCACCTGGTAATGAAACTGCGCATGGTGCGTTTCCTGCGTACCCCTGAGTATGATGAACTGTTCTCCGGCGACCCAATCTGGGCCACCGAGTCTCTGGCCGGTATGGGCGTCGACGGCCGTACGCTGGTGACCAAAAACAGCTTCCGTTTCCTGAACACCCTGTACACCATGGGGCCGTCTCCGGAACCGAACATGACCATTCTGTGGTCGGAAAAACTGCCGCTCAACTTCAAGAAGTTCGCGGCGAAAGTGTCTATCGACACCTCTTCCGTACAGTATGAAAACGATGACCTGATGCGTCCTGACTTCAACAGCGATGACTATGCCATTGCCTGCTGCGTCAGCCCGATGGTGGTCGGTAAGCAAATGCAGTTCTTCGGCGCACGCGCCAACCTGGCGAAAACCATGCTGTACGCCATCAACGGCGGCGTTGACGAAAAACTGAAAATGCAGGTCGGCCCGAAAGAAGCGCCGATGATGGACGAAGTGCTGGACTATGACAAAGTCATGGCTCGCATGGACCACTTTATGGACTGGCTGGCGAAACAGTACGTCACTGCGCTGAACATCATTCACTACATGCATGACAAGTACAGCTATGAAGCGGCGCTGATGGCCCTGCACGACCGTGACGTGTATCGCACCATGGCCTGCGGCATCGCCGGTCTGTCCGTCGCGGCCGACTCCCTGTCCGCCATCAAGTACGCGAAAGTCTCCACTATCCGCGACGAAGACGGCCTGGCGGTAGACTTCAAGATTGAAGGGGAATATCCGCAGTTCGGCAACAACGATCCGCGCGTTGATGACATTGCCTGCGATCTGGTGGAACGTTTCATGAAGAAAATTCAGAAACTGCGCACCTACCGCAATGCGGTGCCAACCCAGTCCGTGCTGACCATCACCTCCAACGTGGTGTACGGCAAGAAAACCGGTAATACGCCAGACGGTCGTCGCGCCGGTGCACCATTCGGTCCGGGCGCCAACCCAATGCACGGCCGCGATCAGAAAGGCGCCGTTGCCTCTCTGACCTCGGTGGCGAAACTGCCGTTCGCCTATGCGAAAGACGGTATTTCCTATACCTTCTCCATCGTGCCGAACGCACTGGGTAAAGATGACGACGTGCGTAAAACCAACCTGGCGGGCCTGATGGACGGCTATTTCCACCATGAGGCCGCTATCGAGGGCGGTCAGCACCTGAACGTGAACGTGATGAACCGCGAAATGCTGCTGGACGCGATGGATAATCCTGAGAAATATCCTCAGCTGACCATCCGCGTATCCGGTTATGCGGTGCGTTTCAACTCGCTGACCAAAGAGCAGCAGCAGGACGTTATCACCCGTACCTTCACGCAAACCATGTAATTCCTTGCCAATGCCGGGCTGCAAGGCCCGGCCGGCACAGGCAACCGGGGCCGGGATAACCGGCCCTTTTAACATGCAATACTCCTGACTCCCGCGAGTCTGTTTTGCCAGGTATCTATACTCAGTGGACATCCGGCAAAACAGTGATCCGGCAAACGGCCGGTCAACAGGCATCTCTCCCCTCCGGCAGCCGGGCTTTTCCGCTGCTGCATCGCTGATACCTGACCAACGGCCGTACGCCTATTTTTAGACTGCGCTTGACAGTCAATATTGGAGAAACCCGCAATGTCAGTAACTGGCCGTATCCACTCTTTCGAATCCTGCGGCACCGTTGACGGCCCAGGCATTCGCTTTATTGTCTTTTTCCAGGGCTGCCTGATGCGCTGCCTGTACTGCCATAACCGCGATACCTGGGATACGCACGGCGGCAAAGAAGTGACCGTGGAAGAGCTGATGAGGGACGCCGTCGCCTACCGCCACTTTATGAACGCTTCCGGCGGCGGCGTAACGGCCTCCGGCGGCGAGGCGATTCTGCAGGCTGAATTCGTCCGCGACTGGTTCCGCGCCTGTCATCAGGAAGGTATCAACACCTGTCTGGATACCAACGGCTTCGTGCGCCGTTACGATCCGGTGATCGACGAGCTGCTGGACGTTACCGATCTGGTGATGCTCGACCTAAAACAGATGAATGACGATATTCACCAGAATCTGGTGGGGGTCTCCAACCACCGCACGCTGGAATTCGCCCGCTATCTGGCGAAGCGCAACCAGCGCACCTGGATCCGCTATGTGGTAGTGCCGGGCTGGTCAGATGACGATAAGTCCGCCCACCTGTTGGGCGAGTTCACCAAGGATATGACGAATATCGAAAAGATTGAGCTGCTGCCCTATCACGAACTGGGCAAGCATAAATGGATCGCCATGGGCGAAGAGTACAAGCTGGACGGCGTGCATCCGCCTAAGGCCGAGACCATGGATCGGGTCAAAGGCATTCTGGAAGGCTACGGCCACAAAGTGATCTATTAATTACGCAGTACAGCATAAAAAAACCCGGCGCACCTGGCCGGGTTTTCGCTATCAGGCCGCAGCAAACGGCGTGTGATGATGGTCCGGCTTCTGTTTCTTCAACAGCATCACCAGATAAACCAGCGCCACCGCGGCGATCATCACAAACAGCAGCTGATCGGAGTAATTCTGCATCAGCATCGCCGTCATCGACGGGCCAAGCAGGCTGCCAATGGTATAGCTCATTAACAGCGCCTGATTCATCGCCACCAGCTCATGAGACTGCACCTTTTCGCACGCCCAGGACATCGCCACCGGATACAGCGTAAAGCCGGCACAGCCCAGAATAAACAGCGAAGGCGCCATCGCGTAGCCCACCAGCATCGCCATGCTGGCGATAATCACCACAAATACCTGAACGCGCAGTACCAGCAGACGGCCGTAGCGGTCGGCCATTTTACCAACCGGCCATTGGCCGATAATGCCGGAGCTAACCAGCAGCGCCATCCAGTAGCCAACATCCGCATCGCTGAAGCCCTGATGAGACAGGTAAAGTGGCATCAGGCCATACAGCGAGCCAAGTACAATACCGGAAATCACGCAGCCGTTAATTCCCAGGCGCGCGCTGCGGCGCTTCAGCATCGGCAATACCGCCGCCTGCTGCGGCTCATCATCGGCGCGATTTACCCGGGCAAACAACATCGGCAACATGGCGGTAATGACAATCGCTGTCACCCATGGCAACACGTTCAGCAACTCGGAAGAGACCATGCCAAGCAGCAGTTGGCCGATCACCGTACCGAGGTAATACACCGTCATATAGGCCGCCAGCAGCTGACCACGGTTGGACTGAGTGCCGCTGCGCAGCAGCGCGCTCTCAACGATCACCCAAATCCAGGCGCAGCCGATACCGGCAAAGAAACGCCACCCCAACCAGCTCCAGAAGTCGAGCGACAGCGCCATGCCGGCCGTCGCGACGGCAAACAACAGGCAGGAGAAATGGTAGCTGCGGGTAAAGCCAATGCGCTTAATCAGCTTACCGGCCAGCATGGTACCGACCAGGTTGCCGGTAAAATAAGAAGAACCGATCATCCCCACTTGCCAGGTTGACAGTTGAGCATGGGTTAACCAAAGAGGGACTAACGTATTCAGTACGGCAATAGAAACCGTGAGCAACAACAAGCCGCAGAGCAAGAGAAGCACTGGGCGGGAGTATGCGTACATAGTGAACTTGAGACCGAGCAAGCTAATGAGAGTGCGCGCATCATGCCACTGGCGATAAAAAAGTCAATCAGCAGTTAGCGTTCGACCGCACGATTTGTTTTCAGCTACGGCCTGTTGCCTGAAATCAGCGGCAAGAAGTGGTGAAACACGGTTAACCAAGCGGGTTACTCTTAGATGTAAATACGTTTCGCCACTCCCTGATGCCGAGCGAAAAAGTGACGGCTTACGCCGCCACATGGCGTGCTTATCGCTATCACATACGCCATAGATTAGACCAACGCAGAAGAAATAAAGTCAGTCAATCAACTGCATGTCTTTTAACGCATTCAACACCTGTACCGAGACGACAGAGCAACGATGCCGATCCGCATACGTGAGCCAGGCGATCTCTTCAATCTCGGCGTTAGCCTTAAGCTCACCGCTAAAGTCAGCGGTAAAACAGCGTATATTCACCACCACACCTTCCGCCTTACCGTCGGCCTGCCCTTTGAACTCCCCGAGCAAAACGATACTGTCATTAATTAAATCAACAGAGAGCTCTTCATTAATTTCTCTGACCAGCGCCGCCTGGTCACTTTCTCCGGCTTCCCGCTTACCGCCGGGAATATAAAAAGCAGCTTTGTTATATGACCGCGCCATCAGAATTTTTTTATTCTGGATATAAACCCAACCCAGTTTATCAATATTCTTGGCTGCAACATTGTTATTCATTTTTCAGACCTCCCAATCCAGATCAGATACATGTTCAAACGACGCCGGTGGCCCAGGGCAGAGAACGCAGACGGTACTAGGCACGATATGCATCACGATGGTAACGTCAACAGAGGCAAGAGCTGCAGAAATACCGTACACGGTGGAGACAAACGCATAATGGTCCGTTTATTCGCTAACAAGGGTTCATGCCCGAAGACATGAACCCTTGTTAAATAGGCCGGTTAAGCAAAACATCAGCGCCGAATATTATCCTCAGCGCTTTCAATTCCGCTATCAGCCGATAAATTCCAGACCGCCCATATACGGACGCAGCACTTCCGGCACCTGAATACGGCCGTCTGCCTGCTGGTAGTTTTCCAGTACGGCAACCAGCGTACGGCCAACCGCCAGACCTGAACCGTTCAGCGTGTGCACCAGACGTGGTTTTTTCTCGGTCTTGCTGCGGCTACGCGCCTGCATACGCCGTGCCTGGAAATCCCACATGTTGGAACATGAGGAGATTTCGCGGTAGGTGTCCTGTGCCGGCAACCACACTTCCAGATCGTAGGTCTTACAGGCGCCGAAGCCCATATCACCGGTACACAGCAGCACTTTACGGTATGGCAGGTTCAGCAGCTGCAGCACTTTCTCCGCATGGCCGGTCAGTTCTTCCAGCGCATTCATGGAGTCTTCCGGACGTACGACCTGTACCATCTCAACCTTGTCGAACTGGTGCATACGGATCAGGCCACGCGTATCACGGCCGTAAGAACCCGCTTCGGCGCGGAAACACGGCGTATGCGCGGTCATTTTCAGCGGCAGCGCTTCCTCTTCCAGAATCTCATCGCGAACCAGGTTGGTCAGCGGCACTTCCGCCGTTGGGATCAGCGCATAGTTGCTGCTGTCGGACTCTTCTTCCAGCGGTTTGGTGTGGAACAGATCGTCACCGAATTTTGGCAGCTGGCCGGTACCGTACAGCGTTGCGTGGTTAACCAGGTAAGGGACGTAGGTCTCCAGGTAACCGTGCTGCTCGGTATGCAGATCCAGCATAAACTGCGCCAGGGCGCGGTGCATGCGGGCAATCTGCCCTTTCATCACCACAAAGCGGGAGCCGGTCAGTTTTACCGCGGAGGCAAAGTCCAGCCCGCCGGCCATTTCACCCAGGTCAACGTGGTCGCGCACCGGGAAATCATAAGCGCGTGGTTCACCCCAGCGGCTGATTTCCTGGTTTTCACTGTCGTCTTTGCCATTAGGCACAGAGTCGTCCGGCAGGTTCGGCAGCGTCAGCGCGTAATCGCGAATGTCGTTCTGCAGCTTGTCCAGCTCCGCCTTGGCGGCGTCCAGCTTGTCACCCAACTCGCTTACTTCGCGACGCAGCGGCTCGATATCTTCCCCACGCGCTTTCGCTGCGCCGATGGATTTCGATCGGGAGTTACGTTCTGCCTGCAGCGCTTCTGTTTCTACCTGCAAAACCTTGCGGCGCTCTTCCTGAGAACGCAGCAAATCCAGATCGAGTTTAAAACCACGGCGAGCCAGTTTTTCGGCGACTGCGTCTAGCTCATTACGCAGCAGATTGGGATCGAGCATGCTAATCCTGTGCTTGTTGTTATTGAAAGAAAATTTGTTGTCTTATACGGCGGATTGAGTGCCGTATAAAAGGAAAGTGATACCCGCTAACCTTACCGCAACGGCAACGCTAGCGGTAGCGTTTTGTCGGGCTATTTTGATCCTGCTCCGCAAGCCACGCCAACTTTTCACCAATTTTACCTTCCAGCCCGCGACGGGTCGGCTGGTAGTAGCGCGTATTGGCCATTTGCGGCGGGAAGTAGTCCTCGCCGGCGGCGTAGGCGTTGGGCTCATCGTGTGCGTAACGGTACTCCGCGCCCAACCCCATCTCTTTCATCAGTTTGGTCGGTGCGTTGCGTAAATGTTCCGGCACATCATAATCTGCCATCTCTTTCGCATCGCGCATCGCGGCTTTAAAGGCGGTGTACACCGCATTGCTTTTCGGCGCGCAGGCCAGGTAGACAATCGCCTGGGCGATGGCGCGCTCGCCTTCCGCCGGCCCGACGCGGGTAAAACAGTCCCAGGCGGCAATCGCCACCTGCATGCCGCGCGGATCGGCATTGCCGACGTCTTCCGAGGCGATCGCCAGCAAACGGCGCGCCACATACAGCGGATCGCCGCCGGCGGTAATAATACGAGCATACCAGTAAAGCGCCGCATCCGGCGCCGAACCGCGCACCGACTTATGCAGTGCGGAGATCAGGTCATAAAAACGGTCGCCCTTATTATCAAAGCGCGCGCTGCGTTCACCGGAAACCTCTTTCAGCAGCTCAGGGGTGAGTACCCGCACGCCCTTGGCATTGAGTTCCGCCATATCAGCCATCATTTCCAGGCTGTTCAGCGCCCGCCGGGCATCCCCGCTGACCAATTCAGACAGCATATGTCGCGTATCGTCCGGCAGCTCGATATTCTGGCCGCCAAAGCCACGCTCTTTATCGTTCATTGCCTGATCCAGCACCTGGCCGATATCGTCAGCGGTCAGCGCCTTGAGCAGATACACGCGCGCACGCGACAGCAGCGCCGAGTTCAGTTCAAACGAAGGGTTTTCGGTGGTTGCGCCGATAAAGGTGATGGTACCGTCTTCAATATGCGGCAGAAACGCATCCTGCTGACTCTTGTTGAAGCGGTGCACCTCATCGACAAACAAAATGGTGCGACGGCCGGCATCACGGTTTTGCCGCGCGCGCTCAATTGCCTCGCGGATCTCTTTAATGCCGGACGTCACGGCGGAAATACGCTCGACATCGGCCTGCCCGTAGCGGCCGATCAACTCTGCCAGCGTCGTTTTTCCCGTTCCCGGCGGCCCCCACAAAATCATCGAGTGCAGCTGCCCCGCTTCGATGGCGCGTGGCAGCGGCTTACCCGGCGCCAGCAGATGCTGCTGGCCGATATACTGCGCCAGCGTGGTTGGCCGCATACGTGCGGCCAGAGGCTGGAATTCATTTTGGGAAAAATCGAGCGACAAATTATTACTCACGCATACCTCACTGCCGCTGGTCGTCCAGCGTCACCCCCTTCGGCGGGGTAAATTTAAACTTGCCGGCGTCAACCGCGGTATTTTGCTGGCTTTTCAGCGTATAGGCGCTGCGCTGGCCATCCTGCTCTACGGCGGCGAAGCTGTTGATGGTGCCGCTGTTGGTCACGGAGATCGCAAACTGCTTCAGATTGCCGCTGCTGCTTTTCGGCGTCAGTTCGAAATCATCGCCTTTCTGCTTAATGTTGTACTGCTTCCAGTCGCTTGGATTGTTGCGAGTGATCAACATAAACGGCGTATTGCCGGTGGCGCTCTTCAGCCAGGTTGCCGTTACCTGCTCAACAAACGGATTATAGAACCACAGCGTTTCGCCATCGGACACCAGCACGCTTTCATCAGGCGAGGTCATATGCCAGTTAAACAGATTAGGGCGCTTGACCCACAGTTCGCCTTCCCCCTGCTGCACGGCGGAACCGTCGCCGCCGGTGACGGTCTGGCTGAAGCTGGCGTGGAAGCTATTCACTTTCGCCAGACGGCTCTGCAGATCGTGCGCCGCATCGGCCAGTACGGAGGTGGAAGCAAATCCAGAAAGCAGGCAACAAGCAACTAACAGTTTTTTCATTATTCCAGATACCTTTTCAAATGCATTGACCGCCAAACGGCGTCATCAGGAAAACAGATCGCGCCCCCACTTTACCGTAAGCCGGCGGCGGGCTGAACGCGCAATATTCCGAGAACAGACGGGTTTACCCTTCTTTGCACAAGGGCCGCAAAGCGGCCCTTGAATTTCTCAATGTATTCCGACGGTCATTCGTGCCGCGGCGGAGCCAGCACCTCACGGTTGCCGTTATGCCCCTGCTCGCTGACGATCCCCTGCGCTTCCATCTGCTCGATGATGCGCGCCGCGCGGTTGTAGCCGATGCGGAACTGACGCTGTACGCCGGAAATTGAGGCGCGGCGCTTATCCACCACGAACTCGACCGCCTGATCGAACAGCGGATCCAGCTCTTCGTCACCGTCAAGACCGCCGCCGCCTTCGCCATCGTCGCCGCCGCTGATAATACCTTCCTTATATTGCGGCCGCTCACGCGCTTTCCAATCCTTGACCACCGCATGCACTTCCTGATCGCGCACAAAGGCGCCGTGCACACGCACCGGAATCGACGAGTTCGGCGCCAGGTACAGCATATCGCCCATCCCCAGCAGCGACTCCGCGCCGCCCTGATCGAGAATGGTGCGGGAGTCGATCTTGCTCGATACGGTAAAGGCGATACGCGTCGGGATGTTGGCCTTGATCAGGCCGGTGATCACATCCACCGACGGACGCTGAGTCGCCAGAACCAGGTGAATCCCCGCCGCACGCGCTTTCTGCGCCAGTCGGGCGATCAGTTCTTCGACCTTTTTACCGACGGTCATAATCAGGTCGGCAAACTCGTCGACCATCACCACGATATACGGCTCTTTCTCCAGTACCGGCGGCGTAATATCCATGCTGTCCGTTGGTTTCCAGAACGGATCCGGAATCGGACGTCCCATGGCTTCCGCCTGGTCGACGCGCTCGTTATAACCGGCAATGTTACGTACGCCCAGCGCGGACATCAGCTTATAGCGACGCTCCATTTCCGCTACGCACCAGCGCAACGCATTGGCCGCATCTTTCATGTCGGTCACCACGTCGGTCAACAGGTGCGGAATACCTTCGTAAACCGACAGCTCCAGCATTTTCGGATCGATCATGATAAAGCGTACGTCTTTCGGCGTGGCTTTATACAAAATGCTCAGAATCATGGCGTTAACGCCGACCGACTTACCGGAACCGGTGGTACCGGCCACCAGCAGGTGCGGCATTTTGCCCAGATCGGCCACCACCGGCTCGCCGGAGATATCCTTGCCCAGTACGATGGACAGCGGCGACGGGTTATCGCGGAATGCCGGGCAGTCCAGCACTTCACGCAGATAAACCGTCTGCCGCTTGGCATTCGGCAGTTCCAGACCGACATACGGCTTGCCCGGAATGACTTCCACCACGCGCACCGCCGGCGTTGACAGCGAACGCGCCAGGTCACGCGACAGGTTGGAAATACGCGCGGCCTTCACGCCCGGCGCCAGATCCAGTTCAAAACGGGTGATTACCGGCCCCGGCAGAATATCCACCACCTCGGCCTTCACGCGGTAATCCGCCAGGCTGGCTTCCACCAAACGCGCCTTCTGTTCCAGCGCGAACGTATCCACCGGCTCAATATCTTTCGGCGCTTCGGTCAGCAGTTCCAGCGTCGGCAGCGGCGTGGTCGGTTTCTCCAGCGGCTGATCGTTACGCATCAGGAACGGGTGAATCAGGCTGTCCATTGCCGGCTGCTGCGGCGCGGCCGGTTGAGCCGATTGCTGCTGCGGCTGCTGATACGGTTGCTGAGCTTGCTGCTGACCGTGATAAGGCTGCTGCTGACCCTGAGATTCCGGCGCCTGAGGCTGTTGATAAGCCTGCTGCTGAGTCTGGTAGGGCTGCTCATGCGGCGGCTGCGCCACGCTGCCGTCATACGGCGACGGCGCGGCGGGCTCTTCATGCGGCGACAGGGTGAACAGCGGCTCATCAGGGCCGTTATCCACCAGATCATTGACCGGCGAGAAGCTGAAGGCGTTGTTGGTTTCTACCGGCTGCGGGGTAACCGGCGCTTCCGGCTGCGGAGCCGCACCGTAGCGCGCCTGCTGCTGCTCGGCGAACGCCTTGCGCAATGCCTCTTCCTGCAGAGCATCCTCGTCATCAGCGGCGTTCGCGACAGGATCGACATGGTCATGCTGATAATCCGCGCCGTAACGCTGGTTCTGCTGTGCGGCGAACGCCTGACGCAGCGCTTCTTCCTGCATCGCCTCGTCATCCTGAGGGTTCACGGCGGCGTTATTCGGCGCAGGTTCTGCAGTCTGCTTGCGCTGCTCCTGTTCTGCCATCCGCTGCGAAGGCAGTTTGATACCGTAAGAAGCCAGCTCGCGACGCGTCGGGATACGCACCGGATTAGGGCGCGGCAGCTCAGGGCCAATACCCTGTTTTACCTGGGTATTGCCTTCACTGGTGGCGCTGAACGCCGGCATAAACGTATTAGCCGCGGCGGCGGCTGCTGCCGCAGCAGCGGCGGCATCCATTGCAGGTTTGGCAGCGGCGACGGATGATGAAGCCCCGTCAGTCACGTCCGGAACTGCATTATTGTGCCCGCTCTCTGCCGACGCCGCCGAGAAATCAAACGGCGAGGCGGCAGGCTGCTGAGGCGCCGTTGCCCGGTTCCAGTCCCCCAGACGCGGCTCATCATCGCCCTGCTGAACCTCTGCCGGACGCGGGGTTTTCGGCACCGGCGTCTCTTCAGGAATTTCAAACGAGTACAGCGGCGGCGCGTTATCTTCCGGCTGCGCACTCATCGGATGCTGATTCACGGAGGCCGGCGCGGCTGGCGCCGTCGTCACCGCAGGCGCAGCTGCCGGCGTCGCCGGAGCCACTGGAGCCACTGGAGCCGCAGTCTCTGAGGAAGTAGCAGCGGCCGGTGCGGCCGGCGAAATCTCTTCAGACGCCGGCGCAGCAGCGTTGGTCGCCGCGTTAGCCACGTCCGCGACCTCATCGTCGTCATTAGCTCGCAGGCCGCTGAGCAGCGGATCCGCCGTTTCATCGGCATCGGCAGACGGCTGAGCGCTCTCTTTTACGGAAGGCGCGCTGAACAGCACGTCATCGGCATCGGCCGTATGCGCGGCAGCTGCTGCGCTGGCGGCGGCCGCTGCGCCCTTGCCGTCGTTTTCCGGCGTTTCGGCGTACAAGTCGTCTTCATCGTCACGATAGCGATCGTCACGGCGCGAACGGTTGGTCATAAAGGTGGCGATGCCCAATACGGCCCCGCCGATCTTCTCGGCAATCACCAGCCATGACCAGCCGGTAAATAGCGTCAGGCCCGCGGCCCACACGCACAGCAGCGCCAGCGTCGCGCCGATGCCGTTGAACCACGGCAGCATCGCGTTGCTCAGCAGGCTGCCGATCACGCCGCCGGAGGCAAAGTAATAGAGATCGTCGACATTCAGCGCCGCCAGCCCGCACGAGGTGAGCACCAGCGCCAGCGTGCCGATCAGGCGCAGTGAAAGCGCAAAATAGTCAATATAGTCGCGGGTATCGCGCTGCCGGTAGGCAACCCAGCACAAGATCAGCGCGATCGGCGGGATCGCGTAAGCGAGCACCCCGAAGGTGAAGAACAGCGTATCGGCCAGCCAGGCGCCCACGCCGCCGCCAAGATTATGAATCGGCTCATGCCACGCCGTCTGCGACCAGCTGGGATCAGACGGGTTGAAGCTGACCAGCGCAGCCATGAGGTAAACGGCAAAAATCGCCACCACGATCAACGCAGCTTCCAGCAACCGACGGCCACTGCTGAGTTTCTTCAAGGTAACTTCTTTATCTTCTGTGTATTCCTGGCTCAAGAAAGGCTCTCCAGGTTCCTGTTAGCGGATAGAGTAACAGCGCCGAGTTGTTTCCCCGGCGCCAAAACTGTATGAATAAACAGGAGTGTAACGAATTTAATCAGGTTTTGCACCTGCACCTTACCGTGTTTTGATAACCAGACGGTTACTCTGTTTCACTTCTTCCATCACCACGTAGGTGCGGGTGTCGTTGACCCCCGGCAAACGCAGTAAGGTTTCGCCAAGCAGCTTACGGTAAGCTGACATATCCGGCACGCGGGTTTTCAACAGATAGTCGAAATCACCGGACACCAGATGACACTCCTGAATCTCTTCAAGCTTCTGTACTGCCGAGTTAAATTGCTCGAACACATCTGGCGCGCCGCGGTTCAGCGTGATTTCCACGAAAACCAGCAGTGATGCATCCAGATAGTGCGGGTTCAGCAATGCAGTATAGCCATGAATGAACCCCTGACGCTCAAGACGACGTACGCGTTCCAAGCATGGCGTTGGGGATAACCCCACGCGCTTAGAAAGCTCAACGTTCGAAATACGCCCATCCTTCTGTAACTCATTGAGGATGTTGCGGTCGATACGGTCAAGATCTTTACCCGGGCGTTTCTTATTGTCTGCCATTATTATTGTCTCTCTTATTTCTTCCTTACACTTGCCAAACCCTAGCCAACGTCACTGTGTAGGGACTTGTTTCAAGCGAAGACCCGATTTTTGTTATATGCAGTCGATTGCGCAGAGCAATCTGCCGCACACAATGCTTCTTCACTATCCTCTTTTGCCGCGTCACAGCCTGTCTGTCAAACTCTGCGCGCGGCGATAAAACGATCTTCATCGTTAAGAAAGAAGCGCGCCTGTTTAAGGCGCAATCCCCCCTGCCCTGCCCAGCGCCCGCCTGATGATGAAAAGGCGAACGATCGGCTGTTGCTGCGGGGATAATTTCTTCTTCCTCTGATGTTTTCGCAAATGCGCAGCGGATTGTCAAAGTAAAAGAAGCAAAATCAGAAGAACGTACCGTCGAGAAAAGCGTTAACCCCTTTTTTAGTTATGAACCGCTGGGTTAAAAAGCGCCGCCATCGCGGCATGACGCAGAGAAAAGCACCGTTTTTAGCCCTCGTGGGCCAGAGTGCAGTAATGACACCGGTGTTTTTTACCTCGATATTAGAATTAATAGTCCGCAACTATCAGACAAATCGATAACAACCGTTACAGGTGCTTTTTTTACTTCACTATTTTCCCTACAATCGATGCCATTGTCCGCCATCGTGGGAAAAGAGGTTATTCATGGGCACGGCTAAACATAGCAAGTTATTGATTCTGGGCTCCGGCCCGGCGGGCTACACCGCAGCGGTGTACGCCGCGCGTGCAAACCTGCAGCCGGTGTTGATTACCGGCGTAGAGCAAGGCGGTCAGTTGACCACCACGACCGACGTGGAGAACTGGCCGGGCGACGCCAACGACCTGACCGGCCCGGCGCTGATGGAACGTATGCGCGAGCATGCGGAAAAATTCCAGACCGAGATCGTCTTCGACCATATCAACGGCGTTGATTTGCAACAGCGTCCGTTCCGCCTGACCGGCGACAGCGGCGAGTACACCTGCGACGCGCTGATTATTGCTACCGGCGCCTCCGCACGCTATCTGGGTCTGCCAAGCGAAGAAGCCTTCAAGGGCAAAGGCGTTTCCGCCTGCGCAACCTGTGACGGCTTCTTCTACCGCAACCAGAAAGTCGCCGTGGTCGGCGGCGGCAACACCGCCGTTGAAGAAGCGCTGTATCTGTCCAACATCGCCGCGGAAGTGCATCTGATCCACCGCCGCGACAGCTTCCGTTCAGAGAAAATTCTGATCGACCGGCTGATGGAGAAAGTGAAAAACGGCAACATCGTGCTGCATACCGATCATCAGCTCGACGAAGTGCTGGGTGATGAAATGGGCGTTACCGCCGTACGCATCCGCAGCACCAAGCAGGAAAACGAAACGCAGGAGCTGGCCGTTGCCGGCGTATTTATCGCCATCGGCCACAGCCCGAACACCGCCATCTTCGGCGATCAGCTGGCGCTGGAAAACGGTTATATCAAGGTGCAGTCCGGTATTCACGGCAATGCGACCCAGACCAGCATTCCGGGCGTGTTCGCCGCCGGCGACGTGATGGACCATATCTATCGCCAGGCGATTACCTCTGCCGGCACCGGCTGTATGGCGGCGCTGGATGCCGAGCGTTATCTCGACGGCATCGCACAGGCGGAAGTCTGCTGATCCCAGCCAAACATGACCTAACTTGACAAATAAGGCGGCCAAAAGGCCGCCTTATTTCTTTTCAGCCTGCACGGTGACGAGGTAACATTGAGCTTCACTTGTGTCCTTCAACGTTGAAGAAAACACTTTTTTAACAGCATGTTAACCTGGCCTGTACCAACAGGCGTCGGCGACGCAGATACTCCCAATGAAAAAAACCAGACAGCACCAGTTGACCCAATGGCTTAAAACGCAAAGCACGCTGGCCAAGCGGTGGTTGCGCCTTTCCATGCTGCTGGGGTTGTGCAGCGGCCTGTTAATCGTAGCGCAGGCCTGGCTGCTGGCTTCACTGCTCCATGCCTTAATCATCGACCATACGCCCCGCGAACAGCTGACCTCATCATTTATCTGGCTGGCCGCCGCTTTTGTCCTGCGCGCGCTGCTCAGCTGGCTGCGGGAACGGGTGGGTTTTATTGGCGGCCAGGTGCTGCGGCGGGAAATACGCCGGCAGGTGCTGGACAAACTGCAACAGCTTGGCCCGGCCTGGGTGCAGGGTAAACCGGCCGGCAGTTGGGCGACGATAATCGTCGAACAGATTGAAGATATGCAGGATTATTACTCGCGCTACCTGCCGCAAATGTATCTGGCGGTGTTTATCCCGCTGCTGATCCTGATCGCCGTTTTTCCGATTAACTGGGCCGCCGGGCTGATCCTGCTGGCGACCGCGCCGTTAATCCCGCTGTTTATGGCGCTGGTCGGCATGGGCGCCGCCGATGCCAACCGCCGTAACTTTGTCGCGCTAGCGCGCTTGAGCGGCAGCTTCCTTGACCGGCTGCGCGGGCTGGACACCCTGCGCCTGTTCCACCGCGGGCAGGCGGAAACCGCGCAGATCGCCCGCTCCTCCGAAGACTTCCGCCGCCGCACCATGGAAGTGCTGCGCATGGCGTTTCTCTCCTCTGCGGTACTGGAATTTTTCGCCTCCCTGTCAATCGCCGTGGTCGCAGTCTATTTTGGCTTCTCTTATCTGGGGGATCTGAACTTCGGCAGTTACGGCCTCGGCGTGACGCTGTTTTCCGGCTTTTTGGTGCTGGTGCTCGCGCCGGAATTTTTCCAGCCGCTGCGCGATCTGGGCGCGTTTTACCACGCCAAGGCGCAGGCGGTCGGCGCCGCAGAGGCGTTGGAAACCTTCCTCAATGCAGAAGGCGAACAGATCGGTCAGGGCACACTGACGCTGGACGATGCAATCCCGCTCACGCTGGCCGCCGATCGGTTGGAAATTCTGTCGCCGCAGGGCGTCGTACTGGCAGGGCCGCTGACCTTCACCCTGCCCGCCAATCAGCGCATCGCGCTGGTAGGCCTCAGCGGCGCGGGCAAAAGTTCGTTGCTGAATTTGCTGCTGGGGTTCCTGCCCTACCGCGGCTCCCTGACGGTAAACGGCAACGAACTGCGCGAACTGAACGCTGAAAACTGGCGGCAACAGCTGGGCTGGGTCGGGCAAAACCCGCATCTGCCGGCGCAAACGCTGCGCGACAATATTCTGCTCGGCAATCCGCAGGCCGATGAACCGCAATTACTGCAGGCGGTGGAACAGGCTTACGTCAGCGAGTTCTTGCCGCAGTTGCCACAGGGGCTGCAGACGGAGCTTGGCGACAGCGCCGCCCGCCTATCGGTCGGCCAGGCGCAGCGGGTGGCCGTCGCCCGCGCGTTAATCAGCCCGCGTCGGCTGCTGCTGCTGGATGAGCCGGCCGCCAGCCTGGACGCCCACAGCGAGCGTCTGGTGATGCAGGCGCTGGATGCCGCGTCACGGCGCCAAACTACCCTGCTGGTCACCCACCAGCTGGAAGATACCGAGGATTTCGACCAGATTTGGGTCATGGATAACGGAAAGATCGTTCAACAGGGCGACTACGCCAGCCTGAGCGCCCAGCCGGGGCTGTTCGCCACCTTAATCGCACACCGCAGCGGGGAGCTATAATCATGCGCGTTTTACTGCCGTTTCTGGCGCTATACCGCCGCCATGGGTTCCTGATTGCGCTGGGCATCGTGCTGGCGATTATCACTCTGCTGGCCAGCATCGGCCTGCTGACCCTGTCCGGCTGGTTCCTCGCCGCCTCGTCGCTGGCCGGGCTGGCGGGACTGCTCACCTTTAACTATATGCTGCCTGCCGCCGGCGTACGCGGCGCGGCGATCTTCCGCACCGCCGGCCGCTACGCCGAGCGCGTGGTCAGCCACGACGCCACCTTCCGGGTGCTGGCGCACCTGCGGGTCTTCACCTTCAGCAAGATTCTGCCGCTATCGCCCGGCGGCATCGCCCGCTTCCGTCAGGCCGAGGTGTTAAACCGGCTGGTGGCCGACGTTGATACGCTGGACCATCTGTACCTGCGGGTAATGTCACCGCTGATCAGCGCGGCCGTGGTGATCGTGGTCGTCACCTTTGGCCTGAGCTTTGTCGACCAGACGCTGGCGCTGATCCTCGGCGGCATTCTGCTGTTATTGCTGCTGCTGGTGCCGCCGCTGTTTTACTCCGCCGGCAAACCGATCGGCAGCGAACTGACCGTCCTGCGCAGCCAATACCGCACCGGGCTGACCGCCTGGCTGCAGGGCCAGGCCGAGCTGGTGGTGTTCGGCGCCGTAAACGATTTCCGCCACGCGCTCGATCAGGTTGAACAGCGCTGGCAGCGCCGCCAGTGGCAACAGGCGTCATTAGGCGGTATGGCGCAGGCGCTGATGATTTTAGCCGGCGGACTGACGGTGACGCTGCTGCTCTGGCTGACCGCCGCCGGCGTCGGCGGCAATAGCCAGCCCGGAGCGTTGATCGCGCTGTTCGTATTCGCCGGACTGGCCTCGTTTGAAGCGCTGATGCCGGTTGCCGCCGCTTTTCAGCATCTCGGCCAGGTGATCGCCTCCGCCACCCGGGTAAAACAGCTGATCGAACAGCAGCCCACCGTCGATTTCCCCGTAGCCGGCCCTGCAACAGCGGCCAGCGCGACGCTGCAGCTGCGCCACATTGATTTTACCTATCCGGGGCAACCGCAGCCGGTACTGCAGAATGTTGAACTGGAGGTCGCCGCCGGGGAGCATATCGCCCTGCTGGGACGCACCGGCTGCGGCAAGTCCACGCTGCTGCAGCTGCTGACGCGTGCCTGGGACGCCGACGGCGGCGATATTCTGCTCAACGGCCAGCCGTTAGCCCGCTACGATGAAAGTACGCTGCGCGCCATGACCACGGTGGTGAGCCAGCGGGTGCATGTCTTCAGCGACACGCTGCGTGAAAACCTGCGGCTGGCGGCGCCGGAGGCGGACGACGAAACTCTGCAACAGGCGCTGAGCCAGGTCGGGCTGGACAAACTGCTGGAAAACGAAGGGCTGAACGCCTGGCTCAGCGAAGGCGGCCGTCAGCTGTCCGGCGGTGAACAGCGGCGTCTGGGCATCGCCCGCGCGCTGTTGCATTCAGCACCGCTGTGGCTGCTGGATGAACCAACCGAAGGGCTGGACGCTGAGACCGAACAACAGATTCTGGCGCTGCTGCGTCAGCACTGTCAGGGCAAAACGCTGATCCTGGTGACCCACCGCCTGTACGGCCTGGAGCATATGGACCGCATCTGCGTGATGGACGGCGGCCGTATCGTCGAACAAGGCGATCACGCCACGCTACTGCGCCAGCGCGGGCGGCTATGCCCAGTTCCGCCAACGTATCAGCAACGTCTCGCTGTAACGCGACGCTAAGAGGTGATATGCGCATAGTGAAACTGTCGCCGCACTCCGTCGCCTTCCCTTCAGCGGAGGGCGCGCTGCGCGATCCTAACGGCCTGCTGGCGATTGGCGGCGATCTGAGCGCGCCACGCCTGCTGGCCGCTTACCAGCGCGGCATTTTCCCCTGGTATTCGCCGGGCGAGGCGATCTTGTGGTGGTCGCCGGATCCGCGCGCGGTGTTATACCCGGCCGAGCGCCATATCAGCCGCAGCTTCAAACGCTTCCTGCGCGCCAACCCGTTCCGCATTACGCTGAACCATGACTTCGCCGCGGTGATTGCCGCCTGCGCCGAACGGCCGCAGGACGGCACCTGGATCGGCCCGGAGGTACAGCGCGCCTATCTGCATCTGCACCGTCTGGGCTACGCCCATTCGGTCGAGGTTTGGCAAGATGACGCACTGGTCGGCGGCATGTATGGCGTCGCTCAGGGCGCGCTGTTCTGCGGCGAGTCAATGTTCAGCCGCGTCACCAACGCCTCAAAATGCGCGCTGATGGCGTTTTGCCGTCATTTTGCCGCTTTTGGCGGGGAATTGATTGACTGTCAGGTGTTGAACGCGCACACTGCCTCGCTTGGCGCGAGGGAAATTTCCCGGCGCAGTTTTTTACAGCAGCTCAGCGAGCTTCAGCGCCGACCGTTGGCGGCAGAGTGCTGGGCGGCGCAAGTGATACCCCCACAGCAGGTTTAACCGTCCTCACCGACAAACTAATTTGCGGAAACGGTGCATTGTTCACCGACACATCTTTACATAATGTGGGTTTTTCGGCATTATCTTGCCGGTTAAAAACTAAGGTAGTTACACCTAGAGGATTCGATGGCCAAAGAAGACAATATTGAAATGCAAGGCACCGTTCTTGATACGCTGCCGAACACCATGTTCCGCGTTGAATTGGAAAACGGGCACGTGGTTACCGCTCATATCTCCGGTAAAATGCGTAAAAACTATATCCGCATCCTGACGGGCGACAAAGTCACTGTAGAGCTGACCCCGTACGACCTGAGCAAAGGCCGCATTGTCTTCCGTAGCCGTTAATCGGCTGACCGGTCGCCAGTCCGTGGCGACGCTGAGGATGTAAATCCCGCCCTGAGCCCTTTCCGTTTACCCCCGCCGCAGCGTTCAGCACTGAGTTGCAAGTGCGTAGGTAAACTGAGAGGGCTCACTCATATTCATTGCGCGCAGTCCGGCGCATAAAAAAGCGATGCCGAAGCATCGCTTTTTTTATTACCGCATCATACCGTTGCCGGATTAATGCACGCCTTCATCCGCTTTACGCTTCTGGGCGCTGAGGAAGTGATAGGTCAGCTGCTGGGTATCCGGATCCAGCTCAACCTTCACTGAACCACCATCCACCAGAGAACCGAACAGCAGCTCATTCGCCAGCGGTTTCTTCAGGTTTTCCTGCATCACGCGCGCCATCGGACGCGCGCCCATCGCACGGTCATAGCCTTTCACCGACAGCCAGTCGCGCGCTTCATCGCTGACCTCCAGCGAAACGCCTTTGGCGTCCAGCTGCGCCTGCAGTTCGACAATAAACTTGTCGACCACCTGCTGGATCACCGCCGTTGACAGATGGTTGAACCAGATAATGTTGTCCAGACGGTTACGGAATTCCGGCGTAAACACTTTCTTGATCTCTTCCATCGCATCGGTGCTGTTGTCCTGCTCAATCAGGCCAATGGATTTACGTTCCGTCTCGCGCACCCCGGCGTTGGTGGTCATCACCAGGATCACGTTGCGGAAGTCGGCCTTACGACCGTTGTTATCGGTCAGCGTACCGTTATCCATCACCTGCAGCAGCAGGTTGAACACGTCCGGGTGTGCCTTCTCGATCTCATCGAGCAGCACCACTGCATGCGGATGCTTAATCACCGCATCGGTCAGCAGGCCGCCCTGATCGTAGCCGACATAGCCCGGAGGCGCGCCAATCAGGCGGCTGACGGTATGACGTTCCATATACTCGGACATATCAAAGCGCAGCAGCTCGATATCCAGCGCCTTCGCCAGCTGTACCGTCACCTCGGTTTTACCGACGCCGGTCGGGCCGGCGAACAGGAAGGAACCGACGGGCTTACGCTCATGCCCCAGACCGGCGCGGCTCATTTTGATCGCTTCGGTCAGCGCTTCGATAGCCGGATCCTGACCGAACACCAGCATCTTCAGGCGGTCGCCCAGGTTTTTCAGCACGTCGCGGTCGCTCGCCGAGACGGTTTTCTCCGGAATGCGCGCAATGCGCGCCACCACGGATTCAATATCCGCCACGTTGACGGTTTTCTTGCGCTTGCTGACCGGCATCAGACGGCTGCGCGCGCCGGCTTCATCAATCACGTCGATCGCCTTGTCCGGCAGATGACGGTCGTTGATGTATTTCACCGACAGCTCCACCGCCGCACGCACCGCTTTGGCGGTATAGCGCACATCGTGATGCGCTTCGTATTTGGTTTTCAGACCGTTGATAATCTGCACGGTCTCTTCCGGCGTCGGTTCGGTAATATCGATCTTCTGGAAGCGCCGCGCCAGCGCGCGATCCTTCTCAAAGATATTGCTGAACTCCTGATAGGTGGTGGATCCGATCACCCGGATCTTGCCGCTCGACAGCAGCGGTTTGATCAGGTTGGCGGCATCCACCTGCCCGCCGGAGGCTGCACCGGCGCCGATGATGGTGTGGATCTCATCGATAAACAGGATGCTGTTCTGATCCTGCTCCAGCTGTTTGAGCAGCGCCTTGAAGCGCTTCTCGAAGTCGCCGCGGTATTTGGTGCCCGCCAGCAGCGAGCCGATATCCAGTGAATACAGGGTGCAGTCCGCCATCACTTCCGGCACGTCGCCCTGAACGATACGCCACGCCAGCCCTTCGGCAATCGCGGTTTTACCCACGCCCGACTCCCCCACCAGCAGCGGGTTGTTCTTGCGGCGGCGGCACAGTACCTGAATCGCGCGTTCCAGTTCGCGGTCGCGGCCGACCAGCGGATCGATGCCGCCTACCCGAGCCAGCTGATTGAGGTTGGTGGTGAAGTTTTCCATACGGTCTTCCCCTCCGGACTGCTCTTCGTTGATCGGGTTCTCCGCGTTGTTCGGCGCCTGGCCCGGCTCGTCTTTACGCGTACCGTGCGAAATAAAGTTCACCACGTCCAGACGGCTGACGTCATGCTTGCGCAGCAGATAGGCCGCCTGCGACTCCTGTTCGCTGAAAATCGCCACCAGCACGTTGGCGCCGGATACTTCACTACGGCCGGAGGATTGCACATGGAATACCGCACGCTGCAGCACGCGCTGGAAGCTGAGCGTCGGCTGGGTGTCGCGCTCTTCTTCGCTGGCCGGCAGCGTCGGCGTGGTTTGTTCGATAAAGGCTTCCAGCTCCTGGCGCAACGCCGCCAGATCCACCGTACATGCCTCAAGCGCTTCTCGCGCGGCAGGGTTGCTCAGTAACGCCAGCAACAGGTGCTCCACGGTCATAAACTCGTGTCTGTGCTCACGCGCTCTGGCGAAAGCCATGTTGAGACTGAGTTCCAGTTCTTGATTGAGCATAAGCACCTCCCCAATAGATTGCCTTAATCAGGCTTTTTCCAGCGTACAAAGCAACGGATGCTCGTTCTCCCTCGCGTAACGGTTCACATGAGCGACCTTGGTCTCCGCCACCTCGGCGGTAAACACACCGCAGATCGCCTTGCCTTGATAGTGCACCGTAAGCATCAGTTGCGTTGCGCGTTCAATATCATAAGAAAAGAACTTTTGCAGAACGTCAATCACAAATTCCATCGGAGTGTAATCGTCGTTGTTAAGTATAACTTTATACATTGACGGCGGTTTTACCGCATCGATTTGTTTTTCTTCGGCCAAGTGTTCAAAATTCAGCCAATCGTTGCTATTGCCCATCGCTGCTCATCTTCTCTTGTCTACCCCAAGATATGGGGGCGCATTCAGGTTATTCAAACGGGGATCTCTACTATTTTATCATCTTCGCCCTCTCTTCGCCGCAGGGAAAGCGCCGATAAAAACGGCGGCGATCGACGTCGATTGCATGGCAATAGCGTTACCTGCTTCAAACTTTGAGGAACTGCCGCCCCCTGTCAAAAGCCGATCGCTTGACGTGATGATCAGATGTTCTAGAGTGTAATTTCGTGAGCTGCTGGTCTTTTAACCACTTTTTGGCTCATCTGAAAATCAGTTATTCATCTCACTTAAAATAGCGTTGCGAGGGATGTAGAAACATGGAGACGGGTACTGTTAAATGGTTCAATAACGCCAAAGGTTTCGGCTTTATCTGTCCGGAAGGCGGTGGCGAGGATATTTTCGCTCATTATTCGACGATCAAAATGGATGGTTACCGGACGCTGAAAGCCGGTCAACAGGTCAGATTCGACGTGCATCAAGGCCCGAAGGGCAACCACGCCAGCCTGATTGAGCCGCTGGAAAGCGAAGCGGTAACCTGAAGGCGGCGCACGCCGCCGCCCTACCAAAATGCCAGCCACATCGGTGACTGGCATTTTTCATCACCGCCGGACGGCCCTTATTCTCGCGCCAGCGCATCAATCGGGTTAAGACGGGCGGCATTGCGCGCCGGCAGATAGCCGAACACTACGCCGATACCGGTGGAACAGATAAACGCGCTGAGCAGCGCCGCCGGCGGGAAGCTTATCTGCCAGCCCGGCAATACCAGCTGCACCAGCAGGCCGATGGCGAACGACAGGCCGATGCCCAGCGCACCGCCCACCAGACACACCAGCACCGCTTCAATCAGAAACTGCTGCAGCACGTCGCCGGAACGCGCGCCGACTGCCATGCGGATGCCGATTTCACGCGTACGCTCGGTGACCGACACCAGCATGATATTCATCACCCCGATACCGCCGACCACCAGCGAAATCACCGCCACCAACGTCAGGAACAGCTGCAGGGTGCGGGTGGTTTTCTCTGCGGTCTGCACCAGGCTGTCCATGTTGTAGGTAAAGAAGTCTTTCTTGCCGTGGCGCAGCGTCAGCAGGCGCGTCAGCTGCTGCTCCGCCTCCTGGCTGTTGTAGCCGTCGCGGATGCGTACGGTGATCGAATCAAAATAGGCATTGCCCATCAGCCGGTTGGCCATGGTGCTGTACGGCACCCAGACGCTCAGGGTTTTGCTGCTGCCGAACATCGACTGCTTCTCCTGGGCGACGCCCACCACCGTTGCCGGCATATTGCCGACCAGAATCACCTCGCCGACCACCTCTTTCTGATGCGGGAACAGACGGCGCTTGGTATTGGCGTCGATCACCACCACCTGCGCCTGCGACTGCACCTGCAGCTGGTCGATGCCGCTCCCCTGGTTGAATGTCATACCGTAGACGCGGAAAAACTGTTCGCTGATGCCGGTCACATTCGCCGCCGCATCCACATTGCCCATGCGCAGCCGCATGCTGCTGCCGATGGTCGGTGACAGCGCGCCGACGTACGGCTGTTCACGCAGCGCATCGAGATCGTCATACTTCAACGACTGGCGATAGGCCGGATCGTCATCGCCAAAATCTTTGCCCGGATAGATATCGACCGTATTAGTGCCGATCGATTTGATATCCGCCAGCACCATCTGTTTGGCAGCGTCGCCGATCACCAGAATGGAGACCACCGAGGCGATGCCGATGATAATCCCCAGCATGGTCAGCATGGTGCGCATTTTATTCGCCGCCATCGCACGCCAGGCCATCACCAGCGCTTCGCGAAAACGTCCGCTCGCCTGCTGCCAGGAGGGCGCCGGCGTCGCCAGATCCAATGACTTGGCCTGCGGATTCGGCATGCCTGCCGGCCGGGAGTCGTTAATGATCTCGCCGTCGCGAATTTCAATGATCCGCTCCGCCTGCTGCGCCACCGTCGGATCGTGCGTGACGATAATCACCGTATGCCCCTGCTCGCGCAGCTGCTTGAGGATCGCCATCACCTCTTCGCCGGAGTGGCTGTCCAGCGCCCCGGTCGGCTCATCCGCCAAAATCACCTGGCCGCCGTTCATCAGCGCCCGGGCGATACTGACGCGCTGCTGCTGCCCGCCGGACAGCTGGCTCGGCTGGTACGCGACGCGCTCCCCCAATCCCAGCCGCTGCAACAGCGCCGTGGCGCGTTCGCGCCGTGCCGCTTTGCCCAGCCCGGCATACACCGCCGGCACCTCGACATTGTGCGAGGCGCTCAGATGCGGCAGCAGATGGTAGCGCTGGAAGATAAAGCCGAAATGTTCACGCCGCAGCGCCGCCAAGGCATCACCGTTCAACGTGGCCACATCCTGCCCCGCCACGCGGTACGTGCCGGCGCTCGGCTTATCGAGACAGCCGAGAATGTTCATCAGCGTCGATTTGCCGGAGCCGGAAGCGCCGATAATCGCCACCATTTCGCCGGCGTCGATGCTCAGCGTCACGTTCTTCAGCACCTCGACGGTCTGTTCGCCAGACTGATAGCTGCGGCAGATACCGCTCAGCTCAAGCAGCGTTGCCATCAGTTGGCCTCCGCGCCGCCGCGGTTAACGATAACCTCGTCGCCGACCCCAAGCCCTTTGATAATCTGCACGTCTATATTATTACGCATGCCGATGGTCACTTCGCGCTTCTCTTCCTTGCCCTGCTTCAGCACCGCCACATAATAGCGGTTATCGGCAATTTGCTCGCCCAGCGCCGCCAGCGGGATCGCCATCGCCTGGCTGATGCCGCCCAACTGAATGTGCACCTGTGCGGTCATCTGCAGACGCAACAGCCCCTGCGGGTTCGGCACCTCAAAACGGGCATAGTAGAAGATGGCGTTGTTGACCTTCTCCGGCGTCGGCTGAATGTCTTTCAGCACACCGTCAAAGCGTTTGTTCGGGTCGCCCAACACGGTAAACCAGGCCTTTTGCCCCGGCTTCAGGTGAATAACGTCGGCTTCGGACACCTGCGCCTTCACCAGCATGGTGCTGAGATCGGCCAGCGTCAGAATGTTCGGCGCCTGCTGCGCCGCAATCACCGTTTGCCCCTGCAGGGTGGTGATCTGCACCACGTCACCGTCCATCGGCGCTTCGATGCGGGTGTAGGCCAGGTTGATTTTGGCCGTATCCAGGCTGGCCTGATTACGGGCGATTTGCGCCTTGATACTCTCCACCTGCGCCTTTTTCACCGCCAGTTCGCTGGTGTATTTATCCAAATCCTGACGCGATACCGCCTGCACACGCGACAGCGCGCGATTGCGCTGCAGGGTGACCGCCGCCAGATGCTGCTCGGCCTGCGCCTGCTGCAGCTGGGCATGCAGTTCGCGCAGCATCGCCTCGCTTTCGCGGATGCTGTTTTGCGCCTGCTGCGGATCGATCACCCCCAGCAGCTGGCCCTTCTTCACTTTATCGCCAATTTCAACCGTCAGGCTTTCCAACTGGCCGCTGACCTGCGCGCCGACGTCAACTTTGCGTACCGCATCCAGCTGACCGGTCGCCAGTACGTTTTGCTGCAGGTCGCGCTTGGCCACCTTCACCGTTTTATAGTCCACCGCTGCCGGCTGACGGAAAAACCAGAATGCCGCCACGGCGATAACCACCAGTCCCACGATGACGATCGTCCTGCGTCGTAGACGTCCCATAAACTTCATAAAGTGGTATATCCTTTTGTTTTTACCGGAGATGATCGCGCATTGTGAACGCTTCAGCGGACAAATTCCCACGATCCCGGTATTTCATCCCGCCGTTACGCGCGCTCTTTAGTCAATTAACGCGCACTATAACCGATTATCCGCGATCAAATCACATATTCCCGACGCGAAAAAAAGACGGCCGGGATCGCTCCCGGCCGTGATTCAGTGCGATAAACGTCTTATTTTCGCGTAAAAGTAAAATAGAGGGGGAAGGTATGCGGCGAATCTTGCTGCGCTCGCAGAACCATAGGCGCATCCTTGTCACCATAGATAAGTTTTAATCGGGCACTGTCTTTGATCGTACTGTCAAAAATCTCCAAACCTGCTGACGACACCGCCACCTTAAAGCTTGAACAGACGCCACTTAGGTTGGTGGGGCCAAACACCTGAACTTCATAGATATCTTTTACCCCAGGCGCATTGTTGATGCCAATATATTTAAATGTTCGAATGGTGCGAGCCTGGCCCGGCGCAAACGTGGCGGCAAAGTCCGTACCATAAGCCCGATAATTACGCAGATATAAATCTTCACCCGGGGCTATAAATGCCGAGGTGCAATCAAACAGGTTTTTATTGAGGTAGCTGTCTCGCAACGTTAACGTAGTACCAGAATGCAGCCACTGTGCACCGTTCACCGAATTTGTCGCGACGCTATACGAGTTCTTATAATTAAGGGTGCAGCTATACAGCGAATGACCAACCAGGCCGCCGATATACCCGCAGTCAACATCAAGCCGGGCAAAAGGCGCGCCATAAAAGTCCAGGATAATATCAAAGTAGAAATTTTCACCCTGCTGCGCGGTACGCACTGCGGAAATAGCGCTGCGCCATGAGCCGGAAGTTAATGTATCACCCGCAGCGAAAGCACTTTTTCCACCGGAAACATCATTTTTTTCAATGATAAGCACCTTATAGACGCCGGCCGTTGGCACATAAAAAGCCAGAACCTCGCCCGTCGCCGTGCCGTTGGTAATCTCCGCACCGCGCGTCAGACCATTAAACGATTGACTGGATAACGTCACTTCACAGAGGAAACGCCCGTTGAAGTCCGCATCGCCAGAAATCTGGCCATATTGCGCCCCATTACGCCATAGCGAACCACCATAGCGCATCTGCGTAATAAACCCGACAGAAAGCTTGTGCCCTTCGGCAATGGGGTAATCACCGGATGTTCCCTTGGCAAAATAAGCTCCCATATTGCCTTGATACCAATAATCGCCGGTAATAAAGTTGGACGCCGACGCATGTATTTGCTGGCTGCAGTCATAAACAATATTACAGCCAATCGCCTTGCCAATATGGAGTCGTGAACCGCCGCATCCTTTCCCACGGATAGAAATACCATTGGCACGCGCCCTGCCATTTATAGAACCGATATGGATCTCAAGACCTACCATCGAGCCGCCTTCCTTGCCAATCATGATCAGCGGTGTAGCATTTTTCCAGTCCGTATAAGCCGGGAAGCTTGCATGCGCTTCCAGCGAGGCAAAACGCATTTCCAGGCCGTGAGTCCAGTTATCAATAATCAACGGCGACTTAAACGCCAACTGTTGGAACGACCACACTTTATTGAGATCATGATTGATGGCATAAGCCAATGCCGCCTGCGCCGCCTGCGTCCAGTCGCCATCGGCAGTGACCAGATGATAGAAATCTTCCACCAGCACCATATTATTAAGCTTGAACGACGACGCCATGCCGCTCACTTCGACCCAGGCGTCGGGGGCAAAACCGCCCGTTGCTTCCGGCGTTGTATTTGGAGCGACCACTTTCGGCAACGCGCCCCGCCATACAACATATCCCAACGTGCTTTCCAAATAGAGCGCCTGATTAGCGGACTCCAAGGTAAAGCCATTTTTAAAATAACCAACGGGAAGATATCCGCCGCGACGAATCGCGTCTTCACGACTTACCAGTGTTTGTTTCAGCTCTTTTGGCTCTGCCATATATTGTTCCTGTCTTACTGCGTTGAGTGAGATAACAATGTAAACAGACGCCGCAATATTTAATACAAAATGGAAACCTACCATTAACCACACAACAACATCGCATTCAGAGCCTTGGCACACAGCGATCGTTAAACCGCAGCTCAACATAATGAATATTCCTAATACCGCACCGGCAATATTGAACTGCCGTTTAGTCACCCCTTGATGAAATAGCGCCATTCAATATCGTCAAGGACTTCACCATGTCACAATTCAGCTTTCCGCTCGTTGTCAGCCAGCCGATGAACGGCCAACGGTTAATCACCGCCCTGCTAAGCGGCAGCATGGCGCCCGCCCAGTGCTGGCGAAAAACCTCGTTTCGCCTGAAGTTCCTCAGCCGTTCTCTGTTGAACTGGCAGACCACCAGCGGGCTGATGAACACGCTGGCGGACAACCCGCTGCTGGAAACCATCCTGCGCGCGCAACCCAACCTGCCGTGTAAACTGCACCGCCCGTATCTGGCAGCCAATATGAGCAAACTCGACGGCCTGTTTGCGCTGCGCGACCACTACGATCTGATTGCCCAGCGCATGCCGGGGAAAATGCTGCACGGGCACCTGGGCACACGGCCGCTGGTGTTAAGCCGCGCGACGGATAAAAACGGCGAGACGGTGACGCTGGAACTGGCGGCGATCGATAAGCTGAACAAGGAGGGAGAAACTACGCTGCTGCTGCGCAACGCCGCGGGCGTTATGCTGGCGGAAATCACCTTCACCCTGATGCATTTCCGGCAAAAGAGTACGCTGTTTATCGGCGGTCTGCAGGGGGCAAACGTTGACGTGCCGCACAGCGAGATTCAGCACGCGACTAAAGCCTGCCACGGCCTGTTCCCCAAACGGCTGGTGCTGGAAGGGGTGTGCCACCTGGCGCGCCATCTGGGGATTCAGCAAGTGGTGGCGGTCGGCAACGGCAGTCATATTTACCAGAACTGGCGCTATAAAAACAAAAAGCGCGACCTGCTGCATGCCGATTATGACCAGTTCTGGCTGTCGATGGCGGCCCGGCCGCTGCCCGGCGGCTACTTCCTGCTGCCGGAACGCATCGCCCGCAAACCGCTGGAGGAGGTCGCCAGCAAAAAACGCGCGGAATACCGCCGCCGCTATCAACTGCTGGACGCGTTGGAACAGGGGCTGGCCGCGCATTTTTCCCGGTGAGAGCATGGCTGGCGGCCGCGGCTAGTCGGCCCGGCCGCGCGCCAGCCAGATAACCCGTGAGAACATTTTTTTCAGCAGCGCCGGCACCGCGTCGGTGCCCCACTCGCCCGCCTGCATCGCCACTTCGATCGCCAGATCCGGCTTCGAGGCGCGGTGCACCGCTTTCAGGATCACCTTGCGCATCGGCATCTGAGCGTTAACCGGCACCGAGGCCACCCGGTGATACACCGGGCTGAATCCCTCTTTATACATAAAGTGTTCCATGTCCGCCGCCGGCAGCGCCGTCAGACGGTCACGTTCATTATCCTCATGATTGTCCAGCATGCTGCGCACGGTATTGGCGTACTTTTTGCCGGCCTCGTCGCCATCCACCAGCGCATGCCACTCAATCCCCATCCGCCGGGCAAACTTCAGCAGCGGTTTTAACCCGCACTGGGCAAATTCAATCACCCTGACGCCCTCGGCCTGAAAATTATGCCCGCACTGCCGCGCCAGCTCGTTCAGCAGCCATACTTCGGTCTCCCCTTCCACCAGCAGCCAGCAACGGGCGAACAGCGAAGAAGGACGGTTAAACCGGATATGGAAGGCGATACGCCGGCTGTCTTCCGGCCCGAGACCGCGTGACCCAAGGCGATAGGTCGCCACCCGGCCGGACTCGCGCACCAGCCGGCAGACGTGCACCACCGGCACCAGCGATACCAGTTCGCTGGAGTTGGTGGTAGTGATGCGCTGCAGCGGCAGCTGATTCAGCAATCCCCAGGCGACCGACAGCATAATCGGATGCAGGCGGGTTTCCGGATCCTCCACCAGCAGCAGCGGGCGCGCATGAGGTTCCAGCTTCACATTCCCCTTGGCCTGCAGCAGCGTCGAGAACATGCCCAGCAAAATCAGCCGCATGCTGCGGCTGTTCGGCTCGGCCACCATGCGGTTGATATTATCGAGCGAACGCCACGCCTGCTGCTCCTGCTGCCGGCGCTGTCGTCGCGGCCCGGCGACGTGTGAACCCTGCTCGGAAAAATAGTGCTCCAGCAGTTGCTGCATCGCCGCCAGCCCCTGACGCAGCTCGCCATTGGTCAGTTTCTGCGGGTTGCGCACCAGTTCACGCGTCAGTTGGTCAAGCTGCTGCGCCAGCGCCTCATTATCGGCAGGCAACCGATCGCCGAGCGAGCTGGGGCGTAAACGCCGGATAAAGCGCGCATCGCGCAGCCGCAGCACCGGGTGAATACGAATAATGCTGCGCACCAGCCGGTCGATATGATGCAGCAACAGCGGGTTGCCGTCGGCATCCAGAAAGCTGCGCCAGGTACACACCGTGTCATCATCGGTCATCTCCCCTTCGCAGCGATAATGGATGCGGCTCAGGCCATCCTCCGCCTTGACCCACAGCGGCGATAGATGGCGATAGCGCGGCAGATGGGCATGCCCGATGTCCTTCTCACAGAACGTAAAAATGATCTGCAGGTAGCGCTCCTTGGCCGCTTCATCACCGGGCGGGAAGTGGAAGTCATGCGTTTCGAAGCGGTACAGCGTCTCTTCCGGCGCCAGCAGCAGCGTCAGCGCATCCAACAGGCTGGATTTACCCCAGGCGTTTTCTCCGAGCAGCAGCGTGTTGTCATCCAGCGTCAGCGACAGCCGATTAATGCCACGGAAACCTACAATCTCAATGCGTTCTAAGTACATCTGTCGCCTCCCGTGCGAACCTTCGCCACTCTCTGTCGAATGACGACTCTGAGCATGGTCAACAATCCCCCCGCAGGTCAAGCAAACGCGCGTAAATCTGCTACTTTACTCTGAAGAGGGTTTTGATTAGCCTGTTGCGGTCGCACGGCACTTGCCGTGGCGATTTGAGCAAGGAAATTTTGTCGTCATGTATTCAGGACTGTTGATCATTCTGGTGCCGCTGATCGCCGGCTACCTTATCCCGCTGCACAGCCATCGCCTTATCCAGAGCATCAACCGTCTGCTCAGCCGGATGGTGTACGTTATTCTGTTTTTAATGGGCATCAGTCTGGCGTTTCTGGAAAACCTCAGCAGTAATCTGCTGCTGATCTTCCAATACACCGCCGCGTTTTTCCTCTGCATCTTCCTCGCCAACGCGTTGGTGCTTTACCTACTGGAGCGCAAACTGCCGTGGCGCAGCACGCATAAACAGGAGAAGCTGCCCTCACGCCTGCATATGGCGTTAGAGTCGCTGCAACTGTGCGGCGTAGTACTGATTGGCTTCCTGCTCGGCCTGACGCAGTGGCCCTGGCTGCACTACGCCACCGCCGGCAGCGAGTACGCGCTGATTTTCCTGCTGTTTCTGGTGGGGATTCAGCTGCGCAACAGCGGTATGACGCTGCGGCAGATCATTGTTAACCGCCGCGGCATGCTGGTCGGCGTGGTCGTGGCCATCAGCGCGCTGGCCGGCGGTGCGCTGGCGGCCTGGCTGCTGGGGGTGCCGGTGAAAGCCGGGTTGGCAGTGGCCTCCGGCTTTGGCTGGTATTCGCTGTCCGCCATTTTGATCAGCGACGCCTACGGCCCGGTACTCGGCAGCACCGCCTTCTTTAACGATCTGCTGCGCGAACTGGTGGCAATTATGCTGATCCCCACGCTTATCCGCCGCAGCCGCTCGACGGCGCTGGGCCTGTGCGGCGCCACCTCGATGGATTTCACCCTGCCGGTGCTGCAGCGCAGCGGCGGCCTGGAGATAGTACCGCCGGCCATCGTCCACGGCTTCCTGCTGAGCCTGATGGCGCCGGTACTGATCGCCCTGTTCTCCTAACCGTTTCCGGGGGCATTTCCCCCGGAATCGTTCTCATCCGCACGCGATTTTGCGTTAAATCAAACTTACGTCACTTTTCCGACAAAACGCTTTTGCCCCGGCAGTTGCCGATCTATGCTCCAAAACAAGCATTTTAAATGCAACTTTAAAAAGGACGCGATTATGTTTTGTGTGCAATGTGAACAAACCATCCGAACCCCGGCCGGCAACGGCTGCGCCTATGCGCAGGGCATGTGCGGCAAAACCGCCGAAACCTCCGATCTGCAGGATCTGCTGGTCGCCGCGCTGCAGGGCCTGTCCGCCTGGGCGCTGCAGGCGCGCGCGCTGGGCATTATCGACCACCAGATCGACAGCTTCGCCCCGCGCGCTTTCTTTTCCACACTGACCAACGTCAACTTCGACTCGGCGCGCATTATCGGCTACGCGCGGGAGACCATCGCGCTGCGCGATACGCTGGCGGCGCGCTGCCGTCTGCTGGAACCGTCGGTCACGGTCGACCATCCGCTGGCGGCGCTGCAGCTGGCCGGCGATGATATCGACAGCCTGCTGCAACAGGCGGCGCAGTTTGCTCTCGATCAGGATAAGGTCGAGGTGGGGGACGACGTGCACGGCCTGCGTATGCTGTGCCTGTACGGGCTCAAAGGCGCTGCAGCCTATATGGAGCACGCCCACGTTCTCGGCCAGTACGATGACGCGATCTATGCCCAGTACCACGGACTGATGGCCTGGTTGGGCACCCAACCGCGCGATGTCGACACCCTGCTGAGCAATGCCATGGCCATCGGCCACATGAACTTCGGCGTGATGGCGATCCTCGACCGAGGGGAAACCGACGCGTATGGCGATCCGCAGCCCACCTCGGTCAACGTGCGTCCGGTGGCCGGTAAAGCAATTTTGATTTCCGGCCATGATTTGAAAGACTTACGCATGCTGCTGGAACAGACCGAAGGCCAGGGGGTCAACGTCTATACCCACGGCGAAATGCTGCCGGCGCACGGCTATCCGGAACTGAAAAAATTCAAACATCTGGTCGGCAACTACGGCAGCGGCTGGCAAAACCAGCAGGTGGAGTTCGCCAAATTCCCCGGCCCGATCGTCATGACCTCCAACTGTATTATCGACCCGAACGTCGGCCATTACGGCGACCGTATCTGGACCCGCAGCATCGTCGGCTGGCCGGGCGTCCATCACCTGGACGGCGATGACTTTTCCGCCATCATCCGCCAGGCGCAGAGCATGGCCGGCTTCCCCTACAGCGAGATAGAGCACCTGATCACCGTGGGCTTCGGCCGCCAGACGTTGCTCAACGCCGCCGATACGGTGATCGACCTGGTCAGCCGCAAAAAACTGCGTCATGTGTTTCTGGTCGGCGGCTGCGACGGCAGCCGCGGTGAACGCAGTTACTACACCGACTTCGCCCGCGCGGTGCCGCAGGACTGCCTGATTATGACGCTGGCATGCGGCAAATACCGCTTTAACAAACTGGATTTCGGCACGCTGGAAGGCCTGCCGCGCCTGCTGGACGTCGGCCAGTGTAATGACGCCTATTCAGCGATTATGCTGGCGGTAAAACTGGCTGAGAAACTAGGCTGCGGCGTCAACGATCTACCGCTCAGCCTGGTGCTGTCGTGGTTTGAGCAAAAAGCGATCGTCATCCTGCTGACGCTGCTGGCGCTGGGGGTGAAAAACATCTATACCGGCCCGACCGCGCCGGGCTTCCTGACCGACAACCTGATGGCGATCCTCAACGATAAATTCGGTATGCGTCCGATCACCACCGTCCAACAGGATCTGCAGGCCATTCTGGGCTGATTCCGTCATTTTTGCGGGGCGGCAAAATACGCCCCGTCCGCAGTGAGGTGCCTTATGACCCAACCCCATCCTTTGTGTCCGAACCGCATGCAGGTGCATTCCATCCGGCAGGAAACCGCCGACGTCTGGACGCTGAACCTGATCTGCCACGATTTTTACCCTTATCAGCCCGGTCAGTTCGCGCTGGTAAGCATCCGCAACAGCGAAGATACCCTGCGCGCCTATACCCTCTCTTCCTCACCGGGGCTCAGCCCGTTCCTCAGCATCAGCGTCCGCTGCCTGCCGGACGGCGTCGGCTCGCGCTGGCTGACGCAGGAAGTACGCCCCGGCAATACCCTGTGGCTGTCCGACGCGCAGGGCGAGTTCAGCTGCGTGCAGCACCCCGCCGAACGCTATTTAATGCTGGCCGCCGGCTGCGGCGTCACGCCGATTATCTCGATGTGCCGCTGGCTGGCGGCGAACCGCCCGGCGTGCGATGTGCAGGTGATCTTCAGCGTCCGCAGCCCGGAGGCGGTGATCTTCGCCGAACAGTGGCGACAGCTGTGCGCCGCACACCCGTCGCTGAAACTGACGCTGATGGTCGAACACCGTGCGCAGCCCGGTTTTCTCAGCGGACGCATCAGCGACGCGGTACTGCGGCAGCACGTACCAGATATCGCCGAACGCCGGGTGATGACCTGCGGCCCGGTCCCCTATATGGCGCAGGTTGAACAGCTGTGCCTGGCGCTGGGCGTACCGCCCGCACGCCTGCATAAAGAGCAGTTTCACACGCCGGCGGAAAACGCCGGGCAAGCGGACAATACGCTGGCGCTGCGCATCGGCCGGCCGCTGCGTGAGTTCCGCGTACCGGTCGGCAGCACGCTGCTGGCGGCGCTGGAATCCCATCGGTTGCCGGTAACCGCCGCCTGCCGTGCCGGCGTCTGCGGCTCCTGCAAAACCCGCGTGCTCGACGGCGACTACACCACCAGCAGCACCATGACGCTGACGCCGGAAGAGATCGCCCAGGGTTACGTACTGGCCTGCAGCTGCCAACTGCACGGCGACGTCACCCTCGCCTGATCCCGCGCCCCGTTTTTCGCGGGGCACTTATTGGCGAAAACTATTCCTCATCCCGTTCTATTTTAATCCCCGAAGCTTGCTAAGCTGAGAAGACCTTTTATATCCCCGCCGTTAAACGCCGGGGATACCACCATCACTGGGGGGAACCATGAAGCAAACCGTAGCGACATTGATTGCCAAAACCCTGGACCAGGCGGGCATCAAACGCATTTGGGGCGTCACCGGCGACTCGCTGAACGGCCTGAGCGACAGCCTGCACCGCATGGGAACGATTGAATGGCTGGGCACTCGCCACGAGGAAGTGGCCGCCTTCGCCGCCGGCGCAGAGGCGCAGCTGACCGGCCAGCTGGCGGTGTGCGCCGGCTCCTGCGGGCCGGGCAACCTGCATCTGATCAACGGCTTGTTCGACTGCCACCGCAATCACGTGCCGGTTCTGGCGATCGCCGCCCATATTCCTTCCAGCGAGATCGGTAGCGGCTACTTCCAGGAAACCCATCCGCAGGAGCTGTTCCGCGAGTGCAGCCACTACTGTGAGCTGGTCTCCAACCCGGAACAGCTGCCGCGCGTGCTGGAGATTGCCATGCGCAAGGCGATCCTTAACCGTGGCGTATCGGTGGTGGTTCTGCCCGGCGACGTGGCGCTGCGCATGGCGCCGGAAGACGCCGAGGTGGTCTGGCAGACCCCGGCGCTGCCGCTGGTGCAGCCGCCGATGAGCGAGCTTAACCGGCTGGCGGAAACGCTGAACGGAGCGAAAAATATTACCCTGATGTGCGGCAGCGGCTGCGCCGGCGCCCATGATGAAGTGGTGAAACTGGCCGAACTGCTGCAGGCGCCGATCGTGCATGCGCTACGCGGCAAAGAGCATATTGAGTGGGACAACCCGTACAGCGTCGGCATGACCGGTCTGATCGGTTTCTCCTCCGGCTATCACGCCATGATGAATGCCGACACGCTGGTGCTGCTCGGCACCCAGTTCCCCTACCGTGCCTTTTATCCCACCAACGCCACGATCATTCAGGTGGATATCAACCCCGGCAGCATCGGCGCGCACTGCCCGGTAAATATGGCGCTAGTGGGCGATATAAAAACCACCCTTTCCGCCCTGTTGCCGCAGTTGGAGGCCAAGAACGACGCCAAATTCCTGAATAAGGCGCTGGAGCACTACCGCACCGCGCGTCAGGATCTCGACAGCCTGGCAACCTGCAACGATAGTCAGCCAATTCACCCGCAGTATCTGGCGCAGCAAATCAGCCGCCATGCCGACGACGACGCCATTTTCACCTGTGACGTCGGCACGCCTACCGTTTGGGCGGCCCGCTACCTGCAGATGAACGGTAAACGCCGGTTGCTTGGTTCGTTTAACCACGGCTCCATGGCCAACGCGATGCCGCAGGCCATCGGCGCTCAGGCCACCGCGCCGGATAAACAGGTGGTGGCGCTGTGCGGTGACGGCGGCTTTACCATGCTGATGGGCGACTTCTTATCGCTGGCGCAGCTGCAGCTGCCGGTCAAAGTGGTGGTGTTCAATAACAGCGTACTGGGATTTGTGGCGATGGAGATGAAAGCCGGCGGCTACCTGACCGACGGCACCGATCTGCATAACCCTGATTTTGCCGCCATCGCCAACGCGGCCGGCATTAAAGGCTTCCGGGTTGAAAAAGCCTCAGAGCTGGATGGCGCTCTGCAGGAGATGCTGGCGCACCCCGGTCCGGCGCTGCTGGACGTGGTGACCGCCAAACAGGAGCTGGCGATGCCGCCGCAGATCAAATTCGAACAGGCCAAAGGGTTCAGCCTGTATATGCTGCGCGCCATCATTAACGGCCGCGGCGACGAAGTGGTCGAACTGGCCAAAACCAACTGGCGGCGTTAATCCGCCCTGTCGGCGACGCAGCCTGCTGCGTCGCCCTTCACCATTGCAAGGATACTCATGCTGATCGATCTCCGCAGCGATACCGTCACGCAACCCACGCCCGCCATGCGCCAGGCGATGGCCAGTGCCGAAGTCGGCGACGACGTTTACGGCGATGACCCCACGGTCAACGCGCTACAACATGAAGCGGCGCGGCTGGCCGGCAAAGAGGCGGCGCTGTTTTTACCCAGCGGCACCCAGGCCAATCTGGTGGCGCTGCTCAGCCACTGCCAGCGCGGCGATGAATACCTCGTCGGCCAGCAGGCGCATAACTACAAATATGAAGCCGGCGGCGCGGCGGTGCTGGGCGGCATTCAGCCGCAGCCGATCGAAGCCGACGACGACGGCACGCTGCCGCTGGACAACGTTGCCGCCGCCATCAAACCCGACGATATTCACTTTGCCCGCAGCCGGCTGCTCAGCCTGGAGAACACCATCAGCGGTAAGGTACTGCCGCTCGCCTATCTGGAACAGGCGTGGCAGTTCAGCCGCGAGCGGCGGCTGGCGCTGCATATCGACGGCGCGCGCATTTTCAACGCCGCGGTGGCGCTCAACGTGCCGCTGCACAAGATTGTGCAATACTGCGATACCTTCACCCTCTGCCTGTCCAAAGGCCTCGGCGCGCCGGTGGGATCGCTGCTGTGCGGCAGCGCCGAATTTATTCAGCGCGCCATTCGCTGGCGCAAAATGACCGGCGGCGGCCTGCGTCAGGCCGGCATTCTGGCGGCGGCGGGCCGCTATGCGTTAGAAAATAACGTCGCCCGGCTGCAGGAGGATCACGACAACGCCCGCTGGCTGGAACAGCAGCTGCGCGATCTCGGGCTCACGATCGTCGAACCGGGCGCCCAGACCAACATACTGTATATCCGTCAGTCCGCCGAACAGGCGGCGCAGCTCGGCCCGTGGATGCGCGAGCGCGGCGTGCTGATCGGCAGCGGGCCGCTGACGCGTCTTGTCACCCACCTCGATGTCAGCCGGCAGGATCTGCAGCAAATGGTCGAGCTATGGCGCGAGTTTTTACAACGGCACGGCTGAGGCGAGTTTCTCCTCGCGGGTTAGAGGAAGCGGCCGTATACGGCGTACCACACCGCGCCGCACGCCGCCACGTTGAGCAGGACGCTGACGATAAACCAGGTTTTAAACGGCTGTTTCTGCGTCTTGTGCCGGAACAGCCGCTGGCCGCACAGCGCCCCCGGCCAGCCGCCGATCAAGCCAAACGTCAGCAGCGTGATTTCCGGCACCCGTTGCCAGGCTTTGATCGCCGCCAGCTTATCGGCGCCATACAGCGCCAGCGTCAGCCCATTCAGCAGCAACAACCCCGCCCACCAGGGATGCGGAAGAAATGCGCTAACCGCCAGGGTTAACGCCAACAAACCATAACACACCGCATTAAGCCGCATGATTCACTCCTGCTAAAGCAACGGCGCGTAGTGTGACGCCTGCGACGGGTCGTTGCAATACGCCATTTATCCCTACAAAAAGTGCATTTATAGCCCAATTTTGGCATGCTATAACCTACAGCATTCAGGATACCGTTCCCTACTTTCACTGCATAAGGTCGTGCTGATGAGCCATCAACGTATTCTGGTCCTTGGCGCCAGCGGTTATATCGGGCAGAACCTGATCCCCCACCTGACGGCGCAGGGGCATGAGGTTATTGCCGCCGCCCGTCGTCTTGAATGGCTGCAGGCGCAAAACTGGCCGCATGTGCACTGCCAGTACGTCGACGTCTGTCAGCCGGACACGCTGCCGCCGGCGCTGTGGCAGATCGATACGCTCTACTATCTGGTTCACGGCATGGGCGACGGCCGCGACTTTATTGAAAAAGAGCGCCAGGCGGCGCAGAACCTGCGTGACGCCCTGCGCCAGTCCGGCGTCAGGCAAGTGATCTTCCTGGGTGCGCTGCAGCCGCAGAAGGACAGCTCGCCGCACCTGATCGCCCGCCGTCTTACCGGAGAAATTCTGCGCCAGAGCGGCATTCCGGTCACTGAACTGCGCGCCGGCATTATCGTCGGGCCGGGTTCAGCGGCGTTCGAAGTGATGCGCGACATGGTCTATAACCTGCCGCTGCTGACGCCGCCGCGCTGGGTGCGTTCAAAGTCTTCCCCGATAGCCCTGCCGAACCTGCTGACCTATCTGAGTGAACTGCTGCGGCACCCGGCCGACGATCACCGCACTTTCGACGCGGCGGGGCCGGAATACATCAGCTATCAGACCATGCTCAAACGTTTTATTGCCATCAGCGGCCGCAGACGCTGGCTGATCCCGATCCCGCTGCCGACGCGCCTTATCTCGGTCTGGTTCATCAGCCTGATCACCTCGGTGCCCACCTCGATCGCCCGCGCGCTGATCCAGGGGCTAAAGCACGATCTGCCCGCCGACGGCCGGCCGCTGCAGGCATTGATCCCACAGCCGCTGCAAACCTTTGATGAAGCGGTGAAAGAGACCCTGCAGCGCGAAGCGGAAATAACAGACAGCGCCGACTGGGGCTACGATCCGGCCGCGCGGGCGCGCTGGCGGCCGGGGTACGGCTTTTACCCGAAACAGGCCGGCCATACGCTGGAGACGCAGGCCTCGGCGGCCGCCCTTTGGCAGGTGGTGCAGCAGCTGGGCGGCAAAGAGGGCTACTTCTACGCCAACCCGCTCTGGCAAATCCGCGCGCGCATGGACGACCTGCTCGGCAACGGAGTGATCTATGGCCGCCCGCCGCGCCGGACGCTGCAGCTCGGCGATATGATTGACGGCTGGAAGGTGATCGCTCTGCAGCCGGAACGCCAGCTCTCCCTGCTGTTCGGCATGAAGGCGCCCGGCCTTGGCCGGCTGACGTTCAGCATCAGGGATTACGGTAACCGCCGCACCCTCGACGTGCGCGCCTGGTGGCACCCGGCCGGCTTTAGCGGCTTGCTTTACTGGTTCGCCATGATGCCGGCCCACCTGTTTATTTTCCGTGGCATGGCCAAACGGATCGTCCGGCTGGCGGAGCAGGAAGACCACAATTTGCCGTAACGTTGTTCATTTGTCGATCGACCGCACAGTTTACCGCGGTGGATCGTCCCTTTCCGATTGCATAGCGCCCAAAATCACGAAAGAATGGCACCTTATTTGCTGGGAAACGGCAATACGCCGCCAGCGCTTTGTTTTTTGGCGAGAAAGAGTGTGTTATGAAGGTATTGGTCACCGGTGCAAGCAGTGGATTAGGCCGTAACGCCGTTGAATATCTGCGTCGCCAGGGCATACAAGTGTGTGCCACCGGCCACAACCGGGCCATGGGTCGCCTGTTGGAAAAAATGGGCGCCGAATTCATTCAGGCCGACCTCACCAACCTGGTTTCCTCACAGGCGAAGGCGATGCTGGCGGATGTGGACGTGCTGTGGCACTGCTCCAGCTTCACCTCCCCCTGGGGCACCGAAGAGGCCTTTGAGCTGGCCAACGTGCGCGCCACCCGCCGTCTGGGCGAATGGGCGGCGGCATACGGCGTCTCGCAATTTATCCATATCTCTTCACCGGCGATCTACTTCGACTACCACCACCACCGCGATATCCCGGAAGATTTCCGCCCGGTGCGCTACGCCAATGAGTTCGCCCGCAGCAAGGCGGCCGGTGAGCAGGTCATCCAGCGGCTGGCGCTCGCCAACCCGCAGACCCACTTCACCATTTTACGCCCTCAGGGGCTGTTCGGGCCGCACGATAACGTGATGCTGCCGCGCCTGCTGCATATGATCAAGCACTACGGCAATCTGCTGCTGCCGCGCGGCGGTGCGGCGATGGTGGATATGACCTATCTGGAAAACGCAGTGCACGCCATGTGGCTGGCGACCATGAAGCAGGATACACCGTCCGGCCGCGCCTATAACATCACCAACCAGCAGCCGCAGCCGCTGCGCAATGTGGTGCAGCTGTTGATCGACGAGTTGGGCATGAAGTGCCGCATTCGTTCCGTCCCCTACGCCATGCTCGATATGATGGCGCGCGGTATGGAAAAGCTCGGCAGCAAGAGCGAAAAAGAGCCGGTACTCACCCACTACGGCGTCGCCAAGCTCAACTTCGACCTGACGCTGGACACCAGCCGCGCGCAGCAGGAACTGGATTATCGGCCGGTGGTGTCGCTGGAAGAAGGCGTAATGCGCACCGCGCGCTGGCTGAAAGAGCACGGCAAGCTGCACGGCCTATAAGCCGTGGTATTTATGCAGTAACGCGTCGATAATCGCCTCGCTTTCCGCATCCGGCTCGCCACGGTAATCGGCGGGCCGAAAATGCATTTGGAATGCCGCCAGCACCCTTTTCTGTTGCCGCTCATCCCACTGCGGGTCAATACCGTAGCCATAGCGCGCCAGCTTATCGAGCAACGCCGACAGCGCCACCGGCGCATGGGGATCGCGCCCCGCCAGATAACGCTGCACATCCGTCTGCTCCGGCCAGGCGCCGATGCCGGCTTCCGCCAGAGTTTTCCAGGGGAACAACGGGCCGGGATCCTGCTTGCGCTGCGGCGCAATATCGCTGTGGCCGACGACATCCACCGGCTGAATATCGTAGCGGCGAATAATATCGCGGCTTAAGGGGATCAGCAGCGCAATCTGTTCGGCGCTGTAAGGCTGCCAGCGGGTGAATAACATGCTGCGGCTGAAGCCGCGGTTGACGATCTCAATGCCGATCGAGGTGTCATTCAGCTGGGTACGGCCGCGCCAGCTGCTGGCTCCGGCGTGCCAGGCGCGCATCGACTCCGGCACCAGCTGATAAACCGTCGGCCTGGCGTACTCGCGCCGCGGATGGGCCGGCAGCAAGTAGTGGGCGCTGACGTGCTCGTCGGTCAGCGTCTTCAGCGAGGTATGGAGATCTTCCGCCGTATAGTGCATCACCAGAAAACGAATGCGCTGGTCGGCGCCCTGCGCCTGGTGCAACGTTTCCAGCTGATAGTCGCCGCGGTCGACGGTGGTGCCCGGCCCTGAAGCCTGGCAGCCCGCCAGCAGCACCGCGACGATCCCTATCCATCTAGCCATGCTTCACTCCTTGTGGCACGCAAAGCCCGGCGCACGCGCCGGGCTGACAGATCTTAACGGCTGATTTTTACCGCCGTGCCGCTGACGCTGACCATCAACATGCTGCTGTCCTTACCCACCGTTTCATAGTCGATGTCCACCCCGACCACCGCATTGGCGCCCAGCTCCTTTGCCTGCTCCTCCAGTTCTTTAAACGCGATCTGGCGCGCCTTACGCAGCTCTTTTTCATAAGCGCCGGAACGGCCGCCGACGATATCACGCACGCCGGCGAAAAAGTCACGGAAAATGTTGGCGCCCAAAATCGCCTCACCGGTGACGACGCCGCAGTATTCGGTAATGGTGAACCCTTCCAGGGTCGGGGTAGTAGAAATTTGCATCAAAAACTCCTTGCTTGATTCATGGTCGTGCTCGCCAGGATAATAGGCGCAGTCTGCCGTTACCGGGAAAAACCGGACAACCCAGTGTAACTCACGCGGATACAGCTTCAAGCCTGCAAAAAATATGACCGCCGGTTTTACAGTATGTTCTGAAAGCGGATGGCACAGAGTACGAATGCAAGGCTGAAAAACGCATTTATACTGTAAGCTATTGCTCTTCATGGTAGAGACTTTCACATAAGGTAGTGAGATGAAAACAAAAACGATTGCGGCTGTTTTACCTTTAGCACTGGCGCTGAGCGCCTGTACCACCGTAGAACCGGCTTATAAGGACATCGGCGCGCGCAGCGGCGCATGCATTGAAGGCGGCCCGGACAGCGTGGCGCAGAAATTTTACGATCTGCGTCTGGAACAGGGCAGTACCACACTGCCGGACAGCAACCGCCTGGCGCAACTGCAGCCTTACCTGAGCCAGCCTCTGTATCAGGAACTGCTGGGCGCTAACCAGAAAGCGGCGCCGCAGACCGGCGCTGGCGCACTGTTCACCGGCAATGCCGAAGGCGCCACCAGCGCCAGCGTAGCCAGCGCGTCTTCCATCCCGAATACCGACGCCAAGAACATCCCGCTGCGCGTACAGCTGAGCTATAAGAAAGATGGCGACAGCAGCGCCAAAGAGTGGCAGAACGAGGTGCTGATGGTGCGCGAAGGCACCTGCTGGGTGGTGGATGATATCCGCTACCTGAACGTGCCGCAGCACGCCGCCAGCGGCACGCTGCGCCAGGTGCTGGAACACGACTGATTGCTCTCCCCGGCCGGCGCCGCGTCGCCGGCCGATTAACCACCTTGATTTCGCTCATTTTTTGAGCGAACACATCAAATTCGCTAGCCACTTCACACACTGCGCGACAAACCGCCCCTTCCCGCTTGCACTGCGGTATGTTGTGCTATTCTTTTACTATCCCGCCGTACATTAATAAATTTTAACTCACAATGATTGCATAAGTATTCTGTGGAAGTTAACATTTGCGGCATCAATGTCTATTCAATTCCAGCGCATGAGTATTCAACTAAAAAATATAAATTGCTTTTACGGCGCACACCAGGCGCTGTTTGACATCACGCTGGATTGCCCAGCAGGGGAAACCTTAGTGCTGCTTGGCCCAAGCGGCGCGGGGAAAAGTTCATTGCTGCGGGTGTTGAACCTGTTGGAAATGCCGCGTTCCGGCCAGTTGCAGATCGCCGGCAACCAGTTTGACTTTAAGCAGTCGCCGGGCGAAAAAGCCATCCGCGAACTGCGCCAAAACGTCGGCATGGTATTCCAGCAGTACAACCTGTGGCCTCACCTGACCGTAGTGCAAAACCTGATAGAAGCGCCGTGCCGCGTGCTGGGCCTGAGCAAGGCGCAGGCGATGGCGCGTGCCGACAAACTGCTCAAGCGTCTGCGCCTGAGCGATTTTGCCGATCGCTTTCCGCTGCATCTGTCCGGCGGCCAGCAACAGCGCGTCGCCATTGCCCGCGCGCTGATGATGGAGCCGCAGGTTCTGCTGTTTGATGAGCCGACCGCCGCACTGGATCCGGAAATCACCGCGCAGATCGTCAGTATTATTCGCGAGCTGGCCGGCACCGGCATTACCCAGGTGATCGTCACCCACGAGGTAGAAGTGGCGCGCAAGACCGCCAGCCGCGTGGTGTACATGGAAAACGGCCGCATCGTGGAACAGGGTGACGCCAGCCGCTTCGCGCAGCCGCAAACCAGCGAATTCGCCAGTTATTTATCACACTAATTTTTCTACACCAGACCAGTTTTAGGGGAGTTTGCGATGAAAAAACTAATAATCGCCGCCGTATTGGCCGGCATCAGCGTTTCCGCCTCTGCCGCCGACAAGATTCGTTTCGCGACCGAAGCCTCCTACCCACCGTTTGAGTTTATCGGTGCCGACAACAAAATTCAGGGCTTCGACGTTGATCTGGCCAACGCGCTGTGCAAAGAGATGCAGGCGGAGTGCTCCTTCAGCAATCAGGCGTTCGACAGCCTGATCCCGGGCCTGAAGTTCAAACGCTTTGACGCGGTAATGGCCGGTATGGATATCACGCCGGAGCGTGAAAAACAGGTGCTGTTCACCAAACCTTACTACGACAACTCCGCCCTGTTTATCGCGCAGAAAGGTAAAGTGGCCGATGTCGCCGCGCTGAAAGGCAAACGCGTCGGCGTGCAAAACGGCACCACGCACCAGAAATACCTGACGGATCAGCACAGCGACATCACCACCGTACCGTACGACAGCTACCAGAATGCGGTGCTCGATCTGAAAAACGGCCGTATCGACGCCGTGTTCGGCGATACCGCCGTGGTTAACGAATGGCTGAAGCAGAACGCCCAACTGGCCGCGGTGGGCGACAAGGTGACGGATAAAAACTATTTCGGCACCGGTCTGGGCATCGCCGTACGCCAGAAAAACAGCGATCTGCAGGGCAAGTTCAACGCCGCCCTGGATAAAATCAAACAGGATGGGACCTATGAAACCATCTACAAAAAATGGTTCCAGCAGTAATCGATCCCAATGAATGAAATTCAACCTTTAGCAACCGCCGCCGGGATGACCGTCGGCCTTGCCGTTTGCGCGCTGGCGCTCGGGCTGATCCTGGCGATGCTGTTCGCCATGTGGGAGTCCGCGCACTGGAAGCTTGTCAGCTGGCTCGGCACCGCCTGGGTCACGCTGCTGCGCGGCCTGCCGGAAATTCTGGTGGTGCTGTTTATCTACTTCGGCTCCTCACAGCTGCTGCTGACGCTGTCTGACGGGTTTGAGCTGAACTTCGGCCTGTTTTCCGTGCCGGTACAGGTCGACATTGAAAGTTTCGAAGTCAGCCCGTTCCTGTGCGGGGTGATCGCATTGGCGCTGCTGTATTCGGCCTATGCCTCGCAGACGCTGCGCGGCGCACTGAAAGCGGTGCCGCAGGGGCAGTGGGAGTCCGGCCAGGCGCTCGGACTCGGCAAGGCGGCAATCTTCTTCCGGCTGATTATGCCGCAGATGTGGCGCCATGCGCTGCCCGGCCTCGGCAACCAGTGGCTGGTGCTGCTGAAGGATACCGCGCTGGTGTCGTTAATCAGCGTGAACGACCTGATGCTGCAGACCAAAAGCATCGCCACCCGCACGCAGGAGCCGTTCACCTGGTACGTGATCGCCGCCGCCATCTATCTGCTGGTCACCCTGTTGAGCCAGTTTATTCTCAAGCGGATCGAACTGCGCACCACACGTTTTGAGCGGGGGCCGGTCTGATGCTGGAATACTTACCGGAAATCATCAAGGGCCTGCACACCAGCCTGACGCTGACGCTGGCGGCGCTGCTGGTCGCGCTGGTGCTGTCGCTGATCCTGACGGCGATCCTGACGCTGAAAACGCCGCTGCTGTCGTCGCTGGTGAAGATCTACATTACGCTGTTCACCGGTACGCCGCTGCTGGTGCAGATCTTCCTGATCTACTACGGGCCAGGGCAGTTCCCGGCGATCCGCGACTATCCGTGGCTGTGGAATCTGCTGTCGCAGCCCTGGCTGTGCGCCATGATTGCGCTGGCGCTGAACAGCGCCGCCTACACCACGCAGCTGTTTTACGGCGCGGTGCGGGCTATTCCCGCCGGCCAGTGGCAGTCTTGTGAAGCGTTGGGCATGTCGCGCCGACAGTCGATGCGCATTCTGCTGCCGTTCGCCTTTAAGCGCGCCCTCTCCTCCTACTCCAACGAAGTGGTGCTGGTGTTTAAAAGCACCTCGCTGGCCTACACCATCACGCTGATGGAAGTGATGGGTTACAGCCAACTGATGTACGGCCGCACCTATGACGTGATGGTCTTCGGCGCCGCCGGCCTGGTTTACCTGGTGGTCAACGGCCTGCTGACGCTGTTGATGCGTCTGGTTGAACGCCGCGCGCTGGCCTTTGAACGCCGCAACTAAGCCCGCTTACCCAGCCCTGCCGCCGTGCAGGGCTGTCTTCCCGCCCCGCCAATCACAATTTTTACTCATTTTTATTGCATATTAATTCACTCAATGGCATGGTTATCGCCAGCACCGTCAACGCCCCTCCTCGGGATATTGTCAGAAAAATCAAGCGATGGCGGCGATAATAAAATCAATGTTCAGACAGGAGTTTCCGCATGAAAAAATTACTGCTTGCCGCCGCCGTACTGGCCGGTGTGACCTTCAGCGCTCAGGCGGCCGACACCATCCGTTTCGCCTCCTCCGCTACCTATCCGCCGTTTGAGTCATTAGACGCCAATAACCAAATCGTCGGCTTTGATATCGATCTGGCGAAAGCGTTATGCAAACAGATGCAGGCGGAATGCACCTTCACCAATCAGGCCTTCGACAGCCTGATCGCCGCGCTGAAGTTCAAAAAATTCGATGCGGTGATCTCCGGGATGGACATCACGCCGGAGCGCAGCAAGCAGGTGAGCTTTACCCAGCCGTACTACGCCAACTCGGCGATTGTGATCGCGCAGAAAGGCAAGTACACCTCGCTGGCTGAACTGAAGGGGAAAAAGGTCGGGATGGAAAACGGCACCACCCACCAGAAATATATGCAGGATAAGCACCCGGAGATTAACACCGTCTCTTACGACAGCTACCAGAACGCCATTCTGGAGCTGAAAAACGGCCGTATTGACGGCGTCTTCGGCGATACCGCGGTGGTGAATGAGTGGCTGAAAAACAGCCCGCAGCTGGCGCCGGTCGGCGAGCATATCACCGATGCGCAATACTTCGGCACCGGCCTGGGGATTGCGGTGCGTCCGAATAACAAGGCGCTGCTGGACAAGCTGAACGCGGCGCTGACGGCGATCAAGGCCGACGGCACCTATCAGGCCATCAGCGACAAATGGTTCCCGCAGTAAGCGCAAGTACCGCCCTTCTCAGCCCGCTTCGCCGGGCTGATTACTTCTCCCGCACCAGCAGCGTCAGCACCTCGTAGTGCGCGGTATGCGGGAACATATCGAACAGCTGCACCCGTTCAACCCGATACCCCGGCAGCTGCGCCATATCCTGCGCCATGCTTTGTGCATTGCAGCTGGAATAGAGCAGATAGTCCGGCGCCATCCGCTGCAGGTAATCGCACAGTTCCTTGCCAATGCCGCGTCGCGGCGGATTCACCACCACCAGCTGCGGCACGTCTCCTTCCGCCGTGGCGAAACGGGTGGAGTCCAGCGCCTGGAAATCAACCCGCTGCAGTCCCAGCGTCGCCGCTGACTGGCGCGCACAGCGAATCGCCTCCGCGCTGATCTCAATCCCGGTCAGACGCGTTTCCGGCTGCGCGCAGTGTAAACCGAAGCCGCCGACGCCGCAGAACAGATCCCACATGCTGTCGATGCCCAGCTCACGCACCCAGTCGCGCGCCGTGGCATACAGCGACGCCGCCACCTGCGGATTGGTCTGGAAAAAGCCCTGCGGGCGGATATACAGCGGCACCTGGTTGAAGCACTCTTCCAACGCCTGTTGCTCGGTCAGGATGATTTCCCGATCGCCCTCCATAATCGCCATATGCACCGGCTGAATATTCACGGAAATCACCTGCAGCTGCGGCAGCTGTTGCTGCAGCCACGGCAGCGCGGCGCGCAGCTGCGCCAGTTTGCTCTCCGAACGCAGAACAAAACGCAGCATCACCCCGCCGTTACCGGTGCTTTCCGTCAGCAGCAGATATTTCAGCTCGCCGCGTTTGCGCGCCACGTTGTATGGCGTCAGCCCGGCGCGAGCGATAAAGGTTTTCAGCACGTTGAACATCGGCGCAAAACTGGCGGGATACAGCGGGCAGGCGCACAGATCGACCGGCGTACCGTCGCGGTGCAACATCCCCAGCAGCGGGCGCTCCACGCTGCCGCTGACCACCATTTTCGCCTTATTGCGGAATGCGCTCAGCGCGCCGGCAACCGGCGTCAGCCACTGCCTGACCTCGCGTTCGGCCAGCAGGGCCTGCAGATGCTGCTGTTTATCAGCCAACTGCTGCGGATAAGGCTTTTCCAGCCACTGACAGGAACGGCAACTGCCGGCCGTATACAATGCGCAATGCATAGATTAACCGTAGGGATCGACGAATAAAAAATAAGGGCGCAGAGTTTAGCACCCTACGCCCTTATCCCCAACCTTCTTGACGCTATCCGCGCGGCCCTCAGCGACGGGAAAAATAGCGGCGGCTGGCCGCCGGCAGGAACAGCAGACCGAGAATCACCACGTCGGGGATTTTTTCCAGAATCAGGGTGTGCATAATCTGGGTGTTGGTTTCGCCGTCCACGGTAAACACCTCGGGAAAGACGCTGCCGATGGTCGCCAACAGCAGATAGCCCACCACCAGCGCCTGACAGGCCACATAGCCCCAACGTCCGCCATTTTTACCGCGCATCACGGCAAAGCCACAGTAAATTTGCAGGCAGAGCATTACGATACCGGCCAGAAAAATCAGCGTAGAATCCCAGGCCTGCGCGCTGGTGCTGACAAATTCGCTCAGGCCGGACAGCCCCAGCTCCCCCAGCAGCAGCAGGATGCTAATACATTTAATCGCCACCATTGCCGTACCGGCGATCAATACCGCCACCGGCACATCCGTTTGCGCTCTCAGGGTTCCCTGCTTGCTTTTCAGCATCTCTGACATATCCGTATTCCGCGATGAAATATCAGTAATAATCGGTATAAGAGCCAGTTAATTCATTTGCAATGATAATTACAAAAAATAGCAGGTTTGACAGGATTCAGCTACGGCAGGCCAGGATAAAACGCACGATCGCGATTTCACGTGCGGATTGGCAATAGAGGGATAACGGGGAGGCGTCAACGCATCGCCGTACCGGGCGATGCGTCGTCAAAGACAGAATTAGTGCAGCATCGGCTGACGCATGGCGGCGGCCGGATTTTCTTCTTCCTCGCCCTCGCCCATAAACAGCAGATCGTTGGCGCGCGCCTCAAGAATCACCATCGAGACCTGCTCTTCGCCCTGCTGCATAAAATGCGCGAACTGTTCCAATGTAATGCCGACGGCCACGCTCAGCGACTGACAGACGATCAGCTTGGGCAGATTGTCGTCCTGAACGTCCACAAATGCTTTGATGGTCAGCGAACTGGCATTGATCTGGCTAAGGTCGGCGACCAGCGGGATCAGCGCGGTCGGCTTCACCTCCGCCAGCGCGGAGAACAGGATCACCCCGTCCACCAGATCGATCTTGGCGTCGAAAATGCCGTCAAAGTTCTGCATATGCGGCAAATGCAGCGCCTGACAGGAGTCGCATTCAAAAAATGAAATGCCCAACTGGTCCAGCCAACGTCGTAATAACGCCAAATCGGGGACGATGAGTGAATCCATAGGGTACCAGCCTCACAATATTCAAAAACGCGAAAGGCGCATAGCTTACGGAATATTCATCCATGATGCCACGATCAATCAGGCTTAATTCAATAAAGGCGCGCTTAGCCATGGAAAAAACACGGGTAAATAGCGCTAATCCCTTATTTTTTACTGGTTATGGGCGCCATTTCAGGGTAAACACCGCGTGCTGCACGCTGTTCAATATAGGCGATCATCATCTCGGCGATATCCAGCCCGGTGGCGGTTTCTATCCCCTCCAGTCCGGGTGAGGCATTCACCTCCATCACCAGCGGGCCGCGATCGGCACGCAAAATATCGACGCCGGCAATATCCAGCCCCAGCGTCGCCGCCGCCTTGATGGCAACTGTGCGCTCTTGCGCCGTAATGCTCACCTTGCGCGCCGTGCCGCCGCGATGCAGATTGGAACGGAACTCCCCCGCCTTGGCCTGACGTTCGATCGCCGCCACCACCTGTCCGCCGATCACCAGACAGCGAATATCCCGTCCCTGCGCCTCGCGCACGTACTCCTGCACCAGAATGTGCGCCTTCAGCCCGCGAAACGCATCAATCACGCTTTCCGCCGCCTGCCGCGTTTCCGCCAGCACCACGCCGATGCCCTGTGTACCTTCAACCAGTTTCACCACCAGCGGCGCGCCGCCGACCAGTTCGATCAGATCGCCGGTATCATCCGGCGAGTGGGCAAAGCCGGTAATCGGCAGATCGATCCCCTGACGCGCCAGCAACTGCAGGGAATGCAGCTTGTCGCGCGCCCGGGTAATCGCGGCGGACTCATTCAGCGAATAACAGCCCAGCAGTTCAAACTGCCGCAGCACGGCGCTGCCGTAAAAGGTAATGGCGGAGCCGATACGCGGAATGACCGCGTCATAGCACGCCAGTTGACGGCCGCGATAGTGGATGGTGGGCGCGGCCGGGTTGATATTCATATAGCAGGAGAGCGGGTCGATCACCTCAACGCGGTGCCCGCGCCGTTCCGCCACGGCGCGCAGGCGACGGCAGGAGTACAACGTGCTGTCACACGAAAGAATGACAATGTTCAATTTATCTCGTCACCCCAAATCGCCACCGACGCTTAATCGCGCGGATCGCGTTTCTGTTGCTGTTGCGGCGGCTTGCGCCGATCGTTTTCCGGCGGCAGTCCGCCGCGCATCAGCGGGCCGAACCCATGCGCCACGCGCCAGACCAGCAGGGCCGCCGCCGGCAGCATCAGCGCCACGCCGAGGAAAATCATCGCCACCGCAGCAGCCTGCGATGACAGCGCCCCCGGCAACTGAACATAGCCATGAATGCTCAGATAAGCCAGGATCAACAGCACGATCCCCAGCCCTTCCAGCACCAATATCGGGCGGGGTAACTCACCAAATGAACGCATGTTTTCATCTCCAGACATATTGCGCACAGTGTAGTGAATTCCTGCCGGTGAGGCCATCCGATAGGCGGCGTAAATCAGATTAACAGGCAAATCCTGCTTTTTTTTAGCAACGCCAACAGGCATAGTAGGCGCCATTGCACCTGAGTAATGCGTTGACTGAGGTCTTTTTCTGACCGACGGGATGTCGTTGCAATAGCGGTAAATTTTTGAATAACAACGAGGAGTATCTCATGTTTGCAGTAATCTTCGGGCGTCCTGGCTGTCCTTATTGTGTCCGTGCGAAAGAGTTGGCGGAAAAACTGACTGAAGAACGTGACGATTTCAACTTCCGTTATGTTGATATCCACGCGGAAGGCATCACCAAGGCCGATCTGGAAAAAACCGTCGGTAAGCCGGTAGAAACCGTGCCGCAGATCTTCCTGGATCAACAGCACATTGGCGGCTGCACCGAGTTTGAAGCATACGCGAAAGAAAACCTGAACCTGTTCCAGTAAGCGGTTCACCCCCTACATTAAGGCGCCTCAGGCGCCTTTTTTATTGCCGAGGGTTCTTTGCCGAAGCTGTAACATCTGGCGCAGGCTGCGGAAAAAGAGAAACAGCAGCGCACCGCACAGGCACCAGAATACCGAGCTGGTGGCGTAGGCCAACTCCTGCCAGAACGACTGGGTCGACATCAGCCAGAAGTGGCGCACCACCAGGCACAGCGGCAGCGCGCACAACGCGCCGAGCAGCGGACAGATCAGGCGTTTTTTACTGGCAAGATAACTGGCGATAAAGCCGGGAATGGTAAACAGCAACAGGCCGGTTTCGCCATGATGCGGCTGCTCCAGCGAATTATTCTGACCAAGAAAGATCAGGCAGAACAACAAAAAACAGCTGCTGAACCCGCCCCAATACCGATAGCTAACCATCCTGCTCCTCCCAGAAATGCAACAACGAGCGCCATATCACGACGACGCACGCGAATCACGGCGGCCTGAGCCGACAAATTTTCCTTGGTAAAAAGAGAGTTAAATGCAAAAGGCAGCGTTCATTTTCAGCTTAATGCTGGCTGTCCTGCGTCAGAGAGACTAGAATAATGCCGCTGATCGAGGAAGCGATGCACCTTTCGCGGGTTGGCGATGGGTATCGTTTTTATCCAACTATTTATATGGCTGAATTTATCTTTTATAGCCAGCCATATCAAGCACTTACTGGTAAACAATAAGTTACATCCTGTGAACATAAACGTCGCTAGTTTGTTAAACGGCAACTACATCCTGTTGCTGTTTGTGGTACTCGCCCTGGGGCTCTGCCTCGGAAAACTTCGCCTTGGCTCCGTGCAACTCGGCAGTTCCATTGGCGTTTTAGTCGTCTCCCTGCTGCTTGGCCAGCACAACTTCGCCATTAACACCGAAGCGCTCAGCCTGGGCTTTATGCTGTTTATCTTCTGCGTCGGCGTCGAAGCCGGGCCGAATTTTTTCTCGATTTTCTTCCGCGACGGCAAAAATTACCTGATGCTGGCGCTGGTGATGGTCGGTACGGCGATGGTGATGGCCGTCGGCCTCGGCAAGCTGTTCCACTGGGACATCGGCCTGACCGCCGGTATGCTGGCCGGCTCCATGACCTCGACACCGGTGCTGGTCGGCGCCGGCGATACGCTGCGCAATACCATTACCAACGGACCGGCGCTGCTGTCCGCACAGGATCATCTTAGCCTGGGCTATGCGTTAACCTATCTTATTGGTCTGGTTAGCCTGATTTTCGGCGCGCGCTATCTGCCCAAGCTGCAGCACCAGGATTTGCCGACCTCGGCGCAGCAAATCGCCCGCGAACGCGGCCTGGATACCGACAGCCAGCGTAAAGTCTACCTGCCGGTCATCCGCGCCTACCGCGTCGGCCCGGAGCTGGTGGCCTGGGCAGACGGCAAAAATCTGCGCGAACTGGGCATTTACCGTCAGACCGGCTGCTATATCGAACGCATCCGCCGCAACGGCATTCTCGCCAACCCGGATGGTGACGCCGTGCTGCAGGTCGGCGACGAAATATCGCTGGTGGGCTACCCGGACGCGCATGCGCGCCTGGATCCCAGCTTCCGTAACGGCAAGGAAGTGTTCGACCGCGATCTGCTCGACATGCGCATCGTCACCGAAGAGATCGTGGTAAAAAACAGCAATGCGGTCGGCAAGCGTTTAAGCCAGCTGAAGCTGACCGACCACGGTTGCTTCCTGAACCGGGTGATTCGCAGTCAGATTGAAATGCCGATTGATGACAGCATCGTGCTGAATAAAGGCGACGTGCTGCAGGTCAGCGGCGACGCGCGCCGGGTGAAAAGCGTGGCGGAGAAGATCGGCTTTATCTCCATCCACAGCCAGGTGACCGATCTGCTGGCCTTCTGCGCCTTCTTTATTATCGGCCTGCTGATTGGTCAGATCACCATCCAGTTCAGCAATTTCTCGTTCGGCATCGGCAACGCCGCCGGGCTGCTGATGTCGGGCATCATGCTCGGCTTCCTGCGTGCCAACCACCCGACCTTCGGCTATATCCCGCAGGGGGCGCTGAATATGGTGAAAGAGTTCGGCCTGATGGTGTTTATGGCCGGCGTAGGCCTGAGCGCCGGCGCCGGTATCGGCCACAGCCTGGGCGCCGTGGGCTGGCAAATGCTGGTCGCCGGCCTGCTCGTCAGCCTGGTGCCGGTGGTGCTCTGCTTCCTGTTCGGCGCCTACGTGTTGCGCATGAACCGCGCCCTGCTGTTCGGTGCAATTATGGGCGCGCGCACCTGCGCCCCGGCGATGGATATCATCAGCGACACCGCCCGCAGCAACATCCCCGCTCTCGGCTACGCCGGCACCTATGCCATTGCTAACGTATTGTTAACGCTGGCAGGTTCGCTGATTGTGGTGCTATGGCCGGGGATACTGAGCTGACGGCGCGGGCGCAGAGGAAATTTAGCGGCGAAATATTTTTGAAATTTTTATCATTCGGCAGAACTTTTCGATCGGGTGGTAGTCTTAATTAGTGCCACTGCTTTTCTTTGATGTCCCCATTTTGTGGAGCCCGATAATCCCGCCTTTTTAGGTTCAAGATTATCGGGTTTTTTGTTGCCTGAAAACCACCGGGAAAGCATTTTGCCTGGGAAACTCACTGGAAGGTCGGGAAAAATCTCGCTCCAGTTCAGGGGGAGAGCGATGCAACAGGCTGACGTCAGCACGTGCGATGGTGCTTTCGATCTCGCGCCCATGCAGCAGGAGACCGTAAAAGTTACGACCGGCTAACCAGGGAAAAAAGCGAACAGAAAACATAATACTGCGACCAGTATGATGATACTGAAGATCAGCCCGGCGCCGAACAATATCGCATGGAAGGCCAGCGTCCCCCCGCCAAAAAACAGCGCTCCGCCAACTCCCCAGCCGTTCTCTTTGCGAATCCCTCCGATAAAAGCAAGCACCAACGCAACGATCGCCAGACCGATAGTCGCGCTATTCAGTATGTTATCTATATCGATAGTTCGTTTCTCTGTCACCGGCGGTTCCTGACCTTTCAGGCCGGCTAAAATGCCGTTTTTGATAGATGACACTTTCTCCGCCACGCTGACTTCCAGCGGCGGCTTGGTCGCTAACGGATAATTGAAATGAAACAGGCTAATAAGCAAGGCCAGCGCGCCAAGCAGCATGCCGTATATGCTGATTTGATATTTATGTGTTTTGCTCATGCCACATACCATTTTTTTATGTTTTATTAAGATGCGCGTCAATGCGCGATCGGCCCGTGCCGGATAGTTCCAACAGTGCGATAGCCGCCATTCCATCGGCATAATCATTACGCCGCAGGATCATACCATAGGATGCTCCGCTCTCCATGCAACGGGCTTACTACCAGCCCTGCCCCGCAGAGGGTTATGCCAGTGTGTAATGTACAAACATTCCCCCTTTACCCACGGTTTAACCCAGACCGGATATTATTAAGAAACGTATCCTGCATACGTAGTGTGTGACTGAGACATAAATCAACATAAAGGACTAGCTATGAAAATTTCTACCATGGTTGCATCTCTCGCCCTGGCCGGCTTCTGTTTCGCGGCAAACGCGGCTACCCCTGGGAATATTGCGGTATATGCGACAGAGAAGTCGACCGGCTCCATATCCATTGGCGGCAAAGACGCCTACACCAAAACCTTTGACGTCGCCCTGGCCAAATTGCCCGGGGACGATATCGATTTATCAACACTTTGCCTGAAGGCCTACTCGCCGGATAACAAGGCCTTCAAGCTCGATACGGTTGATGAGGCATTAACCACCGGCACCTTGAAGGACGGCAAGCTGGTGAAGGGCATCGCCGTATTTGCCGCTGACAACGCCGCGGTCTACAACGCAGCCCTGGTAAAAATTACCGACGATTGTCAATAATCCGCTCAAGCAGCCTTGCATGGCTGCTTTTCCCTTTCCTTCCCGTAGTTTTTTCGGTCTTCTTACCGCCACAAGCCAAATAATAAGCAGATTCATTATCCCGTCCCGGGATAGCTTGACACATAAATATTACTCACCTAAAACTGTGATAAATTTTATGTTAACAAGATGAGAGTCGCGCTATGGGCCATGCGTCTATCGCTCCGCCGGGGATGCAATATGGCTGAAGATATCAGCATCCAAAAACGTCGCGGGGTGATGTTTGAATTGTGGCTGTCCTGGCGCTTTGTCAAAAACAATATCTGGGCGGGTGCCGTGGCGCCGACACTGTTTACTCTGGCGCTCTGTGCAGCCAAAGGTCTGCCCGGTATGGAAATCGCCATCAGCACCCTGGCATCATTTTTTTATGCCTATCTTCATCTCTACGTCTTTGATATCAACAGCCAGATATTTGGCATTGAAGAAGATAAAATCAATAAGCCGGATCGCCCGCTGGCGGCAAAAATCATTACGCTGGCGTCGGCGAAAATCAGGGCTGTCATTTTCACACTGTTGTTTTTTGCCTACGGCATCTGCCTCGGCGCCATTGGCTGGACCCTGCTCTGGGTACTGTTCGTCCTGCTGTACAGCTATACACCGTGGAGCAATAACTGGCTGCTGAAAAATCTCTTTGTCGCGCTGGGCATACTGACGCTGCTGCCGGTCGCCGCCCACAACGCCAGCGTACCGTTCATAGAAGTTGCTCACTGGCTACTGTCGCTGCTGGTGATGACCAGCTATATGATCACTACGCAGGATCTCCGCGATGTAAAAGGTGATGCACGCATCGGCAGGAAGACTTTTCCCTTGGTTTACGGCATGCGTACGGCCAAGATCGCCCTGTCGCTGGCTTACCTGCTCTCTATCGTTATCGCCCACTATACGCTGTTTACCCCAGGTGAAAACGGCAGCAGCGGCGCGCTGTTGCTCTTCGAGAGCGGATCCGCGTTAATTTTATTATGTGTCGCAGCGCGGTTGTGCAAACAAAACGCCGACTGCCGCTATGACCATTTTACCTACCGCCTGTGGGAATATTGGTACACGCTGGTGTGTATTTCCATGTTTGTCTTTTATATCAGCCGGTAGCCAGCAATCGCACTGCTCAAGACTCCCCCTTCCACCCAGCGCACAGGTTCCCCGGTATCATTTTCATTTCAGTTCAAATAATAAGCTGATTTATTATCTTGATTCGGGATAGCTTGACACATAAACATTTCTAAACTAAATGTTTTATCATCCGCATTTCCGCCATGAGAGCCCCCCGCTATGCACCGCACGCCTGCCGCTTTGCCAAGGATGCAGCATGATTGAAAATGTCAGCATCCAAAAACGCCGGGATGCGGCGTTTGAGCTGTGGTTATCCTGGCGTTTTGTCAGGAACAACGTCTGGATCGGCATTATCGCGCCAACGTTATTTACGCTGTCGCTCTGCCTCGCCCGGGGGATGGGAACGCAGGCAATAATATCCAGTATTCTGGCTACCTTTATTTATGCTTATTTTCATATCTATATCGCCGATATCAACAGCCAGATATTTGGTATTGAAGAAGACAAAATCAATAAGCCGGACCGTCCGCTGGCGGCTCAGGTCATTACGCTGAAGTCGGCTAAAATCCGCGCCGTCGTTCTCGCCCTGCTGTTTTTCGCCTATGGCCTTTACCTCGGCGTGATTGGCTGGGTGCTGTTCTGGATACTGTGCTCACTGGTATACAGCTATACGCCGTGGAGCAATAACTGGCTGTTGAAGAACGTCTTTGTTTCGCTGGGCATATTGACGCAGCTGCCGGTCGCCGCTCACAACGCCGGCGTGCCGTTCAGGGAGATTGCCGACTGGCTGCTGCCGCTGTTGCTGATGACCAGCTATATGATCACCACGCAGGATTTCAGGGACATTAAAGGCGACGCGCGCATCGGCAGAAAAACTTTTCCGCTGGTGTACGGCATGCGCAAGGGAAAAATAATCATTGCCGTCGCCTATCTGCTTTCCATCGTTATTGCCCACTACACGCTGTTTATGCCCGGTGAACAGAGCGGCAACGCTAGCGCCCTGCCCCTGTTTGAGATAGGATCCGCGCTTATTTTATTGTTCGTCTCAGCGCGTCTTTGCAAAAGAGATGCCGACAGCCGCTATGACCATTTCACCTACCGACTGTGGGAATACTGGTACACCCTGGTGTGTGTTTCCATTATTGCCGTTTATATCAGCCGTTAACCGAGCACACCATGGAGAACGCCATGCCTGAACCTCATGAGCAGGTTATTTTGCTGGATGAGCATTTCCATCAGAGTGGGACAATGGATAAAGCCGTGGTGCATAGCAATCAGACGCCTCTGCACTTGGCCTTTTCCTGCTATGTGTTTAACCGCAAAGGGGAACTGCTGATTACCCGGCGGGCGCTTAACAAAACCGCCTGGCCCGGCGTCTGGAGCAACTCGTTTTGCGGCCATCCGCAGCCCGGTGAAAGCCAAAGCGATGCAATAGCGCGTCGCGCCGCCTTCGAACTGGGCCTGACCATCAGCCCGCCGGAACTGGTGGTTCCCCACTTCCAGTACTGCGTCACCGATGCCTCCGGCGTGATGGAAAATGAATTTTGCCCAATCTACGTCGCGCACAGCGATGCGCAGCCGCAGCCTAATCCGCTTGAAGTGATGGAGTATGTCTGGGTCGGTATCGAACAGGTGATAGACGCCATTAACGCCGTTCCTCAGGTGTTTTCCCCGTGGATGGCGCTACAGCTACAGCAGCCGGAACTGCTGAAAAGAATCGGCGCGTTAGCCTGATATGCATCGGTAGGAAACGGAGACGGGAACAAGGCCCGCCTCACATTCAGCTGGCGCGTTACATACGCGCCGGCAAGGCAGTTACTTCTTCACCGCGTCGCTGACCGCATCCTCAGCCTTCCAGACACGATACTTCACTTGCGCGTCCTGCGGCACATAGACCACGATCGGCAGACGGCTGTTGTAACGCTGCATGGCGGCATCGCCCAGATTTGCCGTCACGAAGGCTTCATGCTTGGTGTTGTCCGGGCAGGCCATCATGGTACTCATCGGGCCGGAGAGTTTATCCAGCACCAGGTAGTCGTAGCCCCAGCCGGACAAGGTTTTGCTTTCCAGCTTGCCGCCCAGCCCATGGTGGTTGCAGTCAACCTGCAGCGTTTTACCGATCAGCAACTCAACCTTATAGTTTTCTTCATGCTCCTGTTTCGGCAGGTAAATCACCTGACGCGTCATGCCTTTTTCCGCCTGCGGGTAAGGGGCAATCTTTTCCAGCGGCTGCTGGCGGATGTCGCCCTTTTCAGTCGCGTTGGTCGCCGCACCGGCAGAAGCAGCCATCATCATGCCGGCTACTAGCAAGGAGATCTTTTTCATGTTCTTTCCCTATGATTCATACTGAAAACCAGACATAAACTAATACACTATACCAACTCTTTCCAATGGTTTAATCTTCTTTACATTGAGACATTAAAAGGAACAACCACTGGAACAAGAGAAAATAGCAGAACAAAAACAATTCACATGAGCAATGTATTGCCGCACTAAGGTTTCCTTAAGCTGGAAAATTTATCGCTGGCAGGCTGATGACCAACGGCGAGCTGGCGCACACACCTCGAAACCCCATCCCGACGTTTATTAAATCAACCCTCAACGGCCAAACACTTTAAGAATGGCTCTATTTACTCCTTGGCGCCATCCTTTTACCGTTGACAAGTTTTTGGCTTAATAGTCAGTGGGTTGCTATTTTTGTGGCTGTCGCGTAGCAAAGCGCTGGACTGAGCATCAGTAATATGTGGTTCGACAGCGCCAGCGGGTATTTCCCCTGGCAGCATAACGTCAGGCTGGATGCGATCAACCACCGGCCCTTGAAGATCGGCGTGATCGCCGCCTCGGTGCTGCCGCTGCTTCCCCGGCGGGCACGCCTCCAGCGGCTTTGCGGTGATGGCGCGGTTCTTTCTGTTTTATCCCCGGCGACCAAAAGTGGCTTATGCCTGCTGGGGTGCCGGCATCACCCCGGGGCTGCTGATGGACTTTGGTCAGGTGATACGCGGCGCACACTTTTTTTCCCATAACCTGTGAGCAGGTTGGTGGGTTTGGTTCAGCCAATTGGCTGTTTATTGGTGGGTTAGCGGCGTTATTCGCCGCAAGACGAGGTAAATATCATGGAGCAGTTGAACTATCTTCTTTTCGCCTGGATTAACGCAACCCCGGCCTCGCCCGAATGGTCGATCGACTTCGCCACCTTCCTGGCGCGTGATGTGATCGCCATCGTTCCGCTATTGATTGTCGGCCTGTGGTTCTGGGGGCCGAAAGACGCGCTGGTTTCACAGCGTGAAGTGGTGGCAAAAACCACCATAGCGCTGGCATTCGCCATCCTGACCTCCGCCGCCATCGGTATGCTGCTGCCGCACGAACGCCCCTTCGTCGCCGGCATCGGCTACACCTTCCTGCATCATGCGCCGGACAGCTCCTTCCCCAGCGATCACGGTACCGCCATATTCACCTTTGCCATGGCATTTTTATGCTGGCACCGGCTGTGGTCCGGCATTGTGCTGATGGTTATCGCCGTCGCCATCGCCTGGTCGCGGGTTTTCCTTGGCGTACACTGGCCGCTGGATATGGTAGGTGGTTTCCTGCTTGGCATGGTGGGCTGCCTGGTGGCGCAGCTGGTGTGGAACCTGTTCGGCAGCGCGATCGCCGCCCGGCTGGAGCGCCTGTACCGTTTCCTGTTCGCCTTCCCTATCCGTAAAGGCTGGATCAAAGAGTAATCCCGTGCGGGGCCGTTGGCCCCGCCGTTATATCCCCCTGCCGGTTTATTCCCTTCAGCACTGCTATGTTATTTAAATAACAAAATACCGCTAAAAACGTGGTAAAAACTCGAATTTCGGCTATAATTACGGGCAAATAATGTTATTATTATAACATTCAGTACTAACCATTCAGAGGAAGCGCAATGACTAGCGAAAACATTGATTACGCCAGCTACATCGACCATACCCTGCTGGCGATGGACGCCACCGAGCAGCAAATCAGCAAACTGTGTGAAGAAGCGCAGCAGCACAATTTCTACGCGGTATGCGTGAACTCCGGTTACGTCCCGCTGGTTGCACAGTTACTGCAGGAAAGCACGGTGAAAGTCTGCTCGGTTATCGGTTTTCCGCTGGGCGCCGGCCTGACCGTCACCAAGGCCTTTGAAGCGAAAGCGGCGATTGCCGCCGGCGCGCAGGAAATCGATATGGTCATCAACGTCGGCTGGCTGAAAAGCGGCATGCTGGAGGATGTCAAAGCCGATATCGCCGCCGTGCGTGAGGTTTGCGCGGCTATCCCATTGAAGGTAATATTGGAAACCTGCCTGCTCAGCGACGCGCAAATCGTGCAAGTGTGTGAAATGTGTCGTGAACTTGACGTCGCCTTTGTCAAAACCTCAACCGGCTTCAGCACCGGCGGCGCTCGTGAAGAGCACGTTAAACTGATGCGCGCTACCGTGGGCAGCGAAATGGGCGTGAAAGCCTCCGGCGCAGTACGCGACCGCGCGACCGCCAAAACGATGATTGAAGCCGGCGCCACGCGTATCGGCACCAGTTCCGGCGTAGCCATCGTATCCGGCGAGCAGGCCGCCGCCGGCAGCTACTGATAGCAACGCCCCCGGCATACTTGCAGTGACCGGGCGCATTTGTTGACTGATGCGGGGTAATGCGTAGTACGCACTGCTCCGCATTGTTGTATCTGGCCCTGGGCCGCCACGGATATCTCTTTATCTCTAAACCGACGGGAGCAACGAATGGAAACGCGGCGCGAAGAACGCATCAATCGATTAGTCCAGGTGTTAAAGCGTTCTGACAAAATCCACTTGAAAGAAGCCGCCGCGCTGCTGGGGGTGTCGGAAATGACCATCCGCCGCGATCTCAGCGCCGAGCCTGCGGCGGTGGTGTTGCTGGGCGGCTACGTGGTGACCGACCCGCGCAACAACGGCGTGACCCATTACTTTGTTTCCGACCAAAAAGCCAAGCAGGTGAGCGAGAAACGGCGCATCGGCCTGCTGGCCGCCCCGCTGATCGCAGAGAATGATACGGTGTTCTTTGATTGCGGCACCACCACGCCAGCGATTATCGACGCCATTGCCGACGACCTGCCCTTCACCGGCGTCTGCCACTCGCTCAATACCTTTCTGGCCCTGCAGGATAAACCGCAGTGCAAGGTGATCCTATGCGGCGGTGAATTCAAGCCGAATAACTATATCTTCAGCAGTATCGGCCAGCGCAACGAAATGGACAGCATCTGTCCCAACATCGCTTTTATTTCCGCCGCAGGCCTCAGCCTACAGCAAGGCGCCAGCTGCTTTAACTTTGACGAGCTGGATATGAAGCACCGGGCGCTGGCGACGGCGCAGCGCAAGGTGCTGGTGGCCGACCACAGTAAATTCGGCAAGGTGAAGCCGGCCTGCATCGGCCCGCTGACCCTGTTTGATCATGTCATCACCGACCAGCGCCCCGACGGCGAATTCAGCGATTTCTTCAATCAGCACGCCATCACCCTGCGCTACTGAGCCATTCAGACCGCTGAGCACGGCTCAGCGGTTCTCTCGTACAAATTATCCGCAATTAAATTACCAATAATCTCATCCGGCTCTGACAATAAGTTAATAAATTGCAACCGGTAACGGGAGTTATTATTTTTTTCTACGCGGAATAACGGCGAAATAGTGAAGCGCAGCATAAGCGTCCGGCAGGTTTTTAGCACATCGCCCCCCATCATTGTTGATTAAAATAACGCCACCGCATCATCTATCGCGGATAAAACAGCCATGGGCGCACGTTTATATGGTGAATGATTAAGCGTTACCCGGCGTTAATAAATCATTTCACCAGGTAGGGTGCATCCGCACAAAAAACCATTAAAACACTGGATAATCATTCGGTTAATAAAAAACCACGTTACACGACGATGTGATCGTCATCACTAAACCCGCTTATTCATCGTTTTTAGCTAGATCCTCGCCACTGCTTAAAATATATTGCTCACCTTCTGTACACAGGCAGCGTTTTATCCGGCCAAGCAGGCAAAAACCCAGATAACGCATGCAGTAATAAAAAAACACAATAAAGCATAATGCTTCACGCAGATGAACATTTAATAAATAAAATTTTAACAAAGTGGGTATTTGCCGCATATATATCGCATTTGAGAGCGTGATCACGGTTGTTTATGCTGGAAATCGCTATCTTTCTGCCATCAAAAACGGGAGACAAGAATCTTCCGAGTTAATACTCTATTTTCCGCCTAACCTGGGCGGCATGATTTTTAGTGTTAGTTCATCGCCACGATAATTAGCACAATAAACAACCAGGGGGAGGTTCCTTTATCCCCGCAAGAAACGCCTGATTTAACCGGCAGCCGCTGACTGATTTACGGCTTTCGGCTTTAACGTAAATTTTTGACTTTGCTTTTAAATTAACGTGTTCACTTCGGAGATATTTATGGACACTACACAGACCGGCACGATTGTCTCGGCAGCATCGGGTTCCAGCAGTACCTGGCGTAAAAGCGATACCATGTGGATGTTGGGCCTGTACGGCACCGCCATCGGCGCAGGCGTGCTGTTCCTGCCCATCAACGCCGGGATCGGCGGCTTAATCCCGCTGATTATCATGGCCATCATCGCCTTCCCGATGACGTTCTTCGCCCACCGCGGCCTGTGCCGTTTTGTCCTGTCCGGCAAAAATCCGGGCGAAGATATCACCGAGGTGGTGGAAGAGCACTTCGGCATCAGCGCCGGTAAGCTGATTACCCTGCTCTACTTCTTCGCCATCTACCCTATCCTGCTGGTTTACAGCGTCGCCATCACCAACACCGTCGACAGTTTCATTACCCATCAGTTGGGCTTGACCTCGCCGCCGCGCGCCATTTTGTCACTGATTCTGATCGTCGGCCTGATGACTATCGTGCGTTTTGGTGAGCAGGCCATCGTCAAAACCATGAGTATTCTGGTATTCCCGTTTGTTGCCGTGCTGATGCTGCTGGCGCTGTACCTGATCCCTAACTGGACCGGCGCTATCTTCGAAAACGTCTCCCTGTCAGGCGCCGGCACCGGAATGGGCCACGGCCTGATGATGACGCTGTGGCTGGCAATCCCGGTGATGGTGTTCTCCTTTAACCACTCACCGATTATTTCCGCCTTTGCCGTGGCGAAACGCGAAGAGTACGGTGCGGACGCCGAGAAAAAATGCTCACGCATTCTGGCCTACGCACACATCATGATGGTGCTGACCGTGATGTTCTTCGTGTTCAGCTGCGTACTCAGCCTGTCGCCGGCCGACCTGGCGGAAGCCAAGGCGCAGAACATCTCTATTCTGTCGTACCTGGCCAACCACTTTAACAACCCGATGATTGAATACATCGCGCCGGTTATCGCCTTTGTCGCCATCACCAAATCGTTCCTGGGCCACTACCTCGGCGCACGTGAAGGTTTCAACGGCATCGTCAGCAAGTCGCTGAAAACCCGTGGCAAAACCATCAGCAGCGGAAAACTGAATCGCATCACCGCCATCTTTATGCTGGTCACCACCTGGATTGTCGCCACGCTGAACCCAAGCATTCTGGGCATGATCGAAACCCTGGGCGGCCCGATTATCGCGATGCTGCTGTTCCTGATGCCGATGTACGCCATCCGTAAAGTACCGGCGATGCGTAAATACGCCGGCCATATCAGCAACGCCTTCGTGGTGCTGATGGGCCTGATCGCCATGTCGGCCATCCTGTACTCTCTGTTTAGCTAAATACACTCCCGCCGGCGCGCCATGCGCCGGCTTGCACCACCCCCTTATTCTGTATTTACCGCCTGACACCTGAAGAAGGAGGCGAGACTATGGTCAGCGTTTTCGATATTTTCAAAATCGGTATCGGTCCATCCAGTTCCCACACCGTCGGCCCGATGAAAGCCGGCAAGCAGTTTATCGACGATCTTATCGCTCATCAGCAGCTGATGGACGCCACCCGTCTGGTGGTGGACGTTTACGGCTCGCTGTCCCTGACCGGTAAGGGGCACCACACCGATCTGGCGATTATCATGGGGCTGGCGGGCAATTTACCGCATGACGTCGATATCGACGCCATCCCTGGTTTTATCCGCCAGGTGGAACAAACCGGCCGCCTGGCGCTGGCGAACGGCTGCCACGAGGTGGATTTCCCGCTGGCGACCAGCATGAACTTCCACCGCGACAACCTGCCGCTACACGAAAACGGCATGCGCATCCGCGCTTTCGACGGCGAGCGGCTGCTGCATGACAAAACCTACTATTCCATCGGCGGCGGTTTTATTGTCGATGAAGCGCATTTCGGCCAGCCCTCTGCCGAGGCGCAGCCGCTGCCCTATCCGTTCCGCTCCGCGCAGGATCTGCAGCAGCACTGTAAAGACACCGGCCTGTCGCTGTCTGGACTGGTAATGCAAAACGAGCTGGCGCTGCGCGACAGGGAAGAGATTGAGACCCACTTTGCCGCCATCTGGCAGGTGATGCGCACCGGTATCGAACGCGGGATGAATACTGAAGGTTTGCTGCCCGGCCCGATGAAAATACCACGCCGCGCCGCCGCCCTGCGCCGCATATTGGTGACCGGCGACAAGAACAACACCGACCCGATGAACGTGGTGGACTGGCTCAATATGTTCGCCTTTGCGGTCAACGAAGAGAATGCCGCCGGCGGGCGGGTGGTGACCGCCCCCACCAACGGCGCCTGCGGGATTATTCCGGCGGTGCTGGCCTATTACGATAAATTTATCCGGCCGGTTAATACCAATTCCTATAGCCGCTTCTTCCTCGTTGCCGGCGCGATCGGCGCGCTCTACAAAATGAACGCCTCAATTTCCGGCGCGGAAGTCGGCTGCCAGGGCGAGGTCGGCGTCGCCTGCTCGATGGCCGCCGCCGGGCTGGCGGAGCTGATGGGCGGCAGCCCGGCGCAGGTGTGTATTGCGGCGGAGATCGCCATGGAACATCATCTGGGGCTGACCTGCGATCCGTTGGCCGGTCAGGTGCAGGTGCCCTGTATCGAACGCAACGCCATCTCCGCCGTGAAGGCGGTCAATGCCGCACGGATGGCGCTGCGCCGCACCAGCGAGCCGCGAGTGTGCCTGGATAAGGTGATTGAAACCATGTATGAAACCGGCAAGGACATGAACGCCAAGTACCGCGAAACCTCACAGGGCGGGCTGGCAATCAAGGTGGTGGCCTGTAATTGATCGCAAAGGGCGCGTCATGCGCCCTTTTTTATTTCCCCGTTAGCGGTCAGCCGAAAATGCTGCCGAACCACTGGGTCACTTTCATCATCACCATATCCCAGATGCGGCTGAAGAAGTTGCCCTCTTTCACCTCCTCCATCACCACCAGCGGGCGCTGATCGACGGTCTTACCGTCCAGTTGGAAGTCAATGGTGCCCACCACCTGATTCTTCGCCAGCGGCGCTTCCAGCGTGGCGGAATTCAGCTTATAGCTGGCCTTCAGGTTTTTCATCTGCCCTTTAGGAATGGTGATCGCCGCGTCTTTCGCCACGCCCAGCGGCACTTCGCTCTGCTTGCCGTACCAGACGCGCTGGGTGATAAACGGTTTATCCGCCTTGATTGGCGTTACGGTTTCAAAGAAACGGAAGCCCCAGGTCAGCAGCTTCTCGCTCTCGCCGAAACGCACGCGGTCACTCGGCGCGCCCAGCACCACAGAAATCAACCGCATCGGCCCTTCGGCCGCCGACGCCACCAGATTATGGCCGGCGCCGCTGGTATAGCCGGTTTTGATGCCGTCCACCTTCAGGTTGGAGCTCCACAGCAGGCGGTTGCGGTTTACCTGACGGATTTTATTGAAGGTGAACTCTTTTTCTTTATGCAGCGCGTACTCATCCGGCACATCGCGGATCAGCGCCTGGCTCAGCAGCGCCATATCGCGGGCGGTGCTGTATTGCCCTTCCGCATCCAGGCCGTGCACCGTCAGGAAGTGGGTATTTTTCAGCCCGAGGTGTTTGACGTAGTTGTTCATCAGCCCGACAAACGCATCTTGGCTGCCGGCCACGTAATCCGCCAGCGCAATGCTGGCATCGTTGCCCGACTGGATCACGATACCTTTGTTCAGCTCCATCACCGGCACCTGATCGCCCGGTTTGATAAACATCAGGGAAGAGCCGCGCAGCGTCGGGTTGCCGGTCGCCCAGGCGTCTTTACCGACGGTAACCGAATCGGTCGGCTTGATTTTGCCGGCCTTGATCGCCTGGCCGATCACATAGCTGGACATGATTTTGGTCAGGCTGGCCGGATCGAGCCGGGTATCCGGGTTACCTTCCGCCAGAATGGTGCCACTGTTGTAATCCATCAGAATAAACGCCTTGGCGTCCACTTTCGGAGCCGTCGGCGGTGTGGCGGCCTGCACGGCCGGCGTTGCCAATAACAGGAAGCCGACGCCGAAGGTCAGCTTTTTCATCGGGGAAACTAAGTGTGTTTTCATCATGTCTTCGCCAGAGTGTCCATTCAATTTATTGAAATCGCGTTACCGTTCAAACTCGTTACGTCAGCCAAATCAGCGAGAAGTCCCGGGCTTCCGCGCCCTGCCGCGTGCCCCCCTGCTACGGGTCATGTCCGGCCAAGGCTTTGCTAAGAGTTTATTAGATTCGTCTTATTTTTGCAGGGATTAGCATGAAATTTCAGCATTTTTACATAACTGTACGCTTTCGCGCGCAAATTGTCGAAAAAGCCATCCGGGCGAGGTTTCTGTATCCCACTAAATCCCACTGACGGCTACACGGCCAAGCATCCAAACATCTTTATATCTAAACATCCAAAAGTTGAATTAATATATTCTAAAATGACATATGTAGCAGTTATTTGTTCTTTTAACCGGGCAAACAGGCAGAGCTATCATCCAAATAACGGCGAATAACGCGCATTATTCTGGAGGGAAACATGGCCATCGCACAATCGGCGCTCGCGACGATCGGTAATACGCCAATGCTGGAGCTGACGCACTTTGATACCGGCCCCTGCCGGTTGTTTATCAAACTGGAGAACCAAAACCCCGGCGGATCTATCAAAGATCGCGTCGCGCTGTCGATGATCGAACAGGCCGAACGCGGCGGGAAACTGCAGCCCGGCGGCACCATTATTGAAGCCACCGCCGGCAATACCGGATTGGGGCTGGCGCTGGTCGCCGCGCTGAAGGGCTACCGCCTGACGCTGGTGGTGCCGGATAAAATGAGCCGCGAGAAAATCTTCCACCTGCGCGCGCTGGGGGCCAACGTGGTGCTGACCCGCTCCGACGTCGGCAAAGGGCACCCGGCCTATTACCAGGATTACGCCCAACGCCTGGCGGACGACACGCCGGGCGCCTTATATATCGACCAGTTTAACAACCCGGCCAACCCGGCGGCACACACCGCCACCACCGCGCCGGAACTGTGGCGGCAGATGGATCACGACGTTGACGCCATCGTGGTCGGCGTCGGTTCAGGCGGCACCCTGAGCGGGCTGAGCCGCTACTTTGCCGAGGTTTCCCCCGCCACCCGTTTTGTGCTGGCGGATCCCGCCGGCTCCATTCTGGCGGACTATCTCGACAGCGGAAATGTGACGGAGGCCGGCAGTTGGCTGGTGGAAGGCATCGGCGAAGACTTTGTGCCGCCGCTCAGCGACTTTCGTCAGGTGGCGGCCGCCTACCGCATCGACGATCGGGAAGCCTTCACCACCGCACGCCAGCTGCTGCAGAGCGAAGGCATACTGGCCGGCTCATCCACCGGCACCTTGCTGGCCGCCGCGCTGCGCTACTGCCGGGCGCAGACCGAGCCGCTGCGCGTGGCAACGTTCGTCTGCGACAGCGGCAATAAATACCTGTCCAAAATGTTCAACGACCGCTGGATGCAGGAGCAGGGGCTACTGGCCACCTCCCAGTTTGGCGATCTGCGCGATCTGATCGCTTACCGCCACGATGAAAACGCCGCGGTAACCGCCGCGCCGGACGATACGCTGGCGGTGGTGCACGCCCGTATGCGTCTGTACGACATCTCTCAACTGCCGGTGTTGGACAACGATCGGCTGGTCGGCCTGATCGATGAGTGGGATCTGCTGCATACCCTGCAGGCCGACGCCGGCAACTTTCGTCTGCCGGCCAGACAGGCCATGACCCGTCAGGTGCAGACGCTGCAGAAAGACGCCGACCCGCAGGCGCTGCTGGCGACCTTCAACCACGGCCACGTGGCGGTCATTCTCGACGGCGAGCGCTTCCTCGGCCTTATCACCCGCACCGACGTTCTGAACGCCTGGCGCCAAAAACTCCGTTAATCAAGGACTCTGTTATGACCAAGTTTGCCACCCAGACCGTACATGCCGGCTATACGCCGGACGCCACCGGCGCGGTGATGCCGGCCATTTACGCCACCTCCACCTATGCCCAGCCGGCGCCGGGCGAGCATACCGGCTATGAATATTCGCGCAGCGGCAACCCGACCCGCAGCGCGCTGGAAAGTGCGATTGTCGAGCTGGAAAACGGCAGCCGCGGCTACGCCTTCGCCTCCGGGCTGGCCGCCTGTTCCACGGTGCTGGAGCTGCTGGATCAGGGCAGCCATCTGGTGGCGGTCGACGACCTGTACGGCGGCACCTACCGCCTGCTGGAAAAAGTGCGCAGCCGCACGGCCGGACTGCGCGTCACCTATGTCGCTCCGGGTGACACGACGGCGCTGGAGCAGGCGATCGAAGCCGACACCAAAATGATCTGGGTGGAGACCCCGACCAACCCGCTGCTGAAGCTGGCCGATCTGGCGGCCATCGCCGCGATCGCCAAGCGGCACCGTCTGATCAGCGTGGCGGACAACACCTTCGCCTCGCCGTATCTGCAGCGCCCGCTGGAGCTGGGGTTCGACGTGGTGGTGCACTCCGCCACCAAGTACCTGAACGGCCACTCCGATGTGGTGGCCGGCCTGGCGGTGGTCGGCGATAACCCGCAGTTGGCGGAGCAGCTCGGTTTTTTGCAAAACGCGGTGGGCGGTATCCTCGACCCGTTCAGCAGCTTCCTCACCCTGCGCGGCATCCGCACCCTGGCGCTGCGGATGGATCGCCACAGCGCCAGCGCGCTGCGCATCGCCCAATGGCTGGAACAGCAGCCGCAGGTGGAAAACGTCTACTATCCGGGCTTAACCAGCCATCCGCAGCACGCGCTGGCCGGCCGGCAGATGCGCCAATTTGGCGGCATGATTTCACTGCGGCTGCGCGGCGATGATGACTACGCGCGACGGGTCATCCAGCGGCTGACCCTGTTTACGCTGGCGGAAAGCCTGGGCGGCGTGGAAAGCCTGATCGGCCAGCCCGCCAGTATGACGCACGCCTCCATTCCGCTGGAACAGCGGCTGAAGACCGGCATCACGCCGCAGCTGCTGCGCTTGTCGGTCGGCATTGAAGACGCCGAAGATCTGATTGCCGATCTGCAGCAGGCGCTGGCGGAATAAACTTTTTACTTTACCCTCCCCACGCTCCCCGGCCGCCCGGCCGGGGACATCGGCCGTCATATCAGCGTCATCAATATTCCTTAAGCTCGGCGCAATTTTATCGTCAGCGGCGAATCCGCTATCCTTAAGCGCACTGCCACCCGACCGGAGAAAAACCGATGGATTTAGCCCTGTTCGACCTGGATGAAACCCTGATTAATGAAGACAGCGCCAGCCTGTGGATCCGCTGGCTGGTTTCCCAGGGGTTTGCGCCGGATGAGCTGGCCACGCAGGAACAGCAACTGATGCAGCACTATTATCAGGGCAAACTGTCGATGGAGCAGTATATGCAGGCCACGCTGTCGCCGCTGGCCGGGCGCAGCGTCCAGACCGTCGCCGGCTGGGTGGCGCGCTACATCCGCCGTGATATTCTGCCGCGCGTCTACCCCGCGGCGCATGAGCGTCTGCAGTGGCACCGCAGCCGCGGCGACCACATCCTGGTAATCTCCGCCACCGGCGAGCATTTGGTGGCCCCCATCGCCGAACAGCTGGGCGCCGACGGCGCGCTGGCGATCGGCGTTGAGGTGGACGACGGCCGCTTTACCGGCCGCACCTACGGCACCATGACCTATCAGCAGGGCAAAGTGATCCGCCTCGAAGCGTGGCTGGCGCAGCATCCGCAGCGGCATTTCGGGCAGCTGTACGCCTACAGCGACTCGCTGAACGACCGGCCGATGCTGGAATATGCCGACCATGCGGCGGTGATTAACCCCGACGCCGAGTTACAGGCGCTGGCGCAGCAAAACGGCTGGGAAATCTGCCGCTGGACGCGCTGACATAAACTCCGGGTGACAAATGCCAGATTGTGGCGTAGGAATAAAGCACGCAATCACACCGTCTATCTGGAGGCATAGCATGCTGACTATCTGGGGCCGAGAGAATTCCAACAACGTGCGCAAAGTGCGCTGGTGCGCCGCCGAGCTGGGGCTAAGCTACCAGCATATCAACGCCGGCGGCGCCTACGGCAAAGTGAATGAGCAGCAGTACCGCGCGCTCAACCCGAACGGCCTGGTGCCGCTGCTGCAGGACGATGACTTTGTGCTGTGGGAATCCAACACCATCGTGCGCTATCTGGCGGCGAAATACGGCGACGCGCCCTTTTACCCGCAGGATTTGCAACAGCGCGCGGCAGCGGAGAAATGGATGGACTGGAACACCGCCAGCGTGACCGAACCGTTCCGCACGGTATTTTGGGGATTGGTGCGCACCCTGCCGGAACAGCGCGATATGCTGAAGATTGAGGCGGCGATCGGCGCGCTGGAAAAATGCTTTGATATCGTCGAACAGGAACTGGGACGGCAGCCCTATCTCTCCGGCGAAGCGTTCGGCATCGGCGATATTCCGCTCGGCAGCTTTATTTACGCCTGGTTCGAAATGCCGATCGAGCGGCAAGCGCGCCCCAATATGGAGCGCTGGTACCAACAGCTCTGCACCCGTCCGGCCTACCGCAGCGGCGTTATGACGCCGTTAACCTGACGGGCCTTCCCCTACGCGCAGCAGTTTGCCGTTGCTTTCATCGGTTAACAGATACAGATAACCGTCCGGCCCGCTGCGCACCTCACGGATCCGCTCGCCACGATCCTCCAGCAGCCGCTCTTCCGCCACGATTTTATTGTCCACCAGCGTCAGTCGGATCAGCGCCTTCTGCGCCAGCGCGCCGATAAACAGCGAATGCTGCCAACCGCCAAAGCGCGGGTTATCATAAAACGCCATGCCGCTGATGCCCGGCGACACCTGCCAGTAGTGCGCCGGCGCCTGCGTTCCCGCCGCATATTGCCCCTTGGCCTCCGGAATCGGCTGCCCGGAGTAATTGATGCCATAGGTGGCGAGCGGCCAGCCGTAATTTTTCCCCGGCTGCAGAATATTGATCTCATCGCCGCCGCGCGGGCCGTGTTCATGTTCCCACAGCGCGCCGTTCCACGGATTGATCGCCAGCCCCTGCGGGTTGCGTATGCCGTACGCCCAAATCTCCGCCTTTTTACCCTGCTGGCCGGCAAACGGGTTGCCCGGTGCAGGCTTGCCCTCGGCGGTCAGCCGCACTACCTTGCCCTGCAGCTTGTCGAGATCCTGCGCCGTCGGCCGCTGGTTGTTTTCCCCCAGCGCGACAAACAGCATCCCTTGACGGTCAAATACCATCTTGCCGCCGAAATGGTTGCCCACCGACAGCTTCGGCTGCTGGCGGAAGATGACGCGGAAATCCTCAAGCCGGCGCTTATCGTCGCTCAGCCGGCCGTAGCCCACCGCGGTGCCGGCTTTACCGTCGTCCCCGGCTTCGGCAAAGCTGAGATACACCCGCCGGCTGCTGGCAAAGTCCGGCGCCAGCACTACATCCAGCAGGCCGCCCTGTCCCTGCGCGTAGACCTGCGGTATGCCGTCAATCGGCGCCGACAGCCCTTTGTCCTGTTGCCACAGGCGTAAACGGCCGGGCCGCTCGGTAATCAGCATCCCCTGCTGGGCGGGCAAAAACGCCAGCGACCACGGGTACTCCAGCCGCTCCTGCAGTTGGGTTACTTCCGGCGCGGCCTGCACGCCGCCGCTCAGCAGCAGGCCGGTCAGTAATGTCGTTCGGGTCATTCGAAACATGCATCCCCCTTATTTATCAGCGCCTTTTCAGTGTAGCCCAGCCTACCCGCGCTGCCGCCGACCGGCCGTTTATCTTTGGCTTTATCTGTGCTTAAGTTAAGAAAAGCACAAGGAGCGATCATGAATATCACCGTAACAGAAACCATGAGTGACGAGACGCTGGACGCCGTGCGCCAGGGGCTGATGGCGTACAACCGGCCGTTTATCGATACCAGTCTGCGCAAGCCGCTCAGCGTTTACGCCAAAGACGATGACGGCCAGGTGGTGGCCGGCCTGACCGCCGTCACCTGGGGCAACTGGCTGAGTATCGACTGGCTGTGGGTGGCGGAATCTCAGCGCGGCAGCGGCCTGGGGCGCCAGGTGATGCTGGCGGCCGAACTGCAGGCGATGATGCGCGGCTGCCGCTATGCCCGCGTGGATACCTTCAGTTTTCAGGCGCGGCCGTTTTACCAGAAGCTGGGCTATCAGGTGCAGATGACATTGGAAAACTATCCGCTGGAGCACCAGTGCTATTTTCTGACTAAAACGCTGATTGATTAACGGGTGGCAAATGGACAGCAAAACCATGGTGGTCAACAGCGTCGCCTATAGGGCGGGCAAGCGTTTGAACGACGTCACCATTGACGATATCAGTGAGGTGGTCAAGCAGCCGGACACCTTTGTCTGGCTGGGGCTATGGCAGCCCGAAGACGCTTTTATGCGTAAAATTCAGCAGGAGTTCGGCCTGCACGATCTGGCGATTGAAGACGCGCTCTGTGCCCATCAGCGGCCGAAAATCGAAGCCTACGGCGACTCGCTGTTTATCGTGGTGAAAACCGCGCAGATGGCCGGCGAAGAGGAAGACGTGGAGTACGGTGAAACGCACTTTTTCGTCGGTAAAAATTTCCTGATCACCGTACGCCACGGCGCGTCGGTCAGCTACGCGCCGATCCGCGCCAAGGCGGAGGAGAACCCCAAACAGCTGTGCCACGGCCCCGGCTTTGCGCTGTACGCCGTGCTGGATTTTATCGTCGACAATTACCGGTTGATCGTTGCGCGCTTTGAAACGCTGATCGAAACGCTGGAGGCCAGCATGTTTAACGCCGAGTTCGATCAGACCGCGATTGAAAATGTCTACGGCCTGCGGCGTCACCTGCTGGCGCTGCGCAACGCCGCCCAGCCGATGGACGAAATCTGCAGCCAGCTTATCCGGCTGCACGAAGACGTGATCCCGAAGGAGCTGCGCGCTTACGTGCGCGACGTACAGGACCATGCGCGCCAGGTGGTCAGCACTATCGACGATATGCGTGAAATGCTGACCAACGCCATGCACGTCAATCTGGCGCTGGTGACGGTAAAACAAAACGAGGTGGTGAAAAAGCTGGCCGGCTGGGGGGCGATTCTGGCCATCCCGACGGTGATTTTCAGCCTATACGGCATGAACTTCGCCGATATGCCGGAGCTGAAGTTCCCCTGGGCTTACCACGCGACGCTGGCGGTCACCGTCGGCGGCTGCGCGCTGATGTACCAGAAGCTGAGGCGCGCCGGCTGGCTGTAAGTCCTCTGAAAAATGAAGGCGTCAGGACGATGCCCCATCATGTTGCGATTAGCAGCATCGGGTGTCTCCGGAACGGTCATCATCGACGGGGGATAATCCATTCTCCGCCATCAGGCGTTCGCCGGTTTATTAGGCTGTCACGGCCCTATGGATATTCGCTCAGCTAGGAATTTTCTCTAAGCCTGACGCCCACTTAGCCCACTGCAGATAGAACTGGAGCTTTATTTTTAACCTGGTGTAAAATCCCGCAACCTAACCATAATAACGATTTATTTTTGACCTATGAGCAATGTAGCAAGCAAGCCGCCTAAAGTTGGATTTCTTTCGTTAGGTTGCCCAAAAAACCTGGTGGATTCGGAACGGATCCTCACTGAACTGCGTAACGAAGGCTATCAGGTGGTGCCGCGTTACGATGACGCCGAACTGGTGATCGTCAATACCTGCGGTTTTATCGACAGCGCGGTGCAAGAATCGCTGGAAGCCATCGGCGAAGCACTGCATGAGAACGGCAAGGTGATCGTCACCGGCTGCCTCGGCGCCAAAGAAGACCAAATCCGCGAAGTGCATCCCAAAGTGCTGGAAATTACCGGGCCGCACAGCTACGAACAGGTTTTGTCGCACGTTCATCACTATGTGCCGAAGCCGGCGCATAACCCGTTCATCAGCCTGATCCCGGCGCAGGGCGTCAAGCTGACGCCGAAGCACTACGCCTACCTGAAAATCTCCGAAGGCTGCAACCACCGCTGCACCTTCTGCATTATTCCGTCGATGCGCGGCGATCTCGACAGTCGTCCTATCGGCTCGGTGCTGGATGAAGCTAAACGCCTGGTGGAGTCCGGCGTCAAAGAGCTGCTGGTGATCTCCCAGGACACCTCGGCCTACGGCGCGGACGTCAAACAGCGCACCGGCTTCTGGAACGGCCAGCCGGTCAAAACCAGCATGGTCAGCCTGTGCGAACAGCTGGCCGGCCTCGGCGTCTGGGTGCGTCTGCACTATGTCTACCCGTACCCGCACGTGGACGAGGTGATCCCGCTGATGGCTGCCGGCAAGATCCTGCCGTATCTGGATATTCCCCTGCAGCACGCCAGCCCGAAAATCCTCAGGCTGATGAAGCGGCCGGGCGCGGTCGAACGCACGCTGGAGCGCATCAAACGCTGGCGTGAGATCTGCCCGGAACTGACGCTGCGCTCCACCTTTATCGTCGGCTTTCCGGGGGAAAGCGAAGAGGACTTCCAGCTGCTGCTCGACTTCCTGCAGCAGGCCAGGCTGGACCGCGTCGGCTGCTTCAAGTACAGCCCAGTGGAAGGCGCCGCGGCCAATGAACTGGCGGACCCGGTGCCGGAAGAGGTCAAAGAGGCGCGCTACCACCGCTTTATGCGGCTGCAGCAGCAGATATCGGCGCAGCGCCTGCAGGAAAAAGTGGGCCGCGAACTGCTGGTGCTGATCGATAAGATCGACGCGGAAGGTGCGATTGGCCGCAGTATGGCCGATGCGCCGGAGATCGACGGCGTGGTGTACCTGAACGGCGAAACCGACGTGAATGTGGGCGATATCGTCAAGGTGAAAATCGACCACGCCGACGAATATGATCTGTGGGGCAACCGCGTCTGAATGCGCTTTGGCGCTGCCGAAAGACCTGCAGCGCCAAAGCAGCACGCTTAGCTGACCGGCATCCGCGCCGGATCCGGGTGCTGATAAACAAACCCCAGTTCCCGGCAAATCCGGCTGCCGTCCACCAGCCGCGCCGGCTGCTCCGCTTCTGCCGCGAACTGCGGCGGCGTAAGCTGTAATTGCGCCGCCAGCTGCGGATAGAACTCGCGTTTCTGCGGGTGGCGCGGCGCGCACAGGTTATAAATATGCCCGCCCTGCGGCAACGCCAGCAGCAGCTGAATAGCGGCAATCACATCATCCTGATGCACCAGATTGACCCCCTGCGAACCGCCTTTCACTTCCACTTTACCGGCCAGAAAACGGCCCGGATGGCGCTCGGCGCCCACCAGCCCGGCCAGGCGCATAATGTCCACCGAGGTATTGGGCAACTCATGCAGCCAGCGCTCCAGCTCCGCCAGCACGCGACCCGAAGGGCTTATCGGATTGACGGGCGAATCCTCACTCAGCATGCCGGCGGCGTCGCCGTACACCGAGGTTGAGCTGGTGAAAATAATCCGCGACACGCCGTAGGCCATCGCACTGTCCACCAGCATGCGCACCGCGTTGAAGTAGTTTTCACTGCCTTCGACGGTGCGGCGCGCCGGCAGCGTGATCACCAGCGCATCGACCTGCAGCAGCGCATCCAGGTCGTCCGGCTCGCATTCCAATTCCGGCGTCAGCGCCAGCGGATAGCATTCAATACCGCTCATACGCGCGGCTTCCACGCCGTCCGGGGTGGTTTTACTGCCCACCACCTCAAACCCGCGGCTTATCAATGACAGTGCCAACGGCATGCCCAGCCAGCCAAGGCCAACAATGGCGACTTTTTTCATCTCTTCCTCTCCTGAAGATTACGGCGCACTTCGGTTATCAAGGCTACGCCAGTCGCGGCAGCGTGGCAATCTGCGCCCTGTCGGGTTAGGTCAACCGGCGTTTAGCTAATAACTGAACCTGTTTCAATAAATTAAATTTATGACCGTAAAAAAGGGTTGCGCTCTCCATAACCTATAGTTTAGGTTAATTAGCAATTCAGTCATTCATGACCTAACACGAGATTACACATGACGCGCATTCAGTTCAGCCACCATCATCACCATCATCCTGACTAGTCTTTCAGGCGATGAGTGCTGGGAGACGGTTTTTAAATCTTCCAGCGGCGCGCAGATTGTAAGAGAGAGCCCTCGGAAGATTTCTTCCGAGGGTTTTTTTTTGCCCCCGGACAGACAGAAAAGTATTTTTTACAATAAATTCATAAAATTACAGATTAAACAGAGGTTACCATGCTGGACAAAACACGCTTACGAATCGCCATGCAGAAGTCGGGCCGCCTGAGCGACGAGTCGCAGGAGCTGCTGGCGCGCTGCGGGATTAAAATCAACCTGCAGCAGCAACGCCTGATCGCCTTCGCGGAAAACATGCCGATCGATATTCTGCGGGTGCGTGATGACGATATTCCCGGCCTGGTGATGGACGGCGTGGTTGACCTCGGCATCATCGGCGAAAACGTACTGGAAGAAGAGCTGCTGACCCGCCGCGCACAGGGCGAAGACCCACGTTATACCACCCTGCGCCGTCTGGATTTCGGCGGTTGTCGCCTGTCGCTGGCCGCTCCGCTCGATACCGACTACACCGGCCCGCAAAGCCTGCAAGACGCCCGCATCGCCACCTCTTACCCGCACCTGCTGAAACAGTACCTCGACAAACAGGGCGTACGCTTTAAATCCTGCCTGCTGAACGGTTCGGTGGAAGTCGCGCCGCGCGCCGGCCTGGCGGACGCCATCTGCGATCTGGTGTCGACCGGCGCCACGCTGGAAGCCAACGGCCTGCGCGAGGTCGAAGTCATCTACCGCTCCAAGGCCTGCCTGATTCAGCGCGACGGCGACATGCCGGCCGCCAAGCAGCAGTTGATCGACCGCCTGATGACCCGTATTCAGGGCGTGATCCAGGCGCGGGAATCCAAATACATCATGCTGCACGCGCCAAGCGAACGTCTGGAAGAGATCGTCGCACTGCTGCCGGGCGCCGAGCGCCCGACCATTCTGCCGCTGGCCGGCGCGCAGAACCGCGTGGCGATGCACATGGTCAGCAGCGAGACCCTGTTCTGGGAAACCATGGAGAAGCTGAAGGCGCTCGGCGCCAGCTCGATTCTGGTGCTGCCAATCGAAAAGATGATGGAGTAACGCCATGGCTGACTTCAATACCCCGATCAACTGGGCCGACTGCAGCGCCGAACAGCGCGATGCCCTGCTGATGCGTCCGGCGATTTCCGCCTCGGACAGCATCAGCGCCACGGTGCGCGGCATCCTCGACAATGTAAAAAGCAACGGCGACCGCGCCCTGCGTGAGTACAGCGCCAAGTTTGACAGCGTCGAGGTCGACGCCCTGCGCGTCACGCCGCAGCAGATTGCCGCAGCCGCCGCCCGGTTAGACGATGATATCAAGCAGGCGATGGCCGTTGCCGTCGGCAACGTGACCACCTTCCACAACGCGCAGCAACTGCCGCCGGTCGATGTTGAAACCCAGCCGGGCGTGCGCTGCCAGCAGGTGACGCGGCCGATTGATTCGGTCGGCCTCTATATCCCCGGCGGCTCCGCGCCGCTGTTTTCTACCGTGCTGATGCTGGCGACCCCGGCGCACATCGCCGGCTGCCGCCGCGTGGTGCTGTGCTCGCCGCCGCCGATCGCCGATGAGATTCTGTATGCGGCGCAGCTGTGCGGCGTGCAGGAAGTGTTTCAGGTCGGCGGCGCGCAGGCGATTGCCGCCATGGCGTTCGGCACCGAGTCCGTACCGCAGGTCGATAAAATCTTCGGGCCGGGCAACGCCTTCGTCACCGAAGCCAAACGCCAGATCAGCCAGCGTCTCGACGGCGCGGCGATCGATATGCCGGCCGGTCCGTCAGAAGTGCTGGTGATTGCCGACGGCGGCGCCACGCCGGCGTTTGTCGCCTCCGATCTGCTGTCGCAGGCGGAGCACGGCCCGGATTCGCAGGTGATTCTGCTGACGCCGGACGCCGCGATGGCGCAGGCGGTGGCGGAAGCGGTGGAACAGCAGCTGGCGGCGCTGCCGCGTGCGGAAACCGCCCGTCAGGCGCTCGCCGCCAGCCGTCTGATCGTGACGCGCGATCTGGCCGAATGCGTCAGCATCAGCAACCGCTACGGCCCGGAGCACCTGATAATTCAGACGCGCAACGCGCGCGACCTGGTCGACAACATCACCAGCGCCGGCTCGGTGTTTCTCGGCGACTGGTCGCCGGAATCTGCCGGCGACTACGCCTCCGGCACCAACCACGTGCTGCCGACCTACGGTTACACTGCCACCTGCTCCAGCCTGGGGCTGGCGGATTTCCAAAAGCGCATGACGGTGCAGGAACTGACGCCGCAGGGCTTTATGAATCTGGCGGCCACCATTGAGCGGCTGGCCGCCGCCGAACAGCTAATTGCCCACAAAAACGCCGTGACCCTGCGCGTCGCCGCGCTGAAGGAGCAAGCATGAGCATTGAAAATCTGGCGCGCCAGAACGTGCGCGATCTGACGCCCTACCAGTCGGCGCGCCGCCTCGGCGGCAGCGGCGACGTGTGGCTCAACGCCAATGAGTATCCGCTGGCGCCCGACTTTCAGCCGGCAGCCGCAAACCTGAACCGCTACCCGGAGTGTCAGCCGGCGCAGGTGATCGCCCGTTACGCCGAGTATGCCGGCGTCAACCCGGATCAAGTGCTGGTCAGCCGCGGTGCGGATGAGAGTATCGAACTGCTGATTCGCGCCTTCTGCGAACCGGGGAAAGACGCCGTTTTATATTGCCCGCCGACCTACGGCATGTACGGCGTCAGCGCCGAAACCTTCGGCGTCGAGCGCCGTACCGTACAAGCCACGGCAGCGTGGCAGCTCGATCTGCCGGCGATTGCCGCCAGCCTTGACGGCGTCAAACTGATTTATGTCTGCAGCCCGAACAACCCGACCGGCAACCTGCTGGACCCGGATTCGCTGCGCGCGCTGCTGGAGATGGCCAAAGGCAAAGCCATTGTGGCGGTTGACGAAGCCTATATCGAGTTTTGCCCGCAGGCCAGCGTGGCCGGCTGGCTCAGTGATTATCCGCACCTGGCGATCCTGCGCACCCTGTCCAAAGCCTTTGCGCTGGCCGGACTGCGCTGCGGCTTTACGCTGGCGAACCCGGATCTGATCGCTCTGCTGCTGAAGGTGATCGCCCCCTACCCGCTCTCCAGCCCGGTGGCGGATATCGCCGCCCAGGCGCTCAGCGCCGAAGGCCTGCGCCTGATGCGCCAGCGCGTCGGCGAGATTGCCGGCAACCGTCTGTGGCTGCAGCAGGCGCTGGAAGCGTGCGACTGCGTCGAACAGGTCTTCACCAGCGACAGCAATTATTTGCTGGTGCGCTTCACCGCCGCCAGCAATGTGTTTAAAACCTTGTGGGATCAGGGCATTATCTTACGAGACCAAAACAAACAGCCTGGGCTGTCCGGTTGCCTGCGCATCACCATAGGCACCCGCGATGAATGCCAGCGCGTGATCGACGCGCTGCGCCCGCTGCCCGGAACCACCACGACTCGCCAGGAGCCACTGTGAGCCAGAAATATCTGTTTATTGACCGCGACGGCACGCTGATCGCCGAACCCCCTGAAGATTTCCAGGTCGATCGCCTGGATAAACTGGCGCTGGAGCCGGCGGTGATCCCTTCCCTGCTGGCACTGCAGGCGGCAGGCTATACCCTGGTGATGATCACCAATCAGGACGGGCTCGGCACCGCCAGTTTCCCGCAGGAAACGTTCGATCCGCCGCACAACCTGATGATGCAGATCCTGACTTCACAGGGGATCCGCTTTGAAGAGGTGCTGATCTGCCCGCACCTGCCGGCGGACAACTGCAACTGCCGCAAGCCAAAGACCGCGCTGGTGGAACGTTACCTGCAGCCGGGCGTGGTCGATAGCGAACGCAGCTATGTGATCGGCGACCGCCAGACCGATATTCAGCTGGCGGAAAATATGGGCATCCGGGGGCTTTTGTACCAGCGCGGCGCTCTAGACTGGCCGGCGATTACCCGTCAGCTGACCCAGCGCGATCGCCATGCGCACGTTAACCGCGCCACCAAGGAAACGCAGATCGAAGTGGACGTCTGGCTGGATCGCGAAGGCGACAGCAAGATCAAGACCGGCGTCGGTTTCTTCGATCATATGCTGGATCAGATCGCCACCCACGGCGGCTTCCGCATGAACATTCAGGTCAACGGCGATCTGTATATCGACGATCACCACACGGTGGAAGATACCGCGCTGGCGTTAGGTGAAGCGTTGCACAAGGCACTGGGCGACAAGCGCGGCATCGCACGTTTCGGCTTCGTGCTGCCGATGGATGAATGCCTGGCGCGCTGCGCCATGGATATCTCCGGCCGGCCGCACCTGGAGTATAAAGCCGAGTTCAACTACCAGCGTGTCGGCGATCTAAGCACCGAGATGATCGAACACTTCTTCCGTTCGCTCTCCTACACCATGGGCTGTACGCTGCACCTGAAAACCAAAGGCAAAAACGATCACCACCGGGCCGAGAGCCTGTTTAAAGCCTTTGGCCGCACCCTGCGCCAGGCGATTCGCGTCGACGGTAATACGCTGCCCAGCTCGAAAGGGGTGCTGTGATGAACGTGGTCATTCTGGATACCGGCTGCGCGAACCTCTCTTCGGTCAACTATGCGGTCAGACGGTTGGGTTACCAGCCTGAGGTCAGCCGCGACCCGGAGATCGTGCTGCGCGCCGACAAACTGTTTCTGCCCGGTGTCGGCACCGCCAAAGCCGCGATGGAGCAGCTGGTGCAGCGCGAGCTGATTGATCTTATCAAAGCCTGCACCCAGCCGGTGCTGGGTATCTGCCTCGGCATGCAGCTGCTGGCGGACAGCAGCGAAGAAAACGGCGGCGTCGACACGCTGGGAGTGCTCGACGTACAGGTGAAACAGATGGAGGCCGGCGGCCTGCCGCTGCCGCATATGGGCTGGAACCAGGTTTCCGCCCTGGCCGGCAGCCACCTGTTCCGCGGCATCGATGACGGCGCCTACTTTTACTTCGTCCACAGCTATGCGATGCCGATATGCCCGAACACCATCGCTCAGGCGAACTACGGCGCCCCCTTCACCGCCGCAGTGCAAAAAGACAACTTCTTCGGCGTGCAGTTTCACCCAGAACGTTCTGGAGCCGCCGGCGCGCAGTTAATGAAAAACTTTCTGGAGATGTAGGCAGCATGATTATCCCCGCATTGGATTTGATCGACGGCAAGGTGGTACGCCTGCATCAGGGCGACTACGGCCAGCAGCGCGACTACGGCAGCGATCCGCTGCCGCGCCTGCAGGATTATCAACAACAAGGGGCGCAGGTGCTGCACCTGGTGGATCTCACCGGAGCGAAAGACCCGAGCGCCCGTCAGCTGCCGCTGCTGCGCCAGCTGCTGGACGGCGTAACGGTGCCGGTACAGGTCGGCGGCGGCATCCGTAGTGAGCAGGACGTGGCGTCCCTGTTGGAAGCCGGCGCCAGCCGCGTGGTGATTGGCTCCACCGCCGTGAAACAGCCGGCGCTGGTGCAAAGCTGGTTTGAACGTTACGGCGCGGACGCGCTGGTGCTGGCGCTGGATGTGCGTATCGACGACGCCGGCAGCAAGCAGGTGGCAATCAGCGGCTGGCAGGAAAACTCTGACGCCACGCTGGAACAGGTGGTCGAGCAGTTTCTGCCCTATGGCCTGAAACACGTGCTGTGCACCGATATTTCACGCGATGGCACCCTGGCCGGCTCCAACGTGGCGCTGTATCAGGAAATCAGCCGTCGCTACCCGCAGGTGGCCTTCCAGGCTTCCGGCGGCATCGGCGGGCTGGATGATATCGCGGCGTTGCGCGGCAGCGGCGTGGAAGGCGTGATCGTCGGCCGGGCGCTGCTGGAAGGTAAATTTAGCGTTGAGGAGGCCATCGCATGCTGGCAAAACGGATAATTCCCTGCCTGGACGTCAAAGACGGGCAAGTGGTGAAAGGCGTGCAGTTCCGCAACCACGAGATCATCGGCGATATCGTGCCGCTGGCGCAGCGCTATGCTGAAGAAGGGGCAGACGAACTGGTGTTCTATGATATTACCGCCTCCAGCGACGGCCGCGTGGTGGATAAAAGCTGGGTGTCGCGCGTGGCGGAAGTGATCGATATCCCCTTCTGCGTCGCCGGCGGCATTAAAAGTGCCGATGACGCCAGCCAGATCCTGTCGTTCGGCGCCGACAAAATCTCCATCAACTCGCCGGCGCTGGCAGACCCGAGCCTGATCGGCCGGCTGGCCGAACGCTTCGGCGTGCAGTGCATCGTCGTTGGCATCGACACCTGGTATGACGAAAACAGCGGTAAGTACCATGTCAACCAATATACCGGTGATGAAAGCCGTACCCGCGTAACCCAGTGGGAGACGCTGGACTGGGTGCAGGAAGTGCAGAAGCGGGGCGCCGGGGAAATCGTGCTCAACATGATGAACCAGGACGGCGTTCGCAACGGCTACGATCTGGAACAGCTGCGCCGCGTACGTGAAGTGTGTAACGTGCCGCTGATCGCCTCCGGCGGCGCCGGCACCATGACCCACTTCCTGGAGGCCTTCCGCGACGCCAACGTCGACGGCGCGCTGGCGGCATCGGTGTTCCATAAACAAATCATCAATATCGGCGAACTGAAACGGTTCCTGGCCGATAACGGCGTGGAGATTCGCGTGTGTTAACCGAACAACAGAAAGCCCGGCTGGACTGGGAAAAAACCGATAACCTGATGCCGGTCATCGTTCAGCACGCCGTTTCCGGCGAGGTGCTGATGCTGGGCTATATGAACCAGGAAGCGCTGGCAACCACCGAAGCCAGCGGCAAGGTGACCTTTTACTCCCGCACCAAACAGCGTCTGTGGACCAAGGGCGAAAGCTCCGGGCATTTCCTCAACGTGATCAGCATCACGCCGGACTGCGATAACGATACGCTGCTGATTCTGGCGCAGCCTATCGGCCCGACCTGCCACCTGGGTAACAGCAGCTGCTTCCACCCGGCAGCCAGCGACTGGACCTTCCTGTATCAGCTGGAACAACTGCTGGCGGCACGCAAGCACGCCGACCCGAAAAGCTCGTATACTGCCAGTCTGTACGCCAGCGGCACCAAGCGCATCGCGCAGAAGGTGGGTGAAGAAGGCGTGGAAACCGCGCTGGCGGCCACGGTGAATGACCGCGAAGAGCTGACCAACGAGGCCTCGGATCTGATTTATCACCTGCTGGTGCTGCTGCAGGATCAGCAGCTGGATCTGAGCACGGTGATCGACCGGCTGCGCGAGCGTCACGCAAAATAAGCGCGCAAAAGTCCAGATAAAGAAAAAGCCGCAGAGGATTAACCCACTGCGGCTTTTTTATCAGCCGGGGCGTAAGGCCCCGGCTGAAAAAGTGACGATTATTCCATCCACTCGGTGTGGAACACGCCTTCTTTGTCGATACGTTTGTAGGTATGCGCACCGAAGTAATCGCGCTGAGCCTGGATCAGGTTAGCCGGCAGCACCGCAGAACGGTAGCTGTCGTAGTACGCGATGGCCGCGGAGAAGGTCGGCGTAGGGATGCCGTTCTGCACCGCATAGGAGACCACATCACGCAGCGCCTGCTGATAGTCGTCGGCAATCTGCTTGAAGTACGGAGCCAGCAGCAGGTTGGCGATGTCAGCGTTCTCCGCATAAGCATCGGTGATTTTCTGCAGGAACTGGGCGCGGATGATGCAGCCGGCACGGAAGATCTTGGCGATTTCGCCGTAGTTCAGATCCCAGTTGTTCTCTTTGGAAGCCGCTTTCAGCTGTGAGAAGCCCTGTGCATAGGAAACGATTTTACCCAGGTACAGTGCACGGCGCACTTTCTCGATAAATTCGGCTTTATCACCGCTGAAGGCCGCAACCTGCGGGCCGGTCAGCACTTTAGAAGCGGCAACGCGCTGATCTTTCAGTGAAGACAGGTAACGCGCGAAGACGGATTCGGTGATCAGCGACAGCGGTTCGCCCAGATCCAGCGAGCTCTGGCTGGTCCACTTACCGGTGCCTTTGTTTGCCGCTTCATCCAGGATCACATCAACCAGGTATTTACCTTCTTCATCTTTTTTAGTGAAGATGTCTTTGGTGATGTCGATCAGGTAGCTGTTCAGCTCGCCTTTGTTCCACTCGGCAAAGGTATCCGCCAGCTCTTCGTTGCTCAGGTTCAGCGCCTGCTTCAGCAGCGAGTAGGCTTCAGCAATCAGCTGCATATCACCGTATTCGATGCCGTTGTGCACCATTTTCACATAGTGGCCGGCGCCGTCTGCGCCAATGTAGGTCACACAAGGCTCGCCTTCGGCGACGGCAGCGATCTTCTCAAGGATTGGCGCAACCAGCTCGTAAGCTTCTTTCTGGCCGCCAGGCATGATGGAAGGCCCTTTCAGCGCGCCCTCTTCGCCGCCGGAAACGCCGGTGCCGATAAAGTTGAAGCCCTGGTCAGACAGCTCGCGGTTACGACGAATGGTGTCCTGATAGTAGGTGTTGCCGCCATCGATCAGGATGTCACCTTTATCCAGGTGTGGAGTCAGGGAAGCGATGGTTTTGTCAGTCGCTTCGCCCGCTTTTACCATCAGCAAAATGCGGCGCGGTTTTTCCAGAGACTCAACAAACTCTTCAACGCTGTAGTAAGGAGCCAGGTTTTTGCCTGGGTTCTCAGCAATCACTTCATCAGTCTTATCGCCTGAACGGTTGAAGATGGAAACGGTGTAGCCACGGCTCTCGATGTTCAGTGCCAGATTGCGGCCCATTACCGCCATGCCGACAACGCCGATTTGTTGCTTGGACATTTAGTCACTCCTGTCTGAAGATAACCCTGCTAACAGCTCTCGGCTAACAGGTTTTGTGATGTGGCCCACATGTTAACTCAGGTTTGCGGGTGGTGGGTAGTGATTGGTGCGATAGATAAAGAGTAACAACACCCTGACATACAACGTGATTATTACAGCAAAATATAAATTATAGGAATAATCTTAGCAAAAAAGGGATTGCTTATATTACAGACATGCAGATAAAGCCCTATTGATACCCCCAGAAGATACTGTACAATTCAGCGGTTTATAATAATTAGGGATAGGAAAGTGCGCTCAATTTCCAGTTTTTTTACTTTATTTTTCATTGCATTAGCAATGTTAGGTACTGTTAAAGTCTACATCGGCGGCAATCTTAATTGGCTAATTCTGTTATTACTACTAGGTGTTGCTACGGTAACATCATTAGCAAGTTCTCAGAATTCCCTCAAGGAATTACTAAGAACACGCTTGAGCGTCCTGAAGCACTATAAATGGATGCTGGGTGGCTGGGTACTGTTTATCACAGGTATCTTTATTGCCGCCTTAATGAACGACGGCACGGGTTTATATACCGTAGTAAAATATCTGCTGTTCGTGTTCGTTATCTTGTCACTGTTGCTGATCTCACCGCTGACGCCAGCGCTGCTGGAAAAGGCGCTGAATGTTTCGCTGATTGTCTCTCTCGTCCCGCTGTTGGTTTTCGCCGTATTGCGACAGACGGACTATATGTTGGTACTTGGCGATGGCCGTATGGGATGGTTAGCCAGCTGGCCGGGCGTGATCTGGAAAGCCGGCGCTTACGCATGGCCTTTCATTGCCTGGCGTTGCCTGAAGAAAACCAGCTGGCGCAACCTGTTGTTAGCCTTTTGCGCGATTTTGGTTATGGCGCTCGACGGTAGCCGTACATCCATGCTTTGGATGGCGTTAGTCTGGTGCGCGCTGGCGGTGATTGCCCTGTTCGCCAAGATCCCAGGCAAAGGCATTAAAGGCCATATCGCCCTTCTGGTTATCACCCTCTTTTCATTCACCGTACTGCAGCCAACGCTGCTGGGCTGGGTATGGGGTAAATATGACCCGCTTATCGTTGAATTAATGACCGAGAAGAAGGATGTCAATGACCCGGCGTCCAATGAGCCAGACGCTGAAGACGCCAACGACAGCACGGCTGAAATCATCATGGATAACCTGGGTGATACAGTAAAAAAAGCACTCTCGGCGCCAAAAGAAGATGCAACGGCGGATCGCCTGATCAAAGGCGACAACGCAACCCGTTTAGAGATGATTCAGACCGGGTGGCATAAAGCGGTTGCGACGTTCCCGTGGGGCGGGGGCTTCGGCTCAACGCGGGTGGCCGATAACGATGTCACCAGCGTGATACATATGACTTATGTACAACTCCTGGCGGATGAAGGTGTACTTTCCTTTACCGGCTACCTGTTGATCATTCTGATTCCGCTATTTGCCGGCCTAAAATTTGTTTTCGCAGGTCGTGAAACGTTTATCGAGCGCTTTGAACTGATGCTCGCCCCCCTCTCTGTCCTGGCCTTGTTTGCCATGATGGGATGTTTCCACCCATTGAGTAATGAACTCACAGAATGGGGTGTCGTACTGGTCGCCATTACGCTGGTGATGACTCATGTCACGCATCGCAAGTAATACGTTCTGGCTAATGCTGGCGCAAATCGGGGGATTGTTTATTCCCCTGATTGAACTGCCCGTGTTAGCCCGGGCGCTGGGTCAACAAAGCTATGGCCAGGTGCTTTATGCCTTGGGTATCGCCTTGACCGCCTCCGTGTTCGTTGAGTTCGGCTTCAATTTCAGCGCAGCCCGCAGCCTGGTAAAAATAAAGGATCAACCACAGCAAATAGCACAGTTGGTGACCAATGTGCTCACCGCCAAGCTATTTCTCAGCCTGGTAGTCAGTGTTGCCGTCGCCCTGCTGATGTTTTCAGGCGTTGGGGCAACCGCCATACCTTCCCACTGGCTCCTGTGGATCTCGCTTTTTATCTTGGCCTTCGGCTTCACGCCTCTTTGGTATTATGTTGGCATTGAAAGGCTGATATTCCCGGCGCTGCTCGACCTGGCTTTACGCAGTACCGGGCTCCTGCTGACCGTCATCCTGGTTGCAGCCCCACAACACGCGCAGCGCGTGTTAACCATTCAGGCAACCGTTGGGATCATTAATACATTAGTACCGACGCTATTAATGATTCGCAAAACAGGCCTTGCCCCCGTGAGTTTCTTCGGGGCAAAACAGGTGCTACAGGAAAGCTGGGAGCTTTTCCTTTATAAAGGTGCGCAAAGCATCATGGGCTCGATAGCCTCTACCTTGCTGGGGTTGTTAGGCGGAGCCCGCGCCGTCGGTGCTTTCGTGCCGGCTGAAAAACTCGTACGGGCCGCCAGCGGCCTGGCGGCGCCGGTGCTGAATGCTGCATTTCCCCATCTGGTCAAGGTTCAGTCGGACTCCAGACATGCAGCCAAAAAAATTGTTGGTCTGACACTTTTAGCCTTAGCGGCGATGACGCTGATTTTTGCCTTATTAACCGTCTGGCTGGCACCTTGGGTGGTGAATATCGTCTTTGGTCCGGGCTACCAGGATGCGATTGAACTGTTAAGAATTCTGGTTTGGATTGTTCCGCTACGGATCTGCAGCATGGCGCTCGCCATTCTCTGGTTTATCCCTATAGGCAAGGAACGTGTTGCAAGCCGAGTCATGATGGTGAATATCATGATTATCTGCCTGCTGGCCTTCCTGTTAGTCCCGTCTCTCGGCGGGCTGGGAATGACGATCGCGTTCCTGAGCGCAGAAATCACCATGTTCGTGCTGTTAATGACATTTTTTTATAAATAAAAACAAATAATTAATTTCAGTTTTCCTCTGATAATGGGAGCCAGCTTGAGTCAGTTTAATCTGAGCGTAGTCATTACGACGTATAATCGTCCGGAACTTGTCCAACGTGCGGTAGCCTCTGTCGCTCAGCAACGCCGCGACGATTTCAACATTGAAATCATTGTTGTTGATGATGCATCGCCGTGCCCCCTGCCCCAATTTATGGAAACGGACATTGTCACCTACCAAATGCCGGTGAATGGCGGCCCAGGGCCAGCGCGTATGCAAGGACTCAGCCTGGCTCATGCTATGTGGGTCTTAATGCTTGATGATGACGATACATTAGAGCCGGATGCGGTTTCCCATTTGATGCCCCACTTGACCGATCCTGTATTGCAGCAGTACCCGGTTATGCAATTTGCTCGCACAAACGGCAAGCTTTGCGGCGATGACCGCGTCATCCATTTTGATGACTATCTGAGCGGGCAAATTACCGGGGACTTTGCGCCGATCTTTAATCGTGCCGTTTTCCTGCATACACAGCTTGGTTATCCCAACAACCGGGCCGGTGGAGAACACATTCTCTGGTGGCGATTGGCAATGGATTACGGCATCCCTACATTCTCCAAAATTTTGGTAACGCTCTATGATGATGCCCAGGAGCGCCTGACCCACTTCTCTTCGCAGGTCAAGAAAGCCGCTGACCATCAACAGCTCGCAGAAATAACGCTGACCGAATTTGGCGTTCAGTTGCAGACGGCCTATCCAACGGAGTATCAACGGGTATGCTTGGCCAGAATTACCTATAGCATGCTCAATAACCAGTGCCGTTCCGCGCGCAGCTACCTAACAACGGCACCGTTGGGAGGAAAAATGAAATCGGCGCTCTGGTTAATCACCTGGCTGCCACAGCCATTGATTAAAAAGCTATTTTTGTTTTATCGCCAACGGCAAGGATGAGAACATCATGCGTATAGACTACGTAATTACCGGTTTGGACATCGGCGGCGCAGAATTCCAGGTGGTCGCCCTGCTCGAGCGTCTGGTCCAGCGCGGGCACCAGGTCAGACTGATTTCGATGACGCCGCCGCGTGCCTTTAGCGAGCGCCTTGCATCCGCTGGCATTCCCGTTCATTCGCTGGATATGACCTCCGGATTACAGCTGCCGCAGGCGCTATGGCGACTGAAAACAATACTGCGCCAGTCACCGCCGGACATCCTGCACGGTCATATGGTTCATGCAAATATCATTGCGCGTTTAGCCCGTTTATTTATTCCCGGGCTTAATGTTATCAGCACCGCCCATAACACCCGGGAAGGCGGCAAACTGCGCGACTGGGCCTATCGGCTGACTAACCCGCTCAGCCATTTGAATACCACCATCAGTGCAGCGGCGACTCGCCGATTTACGGAGGAAAAAGTCTTTCCGATTCACAATACCCAGACTATTTTTAACGGTATTGATACGGAAAAGTTTCACGCCAATGATGCGCCCACCCCGCCAGCAAAACCGTTCCGCTGGCTGGCCGTTGGCAGATTGATGGAACAGAAAGATTACCCTACCATGCTCGCGGCGTTTGGCCTTTTGCCTGACAGCCGGTTACTTATTGCAGGACAAGGGCCTTTACTGCCCCAGTTGCAAGACCAGGTCAGCCAATTAGGTTTGAAAGATCGCGTAGAATTCTTGGGGGTGCGTCATGATGTTGATGAGTTGTACCGGCACGTCGACGGTTTTGTCCTGTCTTCCGAGTGGGAGGGCTACGGGCTGGTCGTTGCCGAAGCCATGGCGTCGAAACTGCCCGTAGTGGTGACTGACAGCGGCGGTCCGGGAGAGATCGTGGGTAACGATGGCTCCGCGGGCCTCCTTGTTCCTATTAAAGATCCCCAGGCGCTGGCCAATGCTTTAGCAGCGATTGAAGCAATGCCGCTTGCCAGCCGCTATGATATGGGTTGCAAGGCGAGAGAAAAAATTCAAAAAAATTTCTCTCTCAACCAGATAGTGACCCAATGGGAAAATATTTACACAGAATTAAACAAAAATAATAAATAATTCAGTGAGTTATAGATAAGGTTTTAAATGAAAATCGTATTGATAGGCACCACAGCAAACTGCGTTGTCGGCTTTCGCGCCGATATGATCAAGTCTCTTCATCAGCAGGGGCATACGGTGTATGCATTAGCCCTGAATTATGATGCAACCACGCGCGCTCAGGTTAAAGCGTTAGGTGCAACCCCGGTAGATTATCGTTTCAGCCGAACCGGGTTAAACCCGATACGTGATATTATCGACACCATTGCGCTGAGCAAACTCCTTAAAAAGCTCAATCCCGACCTTGTCTTTTCCTATTTTTCCAAGCCTTGCATCTTCGGTACGCTGGCGGCATCGCTGGCCGGCGTCAAAAAACGCTATGCGATGCTTGAAGGGTTAGGTTATCTGTTTACCGAGAAACCGGAGGGCGTTAGCCTGAAGGTAAAACTGCTTAAGAAAATCCAGATTGCGCTGTACCGCTTTGCCTTTCCTAAACTTGACGCATTGATCGTTTTAAATCCGGACGACCGCCGTGATTTGATGGAAAAGTCTGGCGTTAAAGTTAAAAAGGTACATGTTTTAGGCGGGATCGGATTAAATCTGGCTGACTATCCTTTCTCTGCGCCGCCCGTAGACCCCGTATCCTTTATCTTTATTGCCCGCCTGCTGGTCGAAAAAGGCGTTTATGAATATGTATCCGCAGCGAAAAAAGTAAAACAGCGTTACCCTGACGTTCAGTTCTATATGTTAGGTGCGGTGGACACGCATAACCCTGGCAGCCTCACGGAACAGCACCTGGCCCAGTTGATTAAAGACGACGTGATTAATTATCCAGGTCATGTCAATGATGTTCCCTCATGGATCGCCAAAGCCAGCGTATTCGTACTGCCCTCTTACCGTGAAGGGTTACCACGCAGTACGCAAGAAGCAATGGCAATGGGACGCGCCGTACTCAGCAGCGATGTACCCGGCTGTCGCGAAACGGTGGTGCAAGGCGTGAACGGCTTTTTAGTCGAGCGCTGGTCCTCTGATGCTTTGGTGGAGAAGATGATTAGCTTTATCGAAAACCCACAAAAGATTATTGACATGGGCCAGGCCAGCTACCAGATCGCACAAGACAATTTTGATGCCGAGAAGGTCAACTCGCGTTTGCTGGAAATCCTGGATTTACGCTAGGCATGAAGTCGCGCAGGCACCAGCAAGACCTAAAAAAAGCCAGCAATGCTGGCTTTTTCAGTCATGATTATTTTTTATAACCCTGAGGATTATTTTTTTGCCAGTTCCAGGCGTCATGCATCATCTCATTAAGATTGCGTTTCGCCCGCCAGTCTAACTTTTCAGCAGCCAGAGCAGGATCGGACCAACACTCGGCAATATCGCCAGGGCGGCGAGGGACAATCTGGTAAGACACTTTTCGTCCTGATGCATCTTCAAATGCGGCAACCATTTCCAACACGGAATAGCCTTTTCCCGTCCCTAAATTATATACGGTGAACCCTTCAGTAATATGGTCAATAGCTTTGAGGTGCCCTTCGGCCAGATCCATAACATGGATATAATCACGGACGCCGGTTCCGTCTGCGGTAGGGTAGTCATCACCAAAAACAGACAGTTTCTCCAACTTACCAATCGCAACCTGAGCAATATAAGGTAAAAGGTTATTAGGGATCCCATTAGGATCTTCGCCAATCATGCCAGACTCGTGGGCGCCGACTGGGTTGAAATAGCGCAATGCCGTGATCGCAAACTGGGGTTCCGCAGCGGCGAAATCTTGCAGGATCTGTTCAACCATCAGTTTCGACGTGCCGTATGGGTTGGTTGTACCGCCCACCCGAGAGGTTTCGACCAGAGGGGTGTGTTCGGGTGTGCCGTACACCGTCGCCGAAGAGCTGAAAATAAACTGGTGTACGCCGGCGTCACGCATCGCCTGCAGCAGTACCAGGGTTCCGGCCACGTTGTTTTGATAATATTCCAACGGTTTACGCGTCGACTCACCGACGGCCTTCAGACCGGCGAAATGGATAACGGAGGTGATTTGATGGGCATCGAAGATACGCTTGAGGCACTGCTCATCAAGAATATCGCCTTGATAGAACACGGCGGTCTTGCCGGTCAGTTGTTCGACACGATGTAAGGATTCTTCTGAAGAATTGGACAGATTGTCCAGAACAACAACCTCTTCCCCGCGCTCAAGCAGTGCCAAAACCGTGTGCGAACCGATATAACCTGCACCGCCGGTAACCAAAATCGCCATAATCGCTCCTTAATATGCGCTTCTTAACAGCGCCAAAACTATAAGTGTACGGCTGTTACTTTACACCCGATAAGCACTTTTCACATCAAACCACGTTTGAAATCGGCCATTACTATAACCTTTTATGCGGTTACTCGGGAAAGTTTTCAGATAAGACCGAATGGCCGGGGCAACGTTCACCCGGCCATTCGGAGAGCGGTTAGGATTGGTAGGTAAAGTATTGCGCAATGCGCTTGATATCTTTCTCATCAAAGGTCCCGGAATCACTCAACAGCGAAATCCAGGACTTGATGTAGGTATATTTTGCTGACGCGAGATCACGCTGGGCGGAGTACAGCTGTTGTTCGGCGTTCAGGACGTCAACGTTGACGCGCTGCCCGGCCAGTACGCTTTTACGCGTGGCTTCAACCTGGGTGGTGGCCGATTTCACCGCCAGTTCATAGGCTGCCAGCTTCGCTCGGCTGCTGATACACTGATTGAATTGCTTACGCAAATCGTTAAGCGTCGTGCCCACCTGCGCATCCATCTCATACATCGCCTGGCCATAGCGCGCTGCCGCCTGACGCGTCGATGCCGCTACCCCGCCGCCGGAGTAGAGCGACATGCTGACACGCAGGCCGATACTGTCAGTACGGTATTTTTGGTTAATGGTGTTATCGCTGCTGGAGTCATTTTCCGAGTGCGATGCGTACAGCTGCACCTGCGGCATAAAGCCGGCGCGGTTGCGCTCTACGTCATACTTGGCCGCATCGACCCCATGACGCGATGCCGCCAGCTCAGGATTATTTTTCAGCGCCAGCTTCTGCCAGTCTTCAAACTTTGACGGGCTCAGGGGAACCACATTGAACTTACCGGGCTTGAGAATCTGCAGCCCGTCCAGTTGCTCCAGCGGTACGCCGATGATCACTTCTAAATCCCGCTGGGCGGAGTCCAGCGCATCGCGCGCTTCGATCTCCTGCGCCACCGCCAGGCTGTAACGCGCCTGGGTTTCAGACAGGTCGGTTACCGTGCCCTCGCCGGCGGCAAGCAGGCGATCGTTGAGCGCCAGCTGTTCTTGATAGGCGGTTTTCTGCGCCACCGCCAACGCAATCTGATCCTTGGCGTACGCCACTTCCACGTACGCCGTGATGACCCTGACCGCTAAATCGAACAGCTTGCCGCGATAGCGTTCATCCGACACCAAGGTCTGCGCAATGCCCGCCTTATAACGTGCATAGGCTTCATAGTCGAATAATGCCTGCGTCAGGGTGACCGAGCCAGCATAACTGCGGTACTGCTGCCGCTTGGTGACATCAGAAACCCGACCCAAAATATCCGACTGCTGATACTTTTGCGTCTGCCAGTTACGCGGTGCATTTTGATAACTCAGTGAAACCTGAGGCAGCAGCCCTGCCCGACCGATCTTTTCATTCTCATCTCCGGCCTGCTTCTCCTTCAACGCCGCCTGATAGGTCGGATCTTTCTCAAGTGCTAACGCATAGGCGTCCAGTATTCCCAATGCATGGGCCGGCGCAGACATCGCCAGTAATAAGGGACCGGCCGCCAGGCCGGTCACCTTCCATGGAAATCGAATCAAAATTATTCCTCAGTCAATGAAGTATGAGCGCGATCCAAAATCGGTTTGAACAGATAGCTCAACAGAGAGCGAGAACCCGTTTTCACAAACACTTCTACCGGCATGCCTGGCCTGATCTCTTCGGTGTTCAGCAGCTTCATGCCTTCCGGCGTCACCGTTGCCCGCATCTGGTAGTAAGGTTCGCCATTGGCTTTATCCACCAGACGGTCTGCGGAAATCAGCGTCACCGTGCCGGGGATTTTCGGCGTTTTATTTTGATTAAATGCCGTGAACATCAGGTCAACCGGCAGGCCGTTATAGACTTTATCGATCAGATCCACTTTCAGTCGGGCATCAACAACCAGCGTCGCCTGACTTGGCACCACGTCCAGCAGATGATCGCCCGCTGCCACGACGCCGCCCTGAGTAAAGATATTCAGCCCCACAACCGTGCCCGTGACCGGGGCGGTGATCTCTGTGTTGCCCAGATCGAAGTTCGCCATTTGCAGTTTGTTGCGGTATTCGCTGGTATCCATCTGTGACTGCGCCAGCTGTGTCCTGACTTCCCGCTGATAGTCAGCCAGACGCTGGTCAATCTTTTGTTGCGACTCCAGCAGCTGTTTTTCCAACTGGCCGATGCGCCCCAGCGTTTCATCAATACCGCCGTTCACTTCAGCAAACTGGCGTTGAATTTCCAGATAGCGGTTGCGCGGCAAATAGCCGTCGGCCGCCAGCGACTTCATGCTGTTCATCTGTTCGCGCAGAGTGGACAGCTGAATTCTTTTATTGGCCAGAGAATCCTTCGAGCCTTTCAGTTGGAAGCGGATGCCGTCCATAGACTGCTTATAACCATCAATTTCGCTTTTCAAGCCCTGACGACGGGAGGTAAACAGCTGCTGCTGCAATGCCAGAATCTCCGCCACTCGCGGCTCTTTTTGCACCGCCTTCAGTATCGGGGAGAAGGTGACGTTCTCATGGCCATCCCGTTCGGCCAGCAGTCGCCCTACCGACGCCAGGGTGGTGTAATATTGATCGCGCAAGGAATCCACCTGCGCCTGTACCTGCGTCTGGCTGAGTTTCACCAGCACCTGGCCGGCCTTGACCTTCTCGCCTTCGCTCACCAGAATATTTTTGATGATGCCGCTGGCCGGCGCCTGTACCGTTTTACGGTTGCCGGACACAATCACCGAACCGGAAGACGCCACCCCTTTATCCAGCGGCGCCAACGCTGCCCAGGCTAAAAAACCCACCACCCCAACCAGAATGACCAGCCACCCCATACGGGTGTAGCGCCGTTCATCCAGGGGAAGCAGGCCGTTACTCGCTCTCCCTGCATCACTAATTTGCGTAGACATTACCACTCCTTCAAACACATCCGGCCGCTGCCGGGATGTACACCAATTTTAATGAGTCTGTGTTTTTGCCGTATTTTCTTGCTCAAGTTCGCCGTTGACCGCCTGGGCATTCGGCTGCACCGGCGATTTTTGCGCCTGTGAAAGCGCCTGAATCACCTGCTGAGTACCGCCAAAGGCATTAACCTGACCATTGGTCAGCAACAGCAGTTTATTGGTCATTGAGAGCAAATTGGTACGGTGGGTAATTAACACCACGGTGGTTTTCCGTTGATGAAGTGTCTGAATGGCGTGGTTAAGCGCGCGTTCCCCGACATCATCCAGGTTGGAGTTCGGCTCATCAAGCACCACTAATGAAGGCTCGCCATACAGCGCCCGCGCCAGGCCGATCCTTTGCTTCTGGCCGCCGGACAGCCCGGCGCCGCCATTGCCGATAATAGAGTCGTATCCTTTAGGGAAACGCAGAATCATGTCATGCACGCCGGCCAGCTTGGCAGCTTCCAGGACTTTCTCTGCATCCACCTCATTAAAACGGGCAATATTTTCCGCGATAGTGCCGGCAAACAGCTCGATATCCTGTGGCAGGTAGCCAATATGCGGCCCCAATTCATCTTTGTTCCACTGATATATATCAGCACCGTCCAGCCGCACAATGCCGGAAGAAACGGGCCAGATACCGACCAACAGACGCGCCAGCGTCGATTTTCCGGAAGCGCTCGGCCCGATGATGCCCAACACATCCCCTGCCTGCAGCGCAAAACTCACGTTATGCAACACCGCAGGCACCTGCGAGCCCGGCGGGGCCGCGGTGACGTTTTCTACGGACAGTTCACCAACCGGACGTGGTAATGACATTCCTTCACCGCGTTGCGGGTGGGCGTCCAACAGCTGCACCAACCGGTTATAGGAAAGCTTGGCCGAGCTGTAACTTTTCCAGACGTTAATCACCTGCTCAATCGGCGCCAGCGTCCGCCCCATCAGAATAGAGCCGGCAATCATCATGCCGGGAGTAATATGCCCGTCAATCGCCAGCCAGCCGCCCAGCCCCAGTACCAGAGACTGCAAGGAGAGACGAACAAACTTGGTGATCGAGGTGACCCGTGCCGAACGCTCGCTGGCAATACGCTGATTATTCAGAAAACGCTGATGCAGGCCGAACCAACGACGCTTCAGGTTCGGTAACATCCCGAGCGCCTCAATCACCTCGGCGTTACGCAAGTTGGTGCTTGCCAGATTGCCGGACATGATCGACAGTTTGCTGGCTTCCCCCAACGGCTTGCGGGACAACACTTCGTTCATGACGGCCAACGCAATCAGCAGCAGCGAGCCAACCAGCGCAAACAAACCCAACCACGGATTAAAGAGGAAAATAACGAGGAGATAAATGGGGAACCAGGGAGCATCAAAGAAGGCGAAGAGCGCGCTGCCAGTGAGAAATTGGCGTACGGTGGTCAAATCATTCAACATTTGCCCGGCGTCCGAGGAGCCATTTTTCAGATTAGACTCGAACGCTGCGGTATAAATTCGCGTATTCAGCTGCATATCCAACTGGCTGCCAATACGTATGACCACCATGCTGCGCACGTACTCCAGTAATGCCATTACGCCAAACATGGATAACATAATCAGCGTCAGCATCAGCAACGTAATTTCGTTACGGGAAGGCAATGCGCGATCATAGACTTGCAGCATATAGATCGAAGGCACCAACATCAGTAAGTTGATTAATGCAGTGAATATGCCAAGAGTCCAGAACACCTTGCTACGCGCACGTATTACAGCAGCTATCTCATTATAGGGTAACGTTGGGGTCACACTAATCCCTCTTACAAACTACGGTTATGGTTGGTAGTTTAACTGACGGCACTGCGTTACCCGGTTATAAAATAACCAGGCTACGCAGTGTGCAAGAACTGAGATTAACTATGGTAGAGGGATCGGGATATGGCAAGGTTTCAGGAAGGAAAAATTTAAAAAATAAAGATTTACAACTTAATGATTAGTCTCAAAGGTAAAACTGGCGAATAAAAAAACAATTCCTAACTGTTTTAATCGAAAAAAGAATAAAAAATAGGCAGAGTAAAAACTCTGCCTATCAAGGACTAACAGTAAAAAAAACTATTTTTGTAAACCATGAAAGAAAATAAAACCATATGGCTTATTTGTCGTTAGGCATCGGTGCATAACTCGCTGCCATCTGCGGTAGATTTGAAGAGAAATATTGCCCCTTCACCGTTTTCCAATCAGGCTTTTCATTGGTATAAATAGCTATCGGTTTATCATCCAGGCTGATGCCTTTCGAAATGTCCCCTTTCTTCTCCGTGTCAAGGTTCCAGTGTTCAATCGTCACATCGCCTTTAATACCGGCAACGGTGACCGGTTGAACCTTCGCATGCTTGGGTGGATTCTTCCACATCAAGATGGTGTATTTTTTGTCAGTATCGTTACGGTTCGATTGCAGCACGTAAGCTTCAACATCGGGTGCCGGATTAGCCATATACAGCAGATGTTTGCCTTTCATCGCGTCCACCGCCATTGCGTAGGCCAACAGACGGATTTTCGGCTGCCAGTCGTCATCAAACAAACCAAAATAATACAGTTTATTGTTGATATAGCGATCTTTAGCCAAGAAGTAATCGACGCGCTTCATATCATAAACATAGAAACCGCGAGCGAATAGTTTGATCAAATCATAAGGATTGGACTGATAACGTCCGGAGGAGTTGGTATCAAGCTGTTCTGTATCTAATAATGGCTTGCCTTTCACGCCATATTTCGCCATAACGGAACGCATATACCCCGGCAAATCATCTGCACCAAACACAAAATGGTGCATAGAATACGCATCTGCGTATTTATCAATACCTAGCTTAAAGCTTTCATTGATAAAACGCCGGCCGCCACTCAAACCGCCTTTTATTGGCGAGCGCGCATAGGTCGCTGCAAAAGCCACCGTTTTAATATTTTGTCCGGACTTCTGTATCTGCTCCTTGAGCATTTTCATCTCTTTGACATACATGCCCGGCGTCGACTTCATCCACCATATGCTTGGTGCATCAACTTCATTACCCAACTCGGCATATTTAACGTTATAACCAGCCAGATGTTTTAACGTCACATCGAGATAATTTCTGTATTTCCCATAATATTTTGGATCCACGCCGGATAATTTATTATGCGCGACCGTGAACTGGGCCGGCGGGTAGCCAAACAGGAATAAATGGCTCATACCATACTTTTTCGCCATTTTGAGCTGGAAATCCACCTCGGTAAAATTGGTGGGGTTACCGTTTTTATCCGCCACCCGATGCCAGGCTGTTTCGGCACTGCGTAAGCTGTTCACACCGACGCGTGACAACAGTTCATATGCCTTTTCAATTTTTGCCCGATCGCCGGTCGATTTTACCGCCGGAATCTCCATCCCGTGCAGACCGAAATCAACACCATCATCCGCAGAAGCCTGGGAAAGCTTACGCTTCATCAACTTGTCGTACACATACTTCGATGAGCTATCGCTCAAGTCTTCACGGGTTTTTTTCATTTCCGTGTAATACATCGCCGTATCCGACGCAGCAAAGGCAGACGCCGAGTTCAGTGCTATAAATAGACAGGACAAGCTCAGCACGTTCCTACCTGCAGTGGGGTACAATCTCATATCACCTCTCCGAAAATTTGTTTACCGTAATCAAAGCACTCCCCCAAAGGTCCATCACGTTGAAAATGTCCATATCTTAAATGGCCCCGATAGCGAAACCGTCATCGAGGCCACTCCGTTCAGCATTTAAGCATAGATAATTCTATTTATTCGGCGCTTGACGAACGCTGTCAGCCTGTAGAGGCGCGGGCAGGTATCCGCCAACGTCACAGCCAGCGATTTGTTCCGTCTTTTCAACTCATGAAACTGTTTTGCAACATCGGCGCTCAATGTCACCTTGTCATTTTTGACAATGTTAAGAATTGAGATAATGTTGATGGAAATCCGATCGCCGAGATGTTTACGGTTTTTGGCATCGCCGGCATTGTCCCTCAGTTGTTCCAACGCTTTAATCCCTGCAATATACCCAACGACGTTACGCTCACCGCGGTTGGTTTGCATGATTGAACCGGCACGGACTCTGCGTTTGAACAAGATAGCGCGGGAAACGGCAATTTTTCCGGCCTTAAAGAATAAGCGTGGCGTAAACTCTTCATCTTCATGGATGATCGGTTTAAACCAAATGTTATTCTCCGTAATCAGGTTAGAGCGGAAAACATACATCCAGGCGTTAGGATAAAAAGATCCATAGCCGGACAGGGTATTGAACGCCGAAATCGCATCGGGGAATATTCTGTCCATTTTCCGGTTATAAAACGGTAGCGGCTGCTGCACCGTCGGCGTGGTGTCAAAAAATGAGTCGGCCGAGAAACAGAAGATGTCCAGGTCGGGATGGCTGCGATAGGTATTTAAAAAGGTTTCCAACAGCGTTGGCACCGCAACATCATCCGAATCAAAGTAATAGGTGAACTCTCCGGTGACGTGGCGGCTGCCTTCATTACGCGCCTCGCCCAGTCCATGGTTGGTGGTATGAACAATTTTGACGTTATCAAGGTGACCGTACAGTTCATCCAGCAACTCTCCCGAGCCATCGGTAGAGCCGTCATCGATAATGATCACTTCATACGGCGTGATGGTCTGCGCCAGAATGGAATCCACCGCTTCCTGCACGTATTTTTTGACGTTATATACCGGTATAACGACGGAGATTTTAACCAGATCGTTCGTTATCGTCATAATTTAACCAACTCACAGCCAGGCACGCCTTTGGTCCAGGATTCATAGTACCCCGAGTTCTTGCCGTAGGAGTTATCAATCAGCTGAGTATTCATCTTCAGCAGGCAACACAAGATATGGCCGTGCATACGTGAGGTAATCACCGAGTCGTGCGACATAAAGCGTTGGTTGACGCGATCCACCAACTTATCGGTATATTGATACCACATGGTGTTGGTCGGGAATAAATTGCCCGGGATCTTACGGTTCAGCTTTTCAAACAGGTGCATAAACTTCATAAAACGGCGATCGGCATCGGTGCAGATATCGTGCCAGTCGACAAAGTTGTTAGGATCGGCTTCTGCACCCAGTGCGGACAAATCCGTCTTTTCGATATCGCGGCGAATCATCCACATCGCCTTTTGCTTGATATCACCGCTTTTCTGCTGCGGGAAAACGTTCCACAGCGATTGCGCCATATCAGGGCAAAGGAAGACGTTGTCGCAAAAATGCTCTTTCAGAATCGCTTCACTGTTGGTATCGCGACAGAAGATGGTCAGATTTGGATGCTGTTTAAAGATTGCGCCGGATTTAAGCAGGTTAGCTTTGTCTTTAAAGTGGACGGTTTGCGGTAAGATCACTACCTGATTGTTTCTGTACTTTTTCACCACGGCTTCACGCAACCGCTGATGAGCCGGATAAAGATCGCCAAAGTTGCCGCCGCCGTGCAGTACAATCACCACATGCTCAGGAATTGAGTCGGTTTTCTCGACAAAATTCATACTGGTATGGTCAGAATGGCGCGTGATGACCTTATAGTCATTTTCCTTGAAGAACTGTTCTGCGCCTTTAAGGATTAATAAGTCACCAACGTTCAAATGCAATGGATAGTCTAGATAAATAATTTCGCTACCGCGAGGAACCACCTTCTCAATAACAGACAAATTGTCTTTCAAAACTTGCATTCTTTCCATCTTTAGCATTCCACTCTAAATATTTTACGTAATTTTTCGCTTTTGATCAGTTGTAACTTCACCTCATTAATTAGCGGTGCTTTACTGAAATAAATGACCATAGCAAAAGCAAAAAGACCAAACAGTATTTGCGAAAATAACGTTACAGCCGTTGATACTGTCTCAGGCATAAAGTAGCCAATACACCAACTTACCACCACCGTTGGTATGGTTAATTTAAACGGCAACCATAAACTATTAATATATTGGCGATAACTTTCTCCAAGCACTGGTTTTATCAGGATAAAATAACTCAGGTAGGTATTGATGGCTTGTACGGCCAGGAATGCCAAGGCGACGCCAATCGCCCCGCCGAGCTTAACACCAAGCATCATACTAGGAATAAAGAGTAACGTTTTAAATACGTTAAACTTAAAGCTGATATCAACGCGCGCTTTCGCCATCAGCAACGAACCAATCGGGTTGCCAATGGAGCGCAGCAGGCCGACGATGCACAAAACTTGCAATATCGGCGTAATAAACTCCCAACGTTCGCCGAAGACAAACAGTACAAAATTATGTGAAACCACCATCAACCCCAGCAGTGCTGGGAAATTAATAATCCCGACAAGGGAAAGCAGTTTATAGAATGAGTCCTTGAGTTTAGCGCTATCATCCTGAATTTTGGCGAAAGCCGGGAACAATACTCGCGTGATAATCGGGTTCAGCTTGGTTGGCGGCATCACGGCGACGTTATAGGCCAGATTATAACCACCGGTAACAATCGTCCCCAGACTCCGCGCCAGAATAGCCGTCGACACGTTGGTATTAACAAAGTTCACCAGGCTGTCTGCAGTTAAATAAGCGCCGAATTTAACGTTGGATTTAATCTCAGAAAATGCAAAGCGCATGCTGGGACGATAAATTTTTCTCCCGGCATAGGCAAACAACAGGGTTCTGACAGAGGCATTAATCAAATAGCCGTATATCGCCACGATGGCGAACGGATAGAAGGTAGCAAGCACCAGCGTTGCCACGAACCCCAACAGATAAGAGAACGACTCGATCTTACCAATACTGGCAAAGTTAAGCTCTTTTTGCATCAGGGCGCGGAACTGCTGCCCATGGGGAATCAGCAAAAAGGCGATAGAGATGAGTTGCACCAGCGGCTCCAGGCCTGGCGCATGGAGCGCATTGGCAATCACGCCGCTCAAGACAAACGTCGCCGCGCTTACCGTAAAACCGATGCCCACATTCAACCAATACAGCGTGGTAAGCTGGGTATTGGTAATGTCCTTTTTCTGGACAATTGAGTTAGAGATCCCGAAATCGGAAATGGTATCAGCCAAAGCAATAACAACCATCGCGATGGTTAATAAACCAAATTCGCTGCGGTCAATCATCCGCGACAGCAACGTCATCTGCAAAAAGCTCAGACCGATAATAATTACCGTTGAAATGGCGGACCACTTAGCCCCTCGGACCGTTTTCTCGCGTAGACTCATAGTGATTTTATGACCTGTAATATTCCCATCTTGAATTTACGCTGAACGTAAATTCAAGAGCGATTTCCTTGCGATTATTTCAATAAATAATCTTGGCATAAACAAAATAGCCTTGTCATGGATATGTATGGTCATATCACAGCTACAGCGCTAAGCATAAGCTGCCAAGGTTATCAAACATGATATCAATGGATTTATTTATTTTTTCTCAACAAATTTAACCCAGGCAAGTTTAGTCAATGCATACGGCAATGCCCGCCATTTATAGCGCCAGGCGACGTCAACATCATTAATGGCCGAATGCCAACGCGCCCAGTAAGGCACATCCTTACGCTCGCCGTTCCATCCACGACAGTGATAAGCCGTTACATCGTTGTAAACGGACACGCCCCATCCCTGCCGTTTCAAACGCAGAGACAGTTCAATATCCTCTTTATACATATAGTAGGAACTTTCAAAGCCGACCTTGTCCTGCTTATCACGACACTGCAACAGTGCCGGCACGCGCAGCAGCATAAATGCGCCGCATACCGCATCAACCGCCGTAGGTTGCTTATCCAATGCCGACACCGGCTGATTGGCGTCGATGTCATACCAACGTCCAACCGGACTACAGGCAATGCCTACGGAGTCAAAAATTGGCAGCGGCTTTTTCTCATCGATATTAAAGCGGATCAACGGTACGGAAAATAATCCCACTTTTTCCTGCTCTTTCGTCGCAGCAAAGGATAAAAGACGATCCAGGTTTTCCCCTTCAATATGGGCATCGGGATTAAGCAGCAGTACCCAGTCATAAGACGCAGCATCAAACATGGCCTGATTGTTTCCGGCCACAAACCCCACATTGTTGGTTTTTACCACATCCAGCCGGTGCTTACTCTGTATTGCATCCAGATAATCACTGTTGGTTGAGCCTGAATCAATAATTCTAACTACGATGTCATTTTGTGATGACTCTAACCCGTCCAGCACCCACTGAATATGTTTTTGGCTGTTGTAGGTGACGATCACCACCAAACATTTCTGCGACATTTTTACACCTTAAAACTTAGATTATATTTATCAGAGCAAGGATGAAATCATGAGATAGCGCCGCGCGGCATTCACTGTTCGCCGCACAGACCAAATCCATGTTCAAATTTTTTACTCAGAGACAAACATCTCATGCTCAGGATTATGATTTAATCAATCCAAGATTCAAATTCATCTTATTAAGAAGATATTTTACAATATATTTTGGCGCTGTTTTCTTCACCGTCCAGTAGAGGCTTTCAGAAAGTGATGCGCTTTTGTCACTGGACGCCACAATAAATTTCATAAACTTGGCATCATCACCGACATAGATATTCTGATTGCGCTGCAGCAAATCGTTCAGTGCGCTGCTCAATGGATAGCTCTTGGATACCCGCTGCTCATTTTTGGCATGGTCATGGTGCATCAAGTATTTGTACTCAGGGAAACGCTTGAACGGACCGTGGGAGAACGCCAGTCTCAACCAGGTATCCCAATCCTGCAAGCGACGTACCCGCGTATCAAAACCGCCGATATCCTGCAAATTCTTGGTTAATGTGAAGATTTGGTTTGACGCGATATTATCGAAAAGCAACGCACGGTAATCCGCAACCAGAGGCTCATCCTGTTTGTAATAAATATTGTGCGAGCCGTCTGAATACACCTCTTTAAAGTTACAGCACAGGAACGAATATCGATCATCCCAGTTTTTCACCAGAAATGAGATACGATCCGGAGTAAACTCATCGTCGTCATCCAGGCCGGCAATAAATTTACCGGTCGCGGTAAAAATGCCAAGATTCCTGGTGGCGCAGGCACCCATATTCTTTTCATTACGCAAATAGTGAACGCGTTCGTCTTTCGCGCACAATTCCGCCATATAGTCTGCGGTGCCATCAACAGAGGCGTCATCACAGACCAGCACTTCGATATTAGGATAGTCCTGATTCAAGACGGATTGAACCGCTCGTTTCAACCGGTCAACACGATTGCAGGTTGAGATATAAATACTGACCTTAGGCAACGCATTCTGGTCAATAACACCTGATTCAGCAGTCATAGTACCTCTAAATATTCCTAATTCATTCGGACATGGCCTGTTTATAAAAACAGACGATATTGAGCAGCGCATAAACAAAGCCAACATGCGCAGCCCAACATCCCCTGGCCATCAGTCCGGCCAGGGTTCGGTCATGTTTATAAAAATATTTTACCCAGACTACTGATTGTTTTTAATATCAATCAATACCTTATGCAACCCTTCTTCCCACGCGGATGATGCGATGCCTGCAGCATTTATTTTACGGCAGGACAAGGTTGAATATTGCGGCCTTTCCGCCGGTGTCGGGTAGTCAGCCGTGGTAATCTCGGTCACCTGTGGCACCTTGCTGAGCAGCTGCAGCTGATGCGCATGCGTAAAGATCGACTTGGCGAAGTCACTCCAGCTCACTTCTTTATCGCCGCAGAAGTGATAAACGCCGCCTTCGGCATTTTGCTGCAACAGGTCGATAATCGCCTGCGCGATATCACCGGCATAGGTTGGGCAACCGCGCTGATCGGCGACAATCCCCAAGCTATCGCGATCTTTCGCCAGACGCAGCATGGTTTTAACGAAGTTATTGCCGTATTCGCTGAATACCCAAGCGGTGCGGACAATCAATGACGCGGGTAAAACCTCTGCAACGGCAATTTCACCGTCCAGCTTGGTTTGCCCATAAACGCCCAGCGGATTGGTTGCATCGGTTTCGCTATAGGCGACACTGGCCTTACCGTCAAAGACGTAGTCGGTTGACACATGCACCAACCGCGCTCCCGCTTCTTTCGCTGCCAACGCCAGATTTTTCGGTCCGACAACATTAATCAACGCCGCCAGCTCACGATCTTGCTCCGCTTTATCTACCGCAGTATAGGCTGCCGCATTAACGATGGCATCAGGCTGAAACTCCGCAACTGCCGCTTTGACCTTCTCCAAATCGGTGATATCAAGCACATCGGCATCTGTTGCCCAAACCTGCCATCCCGCAGGAAGACGGTCCTGGAAACAGTTGCCCAGTTGCCCTTTCGCACCCGTCAGCAATACTTTCATTTCGCCAGCTCCTTGAGCAACTTGCCCACTTTGTCTTTTTCAGACAGCAGCGGGTTATCAATTGGCCACTCAATACCTACCTCTGGGTCGTTCCACAGCAGGCAGCCTTCATGGCTAGGATTGTAGTAATCGGTGCACTTGTACTCAAAATCGGCAATGTCAGACAGCACCACAAAACCATGTGCCAAGCCCGGCGGCACCCAGAACTGGGTTTTATTCTCTTCCGACAGGATCACCCCTTCCCACTGGCCGAACGTCGGCGAGTCAGGACGAATATCGACGGCGACATCAAAGACCTCTCCCCGCACCACGCGCACCAGCTTGCCCTGCGGGTTCACCTTTTGGAAATGCAAACCGCGCAGTACACCCTTGGCAGAGCGTGAATGGTTATCCTGCACAAAATCGAGATCGATGTTCAGCATTTCCTGGTAGCGTTTTTTCTCGAAAGTTTCCAAGAAAAAACCGCGCGCGTCGCCAAATACCTTCGGTTGAATAATTTTGACGCCGTCAATTTTGCTATCAGTTACTTGCATGTTACTTCTCCCGGATAATATGTGCGAGGTATTGCCCATACAGCGTTTTACTCAGGAGCTTGGCCTCATCGGCAACCTGCTCGCGTGACAACCAGCCCTTGCGGAAAGCGATCTCTTCCAGGCACGCCACTTTGAAGCCCTGACGCTTTTCAATGGTGTGGATAAACTGTGACGCCTCGATCAGACTGTCATGGGTGCCGGTATCCAGCCAGGCAAAACCACGGCCCAGCAGCTCAACGTTCAGCTTGCCCTGATCCAGGTACATCTGGTTCAGCGTGGTGATTTCCAGTTCGCCGCGTGAAGACGGTTTTACCTGCTTCGCCATTTCAACAACGTTTTCGTCATAGAAATAGAGGCCGGTCACCGCCCAGTTGGATTTTGGCACCGCCGGTTTTTCTTCCAGCGACAGCGCGCGGAACTGGTCGTCAAACTCAACCACGCCAAAGCGTTCCGGATCCATAACCTGATAGCCGAATACGGTCGCGCCTTCATTACGCGCCACCACGTTTTCCAGCTTGGCGCCGAAGCTCTGACCAAAGTAGATGTTGTCGCCCAGAACCAGCGCGCAACGATCGCCGTTGATAAACTCTTCGCCAATCAGGAATGCCTGCGCCAGGCCGTCCGGGCTTGGTTGGATTTCATAGCTCAGATTGATGCCGAAGCGGCTGCCGTCGCCCAGCAGACGCTGGAAGGATGGCATATCTTCCGGCGTAGAAATAATCAGAATATCGCGGATCCCGGCCAGCATCAGCACCGAGATCGGGTAATACACCATCGGCTTATCATAGATAGGCAGCAGCTGTTTTGAGACACCGCGAGTGATGGGATATAAACGCGTGCCGGAGCCACCCGCTAAGACAATACCTTTCATGTTGAAACTCCTTACTTGAAAATTTAACGGGTCAGGCCCAGACGCTCACCGGCATAAGAACCATCTTTAACGCGGCTCCACCAGGCTTCATTCGCCAGATACCACTCCACGGTTTTTCTGATGCCGCTTTCGAAGGTTTCCTGCGGTTTCCAGCCCAATTCGCGGTCAATTTTGGACGCATCGATCGCATAGCGCATATCGTGGCCAGGGCGGTCGGCAACGTAGGTGATCAGATCTTCATACAGGTTGACGCTCGCCGGTTTATTCGGCACCAGCTCGTCCAGCAGACGGCAGATAGTTTGTACAACCTCGATATTTTTACGTTCGTTATGGCCGCCGATGTTGTAGGTTTCGCCGACTTCACCTTCGGTCACCACCTTGTACAGCGCACGTGCGTGATCTTCCACATACAACCAGTCGCGAACCTGCGCGCCGTTGCCATAAACCGGCAGCGGCTTGCCGTCCAGCGCGTTCAGAATAATCAGCGGGATCAGCTTTTCCGGGAAGTGATAAGGACCATAGTTATTTGAACAGTTGGTCACGATAGTCGGCAGCCCGTAGGTACGCAGCCACGCACGCACCAGATGGTCGCTCGAGGCTTTTGACGCAGAATATGGGCTGCTTGGCGCATACGGCGTGCTTTCAGTGAACAAGTCATCGGTACCGTGCAGGTCGCCGTAAACTTCATCGGTAGAGATGTGGTGGAAGCGGAAAGCCTGCTTCGCAGCATCCTCCAGCGTATTCCAATACTGACGTGTAGCTTCCAGCAGCGTGTAGGTGCCAACAACGTTGGTTTCAATAAACGCTGCCGGGCCATCAATAGAACGATCCACGTGACTCTCGGCCGCCAGGTGCATCACCGCATCAGGTTTGAACTCGCTAAAAACGCGATCCAATTCTGCACGGTTACAAATATCAACGTGCTCGAACTTAAAACGGGCGTCGTCAGCAACCGTTTTCAGCGATTCCAGATTGCCGGCATAGGTCAGGCTATCCAGCACCAAGATTTCATCCGCGGTATCGTTAATAATATGGCGGGCCACAGCGGACCCAATAAACCCAGCACCACCGGTAACGATAATTTTCATAATATCCTCAATCTTGAACTATCAACTAATAAGCCGACTTATTGATAAAACCTTTGAAAACGGTCAGGAAAATAATTTTCAAATCCATCCACAAACTCCAGTTCTGGATATAGTAGAGGTCATATTCAACCCTTTTTTCCATTTTCTCCAACACATCCGTTTCTCCACGCCAGCCGTTTATTTGGGCCCAGCCGGTAATTCCCGGTTTCATTTTATGGCGCAGCATATATCCCTTGATCAATTTACGGTATTGTTCATTGTGTGCTACGGCGTGAGGCCGTGGGCCAACAATAGACATATCCCCTTTGATCACATTGAAAAACTGCGGCAACTCATCCAGGGATGTTCTGCGTAACAGGCCGCCAAACGGCGTAATCCGGCTATCCCCTTTCTTCGCCTGGATCACCTTATCGCCATTCTCCATCACGCTCATACTGCGGAACTTCCAAACTTTAATTGCCCGCCCATCAATGCCGTAACGTAACTGTTTAAACAGTACGGGTCCCGGCGAAGTGATCTTAATGATTAACGCAATCGTCAGTAAAACCGGAGAGATAAAGAGCAGAATACAGGTTGAAAAGATGATGTCTTCAATACGTTTCAACACCATATTTACACCACTCATCGGCGTGTCATATAAAGAAATCACCGGTACGCCGTAGATCATTTCACTGCGTGAGTGCAATACATTGAACGTAAAGATATCCGGTATTAGCATCACGGTGCAGGTACTGTCAGCCAAAGCAGAAAGAATATAATTAATTTCTTTGGACTGCTCCATCGGCAAAGCGATATAAACCCTATCAATATTATTTTTGTTCACCTGGGCAATCAAAGCATCAATATCGCCCAAGTGATTCATATCGAGTTTATCGTACCCCTGCACCTTGCCGGTCGTCGAGAAGTAACCAACCAGATTCAGTCCCAGCCACGGCGCATTTTTAATGCTTTCGGCCAAATGTACGCCGGAAGCAAGATCGCCAATCATCACAACCTCTCGGTTGTTATAACCGACCTTGCGCAGATGTCCCAGGATCACGCGAATGAGGGTACGGAAAAAGACAAACAGCACTAATGAGAAGAATGACCATAAAGCATAAAACTTGATGGTGATATTAATCTCATTAATAAAGGCAATGATACCTGCGGTGAAAATTACACTAAGCAACCAGTTTCTTAATAAAAACTGCAACTCCAGACGGAAACTTACGCCACGCCACGAACGATAAAAATCGGTCATTCCACCGATCATTTGGAATAGCACAAGACAGATTAAAGCAACAATGCCGTGAACAAGACCAATTTGCTGATGACTGATATACCCAACCAGCATCATACCAAGCAGCATGCTGAATATATCGGAAAACCGCTGTAGCATTGAGATAATGGAAGCGTTGGAGTGAGTCATGCTTCTACTTGATTCATTCATTATGTGTCTCTTTCCCCATTAATCTACCAAGCCGATATGAATCCACGCTGGTTTAGATTCATTATTTCCAAAACCGGCTATGCATACTTAACTTTGGCAACCATTTCCGCGGCAGCTTGGGATACTTCATCCCCAGCTTATAGCCCACGATCTTCAGAAAATTGTGCACACAAGCTCGAGGTATCCATAACGGATGATTTTTTAATAAGAAAGATAACTCTGATTTGATAAAGCGCATCCCTTCACCGCCGGCTCCACCAAATTTATCTCTAATCCAGGACTCATCATGGTGAAAAACGCCAATATCAAAATATCGCTTAAACTCTTCAATAGGCGTGTAATTATGCGAGTGACGAACTTCAGCCCCGGCACAATAGCTGACTTTATAACCAGCCATCACCGCCTTAGCGGCAAAATACATATCTTCTGAAAGAATGGTGTTAGAAGGAAAACCACCCAACTCCTTAAATACAGAAGTACGATATGCAGCGAAAGAATTAGACGTGAAAACGGTTTTTATGCCCAGTTTTTCTTTATCTTTGAACTCGCTGGTATAGCTCTCCGCGCTATAGTTAAACATCCTGGCGTGCGTAGCCAAAGGATTCGCATCTTTATGAGGGAGTTGTCGTCCATAAGCACAGGCAACGGTAGGATCGTTGAATACCTGCGTAATCTCATCCAGGAAACCCTGTTGCGGGATCGCATCTTGCGTGAGAAAAATTATAACATCGGCACGATCAATATTATTTTCAACCGCCTGATTTCTGGTTCCGCCATGATTGAAGTCTTTAGAATCAATAGACAGCGTTTCAAAATCATGTTGTTTTGCAATAGCCAGCGTATCATCCTTGCTGCCCGAATCTACCACATAAACCACGGCCTTGTTCAGATTGAATTCCGATATTCCATCAGCGGATTCCTGCCACACCTTCCCCCCATTATATGTGGGAATGGCAATTAGATATTTCATCGTGATCACCCGATCTTTATTATATTGCAATATATGACATGCAATGCTCTCTATACCAGAGAGACAACAAATCTTGGATAGTTAATTAGATTTCTTTGAAGTAACAGCTGGCTATAGAATTATAGCCAGCTTTATATAGGAGAGATTTATTTTTCAGAGTCGTAGTTATAGCTATAGTTATCGTAACCGTAGCTATAATAATTCGACAGTTTGCGCACCACGGCGTTCAGAATGACGCCTTTAATCTCAATGCCATTCTGTTCGAAGCGACGGATACTGACTTCGACTTCTTTCGGACTGTTCAGCTCAAAGCGGGCCACCAGCAGTGAAGTACCTGCATGCTTACCGATAATCGCCGCATCGGTCACCGCCAGAATAGGCGGCGTATCCACCAGCACCAGATCGTAGTTCTCAGATGCCCATTTCAACACCTCTTCGAAACGGCGGTGCATCAGCAACTCGGAAGGATTCGGCGGGATCTGACCGCGCGAAATAAAGTCGAACACGTTAGATTGAGTATGCTGCACGGCTTCATTAATCGACAGTTTGCCCGACAACACGTTGGACAGACCTTGTTTACCATCGGCGCCAATCAGCTCGTGCACATAACCTTTACGCATATCGCTATCGATTAACAGCACGCGCTGACCCGTTTGCGCCACAACGGCCGCCAAGTTGGCGCTGATAAAGGTTTTACCGATACCAGGGCTGGCACCAGAAATCATCAGCACATTATTTTTGGCTTCCATCATCGCAAAGTGCAAGCTGGTGCGCAGGCTGCGAATGGCTTCAATCGCCAGGTCAGCCGGATTGCCGAAGGCCAGCAGCGAATCGGCGTCCGCGTTCTGTTTCCGGCCTTTGATTTTCGAAATCAACTCCATATCGCGTTTACGCTGCCATTCGGAAAGCGGAACGCTCGCATAGACATTGATGCCCATCTCTTCCAACTGCTCAGGGCTTTCGATACCGCGATGCAGATAGCTGCGCGCCAGAACATAACCGCAAGACACCATGCCGCCCAGCACCAGGCTCAACAGCATAATGATCGCTTTACGCGGCTGTACCGGGCTGTCGCCGGTCATCGCACGGTCAACGATACGCACATTGCCGATGGTGCTGGCCTTAGAAATATTCAGCTCTTGCTCACGGTTAAGCAGCTGCATATACACTTCTTTGCCGGAGTCAACATCACGGCTCAGACGCACCACTTCCTGCTGCGTTTCAGGCATCGCGTTTACGCGCTTGTTTAAGCGGTCACGCTCTTCTTCCAACGTCTTGCGCTTTTCAAGCAGGGAACGGTAAGCCGGGTGCTCTTTGGTGTACAGTTTGGAAATGTCGGCTTCTTTGAAGGTCAGTTCATTCAGCTGCCCTTCCACCGCCACGATGCTATCAAGAATAGATTTCGCCTCCATCGTCAGATCGACAGAGTCTTTCTGCTGACGATAATGGCTCAGTTTATCTTCAGCGTTGTCCAGAGAAGCGCGAACCTTAGGCAACTGCATACGCAGGAAGACCAGGCTTTTCGCATCTTCTTCAGATTTACGCTCAATATTCTGCTCAAGATAGTTACGCGTGATGCTATTTAGAATCTTTTGAATCATTACCGGGTTGTCCCCGGTCAAGGTCAGCCCCAAGACGCCGGTATCTTTACCCTGGTCAACCACTTCGTACTGATCGGCCAACTGATTGATGGCTGACAAATACGTTCTGGAAGTGATCGTAAAGGTGGTACCCGGCTCGGCAACGATATCGCTGACCAAGATAGACATGCCTTTTTGCTGTGCAAACACGCCGACCTTGCCTTTGAACAACTCGTCACCATCTCTGCTGATGGTGTAATCCGTCGCACTGTCAACGGTCAGTTTGAACGATGGGGAATCCCACCCTTTCGGCAGCGTCAGTTTGGACACCGACAGCTGGCCCGGGTCCTTGTGCATCAGGCGCGCAAGACCGCGGCCAAGAATCGGGAAATAATCCTGTTGAATATCCGTGGTCAGATTAAGATCCTCAACGGTTTTCCCCAGAATCATACGCGACTTCAGCAACTCAATTTCCGGCGCTGACTGCGGCTGGCCGGAAGGCAACATCTGGTTGATGTTGCTTAACAGCTTGTTACCGACATTTTGCTCAACCTGAACAATCGCATTAGCGCTGTATATCGGCGTCGCAAACAAGCAATAGATGATGCCGAAGGTCAGGAAGATGGCGGTAATACCAATAATCAACCAACGATTGTCAATCAGCTCGCCAACCAAACGTCCAATATCCAGCTCATCCGAACTATCGTTTTGAGACACATTAACTCTATTCTTATCTGCCATTGGTAATCCTGATTGACTTAGCGGCTTAAAGCATGAGCCCATTTTTGGGCTGATTTATCAAGAAGCTCATACACAAACTCGAAGGCTTCGCGGGATTGCCTATAGGGATCGGCGATTTCTCGCTGTCCAATCCAGTGCCCATAAAGCATGGTCTTCCCCCTGACCTCAGGCGCCAAACGGCAAACGGAATCAATATGTTCCTTTTCCATTACCAGAATCAGATCGTATTCACGGCACATCTTTGAAGTGAGTTGCCGAGCCTGGTGCCCATCAAGTGAAGTACCTCGCTGCAGCGCGACATCTGCGGCAGTGGCATCTGCGGGTTTATCAACCAACGCCCCCAAACCGGCAGAAGCGATTTCTTTATTCGGCAGTAGATTTTTCAACAGCCGCTCCCCGGTTGGGGAGCGGCAGATATTGCCGACACAAACGACCAATATCGAATTAAACATAAACGTTACCTATCTACACGCTACGGCCAATTACGAATACGTAATGTCCCTTCGGTGAGGTTGTTGAAACCAGAAATGGTCGGCACCAGCTGACTGATGACGCGGTTCCAACGAACGACAGGTGCTGTCGTGACATAAACGATATCGTAAGGCTGCAGATGGAATTCGGTCCCCATTACCATCGCCGCCGCATCGGACGCATTGAGCTGATAGATATTCGCCAGTTTGCTGCCTTCGGCACCACGTAATGGACGAATGACAAAAATACCGGTAGCGTCGGAGAAAGATTGATCCATCCCTTCCGCATTACCCAGCGCTTCGGTCAGCGTCATACCGCTGCGATCCATCTTCAGGGTGGTCTGTTTTTTCACTTCACCCATCACGAACACTTTCAGATCGTCATTGCGCGGTATATAGAGAATGTCACCCGGGTACAGCAGATGGTTTTGCGTCAGGTCGCCCTTTTGCATCAGCGCCTGCAGTGAAATACGTTTTTCTTTGCCGTTATGCGTCAGGATGACGTTGCGCCAGTCGGCGTTCTCTGACAAACCGCCGGCGGCGTTGACCGCATCCATCACAGTCAGCGGCACGTTGGTGATCGCCTGCTGGCCGGATTTGGAAACTTCGCCGGTCACATAGGCTTTTTGCGAGCGGAAGGCGGCAACGCTGACATCAACCTGCGGGCTTTCAATATATTGCGCCAGGCGGTTGGTAATATCAGTACGTACCTGCTGCAGGGTTTTACCCGCAACCTTCACTTTACCAATATACGGATAGAAGATGGAGCCGTCGGAGTTTACCCAGTTGCCGGTGTCGCTGGCGCTACGGTACTGACCCGCAGGCGTGGTCAATTCAGGGTGATCCCAGACGGTCACCATTAACACATCACCGATACCGATCCGGTACTCATAGCTCTGCAATTCACGTTCCAGCGATTTATTAGGCTGCGCTACAACGCTCTGCGGCCGCATTTTATCAACCAGGCGTGGCGTTAACGGATAAATGTTGACCAGCTTATCGAGGTCGTAATCGCTATCCTGCTGCTTAACAACATCTTTTCCGCTGGTAGAAAGGTGGGAGCCGGGGAAAACCGTACAGCCGCTAATCACACTGATCGATACCAAAAGAGGTATCAGTTTCCATTGTTTTTTTGCCATCGAGTTATCATCACTTTCAAAGTAAACATGTATGCTGTGCCAAGTCCCCTGCCAACCATGGCGCCATTACGGCACTCAGCAAAAATGAAGAATTTGTCAAAATTCCACGTATGCATTCGCTAACAATGCATTACGTTGAGCGTTTATTGAAACCGAACTTGCTATTATCAGTTGCCATCCGGTTCGGCGGCTGTGTACTCGCCGAAACGGCCCCGGACAGCACATAACTATAAAGCTTATTCCATGTTACGCCAGAATAAAGTTCTTAAAGTACCCACTGCTCAGCCCATTCGCGAAACGCCTTGCCCTGGGTCGGGTGGCGTAAGCCGTAGGTGACAAATGCGCGTAAATAGCCCATCTTTTCGCCGCAGTTAAATGACTGCCCAACCAGTTCGGTCGCTTCCACCGTCTGCTGTTTCAACAGTTCGGCAATCGCATCCGTAAGCTGCACGCGTCCCCAGGCGCCCGGCTCGGTTCTTTCAAGAATCGGCCAGATATCGGCACCAAGCACATAGCGGCCCACGGCGGAATAGTTAGACTTTAACTGCACATCAAGACCCGGCTTTTCAATAATGGACGTCATCCGCGAGCTCTCGCCCGGCTTCAACGTATCCGTTTCACATTCAACAACCGAATAATCATGCAGCACATGTTCGTCTGCCGTCTGCACCAGCACCTGACTGAGCCCCGTCTGTTCAAAGCGGGTAATCATATGCGGCAGGTTATCTTTGCTCAGATCGGCCTGTGCATCATCAAGCAAGACATCCGGCAGCAACACGACGAAAGGAGAATCTCCAACCAGTGGCTTGGCGCACAGCACCGCATGGCCCAAACCTTTTGGCTGCCCCTGACGAATGTGCATCAGCGTCACCCCTTTCGGCGTGATTGACTGCACTTCATCAAGCAGCTGGCGTTTAACGCGCGCTTCCAGCATCGCCTCCAGCTCAAATGAGGTGTCGAAATGATTCTCAATGGCATTTTTTGACGAATGCGTAACCAGAATGATCTCTTTGATCCCGGCGGCTACGCATTCATTAACGATATACTGAATGAGCGGCTTATCGACGATCGGCAACATTTCTTTTGGAATTGCCTTGGTTGCCGGCAGCATGCGCATGCCGAGACCGGCAACGGGAATGACAGCTTTCAACTTCGTCATGGTAATCCTCTTTCAATCTTGTGATCGTTTTTAAGCCAACAGCGAAACTATTTGCTTTCCAGGGTCTGCTTCAGCCACTGGCTGAAACCTTCGCCTTCGGAAGTATGGCGCAGGCCGTATTGTACAAAGGCCTTCATATAGCCCAATTTATCACCGCAGTCGTGCGACTTACCACTCATATGGAAGGCCTCCACGGTTTCCTGCCCCATCAGCATAGCGATTGCATCGGTCAGCTGGATTTCGTCACCGGCACCCGGAGGCGTTTTCTCCAGCAACGGCCAGATATCAGCCGACAGCACATAACGCCCGACGACAGCCAGGTTAGACGGTGCTTCTTCACGGGCCGGTTTTTCCACCACCGCGGTCATTGGCGCGCTTTCACCTGCCGCCAGCGCCGCGCCGCCGCAGTCCACCACACCGTATTTGGATACATCTTTCTCCGGCACCGGCTCGACCATAATCTGGCTATAGCCCGTCTGCTCGAAACGCTGCAGCATTTTGGCCAGGTTCTCTTTACGCAGGTCCGCCGTCGCATCATCCAACAGCACATCCGGCAGCAAGACAACGAAAGGCTCATCGCCCACCATCGGTTTGGCGCACAATACCGCATGGCCCAAGCCTTTAGCCTGACCCTGACGCACCTGCATCACCGTCACATCCGGCGGGCAGATACCCTGAATTTCCGCCAGCAGCTGGCGCTTGACCCGCGATTCCAATACCGCTTCCAGTTCGAAAGAGGTGTCAAAATGGTTTTCAATCGCATTTTTGGAAGAGTGGGTAACTAAAACAATGTCTTTGATCCCAGCCGCAACGCATTCACTGACAATGTATTGGATTAACGGCTTATCAACCACCGGCAACATTTCTTTAGGAATGGCTTTCGTTGCAGGCAGCATACGCGTACCCAACCCGGCTACCGGAATCACTGCTTTCAGTCGTTTTTGCATGCTTTAATCCACCAACAAATTACAAAATAAGAGTCACGGTTACAGGCTAAATCAGCGTTCCAGCCGGCAACATCGGAAAAGTCCATGTCATGGCGGCGACTCCGTTAAATTCTCTTGATGAAGAAGTCTTCAGACACGCTACCGCCCTTGGCTTTCAGCTACCAATGCACTGTATACACGTTCATGTGGCAAACGGATGGTTCTCATCGCGTTTGGTCAGTCAACTCAAGTGCTCTGTGGCATTTAATGCCGAGCAAGTCACAAAAAAGTAAAAAAGCTCTACGCCCTTTATAACGAAACGGTGATACTTGTTCACTTTTATATATGGCTAAGATTCTTATACTAATGACTAACTGAAACAAGCCTTAGATAGGTTCAGACAAGTCTTTTCAGAATAAGACTACTTATTGCCAGAAATTCTAGGGTTTTCTCCATTCGATACAGTTATAAGTCAATGATAAAAATACTATTATTCCGTAATAAAAACGTTAAAAAGCTCATTGATTAACCGTTAATCGTGCGGATAATCATCAATTGTTTTCAGCACCTGTCAAAATGTCTCTCCCCATGACCCTGCCTTCCCCTACCTGATTCACAGTTGAATTTTGCCCAAGCTGCACGCATCCTTTTCTAAGGGGATAATCTTCGTAAACTCAAAGGGGTAATCAGGCTTATGGAGTGGATTGCCGATCCAACAATCTGGGCGGGTTTGGCCACGCTGGTGGTGCTGGAGATCGTCCTGGGGATAGACAACCTGGTGTTTATCGCCATTCTGGCGGAGAAGCTCCCCAAAGAGCAGCGCGACAAGGCGCGGGTGGTCGGCCTGTTGCTGGCGTTGCTGATGCGTCTGGTGCTTCTCGCCTCCATTTCCTGGCTGGCTACTCTGACCAAACCCCTGTTTGCCGTGCTCGGCCATCCGTTCAGCGGCCGCGATCTGATCATGCTGGTCGGCGGCATCTTCCTACTGTTTAAAGCCACCATGGAGCTGAACGAAAGGCTGGAAGGCAAAGATGAGGAGCAGCACGGCCAACGTAAGGGCGCCCGCTTCTGGCCGGTGGTGGCGCAGATCGTGGTGCTGGATGCGGTCTTCTCGCTGGATTCGGTGATTACCGCGGTCGGCATGGTCGATCACCTGGCGGTAATGATGCTGGCGGTGTGTATCGCCATCGGCCTGATGCTGTTGGCCAGCAAGCCGCTGACGCGCTTTGTCAACGCGCATCCCACCATTGTAATTCTGTGCCTCAGCTTCCTGTTGATGATCGGTTTCAGTCTGGTGGCGGAAGGCTTTGGTTACCACATTCCGAAAGGTTACCTGTACGCCGCCATCGGCTTCTCGGTGATGATTGAAGCACTTAACCAGCTGGCGCAGTTTAACCGCCGCCGCTTCCTGTCGCAGGTGCGGCCGCTGCGTGAACGCACGGCGGAAGCGGTATTGCGCATGTTAAGCGGCAGGCATGAAGATGCGGAAATCGACCGAGACGCCGCACAACTGATCCCTGACAGCGGCGAAGGGAAAGAGATTTTCAATCAACAGGAACGCCACATGATTGAGCGGGTGTTGGGGATGGCGCAGCGCACCGTCAGCAGCATCATGACCTCGCGTCACGATGTTGAATACCTAGAGCTCAACGACCCGCAGGAAAAGCTCAGACAGCTGTTGGAAAGAAACCTGCACACGCGCATCGTGGTGGCCGAAGACAGCGCCAGCGATGAGCCGCTCGGCGTGATTCACACTATCGATGTGCTGAAGCAGCAGCTGGCTCAACAGGAGCTTGATCTGCGCGCGCTGATCCATCAGCCGCTGATCTTCCCGGAACAGCTGACGCTGCTCGGCGCGCTGGAACAATTCCGTCAGGCGCAAACCCACTTTGCCTTTGTTGTCGACGAGTTTGGTTCGGTGGAGGGCGTAGTCACCCTCACCGACGTGATGGAAACCATTGCCGGCAATCTGCCGGAGGCCGGTGAAGAGCTGGACCCACGGCATGATATTGAGCAGTTGGAAGACGGCAGTTGGATCGCCAACGGCTATATGCCGCTGGAAGATCTGACGATTTATCTGCCGCTGCAGCTGGAGGAAAAACGGGAGTACCATACGCTGGCCGGGCTGCTGATGGAGCACTGCCAGCGTATTCCGCAGGAAGGCGAACAACTGACCATCGGCGATTATCTGTTTGAGCCGCTGGCCATCAGCAGCCATCGCATTATCAAGGTAAAAATCACCCCGCTTGAGCAACCTGAGCCAGATTACGAAGTGTAAACCGCCGGACGAGCCATACGCCCGGCGCGATCACGTTACCGCTGTACCGGCACCAGAATTTCAGTGGCGACAATCACCACAATAAGCCCGACGATCACCGGTACCGAGGTGCGTTTGACCACCTCCATCGGTGAGATTTTTGCCATCCCCGCAACCGCTACCACCACGCCGGAAACCGGCGACAGCGTGCGGCCAAGATTGGAAGCCTGCAGCATTGGGATCACCAGATAAGCCGGATTGACGCCCATTTGCGCGGCAAGTTTGGGAATCAGCTCCACAAAGGCGTAAAACGGTGCGTTGCCGGAGCCGGTGGCCATCGCCGCCAGCATGGTAATCGTCACCAGCACCAACATCATGATAATGCCGCCGGTGCCGAAGGACTGCGCGGTATCAATCAGGCCGCTGATAAAGCCGACGGTGCTCAGCCCCTGGGCAAACACGCCGGCCGCTACCAACAGCATCACTACGCCGGCAAACGCATCCGCCATGCCGCGGTATGCCACTTCCAGCCCGCTGAACACGGCCTTGGCATCAAAGCTGCGGATAAATTCAATCAGCGCGGCCAGCAGCATGCACAGCACCAGCACGGTGATAATATGCAGCTCAGGCCCCCATTTACCGTCAAAAATCAGTACGCCGAGGATCGGTGTAAAAGGCAGGACGGCGTAAAAACCGGGCGCCTTCGTCACAATTTCGCTGACATCCATCACGTGGTGCTGTTCGTTACTTTTCCTGTCCAGATAGCGCTGCCAAAAGAAATGCGCGACGGCCATACAGGCAATGGCCGCCACGGAGATCGGCAAGGTGGTTTTAAAGGCGAAGTCCACCAGCGGCATTTCTGCCGCTTTGGCCGCCAGCACCACATCACCGGAGGTTGGCGCCAGGATGATCGCCGCCGGCGAGGCGCAGATCGCCGCCGCCGCACCGCGGCTGATGCCCACATTGACCATCAGCGGGAACAGCGTCGCCATCAGCAACACGCCCAGCCCGGTCGCCGACGACACGGCCAGCGACATCAAACAGGCAACAATATAGGCGGCCACCATCAGTACATAAGGGGAGTTGATCATCTGCAGCGGGCGGGAGGCCAGCTTGACCACCATATCGTTAGCGCCGATATGCGTCATATAGGCGGCAAAACCGCACAGCATCATAATCATCATGCCGAGATCGCCGCCGCGGCTCATCAGCAGAATCTTGACGTATTCAATGATATCCGTGGCGCGCCAGCCGGTGGGACTTGCGCTGGCCGGCAGTACGCTTTTCCCCATCAGCGCGCTGATGGCCAGAAGCAGCAATCCACCGACCATCAGCACGCCGGTGGCCGAATACCCTTTGATGATATAGCGTACAACACCTCCCGCTACCCCTACCCCGATCAGAAGCTCAATCATAAACCCTCTATGTATAATTATTAGCTGCCTATGTCTTTGGCCCGCAGAATCACGCTCCACTCTGCCCAAATTAACTATACGGGAATATGACTTTTATCAAAGTTACAATCGGAAACTATCAGGGAAAACGGCGGGTAATTGCGGGTGATACGCCGATACGGGCCAGACATCGGCCCGCACCGGCGGAGGGTATTACAGCTTGTCGAGCAGTTTTTTCAGGTCTTGTCCGTCGCGGGATTCTTTATTTTTCTCCGCCCATTTGTTCAGCGCATCCTTGGCACGCTCCTGTAAGGAGTTACGCAGCACCTGATCGACCTTCAGCTGATAGTTCAGCTGCTGCCACGGCCCAAACACCCGTAGCGGGATCGGCGTCTTCTGCAGCTGTTCTATCAGTTTGCTGCTTCCCTGCCAGCCGCCGGTCACCTGTACGTTCAGCGTAATATCACACTGTTTTTCCGGCAGGTTCAGTTTACCGCCGCCGTTAAAATGTAACAGCGATGACTGCGCACTCAGCTCACGCAGCGTCACCGCCCCGCGGTTCAGGTTAGCCTTGGCCGCCAGCTGCTGCAGCTCGGTATAGCGCTGATACTGATCCTGCCCGCGCACGCCCTGCTCATTACGCGCTACCGCCTGCTGAATCAGCTGTTGGATATTCAGACCGTGCAATTGAGCGTTGGCTACCGCCAGTTGCGCGCTCCCCTGCCAGCTATTCAGCAAGGCATCAATCGCCAGACGGTCACCGCTCAAGACGCCGTTCATCGTCAGCTGCCCGGTCATAAATTGCGGGAGATCAAACGCGTTGAACAGCGTCGCCAAATCTATCCGCTGCAAACTCGGCTGCACCTGCGCAACGGCGTGATCTCCGCGCACGTCCAGCGAGCCGGGTAAGGAGAACTCACCGCCGGCGACCTGTCCCGTCAGAGTCGGCATCGTCAGCTTGCCGCGCTGATTATCAGCCTGAAGTTTCAGCTGCGCGATGTTCATACCGCGGTAAGTCAACCGGTCGGCGCTCAAATTCAGCCTGGCATCAAAATCGCGCAGCGCCTGCAAATCCCGCTGCGGCTCCGCACCGCTGGCGATCACCGGGCCGGCGGTCATTGCCCGCACCGGCTGCGCGTCGCTGCCACCGCTACTGTTATGCCAGCCGGAAAGCGCGTCCAGATTCAGATTCGGCGAACTCAGGTTCAGGATATAGTCGGGGATATCGCCAAAACCGGCGCTGATGCTGCCGGCAAACTGACTGTCGTTGGCGCTAATCTGCAGCTGGTTGAGCGTGACCCGGCGCGGCGTCTGCTGATACAGCGCCTGTAGCGCCCCCTGACCTTTAATGCCGCCCACCAGAATATCGGCGCCTTCAAGCTGATAGTTGAACTGGCTGACCGTGGCGCTGGCCTGACGCGGATACTGGCTCAGATCCAGCGCGGCCGTCAGGTTGACGCTCAGATCGCGCTGATCGCGATTGATACGGCTGCTCAGTTCCAGATCCGCCTGGCGGTCGCCGCTGCGCTGCAGCGAAAGGTTGATATCGCGGACGTTAATCTGCTCATTATTAGCGCGCTGCCAAATCAGCAGGCTGTCCACCACCTGCAGATTATCAATATCGAATTTCCAGCTCGCGGCGGGTGACTCTTCAGCGTTGTTGCCGCCCGGCGCAATCGGCGCATCCGGCAGACTCTGTTCTTCAGAGTCCGGCGTAAGACGAATCACCGCGTTCTTCAGCATCACCTGTTTTACGAACAGCTGGTGAGAGATCAGCGGCAGCAGTTTGACATCCAGACGCATATTGTCCGCACTGACAACCGGTGCTTTGGCGCCCGGCGCGGTCAGCGTCATACGGCCGGCCAGAATGCTCAGCTGCGGCCAAACGTGCCAGCGTAAATCACCGTCTAATGTCAGGTGATACCCGCTGCGCTGTTCAACCTTTTTGATCATGTAGCTGCGGAATTCATTCGGGTTGACCAGCAGCACCAGCGCAGACATTCCTGCCACCAGCACTACCAGCAAAATCACCAAAGTCGTCAGTAATCGTCTCATGCCTTCCTCTTGTCAGCACGGCGTCCGCCCGCCGTTAGTCCTTATCGATGCGGCTGGCTACAGCGCCCTGCTGGTCCTTGTATTTTGCATCTTCACGGCTGTGGTAAGGTCGCGCAGCCGGGCCGGAGAGCGGTTCAAAACTCAGCGCGCCGATCAGCATGCCCGGGCGCAGCGCCAGCGGCAGCTTACCTGAATTATAGAACTCCAGAACAATGCGCCCGTGCCAGCCGGGATCGATACGGTGCGCGGTGACGTGCACCATCAGCCCCAGACGCGCCAGTGAAGAGCGGCCGTCCAGCCAGCCGACCAAATCATTCGGCAGCGTGACCGATTCCAGCGTCACCGCCAGCGCCAGTTCGCCCGGGTGCAGGAAGAACGCTTCCCCTTCAGGCAAGACGATTTCATCGCTCATCACGCGATCCAACGCCGCGCTGACTTCATCCTTCGGTCCGCTCAGATCGATAAAAGCGGCGGTATGGCCACGGAATACGCGGAACTGGTTGCCCAAACGGACATCCACTGTGGCCCCGCTAATGCGCTCAATCGGCGGTCGCGGCGTAATCGCCAGTTTCCCGCTATCCAGCCAGGCTTCGATATCGCGGTCGCACAGTCTCATCTCTATTCTCTCCATCAAGAAGGCGCGTAAACAACAAAAATTGCCATACAAAGGGCGAAAGGTCTACGTCAGGACGTAAATAGTTGACGCCGGACCAGAAAACAACGCTTCTGGCCCGGCGACGGATTATTCAAAGAACTGACTGATTTTGGCTTTCAGAATATCGATTGCAATGCGGTTTTTACCACCGCGCGGCACGATAATGTCGGCATACTGTTTGGAAGGCTCAATAAACTGCAGGAACATCGGGCGCACGGTTTTCTGGTACTGCGCCATCACGGAATCCATGGAGCGTCCGCGCTCATTGACGTCGCGCTTCATGCGGCGCATCAGGCAGATGTCCAGCGGTGTGTCAACGAAGATGGAGAAGTTCATTTCCTGGCGCAGACGCGGGTCGGTCAACAGCAGGATCCCTTCCAGAATGATCACCTTTTTCGGCTCCAGGTGCACCGTTTCGGTTTTACGCGTGTGTTCGGTGTAACTATACAGCGGCAGCTCGATCGGCTTGCCCGCCTTCAGCATCTGCAGATGCTGGAACAGCAGGCTGTGGTCCATGGCGCTCGGGTGGTCGTAGTTGGTTTTGACCCGCTCTTCCATGGTCAGATGGGTTTGGTCTTTGTAGTAACTGTCTTCAGGGATCACGCCGATGTGTTCATCGCCGACCTGTTCGCGGAGTTCACGATACAACGTACTGGCGATAAGGCTTTTCCCGGAGGCAGATGCGCCAGCTATACCAATAATGACGCACTGATGCGGCTTGTCAGTCATAAAATTAAAGACCTGAATTCGTAGTGTGTTAGGGGGGGACATAAAACGCGACAATTATAGGGAGTAAGCGCCCGCCGCGCCACTCTATTGTCGCCTTGCGGCGACGAAATGCCGTGTTTTTTCAGCCGTATTTAGGAACTTTGTCGGTTGGGCGATGCCGTCACGCAGAGTAAACTCACGGCCAAACGCATTATTCCGATTCGCGGGATAAGTGAATAAATGGAGAGTTTCCCGTTGGATTGGCATTTTCTGACCTTTTTCGGCGACAGCATGCTGCTGCTGCCCACCGCTTTGATTCTGTTCCTCGTCTTGATCTCTTCGGCCGCGACCCGTCGCGCCGGCTGGCAGTGGGGCTTTATCTTCGGCGGCGTCGGCGCGGTTGTCTGCGCCTCCAAACTGGCCTTTATCGGCTGGGGCATCGGCAGCGCCGAGTACGACTTTACCGGCTTCAGCGGCCATTCGGCGCTCTCCGCCAGCATCTGGCCGGCATTTTTGTGGCTGATCTGCGCCCGCAGCCATCCGCTGCTGCGGCGTGCCGCAGTGCTGCTGGGCTATCTGCTGCCGCTCGCCATCGGCTGGTCGCGGCTGGTTATTCACGCCCACTCCACATCTGAGGTCATCGCCGGTCTGGCGCTGGGGCTCTCCGCCAGCTCGCTGTTCCTGCTGCTGCAGCGCCGCAGCAGCCCGCCGCGGCTTGGCGTGGTCAAGACCCTGATTCTGCTGGCGCTGCCGGTGCTTTTGATGGGACACCGCCAGCCGGCGCCGACGCAAAGCCTGCTGGAAAAGATAGCGGTCACCCTGGCGGATCGGGAGCGCCCCTATACCCGCGCAGATTTGCATAATCTTCTGAAATAATTCAGCATAAAAAAACCGGCTGCGCGCCGGTTTTTTTTTATTTTGTTGCAGACGGTTCACACCGCGCGGAACGCGATCTCCGTCGGGATCGCCTCTCCCTGCCAGTACATTTGTGCCGCCACGCGTCCCGCCAGCTGGCGATACATCTCGGCAAACTCGCTGTCCGGACGGCTTACCACCGTCGGCTGGCCGCGGTCCAGATCTTCACGCAGCGAAATATGCAGCGGCATCTGTCCCAGCAGGCGGCTGTGGTATTTCTCCACCAGCTTCTCCGCCCCGCCGGTGCCGAAGATCGGCTCATGATGTCCGCAGTTGCTGCAGATATGCACGCTCATGTTTTCCACAATGCCCAATACCGGCACCTGGACTTTTTCAAACATCACGATGCCCTTCGCCGCATCCAGCAGCGCGATATCCTGCGGGGTGGTGACCACCAGCGCGCCGGTGACCGGGATATTCTGCGACAGCGTCAGCTGAATGTCGCCAGTGCCCGGCGGCATATCCAGCACCAGGTAATCCAGATCCGGCCACAGGGTATCCTGCAGCAGCTGCATCAGCGCCTTGCTGGCCATCGGCCCGCGCCAGACCATGGCGTTGTCATCGGTCACCAGATAGCCGATGGAGTTGGTCGCCAGGCCGTGCGCCATAATCGGCGCCATATGCTGGCCGTCCGGCGAGGTCGGGCGTTCATGTTCTGTGCCCAGCATATTGGGGATCGACGGGCCATAGATATCCGCATCCAGGATGCCGACCTTGGCGCCTTCCGCCGCCAGCGCCAGCGCCAGGTTTACCGCGGTGCTGGATTTTCCCACCCCGCCCTTGCCGGAGCTGACGGCGATAATGTTGCGCACGCCGTTGACGCCGGCCTGCGCATTGGCGCGTTTCAGCGTGGCGATGTCATGTTTCAGTTTCCAGTCGATAGCCTGTGCGCCGGTCACGCGCAGCAATTCCGCGCTCACGCTGTCCTGCAGCGCCGCAAAGCCGCTGTTCCAGGCAAACGGCATGGCGAGTTCGATATGCAGCACGTTGTCCAGCAGCGCGCAGTGGTGAATCGCTTTCAGCGCCGTCAGGTTATTTTTTAACGTCGGGTGTTCAAAGGCGGCCAGTACACCGGTCACCAGGGCGCGCAGAACTTCGGGGTTGGTCTGCTCAGGGGATTTTGCGTTCATCCCGGCTCCTCGATTGAAATAAATGCAAGTGAATAGCGTCAATCTCAAGCATACCAGAACTCAGGCGCGCTGACTCGCACCGCTACGTCGCCATCGTGGTATAGCCCTAGCCGCGAGGCGTGCGATCGGTTAACATCGAAGGCCCTTTTTACTTACTACAGAAAGCAAGTTCTTAACTATGGCTCAAGTCGCGAAAAAATTATTGGTGACGTGCGCGCTACCGTACGCAAATGGTTCCATCCATCTCGGCCACATGCTCGAGCACATCCAGGCAGATATCTGGGTTCGTTACCAACGAATGCGCGGCAACGAAGTTCATTTCATCTGTGCGGACGACGCGCACGGCACGCCAATCATGCTGAAAGCCCAGCAGCTGGGCGTTTCGCCGGAAGATATGATTGCCGAAATGAGCCAGGAGCATCAGCAGGATTTCGCCGGTTTCAACATCAGCTACGACAACTACCACTCGACCCACAGCGATGAGAACCGCGAGTTGTCCAGTCTGATTTACCGCCGCCTGAAAGAGAACGGCTTTATCAAGAACCGGACGATTTCTCAGCTGTACGATCCGGAGAAAGGCATGTTCCTGCCGGACCGCTTTGTCAAAGGCACCTGTCCGAAGTGCAAATCGCCGGATCAGTACGGCGACAACTGCGAAGTGTGCGGCGCCACCTACAGCCCGACCGAACTGATCGAGCCGAAGTCCGCGGTTTCCGGCGCCACGCCGGTGATGCGCGACTCCGAACACTTCTTCTTCGACCTGCCGTCCTTTAGCGAAATGCTGCAGGCGTGGACGCGCTCCGGCGCGCTGCAAGAGCAGGTGGCGAACAAAATGCAGGAGTGGTTCGAATCCGGCCTGCACCAGTGGGACATCTCCCGCGACGCACCCTATTTCGGCTTCGAAATTCCCGATGCGCCGGGCAAATACTTCTACGTCTGGCTGGACGCGCCGATCGGCTATATGGGCTCCTTTAAGAACCTGTGCGACAAGCGCGGCGATCTGGACTTCGACGAGTTCTGGCGCAAGGATTCCACCACCGAGCTGTATCACTTTATCGGCAAAGACATCGTCTATTTCCACAGCCTGTTCTGGCCGGCGATGCTGGAAGGCAGCAACTTCCGCAAGCCAACCAACCTGTTCGTTCACGGCTACGTAACGGTTAACGGCGCCAAGATGTCCAAATCGCGCGGCACCTTTATCAAGGCCGGCACCTACCTGAAGCATCTGGACGCCGACTGCCTGCGCTATTACTACGCCGCCAAGCTGTCTTCACGCATCGACGACATCGACCTCAACCTGGAAGATTTCGTGCAGCGCGTCAACGCCGATATCGTCAACAAGGTGGTCAACCTGGCGTCACGCAACGCCGGCTTTATCAAGAAGCGTTTCGACGGCCGGCTGGCGGACCAACTGGCGGATCCGGCGCTGTATCAGACCTTTACCGACGCAGCAGCCAGCATCGCCGACGCCTATGCCAGCCGCGAGTTCAGCCGCGCCGTGCGTGAAATCATGGCGCTGGCGGATCTGGCCAACCGCTACGTCGACGAGCAGGCGCCTTGGGTAGTGGCGAAGGAGGAAGGCCGCGACGCCGACCTGCAGGCCATCTGCTCGATGGGCATCAACCTGTTCCGCGTGTTGATGACCTACCTGAAGCCGGTGCTGCCGTCGCTGGCGCAGCGCGCCGAAGAATTCCTGAACTGCGAACTGAGCTGGGACAGCGTGCAGCAGCCGCTGCTGGATCATCAGGTCAACGCCTTTAAGGCGCTGTTCAATCGTATCGAGCTCGACAAGGTTAACGACATGGTCAACGCCTCCAAAGAAGATATGGCCGCCAGCCAGGCGCCGGCAGTCACCGGTCCGCTGGCGGACGATCCTATCCAGGACACCATCACTTTTGACGACTTCGCCAAGGTTGATATGCGCATCGCGCTGATCAAAAGCGCCGATTTCGTTGAAGGCTCGGACAAACTGCTGAAGCTGCAGCTGGATCTGGGCGGTGAAAACCGTCAGATCTTCTCCGGCATCCGCTCCGCTTACCCGGATCCGAAGCAGTTGGAAGGGCGTCTGACCATCATGGTCGCCAACCTGGCGCCGCGCAAAATGCGCTTTGGTATTTCCGAAGGCATGGTGATGGCCGCCGGCCCGGGCGGGAAGGAAATCTTCCTGCTGAGCCCGGACAGCGGCGCGCAGCCGGGCATGCAGGTGAAGTAACGCCGTTATCACACACCAAGGGTCGAGCCAGCTCGGCCCTTTTTTATGGCCGATAAATAGCCATATTTTCACCAAAAAAATCCCCCTGAAAGGGATGTTTTATCCTGCCATTCCCCTCCACGCCGGAGATTGCCACCGTTTCGCACTTTCCGTACCGCCAGCCGCCGCCAATGGGCTATGTTATCAACTCCAATTTGACGACCGTATGCATCCACAGGTGCTGTTATGAAGGGATTCCCCCCGCTGATCAATACGCTGTTGGCCACCTCGCTGGTGCTGACCATCGGCCGCGGCATCACGCTGCCGTTTATCGCCATTTACCTGAGCGAACACTTCCGCCTGTTGCCCACCGGCGTTGGCATCGTCCTCGGCTGCAGCCTGAGCATCGGCATCATCACCAGCCTGTACGGCGGCTATCTGGTGGACAAGTTTAGCAAAAATACGCTGATGATCGCCGCCATCCTGCTGTACGGGCTGAGCTTCTTTCTGATGCCGTCGATCGCACGGCCCGGCGGCATGGTGGCGATTCTGGCGGTATTGCATACCACCTATTCGGTGCTGAATATTACCATCAAGGCCTGTTTTGCCGAATGGCTACCGGTTGCGCAGCGTACGCGCGTCTTCTCCATCAACTACACCCTGATCAACGTCGGCTGGGCGGTCGGCTCCTCGCTTGGCGTCTGGGTAGCCGGCTTCGGGGTTCTGCTGCCGTTTTACCTGTCCGGCGGCCTGACGCTGCTGGTGGTTATCGTGCTGCATTTCCGCCTGCGGCAGCCGCAACAGCCGCCGAAAACGGCAGGCACCACCGTGCCCCTGCCTGCCAACTTTCGCCAGACGTTTGGCATCCTGCGCCGCGACCACCGGCTGCTCTACTTTACCCTCGGCAGTACGCTGGGCGCGGTGGTATTCGGCCAGTTTACCGGCTATCTGTCGCAGTATCTGATTATCGCCACCAGTGCGGAGTTCGCGTACCGGGTTATCGGGCTGGTGATGCTGGTTAACGCCTGCATGGTGATCGCGCTGCAGTATCTGATGAGCCGCGGTATGCGTCAGGACAATATGCTGCGCTGGCTGGCATTCGGCACGCTATTCTTCGCGATCGGCCTGCTGGGCTTCGCCCTGGCCGGGCACTCGTTGTGGCTGTGGGCGCTGGCGATGGCGGTCTTCACCCTGGGCGAAATTATCGTCATCCCGGTGGAATACATGTTTATCGACTTTATTGCGCCGGCGCACCTGAAAGGCAGCTACTACGGCATGCAGAACCTCAGTAACCTCGGCGGCGCGATCAACCCGGTGCTGTGCGGTTTTCTGCTCAGCTACGCCGCACCGCCGCTGATGTTTGCCATGCTGATCGCCGCAGCGCTGTTCAGCCTGTTGTTCTTTTGCCTGGGCCACCGGCTGGCGCAGCGTCAGTCGGCGCAGCCGTTGGTCGAACAGGAGTCATCTACAATTAACCCATAACGTCAATAGCCCGGATGGGCATGGTTGAGATAACGATTATTCATGGTTGGTTATGTGGCGTAGATCACAGTTTAATTGTATGATGAATGCATCCGTTAAACAGGAAGGCTTATGAACAAGATGCTCACATCATGTTGGCAATACCTTAGAGCATTCGCTTTGATTTATCTGTGTCTGCTGGTCGGCAATGCGGTTTCCTCCCTCCTGCCGATCGCCATTCCCGGCAGTATCCTCGGCATGCTGCTGCTGTTCGCCCTGCTGGCCTCGCAGCTGCTGCCGGCCGCCTGGGTGCGCCCCGGCTGCAACCTGCTGATCCGCTATATGGTGCTGCTGTTTGTGCCCATCGGCGTCGGCGTGATGCAGTATTACCGGGAGATCTTCGACCATCTGGCGCCGCTGGTGGTTGCCTGCGCTGCCAGTACCCTGATCGTACTGGTGGCGGTGGGCTACTCCTCCCACTATTTCCATCGTGAACGGCCTCTGGTCGGCAAACAGGATAATGCCGAGGGGGATAAGTAATGCTGCATAACCTCTGGTGGTCGTTGCCGTTAACCCTGGTGGTATTTTTCGCCGCGCGTAAACTGGCGCAGAAACTGAAGATGCCGCTGCTCAATCCGCTGCTGGTCTCGATGGCGGTGATCATTCCACTGCTGCTGGCCACCGGCATCCCCTATCAGGACTATTTTCAGGGCAGCAAAATCCTCAATGATTTGCTGCAGCCTGCGGTGGTCGCGCTGGCGTTCCCGCTGTATGAACAGCTGCATCAAATCCGCGCCCGCTGGAAATCGATTATCGCCGTGTGCTTTATCGGCAGCATCACCGCCATGATAAGCGGCGGCGCCATTGCCCTGTGGATGGGTGCCACGCCGGAAATCGCCGCGTCGATTCTGCCTAAATCGGTCACTACGCCGATCGCCATGGCGGTGGCGGAGTCGCTCGGCGGCATCCCGGCCATCAGTGCGGTGTGCGTGATTTTTGTCGGTATTCTCGGCGCCGTGCTCGGCCATACGCTGTTCAACGTGCTGAAGATCACCACCAAATCCGCCCGCGGTCTGGCAATGGGCAGCGCCTCACATGCGCTGGGCACCGCCCGCTGCGTGGAGCTGGATTATCAGGAAGGCGCATTCGGTTCGCTGGCGCTGGTGATCTGCGGCATCATCACTTCACTGCTGGCGCCGTTTTTATTCCCGGTGCTGTTGCACCTGTTTGCCTGAGGCAAAAACTTGCGATATATCGCGCAAACTCATCATTCATTACATCAATTTCATCAATAAGTAGATATAAGTCACATTTTATTCGATAAAGGCTGCCTAGAATGTCCTCCCGTTAACACTGGAGAGACGTTCTATGCATCCGCGTTTTCACACCGCTTTCAGCACCCTGCCCGACACATTGCAATCCGCCCTGCAGCCTTATCTGGACGCACCTGACTTTCCGGCCATGTTCAGCGCCGATCAGGTTGAAGCAATCAAGCAGCACAGCGGGCTGGACGATGATGCGCTGGCGTTTGCCCTGCTGCCGCTGGCCGCGGCCTGCTCGTTAACCCCGATTTCTCAGTTTAACGTCGGCGCCATCGCCCGCGGCGTCAGCGGCAACCTCTACTTCGGCGCCAATATGGAGTTCGGCGGCGCGCCGATGCAGCAGACGGTGCATGCCGAGCAGTGCGTCGTCACCCACGCCTGGCTGCGCGGCGAAACGGCGCTGGCCGCCATCACCGTCAACTACACTCCGTGCGGCCACTGCCGCCAGTTTATGAATGAGCTGAACAGCGGCGGCGATCTGCGCATCCAGCTGCCGGGCCGTCCGGCCGCCACGCTCAGCCACTATCTGCCGGATTCATTCGGCCCGCGCGATCTGGATATTCACACCCTGCTGATGGACCCGGAAGATCACGGTCACCGGCTGGCGCTGAGCGACGCGCTGGAGATCGCCGCGCTTGACGCCGCCAACCGCAGCCACGCACCCTATAGTCAGGCCCACAGCGGCGTGGCGCTGGAAACGGCGGACGGCAACATTTACGCCGGCCGCTACGCGGAAAACGCCGCCTTCAACCCCAGCCTGCCACCGCTGCAGGCCGCGCTGGTCCTGCTGAACATGTCCGGCGGCGACTGCCGGCAAATCCGCCGCGCGGTGCTGGCGGAAGCGCAGAACGCCGTTTTCAGTCAGCAAGACGCCACCCGCGCCCTGCTGGCCGCGCTCGGCTGCCGGACGCTGCAACATCTCACCTTCTAATTCTGTCATCGCGGGGCTGTCCGGCCCCGCAGTTAACAGTCCTTCCCGCTGAATACAATGCCATTTACGTCTGAAAACACTTTTTTTAGTTAAATAAGTCTTTGATCGTCGATAATTAGCACAACTTCCCTCATGATCCGGTAACAATTACTGTACATATTTCCCGTATCTTTTAGGATCTGCGGTGATAAAAACAATCTGATACGTCTAAGAGTGAACTGATGGAACTTGAATACGAAAGCAAACGCCCGCTGTACATCCCCTATGCCGGCCCGATTCTGTTGGAATTTCCGCTACTTAACAAAGGCAGCGCCTTCACCGAAGATGAACGCAGCCACTTCAACCTGCACGGTCTGCTGCCCGAAGCGGTAGAAACCATCGAAGAACAGGTCGAGCGCGCCTACCGCCAGTATCAAGATTTCAAAAACGACAACGACAAACATATCTACCTGCGCAACATCCAGGACACCAACGAAACGCTGTTCTATCGCCTGCTGGACTCGCACCTGAGCGAGATGATGCCAATCATCTACACACCGACGGTCGGCGAGGCCTGCGAACACTTCTCAGATATCTACCGCCGCGCGCGCGGGCTGTTTATCTCGTACCCGAACCGCGACCGCATCGACGACATGCTGCAAAACGCCACCAAGCAGAACGTGAAGGTGATTGTCGTCACCGACGGCGAGCGTATTCTCGGCCTCGGCGATCAGGGCATCGGCGGCATGGGCATTCCGATCGGTAAACTGTCGCTGTACACCGCCTGCGGCGGCATCAGCCCGGCCTATACCCTGCCGGTGGTGCTGGACGTCGGCACCAACAACCCGCAGCGCCTGAACGACCCGCTGTATATGGGCTGGCGCCACCCGCGTATCTCCGGCGAGGAGTACCATGAGTTCGTCGAAGCATTTATTCAGGCGGTCAAACGCCGCTGGCCGAACGTACTGCTGCAGTTCGAGGACTTCGCGCAGAATAACGCCACCCCGCTGCTGAACCGCTACCGCGACGAAATCTGCTGCTTCAACGACGATATTCAGGGCACCGCCGCGGTCACGCTCGGCAGCCTGATCGCCGCCAGCCGCGCCGCCGGCTGCCGGCTGCGCGACCAGACCGTCACCTTCCTCGGCGCGGGTTCCGCCGGCTGCGGCATCGCCGAGCAGATTATCGCCCAGATGAAGTCGGAAGGCCTGAGTGAAGACGAAGCGCGGGCGCGCGTGTTCATGGTTGACCGTTTCGGCCTGCTGACCGACAAACTGCCGAACCTGCTCGACTTCCAGAGCAAACTGGTGCAAAAGAGCGAAACGCTGGCGCACTGGAACGTCAGCAACGATGCCATTTCACTGATGGACGTGGTGCGCAACGCCAAACCAAGCATTCTGATCGGCGTTTCCGGCCAGCCGGGGCTGTTCACCGAAGAACTGATCCGCGAAATGCATCAGCACTGCCCGCGGCCAATCGTCATGCCGCTGTCCAACCCGACCTCCCGCGTTGAGGCGCGCCCGGAAGATATCATCAACTGGACCGACGGCGCCGCGCTGGTAGCCACCGGCAGCCCGTTCGCGCCGGTCAGCTACCGCGATCGCCAGTATCCGATCGCCCAGTGCAACAACTCCTATATCTTCCCGGGGATTGGTCTCGGCGTGCTGGCTTCCGGCGCGTCGCGCGTCACCGACTCGATGCTGATGGCCGCCAGCCGCGCGCTGGCCGACTGTTCGCCGCTGGCGACCGACGGCTACGGCGCACTGCTGCCGGATATCGACGATATTCAGGGCGTATCGAAATGCATCGCCATGGAAGTGGGCAAGGCCGCACAGCTGCAGGGCGTGGCGGTGGTAACGTCTGAAGAAGCGCTGTCCAAAGCGATTGAGCACAACTTCTGGCGTCCGCAGTACCGCAGCTACAAGCGTACCTCGTTCTAATCAACACCCCGCCGGCCAGCATTCGTCTGGCCGGTTTTTCCTCTCCCTGAGTCCGCCGCCAACAAAAAGTGCCATGCACTCCCCGCATCGGCAGGTGGAGCGCTTGCGTCAAATTGTCAGGTAAAGTAGCCTTGATCCACCTTTTTTTCAGATTTATGCGCGTAAGGCCAAAACATGTGGAAACGCCTGATAATTAGCCTGTTCGTCATCGCCGTGGCGCTGATGTTAGCGGCTATCGCGCTCGATCGCTGGATCAGTTGGAAAACCGCGCCCTATATCTACGAAGAGGTGCAACAACTGCCGGATCGCCAGGTCGGCGTGGTGCTCGGCACCGCCAAATATTACCGCACCGGGGTGATTAATCAGTATTACCGTTACCGCATGCAGGGGGCAATCAACGCCTACAACAGCGGTAAGGTGAAGTATCTGCTGCTGAGCGGCGACAATGCGCTGCAGAGCTATAACGAACCGATGACCATGCGCCGCGATCTGATCGCCGCCGGCGTAGCACCCAGCGATATCGTGCTCGACTACGCCGGTTTCCGTACGCTGGATTCAATTGTGCGGACGCGTAAGGTGTTCGACGCCAACGACTTTACCATTATCACCCAGCGCTTCCACTGCGAGCGGGCGCTGTTTATCGCCCTGCATATGGGCATCCAGGCGCAGTGCTTCGCCGTTCCTTCTCCCAAGAATATGCTGACGGTGCGCGTGCGTGAAATCTTCGCCCGCCTCGGCGCGCTGAACGATCTGTATATCCTCAAGCGCGAGCCGCGCTTTCTCGGGCCGCTGATCCCGATCTCCGCCATGCATAAAGTGCCGGAAGACGCCCAGGGTTATCCGGCGGTATCGCCGGAACAGCTGGTGGAACTGGAGCAGAAACTGGCGGCAGAAAAGCAAAAAGCACAGGCCAAATAAGCCAACGGCCGGCATAATGCCGGCCGTTTTAGTCTTCCTAACGCCGCAGATGGCGTTCTCCCTCGCCGGCGCCGAGCGCCGTCAGCCGACGCCACAGCCACTCTGCCGGCCCCTGTTCAAAATAGCGCAGCCACAGCTGTGAAAAGCACAGGTTCGCCAGCCACACCAGCGGCACAATCGCCACCAGCTGCCAACGGTCAAGCTGCTGGTAGAGGCCGAAACGGTAGAACAGCGTGGTGCAAATCAGCGTTTGCAGCAGATAATTACTGAGCGCCATACGGCCGACCTGCGTCAGCCAACGTCCGACCGGCCATCTTGCCAGATGTCCCCAGAAGCCGTAGCACATCGCCAGATAGCCCATCGCCTGCAGCGGCGCGCCCAGCTCGCGCGGCACCTGCAGCAGAAAACCGCTCCAGCGGTAATCCCACTGCAGGTGCCACTGCAGCGCCACCGCCGGCAGCTGGATCAGCAGCGACAGCGGAATCAGCCAGGCCGCCTGCCGCCGATAATACGCCGGCGCAAAGTGGCCGCGCAGCCAGCCGCTGCGCATCAAACCGGCGCCGAACAGCATCAGCCCCGCCAGTTCCCAGCCGTACTGCGCGCCGATCGCCAGCAGGCTGGATGAGAGCAGATCCACCCGGTTGCGCCAGGCCTCAAACCCGCCCTGCAGTTTCCACAGCTGTTCATACTGCAGCTCGGCCGGGCCGGGCTGCCAGAAACTGCCCGGCGTACCATCGGTGGCAAAACTTAACAGCAGCAGCAGCGTAACGCCGATGCCATACAGCACCGCGCCGGTTTTCAGCAGGGTAAAGGTGTCTTTCGCTTCGCGGATCATCCGCCAGCACACCAGCCCGATCAGGCCGTACGCCAGCAGAATATCGCCGTCCCATAAAAAAATGCCGTGCCCCAGCCCGAACAGCACCAGCCAGGTCAGACGCGCGCGGATCCAGCCTTTGCCGCGGTGCAACAGCAGCTGCAGCCCGGCGCCGAACAGCAGCGCAAACATCGCCAAAAATTTGGCCTGGGTAAACAGATCCAGCAGCGCCCAGGCCCAGGCGTCAGACAGTGCAGGCTGGCCCTGATAGGCCGGGTTAAGATACGCCGCTTTCGGCAGCCCAAAGGCGCTGATGTTCATCAGCAAAATACCGAGAATGGCGATGCCGCGCGCGCAGTCCAGAGTGGCAATACGCGGCAGCGGCGCCGATGCAGGAGGGTTCATGGGATACCGCTGTTATTCAATCCGATAAAAATACGCCCGCAGGCGCAGGGCCATACCGGCAAATTCGCCCCGCACCCGGCGGGATGGGGGCGTTATATTAAGCATTAAAAATAGCGTATATGCCATCCTTTCGCTGGCGCTGCGGACAATTACAGGTGAGCAAGATGCTGACGTACGATTTCGCGGCCAATCTCCAGCGAAGCGGTCGCCGCCGGGGAAGGCGCATTGCACACGTGCAGCGAACGGCGGCCGGTCACGAAGTGGAAGTCGTCCACCAGCTTGCCGTCAGCGGTCAGCGCCTGCGCCCGGACGCCGGCGGGGCCGGGTTGAATATCTTGCTCTTGCAGCGCCGGAATCAGCCGGCGGGCATTTTCCGTAAACCGGCGGCGCGACAGCGAGCGCCGCACCTCCGCCAGCCCTTCCCCCATATACTGGCCGGCAATCTTCCAAAAGCCGCGATAGCTCAGCACTTCGCCCAGATCGCGCAGGCTGACGTCACATTTGCGGTAACCCTCGCGCTTGAATGCCAGCACCGCGTTCGGCCCCACGTCCCGCTTGCCGTTGTGCATGCGGGTGAAATGTACGCCGAGGAAGGGAAAGTCCGGGTTCGGCACCGGATAAATCAAGTGATTGACCAGATAATTTTTTTCACTGTTCAGCACAAAGTATTCACCGCGAAACGGCACTATTTTCATGCCGGTGTCATAGCCCGCCAGTTTGGCAATGCGGTCGCTGAATAGCCCCGCGCAGTTGACCAGCCATTTTCCCTGATAGCTCTGCCCCGGCGTCTGTACCTCGACGCCGTCGCTGCGCTCCGCGATCCCCACCACCTGCCGGCCAAAGTGGATCTCACCGCCGCGCTGCCGGATGATGTCCGCCAGTTTGGCGGCCACCTGCGCATAGTTGACGATGCCGGCGTCGGGCACCAGCAGCGCCTCCAGCCCGTTGACATGGGGTTCCCGCTCGCGCAGCTCGGCGGCCGACAGGCGGTGCACCGCCAGACCGTTCTCCAGACCACGCCGGTAGATATTCTCCAGCAGTTCCAGCTCCTTCAGCTGTGTGGCGACAATCACCTTGCCGCAGCGGTCGTGATACAGCTCATGCTGACGGCAGAAGGCGAACATGCTCTGGTTGCCCTGCCTGGCCAGGCGCGCCTTCAGGCTGCCGGGCTTATAGTAGATGCCGGAGTGCACCACATTACTGTTATGGCCGCTCTGGTGGGCCGCCGGGCCGGACTCTTTATCCACAATCAGCAGTTTCAGGCGCGGATTGTGTTCCTGCAACGCATGGGCGACGCCCAGCCCCACCAGCCCGCTGCCGATAATGATTACGTCATACATGGTTATGCCTTTCCCTCTTGTTCCAGCCTGCGCAGCTTGCCGCGCACGTTACTCAGGTGATGTTGCATATTGCCGGCCGCCGCCGCCGCATCGCCGGCCTTAATCGCCAGCCACACCCGTTCATGTTCATCGATCACCCGCTGACGCTCGTCGGCCCGTCCCAGGTTGTGACTGAGCGAATACACCAGCACGCCGAGATACAGTTCATGCATGTTGTCGAGGATTTGGACAAAAAACGGATTATGCGAAGCCTGCATAATGGCGCGGTGAAACAGATAATCCTGCTGATGGCCGATCTGCCCTTCGTGCAGCGTGGTATGGCGGAAGTCCAGGAAAGCCTGCTCGATATTCTGCAGGTCCTGCGCATTGCGTCGCTGCGCGGCCATGGCCGCCGCCTGCTGTTCGATCACCTCGCGCATCTCCAGCAGCGACTCCACCTCGCTGCGGTCAGCGACCTCCATCACCAGCGGTTCGTACTTGCTGAGCAGCGAATGCTGCTCAACCCGGTGGCCGCCGCCCTGGCGGGAAGAGATAATGCCGCTGACTTCCAGAATACCCAGCGCCTCGCGCACCGGCGCACGGCTGACGCCGAAGGCGTCGGCCAGTTCATTTTCCGACGGCAGCTTGTTTCCCACCGGATAGGTACCGTCATGGATGCCCGCCTTGAGCTGCGCCAGTACCTGGTGAGACGCTTTTCGTCTGGTGACTTTATTGATCATGCTCCTCCCCGTAAATCATGCCGACTCCTCCGGCGCGGCCGAACGCCGTCTGAAACGCAGCAGGTGCAGAGTGCCGGCAGAGATAATCAGCGCCAGCCCGCCAAGGTCGGTCATCAGCCCCGGCTTAATCAGCAGAATGGCGGCGCAGGTAAACAGCACGCGCTCCAGCCAGTGGGCCTTCATCAGCCAGAAGTTGGCGCTGGCAATGGAGAGCGCATAGATGCCCACCAGCGCGGTGGCCACCATATGGATCACCGACAGCACATTCACCGCGTCCCCCTGCATCAGCAGCATCGGGTTATACACCAGAATAAACGGGATGATAAAACCGGGCAGCGCCAGCCGCACCGCCTCCCAGGAGGTTTGCATCGGATCGGCGCGGGCAATGCTGGCGGCGGTATAGCTGGCCAGCGCCACCGGCGGCGTGATATTGGACAGCGCGCCAAACCAGAACACGAAGAAATGCGCCGCCAGCGGCATCACGCCGGCCTTGATCAGAATCGGCGACACCGTTACCGCCACCACGATATACAGCGCGGTGGAGGGCAGCCCCATACTCAGCACGATGCACACCAGCATCACCACCAGCAAAATCATCCACAGCGTGTTGTTGGTCATCGACACAATATTAAACGCCAGGGTCGAGCCGATGCCGGTCATGGTCACCACGCAGATGATCACCCCGATCGCCGCACAGGCGATGGTCACCTGAATCGATCCTCTGGCCGCTTCATTCAGCGCCTCGGCGATTTTTCTCGGCGTCATACGCACCGCGCTGTCCGGCGTCAGCCAGCTGGCGGCGATAATGGCGACGATCCCCAGAAAGCCGGCGTAAATCGGCGTTTTACCCAGCAGTAAGGCGCCAATCACGATAAACAGCGGCAACAGCAGCAGCCCGCGCGCCTTCAGCACCGCTTTCACCTGCGGGATATTTTCCTTACTGATGCCCTTCAGCCCCTGCTTTTTGGCCTCCAGATCGATGGCGATAATCAGCGCCGCGTAGTACAGCAGCGCCGGCACGATGGCGGCAATCACGATGGTGGTGTAAGAGATGCCGAGGAAGCCGGCCATGATAAACGCCGCCGCGCCCATAATCGGCGGCATGATCATGCCGCCGGTCGACGCCGTCGCCTCGACCGCGCCGGCGAATTTTGGCGTGAGTCCGATGCTTTTCATCAGCGGAATGGTAAAGGTGCCGGTGGTGGCGACGTTGGCGACCGCGCTGCCGCTCAGCGATCCGGTCAGCGCCGAGGAGATCACCGCCACCTGCGCCGGGCCGCCGCGACGACGCCCGGCCACCGCCAGCGCCAGATCGTTAAACAGCTGCGTCGCGCCGCTGACGCTGAGGAACGCGCCGAACAGAATAAACACCGCGATCGCAGTGGCGGCGGTCGACAGGGTAATGCCGAAAATCCCTTCGCTGGTCATAAACAGCCGGTACAGCAATCGCTCGACCGAAAAACCGCTGTGGCCGAAGATGCCCATAAAATACTGGCCAAACAGCGCATAGATAATGGCGAACGTCGCCAGGCTGGGAATAAACAGGCCGGTGGTGCGGCGCGCGGCCTCAAACAGTACGCCGATGCCCAGCGCCGCCATCAGGTAATCGGTGGTATTGGGCAGGCTCTTGCGCACCACGTGCAGGTCGAGATAGTTAAAATAGAAATAGCCGTAGCCGATCAGCGTCAGCACGATAAACAGATAGTCCCAGGCGTTAAATTTGGCCGTCGCGTGCTTTTTGGAGAACGGGAACAAAATAAAGCCCAACACCAAAATCCCGGTCAGGAAAGTGGTATTGCGATAAAACTCCTGGGTATTGGCCAGCGCGTTGGAATAAACGGCGTACAGCGAAATCGCGATCGCCAGCACGGTGGCGAACAGCGCATAGCGTCCGGCCAGCGGGCGGCTGCCGGCGCCCGCCTCTTTATCCAGCGAGGTATCCGGCTGCGGCGTCAAGGGCGTGGTGTTCATAGCGCCTCCGTAGCGCGATCGGCGCGCGCTTCTGGTGGAATAAGCTCGGCGGGGACATTAACCCCGGCTTCACGGAAATAGGTGTACGCCCCCAGATGCAGAGGCACCGACACCCCTTTCAGGGCATTTTCCAGCGAGATGTTTTTGGCCGCGCTGTGCACCTGATGCACTTCCGGCAGGTTCTCAAACATCGCCTTGGTCAGGTCATAGACAATCTTGTCATCAATGCCGCGCGTGGTGACCAGAATATTAGGCTGCGCGATGGTCGCCACCGCCTTGGTTTGCCGCGGGTAGGTATCCGCCGCAATCACGAAGCGGAACCAGGCGTTGGCGACGGCGTTAATGCTGGCCATCTGCTCATCGGTCACTTCCAGAATGCGCGAGGGCACGCCGCTGGCGTACATATCGGTCACCGCGGCGGCAGGCACGCCGGCAGGCAGCGCGCCGCCGTCAAGCCGCCCATCGCGCATCGCCGAGACGGTGTCGCCATAGCCCAGGTATTCCGGCGAAATGTTTTTCTTGCTCATGTTGACGCCGCGCAGGATAACCAGCGTCGACTGCTCCGTGCCGCTGGCCTGCGGCCCCACCGAGAAACGGCTGCCGGCGATGTCGTTCAGCGTGCCGTCCTTGACCTTACTTTCCAGCATCACAAAATGCTCGACGTTGGGCCACAGCATGGAGATAGAGCGCAGGTCGCCGTAGGCGCGCCCGGCAAAGTTCCCCACGCCCTGATAGGCCTCAACCGCCAGCAGGCTCTGCAAAATGGCCAGTTGGGCCTCATCCTTCTGCAGCAGATCGATATTCTCGATCGAGCCGGCGGAAGACTGCCCGGTCACCTGAATACCATCCGGCTTCAGCCGGGTGCTCCAGACATTAGCCAGACCGACCCCCATCGGGTAATACGTTCCCCCGGTTGAGGCGGTCGCTACGGACAGGAATGTCTTGTTTTCATTCTCTATTTTGCCGACGACCGCCAGTACCGCCACGGCAACGGCCGCAAAGGCGAACAGCAACAGTTTGATTTTTCTATTTTTCATTAAATTCACCCGATGTTTTGAAACAAATAGAAAACATTTACCTAAACTTGTATACAACATGACAAATTCGTTTAGCTAACCGCCATTGGCGGATTTGTGATCGGGATGAGCAAAAAACGGGCGATGCGGCGACAGGAATGTGACGCAGATAAAAGATCGGCAGCGGAATTGAAAATGCGGGAAAAAGCGGGGAAAAACGGCCGGCGCCCTCAGAACGAGCGCGCCGGTTTATCGTGCGTTACTGGTGGTGACGCACCGCGCGCAGGAACTCCTGACGCGTGTTCTGGCTGGACTTGAACAGCCCGCCCAGTGACGTGGTGGTGGTGGCGCTGGTGGCGTCACGGATGCCGCGCGCCTTCACGCAGTAGTGCACCGCGTCAATGGACACCGCCACGTTGTTGGTGCCAAGCAGCGTTTGCAGCGCGATCAGGATCTGCTGGGTCAGACGCTCCTGCACCTGCGGACGCTGGGCGAAGAACTGGACGATACGGTTGATCTTGGACAGGCCGATCACCCCGTCTTTCGGGATATAGGCCACGGTGGCCTTACCGTCGATGGTGACAAAATGGTGTTCGCAGGTGCTGGTCAGGGTGATATCACGCACCGTCACCATTTCATCTACCTTCATTTTGTTTTCAATGACGGTGATCTTCGGGAAATTGGCATAATCCAGACCGGAAAAGATCTCATCGACATACATCTTGGCGATGCGATGCGGGGTTTCCGCCAGGCTGTCATCGGTCAGATCGAGATTCAGCAGCTGCATGATTTCCGTCATGTGCTCCTGAATACGCCGTTTACGCGTTTCGCGATCCAGCATTTCACCGCGCAGCGGGGTTTCCAGGCCGCGAGCCTCCAGCGCTGCGTGTACCAGAGCCGCTTCTTTACTGAGTGTCGTCATTTGTGTGTCTCCAGCAGGTGGCCCTTGCGCAGGCGGCCGGCCGGCCACCCAACGTTCGGGGCTACTCTCTTTATAACTGCAAGGGTTCCGCATGGCTTCTGTCCGCCAGACTCCGGATGCTGGCGGCTGGCAAACAAACTTTCCTCAGCCGCTTAGCGCACTAAACAGCAGGGAATAAGAAGCGCAGCCAACGCGCCGGCAACTTGAAAGGAGGAAGAATAGAGCGTGAACCCGATCAAGATTTTGCCCCCACTGTAGAGGAGAGTGAGACGTTTATCCAGTGATTGTGTTTCAACCAGCGATGAAAAATCCGCATCTGCCCGGCAGAAATACCTGCCGCCGCTCCCTCACTCCCCCGCCAGCTGGCGTCGCGCGGCGCGTGCGGGGATTTTGATCACCAGCAGCCCGGCCACCACCAGCCCCAGCGTCGCCACATACAACGCCGGCTCCAGGCTCTGGGTCAGCGCGGTGGAAAGCGCGGACAGCATCGGCCCAGCCAGTTGGCCGACGGCGTAGCCGGTGGTCAGCAGCCCGGCCATATAGCGGGCATGGTTCGGCGCCAGCTCGCGGCCGTGCTGAATCGACAGCTGCACCACGCTGAGGAAACCGCCGCCGGTTAACAGTGCCCCCAACAGCAGCCCGCTGACGCCCGGCAGCGCTTCGGCGCACAGTACGCCCAGCGCCTGCACCCACAGCGTCAGCGCCAGCCGGCTCTGGGTGGTCAGCCGATGGCGGGTCAGGATGCCGATGATAATCCCCAGCACCGCCGCGCCGCCGAAAATCGGCCAGACGAACTGGGCGAACAGGCTGCCGGGAAAGCGCGCGGCGGCCATCTGCGACAAAAAGGTCGCCGGCAGAATATAGCCGAAGCCCGCCAGGCTGTAGCTCCACACCAGCCGTTTCAGCGCCGGCGTCAGCCGCAGCGGCTCCGCTGCCGCCTCGGCGCGCTGCAGCTCTCCCGCACGCGGCAGACTGAAACTGATGGCGCCGACCAGCATCAGAGCCGCCACGCCGTACAGCAGCCAGGCCTGCGCCGCGCTCAGCGCCAGACTGTGGATGGCCACCGCCAGCATGCCGCTGATAAAAATTCCCGCGCCGGGGCCGGCGAAGACCGCCGCACTCAGCGCCGGGCGGCCGTAGTGCGCCAGACGCTCGTTGGTCCAGGCCGCCACCAGCACCATCGCCCAGCCGCTGGCCCAACCGATAACAAAACGCAGCGCGCCGTGCCACACTGCGCCTTCCGCCCATGCCGACAGCAGCGTCAGCGCCACCGCGCCCCACACGCCCAGCCACAGGCGGCGTTCAACGTGGCGACTGGCGCGCATCGCGTCATAGGCGCCGCACAGGTAACCCAGATAGTTCAGCGCCGCCACCAGCCCGGCGCTGGTCAGCGTTAACTGGTGTTCGACAATCATCAGCGGCACCTGCGGCGTAAACGCGAAGCGGCCGATGCCCATTGCTACAATTAAAGCGATAAAGCCGCTTAAGGCTATTTTGAGCGCCATAACATTATCCCGATAGTGAAAAGAAAGTTGCCACTATCATGCCGTCGCATTACACTCACAAAAACTGAATAATCATCACAAAGTTGCTTACGAAAAGAGAACGGTATGGATCTGACCCAGCTTCGTATGTTTTGCAGCGTCGCCGAAACCGGCTCTGTCGCCCGCGCGGCCGAACTGCTGCACCGGGTGCCGTCGAACCTGACCACCCGCCTGCGCCAGCTTGAACAGGAGCTGGGCACCGATCTGTTTATCCGTGAGAAACAGCGCCTGCGGCTGTCGCCGATGGGGCACAACTTTCTGTGTTACGCCAACCGTATTCTGGCGCTGAGCGAAGAAGCGCTGAGCATCACCCACGCCGGCGAACCGGCGGGCACCTTTGCCCTCGGCTCAATGGAAAGCACCGCCGCCACCCGTCTGCCCACCCTGCTGGCCGCTTACCACCAGCGCTATCCCCAGGTTTCCCTGTCGCTGGTCACCGACACCTCCGGGGAGATTACCGAGCGCGTACGCGCCGGCACCCTGGCGGCGGCGCTGGTGGACGGCCCGCTGCAGCATGACGAACTCAACGGCTGCATCGCCTTCGCCGAACATATGGTGGTGATTTCCAGCCTTGACCATGCCGATATCCACAGCGCGCAGGACGCGCGCGGAGAGACGCTGTTCGCCTTCCGCCCCAGCTGCTCCTACCGGCTGCGGTTGGAAGCCTGGTACAAACGCGATGGCGTGCAGCCCGGTCAGGTGATGGAGATCCAGTCCTACCACGCGATGCTGGCCTGCGTGGCCAGCGGCGCCGGGCTGGCGATGATCCCGCATTCGGTGCTCACCCTGCTGCCCGGCCATGAGCGGGTGAAGGTGCACACGCTGCCTGATGATATCGCCGAGACCGCCACCTGGCTGCTGTGGCGGCGCGACGCCTTCAGCCCCAACGTGCGCGCGCTGAAACAACTGATTATTGAACTGGCTGAAATGCCGCAAACACAACATGAACCTGCCTAACCCTTTACCCAAGATCACTGAGGAGACGATGATGGAGATGATCAAAACCCGCGCGGCCGTAGCCTGGGGCCCCAACCAACCGCTGAAGATCGAAGAAGTCGATCTGATGCCGCCGCAAAAAGGCGAGGTGCTGGTGCGGATCGTCGCCAGCGGCGTCTGTCATACCGACGCCTATACGCTGTCCGGCAAAGATCCGGAAGGCGTCTTCCCGGCGATCCTCGGCCATGAGGGCGGCGGCGTGGTCGAGGCGGTCGGCGAAGGCGTCACCAGCGTCGCCGTCGGCGATCACGTGATTCCGCTCTACACGCCGGAATGCGGCGAGTGTAAGTTCTGTAAATCCGGCAAGACCAACCTGTGCCAGGCGATCCGCACCACCCAGGGCAAGGGCCTGATGCCGGACGGCACCACCCGCTTCTTTAAAGACGGCCAGCCGATCTTCCACTATATGGGCACCTCCACCTTCTCCGAGTACACCGTAGTGCCGGAAATCTCACTGGCGAAAATCAGCAAAGAAGCGCCGCTGGAAGAAGTGTGCCTGCTGGGCTGCGGCGTCACCACCGGTATGGGCGCGGTCATCAACACCGCCAACGTTCAGCCGGGTGATACGGTCGCCATTTTCGGCCTCGGCGGCATCGGCCTGTCGGCGATTATCGGCGCGCAGATGGCCGGCGCCGGCCGCATTATCGGCATCGACATCAACACCAGCAAATTCGATCTGGCGCGCAAGCTGGGCGCCACCGATCTGATCAACCCGCAGGATTATGACAAGCCGATTCAAGAAGTGATCGTCGAGCTGACCGACGGCGGCGTGGACTTCTCCTTTGAGTGCATCGGCAACGTTAACGTGATGCGTTCCGCACTGGAGTGCTGCCACAAAGGCTGGGGCGAATCGGTGATTATCGGCGTGGCCGGCGCCGGTGAAGAGATCGCCACCCGTCCCTTCCAGCTGGTGACCGGGCGCGTCTGGCGCGGCTCTGCATTCGGCGGCGTCAAAGGCCGTTCGCAGCTGCCGGGCATCGTGCAGCGCTACCTGGACGGCGAATTTGCACTGAACGACTTTATCACCCACACCATGCCGCTGGAGCAGATTAACGACGCCTTCGATCTGATGCACGAAGGCAAATCGATCCGTTCCGTGGTGCATTTCGCTAAGCGCTGAGCAGGGAGGCGAATTGATTATGACGACGTCACTCGAACTGCTTGAAGAACACCGAATGTTCGGCGGCTGGCAGCAACGCTACCGTCATACGGCGCAGACCCTGAACTGCCCGATGACCTTCAGCATCTACCTGCCGCCGCCGCGTGATGACAACCCGCCGCCGGTGCTGTACTGGCTGTCGGGGCTGACCTGCAACGACGAGAACTTCACCCTGAAAGCCGGCGCGCAGCGCATCGCCGCCGAGCTGGGGCTGGTGCTGGTGATGGCCGATACCAGCCCGCGCGGCGACGACGTGCCGGACGACGAAGGCTACGACCTCGGCCAGGGCGCCGGGTTCTACCTCAACGCCACCCAGGCGCCGTGGGATCGTCACTTCCGCATGTATGACTACATCAGCGAGGAGCTGCCGGCGCTGATCCGTCAGCACTTCAGCATCAGCGATCGCCAGTCGATCTTCGGCCACTCGATGGGCGGCCACGGCGCGCTGATTATGGCGCTGCGCAACCCGCAGCGTTACCGCTCCGCCTCGGCGTTTGCGCCGATCGTCAACCCTTGTCAGGTGCCGTGGGGGCGTCGCGCCTTCCGCGCCTATCTGGGCGATGACGAAAGCCAGTGGCTGCAATACGACAGCTGCCACCTGCTGGCTAGCGGTGCGGAAAAGCTGCCGGTGCTGGTCGATCAGGGAGACGACGATCAGTTCCTGGCGGATCAGCTGCAGCCGGCCAAGCTGGCCGAACTGGCGCGCCAGCGCGACTGGCCGCTGACGCTGCGCATCCAGCCGGGCTACGATCACAGCTACTTCACCATCGCCACCTTTATCGAAGACCACCTGCGCTTCCACGCCGAACACCTGTTCCGCTGATGCGCCGGCCGCCGCCCCGTCCGGGGCGGCGTTATTCCTGCCGCCTTACCCTTTCAGCTTCGGATCCAGCGCGTCGCGCAGGCCGTCACCCAACAGGTTAAACGCCAGCACGGTCAGAAAAATCGCCAGACTGGGGAAGATCGCCACGTGCGGCGCGATCACCATATCGGCGCGCGCCTCATTCAGCATCGCCCCCCACTCCGGCGTCGGCGGCTGCGCGCCCAGCCCGAGAAACGACAGGCTGGCGGCGCTAATGATCGAGGTGCCGATGCGCATGGTGAAATAGACCACGATCGACGAGAGGGTGCCGGGCAGAATATGCCGCAGCAAAATGGTGCGGTCAGAGGCGCCGATACTGCGCGCCGACTCGATATAGGTCAGCCGCTTCAGCACCAGCGTATTGCCGCGCACCAGCCGGGCAAACGCCGGAATGCTGAAAATCGCCACCGCCACGATCACGTTGGTCATGCCGCTGCCCATCACCGCCACCACGCCGATCGCCAGCAAAATACCCGGAAAGGCGAACAGCACGTCGCTGATGCGCATTACAATGCGGTCCCACCAGCCCTCGTAATAGCCGGCCAGCAGCCCCAGCACGGTGCCGATCGCGCCGCCGGCCAGCACGGAAAACACGCCGGCGGCCAGCGAAATGCGGGCGCCGATCAGCACCCGGCTGAAGATATCGCGCCCCAGCGAATCCACCCCCAGCCAGTGCACCAGCGACGGCCCTTCGTTCAGCCGGTCGTAATCGAAATAGTTTTCGGCGTCATAGGGCGCCAGCCAGGGCGCAAACAGCGCCGCCGCCACCAGCAGCAGCACGAACAGCCCGGCAAGCAGCGCCACGCGCTGACGGCGGAAACGCCGCCAAAACTCGTGCCAGGGAGTGCGCACCGCGTGCGGATCAAGCTGCGGCATCGCCTTGAGCGCGGCATTGCGTCGCCAGTTAATCATGCGCATCCTCACTGGTAACGTATCGCCGGGTTAATCGCCGCATACAGCATGTCCACCAACAGGTTAATCAAAATAAACTCCAGCGAGAACAGCAGCACCTCGGCCTGAATCACCGGGTAGTCGCGCATCTCCACCGAATCCACCAGCAACCGCCCCAAACCGGGCCAGTTGAAGACCTTTTCCACCACGATCGAACCGCCCAGCAGAAAACCAAACTGCAGCCCCATCATGGTCACCACCGGGATCATCGCGTTGCGCAGCCCGTGTTTAATCACTACCCGGCTTTCACGCACCCCTTTGGCGCGCGCGGTGCGCATATAGTCTTCCTGCATCACCTCAACGAACGACGCGCGGGTAAAGCGCGCCATCACCGCGGCCACCGCCGCCCCCAGCGTGATCGACGGCAGAATATAGTGCCGCCAGCTGTCGGCGCCCACCGTCGGCAGCCAGCCCAGATCGACGGAAAAGATCTGCATCAGCAGCATGCCGAGCGCGAACGCCGGAAAAGAGATGCCGGACACCGCCAGCGTCATGCCCAGACGATCCGGCCAGCGGTTGCGCCAGACGGCGGACGCCACGCCGATCGCCATGCCGAAGATCACCGCCCACGCCATACTGGCGACGGTCAGCCAGAAGGTCGGCATAAAGCGCGTGGCGATCTCTTCGCTCACCGGCCGTTTCGACACCATCGAATGGCCGAAGTCGCCCTGCAGCGCGTTGATAAAAAAGTGCGCGAACTGCTGCGGCAACGGCTTGTCCAGCCCCAGATCCTGACGCACCAGCTGCACCACCGCCTCGTCGGCGTCCGGGCCGGCCGCCAGCCGCGCCGGATCGCCCGGCAGCAGATGCACGAACAGAAAGACCAGCACCGCGACGATCAGCAGCGTCGGGATCAGCCCCAACAGTCGTTTAATAAAATAATTCAGCATCACAGATTCCAGCAACAGCCGGGGCGCAGGGGCAAACCGCGCCCCTGCGCCGCACGTTATTTCAGATCGGCGTCGTCAAAGCTGAACGAGGTGTCCGGCATCACGTAGAACCCGCTCAGCTGCTTGCTGTTCGCCGACAGCAGACGCTCGGTCGCCAGGAAAATCCACGGCGCGTCGGCCCAGATGCGATCCTGCGCGTCCTTATACAGTTGCTGCTTTTTGCTGCGGTCGGTGGTCGCCAGCGCATCGCTCAAGTCCTTATCCACCTGCGGATTGCTGTAAAACGCGGTGTTGAACTGTTTCGGCGGCGCCGCCTGGCTGGCAAACAGCGGCGACAGCGCCCAGTCCGCCTCGCCGGTGGAAGCCGACCAGCCGGTATAGAACATCCGCACGCCGGTGTCCTTCACCCCGACGCTCTCCACCTGCGCCGCACGCTGGCCGGCGTCCATCGCGGTGACCTTCACCTTCACGCCCACCTGCGCCAGCTGCTGCTGGGTAAACTGCAGCACCTTCTGCGCGGTGCTGTGGTTATGGGATGACCACAGCGTGGTGCTGAAACCGTTCGGGTAACCGGCCTCTTTCAGCAGTTCGCGCGCCTTGGCCGGGTCATACGGCCACGGCTGATAGCGGGCGGCGAAGTCGATGGTCGGCGGCAGCGGCCCCTGCGCCGGCGCGGCATAGCCGGCAAAGGCCACCTTGATCAGCGCCTCTTTGTTGATGGCATAGTTCAGCGCCTGACGCACCTTCGGGTTATCGAACGGCTTTTGCGTCACATTCATGCTGATGTAACGCTGCTGGATCGACGGCGCGACCACCAGATTGAGCTTGGCGTTTTTCTCCAGCACCTTGGCCTGCTCGTACGGGATCGGGAACGCAAAGTCGGCCTCGCCGGTTTGCAGCATCGCCGCGCGGGTGTTGTTATCCACCACCGGACGCCAGGTGATGCTGTCCAGCTTCGGCTGCCCCGCCTTCCAGTAGCCGGCAAATTTCTTCACTTTAACGAAGTCGGTCTGGTTCCAGGTTTCAAACTGGTAAGGGCCGGTGCCCACCGGATGGAAACCGATCTGTTTGCCGTACTGCTTCAGCGCCGCCGGCGAGATCATCGCCGCCGCCGGGTGCGCCAGGTTGTTGATAAACGCCGAGAATTGCGTCTTCAGCACGATCTTCACCGTCAGCGGATCGACCACCTCGGTCTTGTCGATCATCTTAAACAGGTTATAGCGCTTGAGGTGGCTGTCCGGATTGCTGGCGCGGTCCAGGTTCGCCTTCACCGCCTCAGCGTTAAAGTCAGTGCCGTCGTGGAACTTCACCCCCGGATGCAGCTTGATGGTATAGCTCAGGCCGTCGTCGCTGACCTGATAGCCGTCCGCCAGCACGTTGACCAGCTTCATATCCTTATCAAAACCGAACAGCCCCTGATAAAACGACTTCGCCACCGCCTGCGACAGCGTGTCGTTGGCGTCGTAAGGGTCGAGCGAGGTGAAATTGGACGCCACGGCGATCACCGCATCCTTCGCCGCCCACGCCGGGCTGCTGCCGACCGCGGCCAGCAGCACGGCAACGGCCAATACACTACGTTTCTGAGTCATGTTGCTTTTCTCCTGGGAGCTAATAGGCACCGGCAATCGGGTGGCGCGCGACAAAATGTCCCGGGCCAACCTCCACCAGCGGTGCGGTAACGGGTTCATCCCCCAGCGCGCGGATCGGGCTGGGAATATCATCTGCCAACAGCGGTTGGCGATGTTGCACATGACGCGGATCGGCCACCGGCACCGCCGCCATCAACTTACGGGTATAGGCATGCTGCGGGTTGGCGAATACCGCCCGCCGCGGGCCGATCTCGACAATCTGGCCGAGATACATCACCGCCACGCGGTGGCTGACGCGCTCCACCACCGCCATATCGTGAGAAATAAACAGGAAGGCGATGCCGAACTCCCGCTGCAGATCGAGCAGCAGGTTCACAATCTGCGCCTGAATGGAGACATCCAGCGCCGATACCGCCTCGTCGGCGATCACCACTTTCGGGTTCAGCGCCAGCGCGCGCGCAATGCAGATACGCTGGCGCTGGCCGCCTGAAAACTCGTGCGGATAGCGCTGCGCGTGCTCCGGCCGCAGCCCCACCCGTTCCAGCAGCCAGGCCACCCGCCGCTGCGCCTGCTCACCGCGGGCGATGTTATGCACCAGCAGCGGCTCCATAATGGAAAAGCCCACCGTCAGGCGCGGGTCCAGCGAGGCGTACGGATCCTGGAAAATAAACTGAATATCGCGCCGCAGATGCTGCAACGCAGAGCCTTTAAGCTGATTGACGGTTTGTCCGTCAAAGGTAATGGTGCCGCGCTGGCTGTCCACCAGCCGCAGCAGCGAACGCCCGGTGGTGGATTTACCGCAGCCGGATTCCCCCACCAACCCCAGCGTTTCGCCGGGATAGAGATCGAAACTGACGTTCTCCACCGCATGCACCCGCCGCGTCACCCGGTTGAAGATGCCGCTGCGCAGGTCAAAGCGCGTCACCAGGTTCTCTACCTGCAGGATCGGCGCGGCACCCGGCGGCACGCTGTCCTGCACCGCTCCCTCCTCCGCCTCGCCCGGCAGGGGGAATTTGGCCGGCAGGTCGCGCTCGGCCATCGCGCCGAGCTTCGGCACCGCCGCCAGCAGCGCCTGGGTATAGGGATGCTGCGGCGCGCTGAACAGCGGGCGCACCGCGTTTTCTTCAACCTTTTCGCCCTGCCGCATCACCAGCACGCGGTCGGCCATTTCCGCCACCACGCCCATATCGTGGGTGATAAATATCACGCCCATCTGCATTTCCTGCTGCAGCAGACGGATCAGCTGCAGGATCTGCGCCTGAATGGTGACGTCCAGCGCGGTGGTCGGCTCATCGGCGATCAGCAGCGCCGGTTTGCACGACAGCGCCATGGCGATCATCACCCGCTGACGCATGCCGCCGGACAGCTGGTGCGGATAGCGGTCAAGCACGTTTCTCGCTTCGGGAATACGCACCAGATCCAGCATGCGCAACGCCTCCTGACGCGCGCTACGGCGATCCATGCCCTGATGCAGACGCAGGGATTCGGCGATCTGCTCACCCACCGGAAATACCGGATTCAGCGAAGTCATCGGTTCCTGAAAGATCATCGCCATATCGGCGCCGCGCAGCGTGCGCAGGGTACGCGGCCGCGTCGCCGCCAGATCCAGAATGTCGCCGTTGCGGCGCCGCAGCGTCATACTGCCGCCGACGATTTGCCCACCGCCCTGCTCCACCAGCCGCATCAGCGCCAGCGAGGTGACGGACTTGCCGGAGCCGGACTCGCCGACCACCGCCAGCGTTTCGCCCCGGTCGACGTCAAAACTGACGCCGCGCACCGCCTCCACCACCGCGTCTTCACTGTGAAAACGCACACGGAGGTCACGCACCGACAGCACCCGCTGCGGTGGCAATATCAGGCTGCCGGCCGACGCCGGTTCGAGAATGTTTTCGCTCATACCGCCTCCGGCCGGTTAACGGTAGATGCCCACCGAAGGGGCATCGCCGACATAGCCGAAGCCGCGGTACATGCCTTCGCTGTTAAACGGCAGCGCGATATTGCCGTGGCGATCGACGGCGATCAGCCCGCCGCTGCCGCCCAGCTGCAGCAGTTTCTCCATCACCACTTTGTCGGTCGCCTGTTGCAGGCTGAGGCCGGCGTACTCAATCAGCGCGGAAACGTCATAGGCCGTGACGCCGCGTATAAAGGTTTCGCCGGTGCCGGTGGTGGAAACCGCCACCGTGGCATTGTTGGCGTAACAGCCGGCGCCGACGATCGGCGTATCGCCGATGCGCCCCGCCTGTTTGTTGGTCATGCCGCCGGTCGAGGTGGCCGCCGCCAGATTGCCGGCGGCGTCCAGCGCCACCGCGCCGACGGTGCCGAATTTGCGGTCGGGATCGATAGGATCGTCATGCAGCGCCGCGACGCCGTCATGATCGAGCAGCACCCGGCCGTGATCCGCCTGAGCGCGGTGCAGTTGATCGAAGCGTTCCTGGGTAAAAAAGAATTCCGGCTCCACCATTTCCAGACCGTGGGCGGCGGCGAATTTTTCCGCCCCGTCGCAGGCAAACATCACGTGCTGGCTCTGTTCCAGCACCGCGCGCGCCGCCAGCACCGGATTGCGCACCCGGCTGACGCCGGCGACCGCCCCGGCGTCGCAGCCGCGGCCGTCCATCACGCAGGCGTCCAGCTCATGGGTGCCTTGATGGGTGAACACCGCGCCCTTACCGGCGTTGAACAACGGGCACTCTTCCAACAGCCTGACCGCCTCGGTCACCGCGTCCAGCGCGCTGCCGCCGTCGGCCAGCACCGTCTGCCCGGCCGCCACCACGGACGATAATGCCTGAATATACTGTTGCTCTTTCTCCGCATTCATTGCCGCACGGCTGATTGCGCCCGCGCCGCCGTGAATGGCAATCACTGGTTTGCTCATGGCCTGTCACCCTGTCTTAACGCTCAGATCCCATTGATATGACGGGACGATTATTATTCTTTTTTGACTATATTTAGCGCAGCGGGTGATGTAAAGCCTTTCATCCCCGTGGCGTACCGCCTAACTTTTTATTAGATTCTTTTGCGCATAAATATTTTTTTATGGAATAAAAACAGCGGGTTAATTAAACAAACCGGCACGGTCGCCGGCCACAGGGCTTTATTGGCCGCGCGTGCAGACAAATATCACGGCACTACGTCCCACCTGCCGAAAAACTATTCGCCGGGCGGGACGTAGGGCATTATTTTGCCTCTTTATGCCGTCAAAATGACGAACCGGGCTGGCGTAAAAATTCCTCTTCTTCCGCCGTGCTGCGGCGGCCTAAAATGGCATTGCGATGCGGATAACGGCCGAACCGATCGATAATCGCCTTATGGCGCACTTCATAATCCAGCTGTTCGGGGTTATTTAATTCCTGGTACAGCGCCAGCGCCTGCTGATGAATCAGCGGCGATTCCGAATGCATAAACGGCAAATAAAGAAAGCCGCGCTGCACCGGCGTCAGCTGTTCGCACTCGCCGCTGCGTATCGCCTCCTGCGCCAGAATCAGCGCCATGCCGTCGCAGGAAAATGAGCACGGCGTACCGCGGAACAGATTGCGGCTGAACTGATCGAGCACGATCACCTCCGCCAGCCGGCCTTCGATGCTATCGCGCCAGGCGGCCAGCTCCCCCGCCGCCGCCGCATGCCACAGTGCGGAAAAACGCTGATGCAGCTGACGATCGAAGTCATCGTCTTTGCGGAACCACATCGCCGGATCAATCTCTTCAAACCAGAAATCTATCACCTGCTTATGCATCTTTTTCTCCTTCACGCGTGATTAGCCGGGTCATTCTCCCGTCAGGGGTTATCTGCCATAATAGACCCACTTCGCCGATATTTTCGCGCCCTCTGATTATGGAGTTCTTTTTTATGGACCATTGCCATACTGCCGATCTGATTTCCCTTGAACAGGCGCTGGACAACATGCTCAGCCAGGTGACGCCGCTGAGCGAAACCGAAGCCGTGGCGCTGACCGACGCCGCCGGGCGCATTACCGCCACGCCGGTGATCTCACCGCTCAACGTGCCGCCGTTCGCCAATTCGGCGATGGACGGCTACGCGGTGCGCCTGGGCGACCTCAACGCCAACGCCCCGTTGCCGGTGGCCGGCAAGGCGTTTGCCGGCGCCCCTTTCAATGACGCATGGCCCGCCCACAGCTGCGTGCGCATCATGACCGGCGCGCCGCTGCCGGCCGGCGCCGAAGCGGTGATTATGCAGGAGCAGGCGGAAGTGACCGACGACGGTGTGCGTTTCAACGCCGTGGTGCACGCCGGGCAGAATATCCGTCTGGCGGGCGAAGATATCCGCCAGGGCGCCAGCGTACTGCCCGCCGGGGTGAAGCTAGGCGCCGCGCAGCTGCCGCTGCTGGCCTCGCTGGGGATTGCCGAACTGCGTGTGATGCGCAAACTGAAAGTGGCGGTGTTTTCCACCGGCGACGAGCTGCAGCCGGTCGGCCAGCCGCTGCAGGAAGGCCAGATTTACGACACCAACCGTTTTGCCGTGCGCCTGATGCTGGAACAGCTGGGCTGCGAGGTGCTTGACCTCGGCATTATCCGCGACGATCAGACGGCGCTGCGCGCTGCCTTCAACCAGGCCGACAGTGAGGCCGATGTGGTGATCAGCAGCGGCGGCGTCTCCGTCGGCGAGGCCGATTACACCAAACAGATGCTCGACGAACTGGGCGAGGTCGGCTTCTGGAAGCTGGCGATCAAACCGGGCAAACCGTTCGCCTTCGGTAAACTGCAGCACGCCTGGTTCTGCGGCCTGCCGGGCAACCCGGTCTCCGCGGCGTTGACCTTCTATCAGCTGGTGCAGCCGCTGCTGGCAAAACTGGCCGGCCACAGCGAATGGCGTATGCCGCCACGCCTGCGCGCCCGCGCCCTGACGCCGCTGAAGAAATCGCCGGGCCGCCTCGACTTTCAGCGCGGGCTGTTCGCCAGCAATGCGCAGGGTGAACTGGAAGTCAGCACCACCGGCCACCAAGGCTCGCACGTGTTCAGCTCCTTCAGCCAGGGCAACTGCTTTATCGTGCTGGAGCGTGAACGCGGCGCCGTTGCCGCCGGCGAGATGGTGGAGATCGAGCCGTTTAATGCGCTGCTGAGGAGCTGATCATGCTGCCGGAATTAACCGATGCCGAAACCCTGCGCTACAACCGCCAGATCGTCCTGCGCGGCTTCGACTTCGACGGGCAGGAGCAGCTGAAAGCCTCCCATGCACTGATCATCGGCCTGGGCGGGTTAGGCTGCGCGGCGGCGCCTTACCTGGCCGCCGCCGGCGTCGGCCGGCTGACGCTGGTGGATTTCGACAGCGTGGCGCTCTCCAACCTGCAGCGCCAGATCCTGCACAGCGACCAGCGCATCGGCATAAGCAAGGTGGCCTCGGCCCGACAAACGCTGGTCGAAGTGAATCCGCACGTGGCGATCGACACCGTGGACAAGCAACCGGACGATGAACAGATGGCGGCGCTGATCGCCGCCTGCGACGTGGTGCTGGACTGCACCGATAACGTCGCCACCCGCGATCAGCTGAACCGCCTGTGCCACGCGCAGCGCAAGCCGCTTGTTTCCGGCGCGGCCATCCGTATGGAGGGCCAGCTGAGCGTGTTCACCTATCAGCCGGGCGAGCCATGCTACCGCTGTCTGAGCCGGCTGTTCGGCGACACCGCGCTGACCTGCGTGGAAGCCGGCGTGATGGCGCCGCTGGTCGGCACCATCGGCAGCCTGCAGGCGATGGAAGCCATCAAACTGCTGACCCGTTACGGGCAACCGCTGGTGGGAAAACTGCTGATGTTTGACGCCATGAGCATGCAGTTCCGCGAAATGAAACTGCCGAAGAACCCGCAGTGCGAGGTGTGCGGCGCAGAGGCCGAATAAGCGGGGAAAAGAGAGAGACGGCGCGGCGGGCGCCTGAAGTGCACCCGCCGCGCCGTTAATCCGTCAGGGGATTAGGCAATACCCTGGCTACGCAGATAGTCTTCGTAGTTGCCGGTAAAGTCGATCACCTTGTTCGGGGTGATTTCCAGAATGCGCGTTGCCAGCGAGCTGACGAACTCACGGTCGTGGGAAACGAAGATCAGCGTGCCTTCATACATTTCCAACGCCATGTTCAGCGATTCAATGGATTCCATATCCAGGTGGTTGGTCGGCTCATCCATAATCAGGATATTAGGACGCTGCATCATCAGCTTGCCAAACAGCATACGCCCCTTCTCACCACCGGACAGCACCTTCACTTTCTTCTTGATATCGTCCTGGCTGAACAGCAGACGGCCAAGCACGCTGCGCACCGCCTGCTCGTCTTCGTTCTCCTGCTTCCACTGGCTCATCCAGTCGAATACCGTCAGCGTCTCATCGAACTCATATTCGTGATCCTGGGCGTAGTAACCAATCTTGGCGTTTTCCGACCATTTGACGCTGCCGTTGTCCGGCTGCATATCGCCCACCAGCGTTTTCAGCAATGTGGTTTTGCCGATACCGTTGGTACCCAGCACCGCGACCTTCTCGCCGACTTCCAGCATCAGGTTCAGCTTGTTGAACAACGGACCGTTGTCGAAGCCCTTGGTCAGCGCTTCCACTTCCAGCGCGTTGCGGAACAGCTTCTTGTTCTGCTCGAAGCGGATAAACGGGTTCTGACGGCTGGAGGCTTTTACCTCGTCCAGCTGGATCTTATCGATCTGACGTGCGCGCGAGGTGGCCTGCTTGGACTTGGAGGCGTTGGCGCTGAAGCGACTGACGAACGACTGCAGCTCGGCAATCTGCGCCTTCTTCTTGGCGTTGTCCGCCAGCAGACGTTCGCGCGCCTGGGTGGCCGCCGTCATATATTCGTCGTAGTTGCCCGGGTAGACACGCAGTTCGCCGTAGTCCAGATCCGCCATATGGGTGCACACCATATTCAGGAAGTGACGGTCGTGCGAAATGATGATCATGGTGCTGTTGCGTTCGTTCAGCACCTGCTCCAGCCAGCGGATGGTGTCGATATCCAGGTTGTTGGTCGGTTCGTCGAGCAGCAGAATTTCCGGATCGGAGAACAGCGCCTGCGCCAACAGCACGCGCAGTTTCCAGCCCGGGGCGATCTCGCTCATCGGGCCGTAGTGTTGTTCCACCGGAATGCCGACGCCCAGCAGCAGCTCGCCGGCGCGCGCTTCGGCGCTGTAGCCGTCCATCTCGCCGTAGGCAACTTCCAGATCGGCCACTTTATAGCCGTCTTCTTCGCTCATTTCCGGCAGCGCGTAGATGCGGTCGCGCTCTTCTTTCACTTCCCACAGCTCGGTGTGGCCCATGATCACGGTATCGAGCACGCTGTACTGCTCAAAGGCGAACTGATCCTGACGCAGCTTACCCAGACGCTCATTCGGGTCGAGCGCAACGTTGCCGCCGCTCGGCACCAGATCGCCGCCGAGGATCTTCATAAAGGTGGATTTGCCGCAGCCGTTGGCGCCGATCAAACCATAACGGTTACCGCCGCCAAACTTGACGGAAATGTTTTCAAACAGCGGCTTACTGCCGAACTGCATAGTGATGTTGTTAGTACTTAACACAACGCTCGCTCTTAATTGGGAATGTGATTTGGCGCGCATTATGCCACAACGGGCCGCCGGGATCGCCCATAGTGTGTTCATTTTTACCACACGCGGCCAGTGAGGGGGAATGACGCATGGCTGACAATGTGGATTAGCCGATGGTGAGCGACGAAACGTGCTGCCGGTGGCGTGCTGCTACGGAGGCTGACGTGCGATTGGGTGCTGGCCGATCCGACGGGGAAGTTCGCTCGCGATAAAAGCGTTAATTACCGGTACTCATAGCTAACCACTTCGCCGTTATCCGTCAGCAGATAGTCGCCGCCACTGTATGTCGTAAAATGGATTCGGTTGCGACTATCGTTATTGACTGAAAAAACCACCTCCTTTTCAATACAATTAACCTTGGTCTTCATATCGTCAAAGCAGCGTCTGTCATACTTGCCCTCCTCTTTATAGCCATCCCCAAATAGCCAGAATGTGATGTAGAAGTTGCCATCGGGCGCCGGTTTCGGAACGCCGTAGCGCTCTTTCAGCCTATCCTTATTTTTCATCCACCAAGATATTTTTCCCTTATCGGTAAGTGGAAAACTCTTGACTAACACAGCGCTAAAATCATCATCCTGATGAACGGCAACGATCTCTACCGGTCGCAAAAGAAGCCAAAAAGCATAACCAATTAACACACCGGCCATCACTAACAGGACTAACTTAACCCTCATATCCATAGATCTTATCGACACGGCTTTCCTCCCTGATTCTCCCATGCAGAATAAAGATAAATCATCATCCTTAGTCTATATTTACCTTTGCTATCTTACCGTTTTTATCGATTCGGTATATCCCACCATCCGCAAAGAAAACAACACCCAGATTTTTACTTTTACTCACAGAGAAAACGATATCCTTCTCAATACAGTTAACCCTTGTCTTCATATCATCAAAGCACAACCTGTCGTACTTACCTTCCTCTTTATAGCCGTCACCAAACAACCAAAAATTCACGCTAAAATTACCATAGGATGCCGGTTTGGGGATGCCATAGCGCTCTTTTAGCATATCCTTATGCTGCAACCACCACTCTATTTTTCCCCTGGTAGTAAACGGAAAGTTTTTGACCAACACTGAGCTAAAGTGCCCATCCTCATGAACCGCCACTATTTTAACCGGGCGTGAAAACCACCAGGCGATATAAACAGCTAGAACACCGACTACTAGTAGTAAAAATGCATTTCGTTTTTTATTTATAACAGTCATTGATATCTTCCATGATACTTATCGATATTGTTATTAATATGATTTTCATTAATTCAATACCGATCCTATACAGTAGATGAGTATATCTATTTATATTTCTCTTTTATCATTTCACCATTTCCCTTTATGCGATACACCCCGCCATCCAACCTAAAAGACAGGCCGGTACTTTTAGCGTACCTGACCATCATCAGCAAGTTTTTATCAATACAGTTTTCTTGGTTGGCATATCATCGAAACACAGACGATTATACTTACCCTCCTCCTGATAGCCATCACCAAACAACCAGAAGGTCACGGTAAAGCCACCGTAGGATGCAGGCTGCGGGATATTATACTGATTCTTTAGCTTATCCTTATTTTCAAACCACCACTGAATTTTCCCCTTATCGGTAAGTGGAAAACTCTTAACTAAAACATCACTGTAGTTATTTCTCTGATGAACGGCAACAATCTCTACCGGTCGTAAAAGAAGCCAAAAAGCATAACCAATTAAAACACCGGCCATCACTAACAAGACTAACTTAACCCTCATATCCATAGATCTTATCGACATGGCTTTCCTCCCTGAATCCTCCATGCAGGATAAAGCTAAATCATCATCCTTAGTCTATATTTACCTTTGTTATCTTACCGTTTTTATCGATTCGGTATATTCCTCCATTCGCAAAAAACACAACCCCCATGTTTTTGCTATTGCGCACATTTAAAACGATATCCTTTTCAATACAATTAACCTTGGTCTTCATATCATTAAAACAGCGCCTGTCGTACTTACCTTCCTCTTTATAGCCGTCACCAAACAGCCAGAAAGTGATGCTGAAATTACCATAGGATGCCGGTTTGGGGATGCCATAGCGCTCTTTTAGCATATCCTTATTCTGCAACCACCACTCTATTTTCCCCCTGGTAGTAAACGGAAAGCTTTTGACCAGAACAGAGCTAAAATTTCCATTCTCATGAACCGCCACGATTTTAACCGGGCGCAGCAGCAGCCAGAGAATATAACCGAGAAAAATACAGCCCATAATTAAAATTATTTTTTTTGTTTTTTTATTTTTTACGTTCATCTTCACTCCCAATAATTTCCACTGTAGCATTCATGTTAGTCATAAAAGGCTTAAATCCAAATTGATTATATCGTTGCAGTAAAAACCAAATGCGAAAGAATCTGAACTGGTTAAATTTAAACTTTGAAATGTCGCCATCATCTAATCCAAAGTGATCCTGAATCTGGTAATTAATTAACGCACGATAGCGGTCTTTCTCAATATGTAATGACTTTATGGTAACATGGGTTGCCCAGGTATCATGCACAGTGATCCCCATTCCGTTAAAATTATCCTGGAAACGGTCAAATTTAGGCAGTTTGCTATCAAGAATAGTTTTTGTAAGCTCTTCTCGAATCGCAGGTAGATAGGTTCTGTTCTTCCAATCAATGTTTTCAATTAAAGCAAACTTTATTTTCAATAACGAACTGTCATCCGTTTTGTCCCCCAAAATATGCTCCCTCAACGCCCTGTCCAGATGCGGGCTGGCAAACGGCATGCCGTTGCCGTATTGCAGATGGTCGATCATTTTGCCGATCAGGTACTTGTAGGGGCCATAAAGGGCAAACATCCGCGACAGCTGGCGCAGCTCATCAAATAGTATGGCGGCGCACTCCCGGCGGGTCAGCGTCTGTTGCGGGGCGGACAGGCGGCTGACCATCGCATAGGCGCGCGGGTGCGTCTGGTGAAGACGTTTTCTGGTCAGCGTCCACGGGTCTACGGTGGCGGAAACGTCCGCCAGTCGAAAATGCGTTTTTAGCTGTGATGCGGACAGGTCTCCACTACGCATATCGCTCGCTCCGTAATCGTCCATGCGCTTTTGCGTTTTAAATATCGTGCAGGGGAACTGCAGTGCAGCCATCATGATACATTCCTTGTGTCATCGTCCAATGATCGTCACAAGCGAATGATACTCAGCAGCCAAACTTAGTATAGATATTGCACACAACTGCGGCGAAAAACAGGATTCACGCTGCTATTAACACCAAAAAGATAAGTTTATTCCTGGGTTTTCAGCGCCTCCGGAGGCGGCTCTTCCCCCTGACGCTTCCTTATTAAGAAACAACGGGCAACGTTTCATTACTGCAGCATGGGGAACCGTGGTTATTTTCAGAAACACAGGGCGGCCGGTGTTTCTCTTGCCGCCACCAATGCCTCCTTTTCCCCATCACAGCGACGCCGTCAATGCGCGCCGCTGCGGCAACCGCCCTCCTTCTTTTGCGCGTGCGCAATCAGCCATGCGCCTGCCGGCTGTCCGCCGGCGCCTGTTCACGTTGGCTGTCGCCGTAATCACGCACCACCTGTGCTACCCGCAGCCGGTAATCGTGCAATACGCCATCGCGGCCGCGCGCCTGCGCCGCACGGTGCTCCTCCAGATTGCGCCACTGCCGCACCGCCTCTTCGTCACGCCAGAAGGAGAGCGACAGCAGTTTGTCCGGCTCGGCCAGGCTTTGGAAGCGTTCGATGGAAATAAAGCCGTCAATCTGCGCCAGCAGCGGCTTCAGCTGCGCCGCCATCGCCAGATAGGTCTCCTGCCGGCCTTCGGCCGCGTGCAATTCAAAGATTACCGCAATCATCTTTTCCTCCCGGCGCAGCGCGCCTTGTCGATAAGCTGACGCCAGCCTAAACTCATCCGTACCACGACACTTCGCCATGGAGCGAAATATGCATCACGATGAAATCGACCAGCGGCTGGCGGCAATCGGCGCCGTTATCGCCGACCGTTCGCGGGCGCGTATGCTGTGCCTGTTGATGGACGGCCGCGCCTATACCGCCACGGAACTGAGCGTGGCGGTCGATGTGGCGCCGTCGACCGCCAGCAGCCATCTGGCGCGGTTGCAGGATCAGCGGCTGATCGCCTGCGTCAAACAGGGGCGCTACCGCTATTTTCGTCTGGCGGATGGCGAAGTGGCCGCCGCGCTGGAATCGCTGATGGCGCTGGCGGGCGCGCCGCGACCGGTAGTGAAAAGCAGCACGCCGACGGCGCTGCAGCTGGCCCGCACCTGCTATGACCATATGGCCGGCGAGGTAGCGGTCAGCCTGCATAACCGGCTGTTTGCGCAGGAGTGGCTGTGCGGCGACGACTATCAGCTGACACCGCAAGGACGCAGCGCGCTGGAACGGTTGGGGGTCAACTGTGCGCTCCCCGCCTCCCGCCGCCGTTTCGCCTGCGGCTGCCTGGACTGGAGCGAACGACGCGAACATCTGGGCGGCGCGCTGGGCGCAGCGCTGCTGGCCGCCTTCGAACGGCGCAGCTGGGTGCGCAAACAGCTCGATAGCCGTCAGTTGCACATCACGCCGGCGGGAAAAAAAGCGCTGGCCGCACATTTTGGCATATCGCTGTAACGGCGCGCTGCGCTAGCCTTATTACTGTACCCTACGGGCGCCGACCTGTGCCCCCGTCTAACGTGAGGAGCCACTATGTTTGATGCCACCGAATTTCCCATCACCACCCGCTGGCCGGCGCAGCATCCGGAACGGCTACAGCTCTATTCCCTGCCGACGCCCAACGGCGTCAAAGTGTCGATCATGCTGGAAGAGACCGGCCTGCCTTATGAGGCGCATCTGATTGATATCGGCCAGAACGAAACCTGGACGCCGGAGTTTCTGTCATTGAACCCCAACGGCAAAATCCCGGCGATCCTCGATCCGGCCGGGCCGGACGGCAAACCGCTGGCGCTGTTCGAATCCGGCGCCATTTTGCTGTATCTGGCAGAGAAATGCGGTGAGTTCCTGCCGCAGGATCCGGTACAGCGCATTGAAACCATTCAGTGGGTATTCTTCCAGATGGCGGCGGTAGGGCCGATGTTCGGCCAGCTCGGCTTCTTCCACAAGTTCGCCGGACGCGAATATGAAGACAAACGCCCGCTGCAGCGCTATCAGAAGGAGTCGCAGCGCCTGCTCGGCGTGCTGAATGAGCGGCTGGAAAACCGCGAGTGGATCATGGGTGCAGATTACACCATCGCCGATATTTCCCTGCTCGGCTGGGTGCGCAACCTGATTGGCTTCTACGAAGCGCGCGAACTGGTGTCGTTCGACAGCTTCCCCCACGTCGGCGCCTGGCTGGAGCGCGGTCTGGAACGCCCGGCGGTGCAGCGCGGCCTGAACATCCCGGCGCGACCATAAGCCGTATCACCGGTCGCCTGCCCGGCGGCCGTTATCTTTTTGTTACCTGACGCGGCTGGCAATTAGACGCCGCATACGCCTCACCGCTTAATTTGCCGGCAAAGAGGGGATGCTTAGCCGGCAAATAATACAATTCCTGCAAAACTTAAATTAAATTCGCATTAAACCTTATATTTTCTGTAAGTTTTGAAACTTTTTTTAGTTACAAAAGTAGTTTTTAACATTCCTGTAAAGAATAATACCCCACCAGTAAACGTGAACCGCACATTTGCTCTTCAGCGTCGCTACGAATAAGCCACTTTTCGTTAAATACCCTGTTAACAAAAAGGGCTTATCGCTATTTACGCGCCGAGGACAATGCGCGTTTTCACGAATATCCAGGGTTATTACCGATAAATTCTTTCACCTGCAATGAGTAGAATTTACACAAAAGAGATTTGATTTAATGAGAAAATTACTCGTTCTGTTTTTCTGCGCCAACCTGTTCGGCCTTGGCCAGCAGGCCGTCGCCGCAGAAAATAAAAACGTCGACGTTATGCTGATCGGCGGCGGTATCATGAGCGCCACGCTGGGCACTTACCTGCATGAACTGGAGCCGGACTGGACCATCGATATGGTCGAGCGCATGAACTCCGTGGCCCAAGAGAGCTCCAACGGCTGGAACAACGCCGGCACCGGCCACTCCGCGTTCTGCGAAATGAACTACACCCCGGAAAAAGAAGACGGCACCATCGATATCAACAAAGCGGTGACCGTTAACGAATCTTTCGAGATCTCCCGCCAGTTCTGGTCTTATCAGGTCAAAAACAACGTCCTGGGCAATCCGAAATCATTCATCAACAGCGTGCCGCACATGAGCTTTGTCTGGGGAGACGATAACATCAACTTCCTGCGCAAACGCTACGCCGCGCTGCAGCACAGCACCCTGTTCCGCGGGATGGAGTACTCTGAAGATCCTGCGCAGATCAAACAGTGGGCGCCGCTGATGATGGAAGGCCGCGATCCGGCGCAGAAAATCGCCGCCACCCGCATGCCGCTGGGCACCGACGTTAACTTCGGCGTGATCACCCATCAGCTGGTGGACAGCCTGTCCAAAGACAAAAAATTCAACCTGAGCCTGGGCCATGAAGTACGCGATATCAAACGCAACCCGGACAACAGCTGGGCGGTGACCATCGCCGATCTGAACAACGGCGGTAAAGAAACCACCACCAACGCCAAGTTCGTGTTTATCGGCGCCGGCGGCGCGGCGCTGCACCTGCTGCAGAAGTCCGGCATTCCGGAAGCAGACGGCTACGGCGGCTTCCCGGTCGGCGGTCAGTTCCTGGTTACCAGCAACCCGGAAGTTGCCAATCAGCACCTGGCGAAGGCCTACGGCCTGGCCAGCGTCGGTTCCCCGCCAATGTCGGTACCGCACCTGGATACCCGTATGCTGGACGGCAAACGCGTGCTGCTGTTCGGACCGTTCGCTACCTTCTCCAGCAAATTCCTGAAAAACGGTTCGCTGTTTGATCTGATCGTTTCCATGAACAGCTCCAACCTGATGCCAATGACCCACGTCGGTCTGGATCACTTCGATCTGGTGAAATACCTGGTCGGTCAGCTGATGATGAACGACGACGATCGCTTTGCCGCGCTGAAAGAGTACTACCCGGACGCCAAGCAGGAAGACTGGAAACTGTGGACCGCCGGCCAGCGCGTACAGATCATCAAGAAAGATGCTGATAAAGGCGGCGTGCTGCAGTTCGGCACCGAAGTGGTCAGCTCGCAGGACGGCAGCATCGCCGCACTGCTGGGCGCGTCACCGGGCGCTTCCACCGCTGCGCCAATCATGCTGCACCTGATGGAAAAAGTGTTCAAAGACAAAGTGGCAACGCCGCAGTGGCAGGCCAAGCTGAAAGAGATCATCCCGTCCTACGGCCAAAAGCTGAACGGCAACGTGGAAATGACCAACAAGATCCGCAGCTACACCAGCAACACGCTGCAGCTGAACTATGTTGAAGTGAAACCGGAAGCTGCTGAAGCGCAGTAAACCTACGCGGCCGGCAACGGCCCCGCTCCGGTAACCGCACATGCCAGTCAGTCAACGCTGACTGGCATTTTTTATGCCGTATTATCTCGCCGGATTCGCGGGAATATTCAATGCCACCGGCAATCACTCATATCGCCTTGATATGCCCCTACCGCCAGCGGAGCATTTTTCGCTCCCCTGATTTACCAAGTTCCCTCTTGCGTAATGGATTTTGCCCGCCTATTATCAAAGCACAAACTTGGATAATTAGCCTGTTCATACCTGAAACACCGGTTTTACGTATGAATGGCGACGCCTTATCTCTTGAGATCTGAATGTCGTACCTGCGGGAGAATTTAAATAATGGATCGCGCCAATATCATTCACGACTTACTGGACTGGATTGAAACTCACCTGGACCAACCGCTGCTGCTGGATAACGTGGCGGCAAAATCGGGCTACTCCAAATGGCACCTGCAACGCATGTTCCGCAGCACCACCGGCCACGCCCTCGGCAGTTACATCCGCGAACGCCGGCTGTCGAAAGCCGCTCAGGCGCTGCGATCGACGCCGCGCCCGATCCTGGATATCGCCCTGCAATATCATTTTGATTCCCAACCCTCGTTTTCCCGTGCGTTCAAAAAACAGTTCGGCAAAACGCCGGCGGTTTACCGTCGCAGCGACTGGGGCGGCTTTGACGATGCGCCGCTGCCTGCCGCCGCGCAGCCGGCACAGCATCAGGACTCGCCGGGGCTGCAGCTGCTGTACGCCAAACAGTGCGTCGACGGCAAATGCAGCAACTGGATGGGGCAGCGCTGACCTCACCCGCCGTATCCGCCGATAAAAAAGGGCGCCGTCATGATAACGGCGCCCTGATTGTTTGCGGCTTACGCGGCCGGACGATCAGTTAGTTATAGCGAATCTCATAGGTAGCGTAGCTCTGAATCGGCCCGGAGGTGGTTTTTTTCGGCGCCTGCGTCACATAGCCGATGTAATAGGTAAAGGTGCCGACGTCCTTGGCGCCGATTTCCGGCTGCACGCTGTTCTGATCCGGATCGGCCGGAATAATTTTATTCGACTTGTCCAGGGTATCGTTACCGTTTACCGACAGGGCCAGCGCAATATTACTGGCTCCGTCGCTCAGGCTGTTCGCCAGATAGCCGGCGTCCTCATTCGCGCCCTGCAGCAGGTTGCCCCCCACCCAGCTGACGCTGATGTTACGCAGATCGGCGTCCGAGAGCGTTTCCGCAGAGCCCTCCATAATCTGGCAGTTGCTCAGTTGAATGGTAAAAGACTTTGGCTTCAGATAAGCGCCGGCGCCGCGGTTATGCACTTCCTGCAGCGAGACCGGCGCCAGATAAACGTTGGCGTCGCTGCCCTGGCCGTTGACCGAGACGGAGCAGGAGGTATCGGTGATTTTGCCCAGAAAATCGACCCGGCCGCCGTCGGTATCCGGCGTCGCGGCCTGCGCCAGCGCGCAATACCCCATTCCGGCAATCAGCAATGATACACAGCGTTTCATAATAGCGTTCCTTATATACCGGGGCGCAGGCTGAGGCGCAGCGCTCTGGACGTTTCCGTTAGTCATAGGTCAGGTTGAACACCATATGGGCTTCAACCGCGCCGGAGGTAATCTTCGACAGGTACTGGTAAAAACGCGCGGTGTACGACAGGTCGATATACTGCATCTGGTTATTCGCCAGACGGCCGACGTTATACGCCTTTTTAAACTGCAGCGGGTTCATCCGGCTGTCCAGCACCTGCACGCCGACGCCCTGCGCCGCGCTGCTGTCGGTTCGCTCATTTTTCAGCACCCCCTGGCTCAGCGCAGTGCCGGTCGCCAGGTTGCCGTCAAAGGTCATGTTGACGTTGGCATAGCCGGCCACGCTGACGCCGCCGCTGCACTGCAGCTGAATCGGGAATTTTCGTCCGCCGGCAAAGGTGCCGACGCCGTTCAGATCGCTGGTTTTAATCGCACCGATATCCACGCTGAAGTTATTGCCGCCCATCACCGTGCAGGACGGCGAAACGATGGTCAGCGCATTGGCGCTCAGGTAAGTTTCCAGAATCGGGTTGGAGCCATACACATAGTCGTACGAGGTATATTTACCGCTGGCAACGCTGCCGCTGCCGGTTACCGCCGCGGTCTTGATCACCTGCAGAGTAAAGGTGGAACCCGCCAGGTAGTAGCGCGTACCGCGACCGGCGTTAAAGTTTTTCACTTCCGGATAGGTGAACTGGATCTCGCCGCCGCGGCGGAAACGCAGCCCGATGCCCGGCACGTTGGTGGAATACACCTTGTTGCCCAGATCCTGCACGCCGGTGGCGACAATTCTGGCGGAAAAGTCGTTGCGGCCGGTGCAGTAGTAGTTGATGCCGCTCTGGCTCATGGTCCAGCTCTTTTCATACAGCACCGAGCCAATCGGCGCGTTCGGGTCCACCACCACGCGGCCGACCACCATATCCAGCTGCACGGTCGGCGTATTGTAGCGGGTACAGGCGGCATAGGCCTGCCCGGCGGCCAGAGCGGCAATCACCACCAGCCAACGACAGAGATTTTTTACTGACATACCGCATCCTTAGTTGAGGCCGGGTTCAGAGCGATAGTGCACCGACCGTTGCTCCAGGTGATCACCGCCTGCTTCGCGGTGTCCGAGGAGATAAACAGCGTGCTGCCCTGGCCCACGACGCCAATATATTTACCGTTTTCGTCCACGATATCCGCACCAAACGGCAGCGGTTCGCCATTGCTCTGCCGCGCGCGGAAGTTCAGGTTCTTCTCAACGGTGGTGTTGAATTTCACCTTCACGATGCTGCCCTCATACGGCACCACCTGCGCGACGGTCTTCTCAAAGTTGATGTCTTCCGAGCTGCCTTTCGGGTTAATTTCCACCGCATTGATACGGTACGGCCGCAGATAAGGCAGCACCGCATAGCCGTTGCCGTCCACCCGGGTGCCCGGCGAACCGGGCAGCATCGCGCCCTTGGCGTCTTTGGCTTCGATCAGCGCCATGGTGGTGCCGGTTTCCGGCGACAGCGTCACCCCGCCGCCGTGGACAATCAGCGAGCCGCTGGCGCCCAGGCCGCTCTGACGATAGCCTTCGCCCTGACTGTAGCTGGCGGTCAGCGTCGAATAAGGCGCACGATAGCTGCCGTTCAGGCCGACGTTGTGGTCGCCGCCGCGCGCCACCGAGGTGGTCACGCCGTAGCTCAGGTTGTTCTCTTCACCGAAGGAGCCGTTCAGACCCACCTGTGAGTTGCCGAAGTGCGAGTTGTTGAAGACGGTGTTCGAATTCAGGTTCGCCCGGCGGTTTTCGCCGAAGTACAGCGGATAGCTGAAGTTAAGCGAAATACGGTCGTCTTTGTTGTTGCCGCCGTTATTGGCCGAGTAGACGCGCTGCACGCCGACGTTATACGTCATGCGGCCCCACATGTTGTTGTAGCTCAGCTGATACTGCTTCTCGGTGCCGCTGCGGTTCCAGTAGTCGGCAATCCGCCCGGTAAAGTAGAAGCCGCCCCAGCCTTCCGGCAGATCCTGGTTGACGGTGTAGCTGAAGCCGTTTTTCTCCCGCCAGATTTCGCGGTTATTACCGCTCTTCTCCCTGTCGATGGTGTAAAGCGCATCGCTCAGGTTGTAATAATCCTTGGTGGAGTAACGGTACGCCGCCAGTACGATGCTGGTCTGCGTGCTGGAGAACATGCGGTTAAAACTCAGGCGGAAGCTCTGGCCGGTTTTATCTTCATCTTTCAGCTTCAGGCGCGACTGCGTCATATCCAGCGACAGCGCGCCGATACCGGTATTGATACCGCTGCCCAGCAGCACCGACTGATAGTCGTTAAAACCGCTGACGCCGAAATAGCCGGTGAACAGGTTATTCACGCCATACTGATAGGTGCCCTGCACAATCGCCGGCTTATTACGCAGGTCATCGGCGTCGGCCTTACCGACGGCGAAGGTATAGCGCATCATGCCCGGACGCAGCAGTTGGGTAACGGACGAGTAAGGCACGTTAAAGTGCTGCTCGGAGCCATCGGCCTCTTTGATCGTCACTTCCAGATCGTTGCCATAGCCGGACGGATACACATCGTTGATGTTAAACGGCCCGGGCGGCACCGAGGTCTGATAAATGATATTGCCGCTCTGGCGCACGGTGACCAGGGCGTTGCTTTGCGCCACGCCGCGAATCTCCGGCGCATAGGAGCGCATGCCGTCCGGGAACATGTTGTCGTCGGTCGCCAGGTTCACCCCGCGCAGCCCCACGCTGTCGAAGAACTCGCCGTTGGTAAAGAACTGGCCGCCGGTAAAGATCGACTTCATCTGCGGGATCGGCCGCTGCAGGTAGGTCTGGTTGGAGTTCCAGCGCGTGCTGCCCCGCTGCTGCTGCCAATCCAGGTTGCCGATGTGTTTCAGCAGCCAGCCGTCATAGGAGAAACCCGCATTGATGCCCAGATAAGCGCTGGAGTCATCTGAACCCTGCGCGGAAGAGACATGGTTGTTGTAGTAGTTGGCGGTATAGGCCAGGTTCAGCGCCGGGACGCCTTCGTCCCAGAACTCCGGCGCTACATAACCTTTGTACATGCGGTTTTCATAGATCTGCGGCACCGACAGATCCAGACGCAGCGAAGACTGGTTAAAGTTGTCTTTCAGGTTGTCATCCTGGCGCCACTCGCTCAGGCGGCCGCAAAACTCAGGATTTTTGCTCAGCGCCTCATTGAGTTTCTCCACCGCCACGCCAAACTGCGACAGCATTTTGGTGGTATAGCAGACGCCCAGTTTGGACTGTTTATCGCGGGTGATCTGCAGGTCATAACGCCCGCGCCACTCATCGTTGGTGTAGACATCGACGGAATAGGTCCCCTCGCTGATCGCTACGGTGCTAAAGCGCGTCAGATCGACCTTCTCCTTGCTGCCGACGATAAAGCCATCGTTAAATTGATACAGCGGCTGTTGATTTTCCTGCGGCTCCGCCGCGCCGGCCGGAGAAATACAAGCCGAAACCACGATCGTCACAGAGAGCTTGCAACCCAATGCTTTTATCGGCACCCACTGTTTCATCTGAAATATCCCTATTTTACCGCGAGTTTAATGGCAACGTCTGAGCCGTAATCATTGATATTGTTAATAACCAGAGTTTCGCCCGCTTTAATCGCCGCCTTGGTGTTCAGCGTGCCGCTGCTTTGCGGCGCTAGCATCAGAGTGCGGTCGTTCAGCGCCGTTTTGCCATCGCGTGAAACCTTGGTCACGGTGATATAAAACGGCGTCGGATTATTCAGCGTCAGGCTATTACCCGCCGCCTTCAGCACCAGCTGCTGCGGCGCGGCGTCGCGATTGCCCAACCCGTTCGGACGATAGAAGAATTTAAAGCGTGAGCGAATCGCCAGCTGCAGTACGTTCTGCCCTTCCTGCTGGCGGTCGGTATTGCTTGGCGGGATCTCCAGAATATTCAGCCACCACAGGCTCTCTTTATTCGTCGCCAGGCCGGATTTATTCGCCAGCTTAATACGCAGGGTCTGGCCGCTTTTCGCGTCCACGCGGGAAATCGGCGGCGTAATTAAAAAAGGCGTCACGATAGTATCCGGCGTGGCATTCGCATCGCCGTTATCCAGCCAGGCTTGCGCCAGCGCCGGCCGATCAGCTGAGTTGGACAGCTGCACCGTTATTTCTCTTTCATTTCCCGGATAAATAAAGCGCGTGCCGTTAGCGATAATATTGTTAGCCGATGCAGAGAAACTGAAAATGAAACAGAAAAAAAGGGCAATAAATTTCATCATAACCTCAGAAATGAAAGCGGCAGACGCGCTGCCGCTTTTGTTCAGCAAAAGATTATTACTGATAGGTAATTTCGTAAGTCGCGTAGCTGTTGACCACACCGCTGGTTACGGTGTCTGGGGTCGCCGTGGCGTAGCCTACGTAGTAGGTGAAACGCTTGCCGCCGTCCAGGTCAGCAATGCTGGTTGCTGCTTTCTGGTTGGCATCGCCCGGGATGATTTTGTTGGTCAGGTTTTTCGCGTCGTCAGCAGACAGCACCAGTTGGATATTCTGTGCGCCGGTACCTTCGGTGTTGGCCAGGTAGCCAGCGGTGGTGCCGCTTGCGCCGGTCAGCAGGTTACCGCCGGTCCAGTTAACGCCCAGTTTGTCGGTGCTAACTTCGGTATCAGCCGCCTGGCAGTTGGTGACGTCGATGGTGAAAGACTTCGGTTTCAGGTAGGTATTGGCGCCTGCATTTTTCACTTCGTTCAGGCTTACCGGTGACAGGTAAACGCTGGCATCGCTGCCTTGACCGTTAACAGAAACAGTACAAGATACGTCGGTTACTTTACCGTAGAAGTCAACCTGACCGCCGCCCACATTTTCGGATGCAGCGTGTGCGGCAGACATTCCCAGAAAAGCGGTTGCTACTGCGGAGAGTAATACTTTGTTCATTGTAATATCCTATGTCGGAATTTATCGAAAATGATTGATATAGTCGTTAGTCCGCACAGAAGATTAAGGAATACAATCTTGCCGTCCCGTCACTATGCGTTAACTAAAATGGAAATGCTGACAGTCACCCGGGAAATACATTAAATATCCATATTTGCAGGCAATATTTGTCACTACCGATAGGTAGAATTCCGAAGTTATAAACGACAGAATTACGAGGAATAGATTTAATTCCATCGCTAACATGTTCCATTTCGGAAGTATCCTAGTCTCACTGCCCCAATAAATTAAAATCGTTTATAACATTCATAAACCCCGCCTTGATAGGAAAAATCTATCAACGATTGGCTATCGATCGATATTGACGATTCCAGAAGATAGGAATAGTCTGTATTTAACCCAAATGAAAAACAAAACCAACGATAAGTTAACGTTAAATCAGTGCATTACGGCAGGTGGTCGAGCGCGAATATTCTGATTTTAAAAGAGAAGTGAAAAGCAGGCATGCATTTTGATGCCCACTTCGGCAAGGGAAAGGCAAAGGCGGTTATAAATAAGAATCTTACCAATAAAACCTGCCAAAAAAATTATTAACCAGTTAAAAAACAATGAACTGTAATTCAATCCAAGGATTGGTAAATGAGCACTTCTTTTATAGAGAGAAATAACGGTATCTATTTTACCTTTCAGCCGATGTTCGCCAGAACGGGACAGCTGATCGCCGTTGAATGCCTGTCGCGCTTTAATCTGGACAGCGCGTTCGCTCATTTCTCACCGGAACAGTTTTTCAAAAGCGCGGATGGCCTGACACGCATTGAGATCCTGCTGGAGCAGGTCAGCCTGATAGAGAAATATCAGGCCTGGTTCAATCAACATCAGGTGATCGTCACGCTGAACGTTGACGACCATTCACTGGCGTCATTAACCAGCAGTCAGTTTGCAGAAAGAATAAAGGCCATACGCTGTATCCACTTTGAAATCAGTGAAAGCGCGACGCGCCTGATAAAAAACCGTGTCCATCTCGATCCGATGCTGGAGGGGTATTCGTTTTGGCTTGATGATTTTGGTTCCGGCTACGCGGGTTTTTCCGCGCTTTATAACAGCCGTTTCCGTTTCGTTAAACTCGACCGTTTCCTGTTGTGGAATTTTATGCAACGGCCGGGCGGCGAAGGTTTAATGCGCGCATTATTGCGTTTTTTTTACCTGAACAATTATAAGGTCATTATCGAAGGCGTGGAAACGCCCGACCATAAAAGGTGGTTGAACGAAATGCCCTATTACGCACTGCAAGGAAAGCTGTGGAAAGAGTCCGACATCGGGGACTTGAATTCGCTTCTGACAGCTGAATACTTCTAACTTATTGTTGGGGTTAGCCCTTATGCCTAAAAATAATGTCCTTGTCATCAGCGAGTGTAAATACAGCTATGTCGGCCTGTCCGTGCTGTTGAAAAAGCATTACGGCCAATATGATATCCGTCTGTTTTCCGACTTTATGCACGATGGCGCCAAGGCAGAAAAGATCGTCAAACATGATATCGCACTGATCTTTACCTCACAGAACCTGGAACAGAGCGTTAATGTTATCGAAAGCCTGGTCGCCATGCACAACGGCTATCGCAGCAACACGCGCATTATCGTGTTCTATGATGATGAGCGGGTGGTCAAGCTGCTGTCGGTGCTGGGGATCACGGTCGAACTGATTCCCGCGCGCATGCCGCTTTATTCGCTGCAAGAAAAATTGCAGCAGCTGTTTGAAAGCCGCACGCCCGGCGGTATCCGGGTGCAGAAAACCCGGGAACTCAGCCCGGCGGAAAGCGACGTGCTGTTCAACCTGCTGCGCGGCGACAGCCTGTTACGCATCGCGCAAAAGCGCGGCACGCATCCAAAAACCATCTTTTCACAGAAATACAGCGCCATGCGCAAGCTGCGCCTGCGCAGCATGAGCAGCATTTTTGTTGCGGCCAAATAATCTGAAGGGGCGTTTTCGCGCCCCTTCCTGTTTACCCACCTGCCAAGCGGGCGGATCAACGCCTTCTCCAACGCCGCCGGTTAGGTTAAATTAATGTAACATCAAGTAAACAAGCAGTAACAGCCACATTCTGTCGCCGCAATTTGGTTACTCTTCCACCACAGGATTTCCCGCTGGCACGATGGCGTGTTTCGCTTTCTCCGCCGCTTCTATCAGCATTGTCGTCTGGATTAAAAATAAACATCAGGAGATGTTATGAAATCATCCTTATTCAGCCGTTATACCTGCTTTATGCTGAGCATTATCTTGGCGCTGGCCTTCTTCTTTATGGCCCTGGAGCAGCCATGGTTCTGGCTGCCCGCCCTGGCGTTTATCGCCCTGACCTCGCTGGGCCTGTATGACCTCAGCCAGCAGCGCCACGCCATCTGCCGTAACTACCCGATTATCGGCCGGCTGCGTTTCTTCTTCGAGTTTGTCCGTCCCGAACTGCGTCAGTATCTGCTGGAGGAAGATGATGAACAGATTCCTTTCTCGCGCACCCAACGTTCACTGGTCTACCGCCGGGCGAAAAATCAGATGGGGGATAAACCCTTCGGCACCATTATCGACGTGTATAAAACCGGCTATGAATGCATCGGCCACTCCATGTGCCCGGTGCCGGTCGCCGATCCCACCAGCTACCGCATCACCATCGGCGGCCCGGACTGCACCCAGCCCTATTCGGCCTCCATCTTCAACATCTCCGCCATGAGCTTCGGCGCGCTGTCCGCCAACGCCATCCGCGCGTTAAACCTCGGGGCGGCCAAAGGCAACTTTTACCACGACACCGGCGAAGGCAGCATCAGCCGTTATCACCGGGAACACGGCGGCGATCTGGTCTGGGAACTGGGCAGCGGCTATTTCGGCTGCCGCACCGCCGACGGACACTTCGATCCGCAGCGCTTCGCCGAACAGGCCGCCAGCCCGCAGGTGCGCATGATTGAAATCAAGCTCAGCCAGGGCGCCAAGCCGGGCCACGGCGGCATTCTGCCGGCGAAAAAGGTTGATGCGGAGATCGCCGCCACCCGCGGCGTGCCTGAGGGGCAGGACTGCATTTCCCCCTCTTCGCACAGCGCCTTCCGTACGCCGATCGAAATGATGCACTTTATCCAGCAGCTGCGGCAGCTCTCCGGCGGCAAGCCGGTCGGCTTTAAACTGTGCATCGGCCACCCGTGGGAGTTCGTCGCCATTGTCAAAGCGATGCTGCACACCGGCATTCTGCCGGACTTTATCGTGGTCGACGGCAAAGAGGGCGGCACCGGCGCCGCGCCGCTGGAACTGTCCAACTATATGGGCATGCCGCTGCGCGAAGGGCTGCTGTTCGTGCACAACACCCTGGTCGGCTGCGGCCTGCGCGACAGCATCAGGATCGGCGCCAGCGGTAAAATCATCAGCGCCTTTGATATCGCCAGCGTGATGGCGCTCGGCGCCGACTGGGTGAACTCGGCGCGCGGCTTTATGTTCGCCGTTGGCTGTATCCAGTCGCAAAGCTGCCACACCAACCACTGCCCGACCGGCGTCGCCACGCAGGATCCGCTGCGGCAGAAAGCGCTGGTGGTGCCGAATAAAGCGGAGCGGGTGTACCACTTCCACCAGAATACGGTCAAGGCGCTGGCCGAAATGCTGGCGGCAGCGGGCGTCAGCCGTCCGGAACAGCTAACGTCGCACCATATGCTGCGCCGCATCACCCCGACGGAAATCAAAGTCTACGCCGATATCTACTACTATCTGGAACCGGGCGCGCTGCTGGAAAAAGAGATTAAAAGTGAGTTTTACGCCCGCATGTGGCGCATGGCAACGCCAAGCAGCTTCGACCAGGCGGTCGCCCTGTCGGCTTAACATATCGGTGATGCCTCGGGTAAAACGGGAAAATAACCCCGGTGCAGGACGCGCCGGGGGAATATTCCCTCCTCGCCGGATGGCGAAGAGGGAAATTGATTACTGCTTGCGCACCGGCGCGTCGCCGGCAACGTAGTAATCCGCCGTGCTGCGCGGCAGCGGCGTGTGCTGACGGATACGGTCGGCGATTTTCTCGGCGATCATAATGGTGGTGGCGTTCAGGTTGCCGGTAATGATCTGCGGCATAATGGAGGCATCCACCACGCGCAGCCCTTCCATACCGTGCACCCGACCCTGGCCGTCCACCACCGCCATCTCATCTTCGCCCATTTTGCACGAGCAGGACGGGTGGAAGGCGGTTTCCGCATGTTCACGTACGAAGGCGTCCAGCTGCTCGTCGGTCTGCACCTCCGGCCCCGGGCTGATCTCCCGGCCGCGGTACTCATCCAGCGCCGGCTGCGCCATAATTTCGCGTGTGATACGGATCGCATCGCGGAACTCCTGCCAGTCCTGTTCGGTCGCCATATAGTTGAACAGAATGCTCGGATGCTGGCGCGGGTCTTTCGATTTCACCTGCACCCGGCCGCGGCTCGGCGAACGCATGGAACCGACGTGCGCCTGGAAACCGTGCTCTTTCACCGCGTTGCTGCCGTTGTAGTTAATCGCTACCGGCAGGAAGTGGTACTGAATATTCGGCCAGTCAAACTCTTTACGGCTGCGGATAAAACCGCCGGCCTCAAACTGGTTGCTGGCGCCGACGCCGGTGCCGTTGAACAGCCATTCCGCACCGATTTTCGGCTGGTTGAACCATTGCAGCGCCGGATACAGCGATACCGGTTTCTTACAGGCGTACTGCAGATACATCTCCAGGTGATCCTGCAGATTCTCGCCGACGCCCGGCAGATCGTGCACCACATCAATATCCAGCTGCTTCAGCAATGCCGCCGGGCCTACGCCGGAGCGCTGCAGAATTTGCGGCGAGGCAATAGCGCCGGCGCACAGCAGCACTTCTTTGCGCGCACGCGCCGTATGCAGTTCATTGCCGTCGCCCTTCAGGTAGCTGACGCCCACCGCGCGCTTGCCGGCAAAATCGATATGATCGGTCAGCGCATGGGTAACGATGGTCAGATTCGGCCGCGGGCGCGCCTGGTCCAGATAACCACGCGCGGTGCTGGCGCGGCGGCCTTTCGGCGTGACGGTGCGGTCCATCGGCCCGAAACCTTCCTGCTGATAGCCATTCAGGTCGTCGGTGCGCGGATAGCCGGCCTGTACGCCCGCTTCGATCATCGCGTGGAACAGTTCGTTATTGCCGGCCTTCGGCGTGGCAACGCTGACCGGACCGTCGCCGCCGTGGTAGTCGTTCGGCCCGATATCGCGAGTTTCCGCCTTGCGGAAGTACGGCAGACAGTCCAGGTAGCTCCAGTCTTCCAGACCCGGCGCTTTCGCCCAGTTGTCAAAATCCATCGCGTTGCCGCGAATGTAGCACATGCCGTTAATCAGCGAGGAACCGCCCAGCCCTTTGCCGCGCCCGCACTCCATGCGGCGGTTGTTCATGTGCGGTTCAGGATCGGTTTCATACGCCCAGTTATAACGGCGGCCCTGTAACGGGAAGGCCAACGCCGCGGGCATCTGCGTACGAAAATCCATCCGGTAATCCGGGCCGCCGGCTTCCAGCAGCAGGACGCTCACGTCGGCGTCTTCGGTTAAACGGGTGGCTAATACGTTACCGGCGGAACCGGCCCCGATAATGATGTAATCGTATTCCATCAATTATCTCCTTTCATTGATATAGCTGAGTGATGCAAACGGCCTGCAGGCCCGCATACTGTGCAGTCAAAATAGCGTTGCTTGACGTAAAAAGACGGGCATAGCCCGGGTATTCAGGCTGCGGCGCACGGCGCCGCAGCCTGAATGCGACGGTGGGGATCAGAACACGGAACCGAAGTCGCCCAGTTCAACCTGCACCGATTTGATTTGCGTGTAGTGCTCCAGCGTGGTCAGGCCGTTTTCACGACCGACGCCGGAGTGTTTGTAACCGCCGACCGGCATTTCGGCCGGTGACTCACCCCAGGTGTTGATCCAGCAGATGCCGGCTTCCAACTGGTGAATCACCCGGTGGGCGCGCGCCAGATCGCGGGTCACCAGACCGGCCGCCAGACCGTAGGTGGTGTCGTTGGCGCGTTTGATCACTTCCTCTTCGCTGTCGTAGCTGAGGATGCTCATCACCGGCCCGAAGATCTCTTCGCGCACAATTTCCATCTCGTCGCTGCAGTCGGTAAACACCGTCGGCGCCACGTAAGCGCCCTTGCCGAACTCGCCGTCGGTTACGCGTTCGCCGCCGCACAGCAGACGCGCGCCGCTGTTCTTGCCGCTTTCAATAAAGCGCAGCACGGATTCCATATGCGGGAAGCTGACCAGCGGGCCGAAGTTGGTGTCCGGATCGGTCGGATCGCCCAGGCGAATGCGCTGCACGCGCTCCAGGATTTTGCTTTCAAACTGGGATTTCAGCGCCGCCGGCACAAAGACGCGCGTGCCGTTGGTGCACACCTGGCCGGAGCTGTAGAAGTTGGCCATCATGGCGATATCCGCCGCGCGATCCAGGTCGGCGTCGTCAAACACGATCAGCGGCGATTTACCGCCCAGTTCCATGGTGACTTCTTTCAGCGTCGAGCTGGAAGCGTTGGCCATCACCTTCTTGCCGGTTTTTACGCCGCCGGTGAAGGACACTTTGGCGATGCCCGGATGGTCGGTCAGGTACTGGCCCACTTCCGCGCCGCTGCCGGTCACCACGTTGAACACGCCGTCCGGCAGGCCGGCTTCGGTGTAGATTTCCGCCAGCTTGAGCGCCGTCAGCGAAGTGACCTCGCTCGGTTTGAAGATCATCGCGTTACCGGCGGCCAGCGCCGGCGCCGATTTCCACAGGGCGATCTGGATCGGATAGTTCCAGGCGCCGATGCCGGCAACCACGCCCAGCGGTTCGCGGCGGGTGTAAACAAATGAGGAGTCGCGCAGCGGGATCTGCTGGCCTTCAATCGCCGGGATCAGGCCGGCGTAATACTCCAGCACGTCGGCGCCGGTGACGATATCCACCGCGGTGGTTTCCGACAGCGCCTTCCCGGTATCGAGGGTTTCCAGCGCCGCCAGTTCGTCATTGCGCTCACGCAGGATATCCACCGCACGGCGCAGAATGCGCGAACGCTCCATCGCCGTCATCGCCGCCCACACCTGCTGTCCGCTGGCTGCACTCGCCACCGCACGGTTGACGTCTTCAGCGCTGGCGGCCTGAATTTCGGCGATCGTTTCACCGTTGGCCGGGTTCACTGCGTTGAAAGTTTTACCCTCGGTACTGTCTACATAGGCGCCATGGATATAGAGCTTCTGTAAGCCAAAACGGGACATAGGTTCTCCTTTATTGCTGTCCTCAGGGCGGCGTATGCCCCCGGAGCTGAAACATAATGTATTCGCTGGTCAGCGCGATGGCCTTGGCCTGATTAAACTCGCTGCCGCGCAGCGCAGCGCGCAGCCACAGGCCGTCAATCAGTGCCGCCAGCCCTTTCGCCGCCAGCCGCGCCTGCGCTTTGGGCAGCGCGCGCTGAAATTCGGCGCTCAGATTGGAATACAGCCGGCGTCCGTTGACCTGCTGCAACCGGTTGAGCTGCGGCTGATGCAGACTGCTGGCCCAAAAAGCCAGCCAGGTTTTCATCGCCGCGCTGTTGATCTGGCTGTCGTCAAAGTTGCCGGCGACAATCGCCTGCAGACGCGCAGCCGGACTCTGGTCTGTCTGTGCCTGTAATCGCCGCCTGACTGCCTCGCCCAGATGGCTGATCAGATAGCGCATCGTCGCTTCCAGCAGGCCGTTCTTATCCTTGAAGTAATGACTGATAATGCCGTTCGACACGCCGGCCCGACGCGCAATCTGCGCGATAGTGGCATCATGCATTCCGACATCGTTTACTGCGGCCAACGTGGCATCAATCAACTGCTGCCTTCGTATCGGCTGCATTCCTACTTTTGGCATGGCTCCGACTCTCAAAACAGGTCTTCTGTAAGACGGCGTTTCCTGCCCAAGTATGGCAGTTTTTAGCAAAAATTAAGAAACGTCGCCTGACTATTAAACTTTTTTTTGATTGAACGTTCAATAAAAATTGCATATATTTTATTACCGCTTGGTTACTAAAGTGTAATATTCGGTTGTGGAACTGGCTGATTTTTGTGAGGTATTTAACAAACCTGACCAAAATCAGTGGCTGTAAGCGGTTCCCGCCGCGCAGTGTTTTTTGCTGCGCTAAAGAGTTTCGGCGGTAATTTTTAGAAAGCAAAGGTAATGATTGCCGTCGGGCTGTCTGCCGTATTTCGCCGGAGGTGAACGCCGCCGGCGGAAGACTCGATTCTACTCAGTTGTTAAACACCAGAGGAAGACGATGACAACACACGACACCTCCTCAAAGCCACAGCAGGACAGACTGAACCCTGTGGTTTTCTTCGTCTCGGCGGGGCTGATCCTGGCCTTCTCGCTGATGACGATTTTCTTCACTGATTTATCCGGAACCTGGCTTACCCACACCCTGAACTGGGTGTCCAAAACCTTCGGCTGGTACTATCTGCTGGCCGCCACCCTGTATATCGTATTCGTGGTATGTATCGCCGCCTCGCGTTTTGGTTCGATCAAGCTCGGGCCGGAACAGTCCAAACCTGAATTCAGCCTGATGAGCTGGGCGGCGATGCTGTTCGCCGCCGGGATCGGCATCGACCTGATGTTCTTCTCGGTCGCCGAACCGGTCACGCAATATATGATGCCACCGGAAGGCCAGGGCCAGACGCTGGAAGCCGCACGGCAGGCGATGGTCTGGACGCTGTTCCACTACGGGCTGACCGGCTGGGCGATGTACGCCCTGATGGGGATTGCGCTCGGCTACTTCAGCTACCGCTATAACCTGCCGCTGACCATCCGCTCGGCGCTGTACCCGATCTTCGGCAAGCGCATCAACGGCCCGATCGGCCACAGCGTGGATATCGCTGCGGTGGTCGGCACCATCTTCGGTATCGCCACCACCCTCGGCATCGGCGTGGTGCAGCTGAACTACGGGCTGAAAGTGTTGTTCGACCTGCCGGAAAACCTGACGGTGCAAAGCGCACTGATCCTGCTGTCGGTAGTGATGGCGACCATCTCGGTGACCTCCGGGGTAAATAAAGGCATCCGCATCCTGTCGGAGCTGAACGTCTGGCTGGCGGTCGGCCTGATGGCGTTCGTGCTGTTCTTCGGCGACACCGAGTTCCTGCTCAACGCGCTGGTGCTCAACGTCGGCGATTACATCAACCGCTTTATGGGCATGACGCTCAACAGCTTCGCCTTTGACCGCCCGGTAGAGTGGATGAACAACTGGACGCTGTTCTTCTGGGCCTGGTGGGTTGCCTGGTCGCCGTTTGTCGGCCTGTTCCTGGCGCGTATTTCCCGCGGCCGCACCATCCGCCAGTTTGTGGTCGGCACGCTGATCATCCCGTTCGTGTTTACCCTGCTGTGGCTGTCGATCTTCGGCAACAGCGCGCTGTACCAGATTATCCACGGCAACACCGCGTTCGCTCAGGAAGTGATGCAGTACCCGGCGCACGGCTTCTACAGCCTGCTGGCCCAGTACCCGGCCTTCACCTTCAGCGCCTCGGTCGCCACCATCACCGGCCTGCTGTTTTACGTTACCTCGGCGGACTCCGGCTCGCTGGTGCTCGGTAACTTCACCTCACGGCTGAGCGATATCAATAACGATGCGCCGAACTGGCTGCGTATCTTCTGGTCAGTCACCATCGGCCTGCTGACCATCGGCATGCTGATGACCAACGGCGTCTCCGCGCTGCAGAACGCCACGGTGATTATGGGGCTGCCGTTCAGCTTTGTGATCTTCTTCGTGATGGCCGGGCTGTATAAATCGCTGAAGGTTGAGGATTACCGCAAGGCCGGCGCGCTGAGCACCTCGGCGCCGACGCCGGCCTCCAGCAACGAAGTGCTGAACTGGAAACAACGCCTGTCGCGCGTGATGAACTATCCGGGCACCAAGTACACGCAGAAAATGCTGGATCGCGTCTGCCTCCCGGCGATGCAGGAAGTGGCGCGTGAGCTGGAGCTGCGCGGCGCAAAAGTGGAGTTCAACGAAGTGCCGCCGGTGGAAGAAGAGCGCCTGCCGCACCTGGAGCTGCTGGTGCATCTGGGGGAAGAGCAAAACTTTATCTACCAGATCTGGCCGCAGCGCTATTCGGTACCGGGCTTCACCTATCGCGCTCGTTCCGGCAAGTCGCACTACTACCGTCTGGAAACCTTCCTGATGGAAGGCACCCAGGGCAACGACCTGATGGATTACAGCAAAGAACAGGTGATTGGCGATATTCTCGACCAGTACGAAAAACACCTGAACTTCCTGCATATTCACCGTGAAGCACCGGGCAATACCCTGACCTTCCCGGATATGTAACCGCCGCCGTTACGGCTGCAATTACCCAACGGCGCGTCAGTGATGACGCGCCTTTTTTATTGTCCCAGCGCGGCGCTGCCGGCCATCCCCTGACCATCGTCGTCGATCAGCACATAGCTGACGCTCTCCGGTCGCCCGTCGCGTTGCTCATCCACATCGAGCGTTTTACTGGCGAACGGCGCCAGCATGCCGATCGCCAGCGCCGTCTGTCGGCCGCCGCTATTCAGCTGCGCCTGACCGTAGGTGGCGTACAGCGGCGTCGGGTTGTTCACCGTCAGCATCAGCTTGCCCGGCAGCCGCGTCAGGCTGAAACGCTGACGCGCCGCCAGCTGCTCCGCCTTTTTCTGCAGCCCGGCCGGCCGGTAGAACAGCTTCAGCTGCAGCCGCACCGCCACTTTGAGCGCCGATACGCCCGGCGGCAAATGCGCATCGGTCGGCGGGATTTCATACACGTTCAGCCAGTACAGCGATTCACGATCCGACGGCTGCGCCACCTGCGTCGCCAGCAGACGCAGGTTTTTCTTCTCCCCCGGCTCCAGCCGGAAAATACCCGGCAGCGGCATCACCGGCACCTCGCCCGCCGTTTCCGGCGTTCCGTCCGGCGCGCCGTCATCCACCCAGGTCTGCACCACCACCGGATAGTCGTTGCCGTTGACCAACAGCAGCGAACGTTCGCGATCGGCAGCGGCAAACACCACACGCGACGACTCGACAATCACCCCGGCATACGCCTCACCGCCAAGGTTCAGCAACGCGCAAAGACAGAACATCAGAGATCTCATCATCATTATTGCACCTGAATGATCACCTGGGCGCTGGCGCTCACGCTGCCGGCAGTGATCGTTTTCCCCGGCAGCGCCCGCAGCGTGGCGGTCAGAGTTTTGTTGTAACGGGTCACCCCGTCGGTTACCGCCCCGGCGCTGGCGTCATCCAGCACCGGATACCAGCCGGCGCGGTTACCGCTGGCCACCGCGCCGCTCAAGGTGCTGAGCAGGTTTAATATCGCCCCGCCGGGACGGGAAATCTGGATGCCGACGCCGGTGGCGACGTTCGGGTCGACACCGTAGCCGTCCGACAACAGATAGCCGACGCCGGAGCCGGCGCTGCCTACGCCTTCCGCCACCGCCGCGGCGGCATTCGCCGGGTTGACCAGAATGCCCATCGCCGTCTGGTTGGCGGCGATACCGCTGGCAAACGCACCGACGCCGCTGGTCGCCGGCGTACCGGTCTGACAGTCAAACTGAATGGTTATCGGCATCTGACGGGTTTCACCGGCGCGCAGCTGGGTAGCGGTAATCGGCGTAAAGCGCACCAGCGGCGTCACATTGGTCACCGAGCAGGTGGCGGAGCGGCGAATATACAGCCGGTTATACAGGTTCACCGCGCCGGGCCAGGCGCCGTACCAACCGCTGAATTGCGATAACGAGTCCGCGCCGACACTCAGGGACGGCGACAGCCCGCCGCCCTGAAAGGCGATATAAGTGGCCGGCTGCGACTGCGGATAAACGCCGGTGGTAGTCTTCGGCCCCGTGGAGTTGCTCAGGCGGAACAGCTCCACCTTTGTATCGCTGAAGTTCTTGGCTTTCACCACTATCCATCCCTGCGAATCCGTTTCCAGATCGGTTAACGGCCGCGCCTTCCAGTAGCGGGAATAGTATTCGCCGGTCGCCAGATTGGTCGCCCGCAGCGCCATGCCGTCGGCATAGGTACGGTAGGTTTCCGGCAGACCGGACGCCGCTCCGACCTCCACCTTGCCGGCCCACTCCGAGTCGCCGTTGGTGGCATAGTATTCATACAGCTTACCGGCTTCATCGGCGGTACAACGGAACAGGATCTGATCGGCGCTGTAGCTGCCGGAACCGGCCTCCAGCGCGCTGACGGTGCCGCTGGCGATCAGCGTACCGTCCGGCTGAAACAGGCTGTTATTGATATTTACCGTCGTCGGCAGTGTGCCGATAGAGCCGGAGGTATCGGTCGAGCCGCTCCAGGCGGCGCCGATGCCCTTACTCGGATCGGTATAGTAGTTCGAACTGGCGTTAGTGTTGGTGGCGGTAATCCGGTAGCAGGTTGCCTGCGCCTGACCAAGCCACAAGCTGCCGGCCAGCATCAGCAGCGCGGCGCGCGAGAATATATTCATCATCATTATCCGTTCATTACTGGCCCACGCATGGCAACGCCAGACGATAAAGCGACTGTTTCACAGCCTGACCGCGTAAATCGTAGCGCAGCGTGCACTGCGCGCCGGCCGACTCACCCCATTTCACCCGCAGCGCGCCGCGCTGCTTCAGCGCCCGGGCATAGATCTGATTCCCCTGCCCGACCAGACCAACCACCGCGTTATTGTCATCGTAAACGTTGGCGCCGAGCGGCAGCGCGCCGCCGGACGGGCTGAGTCTGATCAGCAGCGGGTAGCCTTCCAGCGTCTTGAAGCGCACTTTCACCGCCGCCCCGGCATATGGCGCGATGCGCTGCTGGTTCTCCGTCAGTTCGGCGTTGACGTTCTCCGCCCCTTTGGCGTCCAGCGTGACGTCGTTGTAACGGTAAGGCACCAGCGACGGCACAATGGCGTAGCCGAAACGGTCGATCTTCGCCCCCATGCCGTTCATCACTTCCGCGCCGCTGACGCCTTCCGCCTCCACCAGCGCAAAGGTATCGCTCAGGTACGGCCCGAGGGTGACGCCGCCGGCATGCGCCACCAGCGCGCCGCGCGCGCTCAGACCACCCTGGGTGTAATGCTTGCCGTGGGACAGGTTGCCGCCCAGCGTGGCGACCGACGTCTGCTTGGTCAGGTTGGCGCCGAAGCTGCTGCCGGCGCCGGCCGTGTCATACGCGCCATTCAGCGCATAGCTCAGGCTCTGGTCGTCGCCCAGCGTGCCGGACAGCGCCGACTGATAATGGCTATAGCCGCGATCGCCGCTCTGATGGCTGACGCCGGCCGACAGAATCGGCGACCGCGAGCCGCTGCCCAACGGCAGTGACACTGACAGCATCACCACGTTTTGCGTCGTGCCGCTCGCAACATAGGTCGCATCCTGCAGGCCATAGCGGGTGCTGCCGGTCTGCTGACGGCTGAGCGACAGGTTATAGCTGAGGCTGCGGTAGCTGTGCGAATACGCCAGTTGGTATTGCGTGTCGCGCCCGCGGCCGCCGCGGTAGCTGCTGGTCGAACCGGAAAAATAGAGCTGGCCGTACGCTCCCAGCCCCTGACTGACGGTGGCGACAAACTGCTCGCTCTGCTGATAGGTGCTGGAGCTCCAGACCGCATCGCGATCGCGCGCGTTGCGCAGTCCCAGCACGTCGCCCAGATCGCGGTAGCCTTCGGTGGAATAACGGTAACCCGCCAGCGCCAGCGTGGTGTTGGTGGGGGTAAAGGTACGGCTGTAGGTAGCGCCGACACGCCAGCCGTCCAGCGTATCGCCCCACATATCGGCACGCGAATACACCGCGTTGACCCCCAGCGCGCCGTAGCGGCTGGCCAGCACCGCGCCGCCGAGCAATGCCTGATAACCGTCGGCAATGCGTACGCCGCTGTTGGCGGTCACGGCGTTGCTCAACCCGCTCTGGTAGCTGAGTTCGGCGAACATATCATCGCTGTCGCCCAGGTTGCGCACCTGCCCGGCCGACAGGTTGAAGCGTGAGCGTCCCGGGCGCAAAGAGTCCGGCACCGCCGAAAACGGCACGGTAAATGACGACACCCGGCCGTCAGCCTCCTGAATCTCCACCACCAGATCGCCCTGGTAACTGGTGGGATAGAGATCGTCAATCACAAAGGCGCCCGGCGCCACCGTGGTCTGATAAATCTGCGTACCGGCCTGCGTGATGCTCACTTTGGCGGTGGTCGAGGCCACGCCGCGGATGGTCGGCGCATAGCCGCGCTGCGACTCCGGCAGCATGCGATCGTCAGTTTCCAGCCGCACGCCGCGAAAGCCGAGGCTGCTGAACAGGCTGCCGGAGGTAAAACTGTCCCCCAACGTCAGCTGACTGTTTATCACCGGCAGCGGCCGTTGCAGGTAGGTGCGCACCGATTTCCAGCTGCTGAGCGCGGCGCTGTGATCGCTGGTATAGCGGGTATAGCTCGACTGCTGACGCAGCTGCCACAGCCCCAGGTTAAAGCCGGCATTCAGTCCGAGGTAGGTCGAGTCGCTGGTCGTGCCGCTGCTTTTGCTGCGGTAATAGTTGCTGTCGTAGTTGACGAACCCCAGCGTTTCGCCGACCGACAGCTCCGCAAGCGGCACCGTACCGCGCGCTACGCGCTTCATCAGCGCCTGCGGCACGGAGATATCCAGCCGCAGACGGGCAAAATCAAAGCGGCTGTCGGCGCCGGCGACCTGCTGCTCCAGACGCAGACAGGGTTCAGCGGCCGACTGTTCGGCGCTGCTTTTGATGCTGTCCGGTAAAATACCGGCGGCGATCAGCGCGTTGCGGCTGAAACAGGGGGCAACCGCATCCTGGCCGGGCAGCGCGGCAAACCTCAGCGTCTGGCGGGAGAGAAAAGCGCCGTTGATAAATATATCGACCTGGTAGTCGCCCGGCGTCACCGTATTTGCGCGGTTAAAGCGGGCAAGGCTCTGCTGCCCTGCGCTGCCCACCAGCATGCTGTCATCAAATTCAAACTGACCAGCGCCGGCCGCAAGCGGCATCAGCAACCCCAGCGCCAACGCCAGCGGCTTCAGGCGCGCGCCGCAGCCAGGCATCACGCCTGGCGACGCACTCTCCCGCGCGCTGCCGGAATATGTGATTGTTGTTTGCATCCCTTCAGTCCCTTACGTGCAAAACCGCACCGCGCGTTTTATTGACTCAGGCGCGCTTCCGCCTTGATATGGCCACCGTAGTCATTGATCAGGGTAAATGTGACTTTCTGCGCGCCGGCCGGCGACGACGTACGCGGCAATAACGGCCAGCTGGCCCGTGATTTAGGTGCGATCATGTCCGTTTTGAACGGCACGGCCCGCTTGCCGACCAGCACCGCTGCGTCAATTACCGAGGCGTAATAGCTGGAGTCGTTATAGGCATTCAACCGCCACTGCCCGCCCTGTTGGCGCAGGGAAAAGCGCAGCTGCCCGCCGACGCCGTCTGCACTGCCCGGCAGGTTCTTCGGCCGATAGAAAATTTTCACCCGGTTGCGCAGTACCACCAGCATCTGGTTCTCGGCGCCGCTGACGGCATTTTTCGGCGGGATCTGCGCCGAATTCAGATAGAATACCGACTCACGATCCTGCGGCAGATCCTTGCCGGTAAACACCAGCCGGACCGACTGCCCGCTCTTTGGCTCGACGCGAAACAGCGCCGGCACCGTGACAAACGGTCCGTCGGCATTTTCCGGCGTCGACGACGGGTTATTCACGTCGGTCCACATCTGCATCACATAGGGGATGTCACCCTGATTGGTGAATTGCACAGTCTGCGACTGGGCGTCCGCCGGATAAATCACCCGGGTGTTCAGCATAACCACGCTGGCCATGGCCGGCCCGGCCAGCAGCGCGGCGGTGAGACAAAGTGACTGACAAAATCCCTTGTTCGTCATATAAACGGCCCCTCAAAACCCCCTTCCGCACTGGCGGAAGGGGAAATACGCTTACTGATACGACACCGCGTACTGCACGCTGCCCAATACCGACCCGGCGGTCGCGCTACCCTCAGAGTAGTAACGCACGGCAAAGTCATAAGAGGCGGAGGTCGCGCCGGCCGCCAGGCTCAGCCCAGGCGTCCCTGCCTGACCGCTCAGATCCAGCGGCGTAGCAGGCGTTGCCGGGTCAATCAGCTCCAGCGAAACGTTGGTCGCGCTGCCGGTATTGCCCATTCGGCCGTCGCTGGTCAGGTTGTTGGCCACAAATACCGTTTTAACGGCGGTGGCGTTAGCCGCATCGGCGGTGCAGCCGGTCAGGCCGATGGTAAACGGCGTCTGGCCGGCGGTGGCGCCGGCGGCCGCCAGGTCAGCCTTGGATACCGTCGGCAGCAGCACCACCGGGGTGGCGGCATTGCCGTTAATGCTCACGGTACAGGTCTGATCTGAGACTTCGCCCTGAAACTGAATGGTATTGTTAGCAGCGGCGGCGCCGGACAGCATCATGGCGGCAACAGCGAGAGCGATTTTAGTGATAGTCATAGAATGTAATTTCCCTTCAAGTTGAGTATGAGGCGGGTCGTTGAACAATGTTCCCTTCCGCCGATTCCTGGAGTCCTGCACTTTCCTTTGGCGACATGCGGCTTATCCCCGCTGCAGCACGCTGAAAACGAGAATAAACTGACTACATCGCGGCCAGCCAATCCTTGAAAATGCGCCAAGCGCCTTGTATTGATTAGCCTGCTTTGACGAGAAAAATCTTATATCGAAATTCAATCAATAGATTCATTAACTATAAAAACGCAAATATTTAGATTTAAATATTGAAAATAAGAAATTCATTACGTGTATTAATAAATAAATTCCATAAGATGGGATTTCGCCGTAGATTCCGCTTCTGCTGTTTATGCTTAATTAACCGACACATCGGCCGTTTTTTCAGCCGCCGACAGACCGGCCTTCCGATCATGAATAACGCGCATGTCGTTCAGATAAAACGGATGTTATGGCAAGCTAATCCCGTACCATGGCGGAACCATGGTCGGCACGGTGATGCACGGACGCACCGAGGAAAGGAAAAGGCAACAGAGGAAATGAAGGCATGCAGGGCGACGCTATCACACCTGACGGCCCCGCAGCATTAGCGCCCGTTCAGCACGGCCAACGCGTACGCAGAGAAAGCAGCAGATGGATAAAGCCGCTTTGATTAAGGCCAAGCTTATGCATGATATTCAGTTTATGCGTGCTCACCGTTTTGTAGGAACGATAGGTGGTGGTCGCGATGCTTTTGGCAGAGAAGCCTGCCGCCATTAACGCCAGGATGCGCCATTCGCAGCCGGACAGATGCCTGAACGCCCCGCTCCCCTGCTGGCCGGCAATACTGCGCCGGATGTCCGGACTGAGATAGTGCACGGCATGATGCGCCGCAGAGATGGCGTCCAAAATCGCCTCCAAGCCGTCGCGTTTGGACACCAGTACGCTATCCGGTATCGACGCCAGCAGACGTAAAACGCTGTGATTCTCGATATCCGTCAGCACCACCCAGGGGGTATTCGGCCAGAAGGCTTTCTCATGCAGTATAAAATAGAGACCGTCATAGAGGCACTCCTGCGCACCGTACAGCTCCATAATCACCGTTTGTCGGGGTTGCTGCATCAGTATCGCCTTCAGCTCGCTGAGGCTGGCAACAGGTTGAGTCGTCGCACTCAGCGGGCGTAAAAAAGCCTCCAGACCCATGCCGACCCATGGCATCGCATCATATAAAATAAAATGGCGGCTCTGATCGTTATTTTTCATTTTCCCCTCGTGCGATAAGATTTATCGGCCACGGTACGTTAGCCTATGCTCACATAATAAATACATCACCTAAAAACAAATAATATATACCGGAAGAATGGTTTGCCGTTGACGGCCGTCGCAATGTTAATTAATCGTTATAATTAAATCCATAAAGCAACGGCAAATGTGTTATTCCGCAGCGAGGACTAAAACAGCGGCCCGTCTTTCTGACTACGGCACACCTCAACGCGGTATTCTCTCGCCACCCGGCACTTCAAAATAAACAGCCGGGAAACGCCTTTAATATAGGACCCCACCTGATTACTGCTGAGCAACAGTAAATATTCGCCGTTCTGACACGATTCCGGATTGGCATTAATATACGCGAGCATATCGTTAACCTGATCGGCATGACCATTCAGCGCGGCGCGCGGCACCGATAAAAATACCTTGCAGTTATTCACCTCACCAATTAAACGCTCCTGTCTGACCGCACTGTTACGATAAATCAGCCAGATACCAACGCTGATAACCAACAAAAGCAACGCACCGAGCGCCACGCCCGTACGCAAACGCCGCCCGGCGCTGCGCCGGGATACGGCTCGCCGCTCATCCCGTCCGGCCGCTACGCTCTGCGGCGGCGTGATGTGCGGCTCATCCGTCTCCAGCGTGATATTCTGCGCCAGCATAAATCCGACTTTGGGTACGGTAATAATGACTTCATCATCAATACCTAACGTTTTCAGCACCCGCCGTAATTTGCTCACGCATTGGTTAAGGTTATTATTACTGGACACCATGCCATAATCATCCCACACTTTGCGGAATATCAGCTCGCGGCTGACCTGCTCGCCGTGGTGCGCAATAAGTAAAAGCAATAGCCGCTTTGACGGATTAGAAATAGCCAGCGATTCTTCCGGGAATCCCTCCAATCCCAGGCTGCCGCTGTCCGTATCAAAAAGAATCTGTCCGTTAATTCTATATTTCATATTGCCTACTATATTCAAGCATTCACCGTTAGCAAAAAATGCTATGCGGATGTTAACCCAAAAACACGTTAAATGCGTTGCCTGTCGCGTTGATTATAAGAGAAAATGTTGTGTTCAAAATGAATAAAAACGGGAATTTAATACCTGTACTCACCGCCGACAACAATAGGAATTTTCTTGCCATATTTGGGTAGAGTATACAAAGGCAATCCGAATGGATATATTCAAAAGCCAATATCGGTAAAGTTAGTTTTTTATAGGGTATTTAATAAAATTTAAGCTAAAAAGTACGGTTAATCCCCAATTAACCACACAATTTAACATAAATATCGCGCCCGGCTTTACGTGTTCAACCACTGGCGCAGCAGAAAATACGGCCACGCTGGCCCGTATCTCCACAACCGCCTGCAACGCGCTCATGGTCGGGCCAGAAAGCACCAGAATATTTCCCAGCTACTCGCCGGTCATATGCAGAGTGATATTCGCCTGCTGAATAGCAGTTTGGGCGGCGTCGGGCAGATGGCTGTCGGTAATAATGGCGTCAAACACCGCGATCGGCAGCGCCAGATAGGTGGCCACCTTGCCGTACTTTGAGGTATCGCTCAGCAGGATGCGTCGCCGGCTGGCGTCGACAATGGCCTTTTTCACCGCCACCTTATCCTCGCTCGGCGTCGACAGGCCGCGCATGCCCCAGGAAGAGGCGGAAATAAAGGCCAGATCGATAAATAACTGGCGCAGCGCCTGCGCCGCGCCCTCCCCCACACAGGAACGGTTTTCCCGACACACCGTGCCGCCGGTATGAATCAGTTTGCACTGGCTGTTTTCCAGCAGGTAAGCCGCAATCACAAAATCATTGGTCACCACCGTTAAATCACCGCGCTCGCCGATCTGTTTCGCCAGCGCCAGCGTAGTGGTGCCGGCATCCAGATAAATACAGCTGTTGGCCGGGATCAGGCTGGCCGCCAGCGCGCCGATCGCCGCCTTCTGCCGGCTGAACATCCCTTCCTTATCCTGATGCGACGGCTCAATCGCCAGCCGTTCGGCCGCCTGTACCCCGCCGGATACCGCGATCACCGCCCCCTGCTCTTCCAGCTTCTGCAGATCGCGCCGGATGGTCATATGCGACACCGACAGCCGCTCCGTCAGCTCGGCGATGCTGACCACGCCGCGATCGGCAACCAGGGCCAGAATTTGTTGATGGCGTTCTACCGGGATCACAGGACCTCTCCTTACCGCTGATAATTATTGTGATTTTACGTCAATTTTCGTGCTGTGACAGCAAACGCTCACTGAGTATAAAAGTATGACAAAGCCATAATTTGTCAATTAAACAAATAATTACCGTTTACACCCCGATAATTCGCTATGAATCATGCGCCAATGATCGTTAATTTTTGTGAAGACGGTCACCATATACGCGCTTAAAAACGCTTACATTTAACACATGAGAACAAAATATCACTAAAATTAACACGGAGCCTGTATGACACAATCCGCCAACTACGCCGTTTGCATCGTGGGCCTAGGGTCCATGGGCATGGGCGCCGCACAATCTTGCATCAACTCCGGCTTAACCACCTACGGCGTCGATCTCAATCCGCAGGCGCGCGCCGCCCTGCAACAGGCAGGAGCAAAACAGGTTGCCGCCAGCGCCGATGGGTTTGCCGCCGAACTGGACGCGGTGATGCTGCTGGTAGTGAATGCCGCCCAGGTCAAACAGATCCTGTTTGGCGAGCGCGGTCTGGCCGACCAGCTGAAGCCCGGCACGCCGGTGATGGTCTCCTCAACCATTTCCGCCGCTGACGCCGCCGATATCGCCGAACGTCTGGCCGCACAGGGGCTGGCGATGCTGGATGCGCCGGTTTCCGGCGGGGCGGTCAAAGCCGCCGCCGGGGAGATGACGGTGATGGCCGCCGGCAGTGAAGCCACCTTTGCCCGGCTACAGCCGCTGCTCGACGCCGTGGCGGGCAAAGTGTACCGCGTCGGCGACGAAATCGGCCTCGGCGCCACGGTGAAAATCATTCACCAACTGCTGGCCGGCGTGCATATCGCCGCCGGCGCCGAAGCGATGGCGCTGGCCGCCCGCGCCGGTATTCCGCTGGATGTGATGTACGACGTGGTGACCCACGCCGCCGGCAACTCCTGGATGTTTGAGAACCGCATGCGCCACGTGGTTGACGGTGACTATACGCCGAAATCGGCGGTGGATATCTTCGTCAAGGATCTGGGTCTGGTGGCCGATACCGCCAAGGCGCTGCATTTCCCGCTGCCGCTGGCCTCCACCGCATTGAATATGTTTACCTCCGCCAGCAACGCCGGCTACGGTAAAGAAGACGACAGCGCAGTGATCAAAATCTTCACCGGCATTGAACTGCCGCAGAAACAGGAGTTGCCATAATGTTGCTTGGCGTAATTGCTGATGATTTTACCGGCGCTACCGATATCGCCAGCTTTCTGGTGGAAAATGGCCTGTCGACGGTACAGCTGAACGGCGTACCGGACAACGCCGCCGCCGTAGACGCACAGGCGGTGGTGATCAGCCTTAAATCGCGTTCCTGCCCGGTTGAACAGGCGGTCGAACAGTCGCTGCAGGCGCTGGACTGGCTGCGGCGTCAGGGGTGCCAACGGTTTTACTTCAAATATTGTTCCACCTTCGACAGCACCGCCCGCGGCAATATCGGTCCGGTGACCGATGCGCTGCTCGATGCGCTGGGAGAAAGCCAGACGGTGATTTCACCAGCCTTGCCGGTTAACGGCCGCACAGTCTATCAGGGTTACCTGTTCGTGATGGACCAGCTGCTGTCCGAATCCGGCATGCGCAACCACCCGGTCACGCCGATGACCGACAGTAACCTGCTGCGGCTGATGGAGGCGCAGGCCAGCGGCCGCTGCGGGCTGGTTGACGCCGCCGCCATGGACGCCGGCGCCGATGACGTGCGCGAACGGCTGCAACAGCTGGCGCAACAGGGCGTACGCTATGTGGTGCTCGATACGCTGAATGAACAACACCTGCTGACTCAGGGCGCGGCGCTGAAAGACATGAAACTGGTCACCGGCGGCTCCGGCCTGGCGATCGGCCTGGCCCGCCAGTGGGCGCAGCCGGGCCAAACGCGGGCTCAGGCCGCCGGCGCGCCGCAGGGGGAGAAGGCCGTGGTGCTGTCCGGCTCCTGCTCCACCATGACCAATAAACAGGTGGCCCGCTACCGCCAGCAGGCGGCGGCGCAGACCATCGACGTGGCGCGCTGCATCAGTGACGACGAGCGCGGGCGCTACGCCCGCGAGTTGAGCGACTGGGTGCAGCAGCAGAGCGGCGATCTCGCGCCGCTGCTGTACGCCACCGCCGAGCCGGACGCGCTGCGGCAGACTCAGCGGCAATACGGCATGGAAACCGCCAGCCAGGCGGTTGAGGCGCTGTTCGCCGCGCTGGTGCAGCGGCTGTATCAGGCCGGCTTCCGGCGCTTTATCGTCGCCGGCGGCGAAACCTCCGGCGTGGTGACACAGGCGCTGGACATCCGCGGCTTCCATATCGGCCCGTGCATTTCTCCCGGCGTACCCTGGGTGCGCGCCATTGAACAGCCGGTCTCCCTGGCGCTGAAATCCGGCAATTTCGGCGACGAAAACTTCTTTGCCAGAGCACAAACGGAGTTCCCGCTATGACGCACACCACCGAACAACAGGCGCGCGAAGAGATGGTGCGCCTCGGCGCCTCATTCTTTCAGCGCGGTTATGCCACCGGCTCGGCGGGCAACCTGTCGCTGCTGCTGCCGGACGGCAACCTGCTGGCCACGCCGACCGGCTCCTGCCTGGGCGAACTGCAGGCGGAACGCCTGTCCAAGGTCAGCCTGCACGGCGAATGGATCTCCGGCGACAAGCCGTCAAAAGAGATCAGTTTCCACCGCGCGCTGTACCTGAATAACCCGGAATGCAAGGCGGTGGTTCACCTGCACTGCACCTATCTGACCGCGCTCTCCTGCCTGCAGGGGCTGGACACCCGCAATGCCCTCAAACCCTTCACCCCTTACGTGGTGATGCGCGTCGGCCAGGTGCCGGTAGTGCCTTACTACCGGCCCGGCGACGAGCGGCTGGCCGAAGATCTGGCGCGGCTGGCGCCGTCCTACCGCGCCTTTTTGCTGGCCAATCACGGGCCGGTGGTGACCGGGAAAGACCTGCGCGCCGCGGCGGATAACACCGAAGAGATGGAGGACGCGGCGAAGCTGATTTTCACCCTCGGCGACCGCCCTATCCGCTATTTGACCGATGATGAAATTGCCGAGTTACGGAGCTGAACATGCCTAAATTTGCCGCCAATTTATCAATGATGTTTACCGAACTGCCGTTTCCGGATCGCTTCGCCGCCGCGGCCGACGCCGGTTTTAAAGCGGTCGAGTTTCTGTTCCCCTATGACTACCCCGCCGAGCAGCTGGCGGAACAGCTGCGTCAGCACGGCCTGCAGCAGGTGCTGTTCAATACCGCGCCGGGCGATGCCGCCGCCGGCGAATGGGGCCTGGCGGCGCTGCCGGGCCGTGAAGCCGAGGCGCGCGCCGATATCGACCGCGCGCTGGAGTATGCGCTGGCGCTGGGCTGCCCCAACGTGCACGTGATGGCCGGCGTGGTGCCCGCCGGCGCGGATCCGGCGGCCTATCGCACGGCCTTTATCGACAACCTGCGCTATGCCGCCGACGCGTTCGCGCCGCACGGCGTTAACGTGATGATTGAGGCGCTCAGCCCGCAGGTGAAGCCGAACTATCTGTTTTCCAGCCAGCATCAGGCGGCGGCGCTGCAGGCGCAGGTCGATCGCCCTAATCTGTTTATCCAGTTCGACTTTTTCCACGCGCAGCTGGTGGACGGCAACATCAGCGGCCTGATGCAGGCGCTGGCCGGGCGCTACGGCCATATCCAGATCGCCGGGGTGCCGGATCGTCACGAGCCGGACAGCGGCGAGCTGAATTATCCCTGGCTGTTCGAGCAGCTGGACCGCCTCGGCTACGGCGGCTGGATCGGCTGTGAATACCAGCCGCGCGCGGCAACCGACGCCGGGCTGGCGTGGGTCAGACCCTATCTGTAACCGTTAACGCCGCCACACCTTATAACAATACGCGCGCCCGTATCGCCGGTTTCCCGGCGATCGCGGCGCCTGGGCTTCTGTACCCCGAAAATACGGGGCTCCTGCTTAAAGGCAACACCATGTCTACCACAATGTTACTGTTAATTGCGCTGTCCGGCGTCATGCTGCTCCTGCTGCTGGTGATCAAGGCCAAGGTACAGCCGTTTATCGCGCTGTTGGCGGTCAGCCTGCTGGTGGCGCTGGCCGCCGGCATCCCTACCGGCGAAGTGATGGGCGTAATGACCGCCGGTATGGGCGGCGTGCTTGGTTCGGTCACGATTATTATCGGCCTGGGGGCGATGCTGGGGCGCATGATCGAGCACTCCGGCGGCGCGGAGTCGCTGGCGCAGCGCTTCAGCCAGGCGCTGGGGCCAAAGCGCACCGTCGCCGCGCTGACCATGGCGGCTTTTATCCTCGGTATTCCGGTGTTCTTCGACGTCGGCTTTATTATTCTGGCGCCGATTATTTACGGCTTCGCCAAGGTGGCGAAGGTGTCGCCGCTCAAATTCGGCCTGCCGATGGCCGGCGTGATGCTGACGGTGCACGTGGCGCTGCCGCCGCATCCCGGCCCGGTGGCGGCCGCCGGCCTGCTCGGCAGCGATATCGGCTGGCTGACCATTATCGGCCTGGCGATCTGCGTACCGGTCGGCATTATCGGCTACGTCGTCGCCGGCTACCTGAACCGCAAATCCTACCCGCTGTCGGTCGAGGTGCTGGAACAGCTGCAGCTGGCCGCACCGGAGAACAGCGCGCCGCTCAGCGACCGCCTCAACCCGCCGGGCGCCGGGCTGATCTCCGCGCTGATTATCATCCCCATCGCCATTATTATGTCCGGCACCGTCTCCGCCACGCTGCTCGAGCCGGGTTCCGGCCTGCGCGATACGCTGGCGCTGCTGGGGTCGCCGGCGGTGGCGCTGATGATCGCGCTGGCGCTGGCCTTTTATTTTCTGGCGGTGCGTCGCGGCTGGAGCCTGCAGCATACCAGCGACGTGATGGGCGCAGCGCTACCGACCGCCGCCGTGGTGATTCTGGTGACCGGTGCCGGCGGGGTATTCGGTAAAGTGCTGGTGGAGTCCGGCGTCGGCAAGGCGCTGGCCGAGGTGCTGACCACCATCGGCCTGCCGCTGATCCCGGCGGCGTTTATCATCTCGCTGGCGCTGCGCGCCTCGCAGGGTTCCGCGACGGTGGCGATTCTGACCACCGGCGGGCTGCTATCGGAAGCGGTCGGCGGGCTCAATCACCTCCAACTGGTGCTGGTGACGCTGGCCACCTGCTTCGGCGGGCTGGGGCTGTCGCACGTAAACGACTCCGGCTTCTGGATTGTCACCAAATACCTCGGCCTGTCGGTCGCCGACGGGCTGAAAACCTGGACGGTGCTGACCACCGTACTCAGCGTCAGCGGTTTCCTGTTTACCTGGCTTTTATGGCTGCTGATATAGCATACTGAATTCGCATCTTATTCTTTTCCCCTGCGGGCGCGCCGTGTGCGCCCGCAACGTTTCAGCGAGAAAGAATCATGAATTCACCCATCTTTACCGCAGCGCCCCGCCTCACCACCGAACGCCTAATCCTGGACGCTTATACCCTGAATGACTTCGACGCCGTGGCGGCGATGAGCGCCGATCCGCAGGTAATGCGCTATATTGGCGGCGGCGCCGGGCGCGACCGAGAAGAGAGTTGGGGACGCCTGCTGCGCTATATCGGCCACTGGCAGCTGCTGGGTTACGGTTACTGGGCGGTGCGGGAGAAACACGGCGGCCAGTTTATCGGCAGCCTCGGCTTCGCCAATTATCAGCGCGATATCACACCGGCGCTGGAGGCCCCGGAAATGGGTTGGTTGCTGTGCTCTGCCGCCCAGGGGAAAGGCTATGCGACGGAGGCCCTGCGGGCGGTGCTGGCCTGGGGGAAAACTGCGCTGCCAGGCGGCAGAACGCAGTGCATCATTTCACCGCACAACCAGCCTTCGATTAAGCTGGCGCATAAGCTGGGCTTTCGTGAAACCCACCGCGCCGAATACCATCAGCAGACGGTGTTGGTGATGGAGCAGACGTTCTGAGCCGATCCGCAGGCAAAAAAAATCCGCCCGAAGGCGGATTTTTTGTCGTAAACGGCTACCGATGGCAGGCCGCTAACGATAATTCTTAGAAACGGTAGCCTACGCCAACGCTCCAGATACCGATGTCGGTGTTGCGGATACGGCTCTGCTCGTAACCAACATCCAGAGCAACTTCCTGGATTGGGTTGAACTGCAGGCCAGCACCGTAGGTGAAGCCGTAGTCGCTGCTGCCGCCACGGTGAGAACCGTCTTGTGCGTTAGCAACGTTTTTACCGTAGCCCACACCGATCACGCCGTAGATGCTTGCCCAGTCGTTGAAACGGTAAGCAGGACCTGCAGTGATAGAGTTGTACTGAGCTTTGTTGTAAGTACCGTTCTCAGCACGGTCTTTCTCTACGTGAGTGAAAGAGCCGATCACACCCAGTGGGTTGTTGTCGAACTCGTAACGGTATTTCAGGTTGAAGCCGTCAGCTTTGTTAGCAACGCCTTGGAAATCGCCCTGAGCGTAGCCACCGGTTACGGTGCTCTGACCAGCGAACGCAGTACCTGCGGTCACTGCTAATACACAAGCTGCTACTGCTGAAAGACATGCAATTTTTTTCATAACCACCTCAAACGCGTTTTATTATTAAGTACATCCATTTGTCTATACGATGAAAATATAACAAAAATTAGCGTGAAACTCTGCCCCGATTTGAGTGTCTAACACTTGATATCGTGTAACAGAAGATTACAAGAACATTGTATCCGCTTCTTTTCGCTTAATTTTCGGACGTATTCTATCCTCAAGCGTGACAAAAATCACCTATTTAATATCCAGATTTTTCTTAATAAAATGCGCACTTTTTGTGCTAACGCACCAGTTTTACTTAAACAAACCGTTTAAAAATCCTCCCAGCACGCTTTATCGCAGACAGAACGTCGGCGATTCATTACACTGCAATCTGTCCCGTTTTTCTCCGATCTCCCCTGCTGCGGGAATGCATAATAAGGCCCAAAAGGATGTCCTCGTCGGTTTCTGCAAAAACGTCTTCTATACTGCTGCCGGTCTGTTTACTGGTGGTCGCCATGGTATCGATTCAGAGTGGCGCATCGTTGGCGAAAAGCCTGTTTCCCTTGGTCGGCGCCGAAGGGATCACCACGCTGCGTCTGTGCATCGGCACGCTGATTCTGTTTATTATCTTCCGCCCGTGGCGCATGCGCTTTTACGCCGGTAACCGCCTGCCGCTGATGATTTACGGCCTGGCGCTGGGAGCGATGAACTATCTGTTTTACCTGTCGCTGCGTACCGTGCCGCTGGGCATCGCCGTGGCGCTGGAGTTCACCGGTCCGCTGGCGGTGGCGATGTTCTCGTCCCGCCGGGCGATAGACTTTGTCTGGGTGGCGCTGGCCGTCACCGGGCTGGCCTTTCTGCTGCCGCTCGGCGACGGCGTCGGCGGCATCGATCCCCTTGGCGCCGCCTGTGCGCTGGGCGCCGGCGCCTGCTGGGCGGTGTACATTATTTTCGGTCAGAAAGCCGGCGGCGATCACGGCCCGGGCACCGTGGCGGTCGGCTCACTGATCGCCGCCCTGGTGTTTGCGCCTATCGGCGCCTGGCACACCGGCGCGGCGCTGCTCAATGTGGATATCCTGCCGCTGGCGCTGGCCGTCGCCATTTTATCCACCGCGCTGCCCTACTCGCTGGAGATTATTGCGCTGCCGAAGATCCCGGCGCGCACCTTCGGCACCTTAATGAGCCTGGAGCCGGCGATGGCGGCGTTTTCCGGCATGCTTTTCCTTGGCGAGCACCTGACGCAGGTGCAATGGCTGGCGCTGACCGCCATTATCACCGCCTCCATGGGCGCGACGCTGACCATCAAGCCCAAACCGTGTATTGAAAGTCTGCCTTAAATCATCGGATTGCGGACGGCTTAACTGTTTTTCGTCGATAAAATAACCACAATAAGTATAGGAACTTTATCGATGGAGCGGAGAAGCTGAATGATTTTAAATAGTTTATTTAATCCCCGTTATGGACAGGGACTGTCTTCAGATCTGGCTGGTATTCTGACGCAGGTACGTCAGCAGGATCTGCCTAACCTGCCCCTGGGACGCCATGACATTGACGGCGAGCGCATCTTTATGGAAGTGGTCGAACTGACCACCGAACCTGCCGAACACAAACGTGCCGAGTTGCACTATCAGTATCTGGATATCCAGATACTGCTGAGCGGCGAAGAGCGCATCGACTACGGCCTGCCGGGCAGCGAGATCCACTGTGAGGCCTATCAGCAACAGCAGGATTGTCAGCAGGCCGATATCCGCCGCCCGTGGCAGACGCTGCATATGACGCCCGGCATGTTCGTGCTGTTCTTCCCGTTTGAACCTCATAAAGCCGGCTGCCAGCTGCACAGCCCGCAACGCATCAAGAAAGCGATCATCAAAGTGCTCTATGAACCGCCGTATGATTTCTAACGCCATACCGTCGGGCCGGCTGCGCACCGGCCCGACGGCGCTTTCCTTATTCCACCGCTATCGGCTGCGCCACCAGCTTGACATCGCGGCCGCCCTGCAGCGCCTTGACCCGCTCCTCGGCCTGCTTAACCTGCTGCGCATTCTGCAACAGGGTGTAGGTCAGCGCGAACCGCGTGCTCTGTCCCGGCTGCAGCTGTTTGATACGCCCCTGCTCGCGCTCGATGTTTACCGGATAAGCGTAATTGGTGCCGGGCTCAATGCCGGTGACATACCCCTGCCGCTCGGTATCGGTGTTTTTCCACAGCGTCAGCAACGGCAACTGATGGGTATTAAAGCCGATAGAAACGCCGCGATCGCCCAGGCGGTTGCTGAGCATCGCCAGGGTTTTCCCCTCGGCATCGGCGTAAGGCACGATGTTAAACACCATCTCATCAAAGCCTTTGGTCGGCCCCTGATACTGCGACCAGTTTTTCAAACCGGCGCGGGCATAGTCATTAAACGGCGAGATCTCCTTGATCGGCGCGTTGAATCGCGCGCCTTCCTCCAGTAACGGCTTGCCGAAATTGCTGTGGTAGATGATCTGATAGTCCCGCGGGTAGTCCGCACGGTTGGTCAGGCTATCCTCAATGGTAAAAGAGGTGCTCCCCGGCGCATAGCGCAGCTCGGTCCAGGTTTCCAGGTTGCTTTTCTTAAAGGTGTTTTCCTTCAGCAAACCGCGGATGCGCACCGTATGTGGTGCTTTTTCATCAATCTCCACCAGCACTTTGGAGGCTGGCGTATTGCCGGCGCGGCCGTGCAGCGTGTACAGCGTGCCGTCCTCAACGCCCGGATGCCCCGTCCATGCAAAGCCGCAGCGCACCATCATTTCATTAAAACCGTCCAGCCAGCCCAGGCCATTGCGACTTTCCAGATTGATATAGGCCGGGTTAACCACCTCGTCAACCGGCGAATCCCACCCCAGCCGTACGCCGGCGCCGTTGACATGCAAAATATCCATGCCGCGCGTCGGGCTGAGCGCGATGGTCAACCCGCCGGGGCTGGTCAGGGTAATCACTTTCGACCCCTCTTGTTTGCCGCCGTGCAGCACCTGCTGACGCAGGCTGAAATCGGCACCGGCCAGCTTCAGCTTGTGGCTGTCGGTCTGCCAGTTGCCCTGTTCGATGCCTTTTTCACTGTCGGTCAACACGATGGTTTGCGCGGAGGCATAGCCTGAAATCAAAGAGATAGCGACTGAAACTGCGGTTAGCGTCTTCATTATTCTACCCTTGTGGTTAAGCTGAAAGGTTTTAGCTAAAGCAGTAACAAAGTAGATTTTCACCGGTGCTGAAAATGCGAAGCGAGTCACTCTTCCTATAATGGACGGCAGGCAAGGCGTCCAGACGTTATCTGATGCAAATTTTATTGTGAATGGAAATGACCTGTTGCAGGTAAAATGTGCCAAACATCACCATAAAGCTGAACGGTGTCAGCGCCGCGACCTGACGTCTCGGACGCGCACGACGCACGGAGAGGATGTTTTCAAAAACAGCATATCGCCTTGATGCTGGTTTAAAAAACATAACCAGGATGATTAACCGTGGGAGAGGAACTTATCCGTTGATTATCAATGAGTCATTAAACACCGCGCCAGAGCAATACCCGACAAATAACGCCGCCGCATATTATTTAAAATAAAAAATCGATGATTATCAATAAGTAACAACGCCATCAAATTAACATTAATTTAACCTCAACACGCCATTACATCGCCCCTGCCTATTTAATCCATAGCCTTTATCAGCCGATAAAATAACCCGACGCTGCTATAATTATTCCGTAGTGAATTTGGGACAACAATTTAAGAGGATATCTTTATGAGTACCGCAAAACTGGTGAAAACGAAATCTTCTGACCTTCTGTATACCCGCAATGATATGGATGACAAAACCAAGCTGGCGACCATCAGCATCCTGAACCACCAGCTCACACAGTTTATTGACCTGTCGCTGATCACCAAACAGGCGCACTGGAACATGCGCGGCGCCAACTTTATCGCCGTACATGAAATGCTCGACGGCTTCCGCACCGCGATTACCGATCATCTGGATATCTTCGCCGAGCGCGTGGTCCAATTGGGCGGCATTGCGCTGGGCACCGTGCAGACCGTCAACGCGGCCACGCCGCTGAAAAGCTACCCGACCCATATCCACAGCGTACAGGAACACCTGAAAGCGCTGGCCGACCGTTACGGCATCGTGGCGAACGACATCCGCCAGGCAATCAGCGCCGTGGATGACGAAGACACCGCGGATATCTTTACCGCCGCTTCGCGCGATCTGGATAAATTCCTGTGGTTTATTGAAGCCAATATCGAATAACCCTGCTTATACAGGCTGTCGCTGCGGCGTCAGCCTGTTGTCATCGGCGTACCACGCTTGAAATCGGCGAAAAAAACACCATATTCTGTTGAGAGGTCTTTTACGGCAGGAGGTGGCTTATGGCAAGCGGATGGGCGGCAGACGGCGCGGTTCAGGATCAAATCGACTCCACCGTCGACGACGCCGTACAGCGCGCCCGGCAGGCGCTGGGGCACGGCGAAAGCGAACAATATTGTCAGGAGTGCGGGGAAGCAATCCCGCTGGCGCGCCGCCAGGCTTTACAAGGCGTACGCTACTGCCTGAACTGCCAGAACGCGCTGGATAAAAAACACGCCGCCGGCAGTTTGTACAACCGCCGCGGCAGTAAAGACAGCCAACTACGCTAATCTTCCCCCGCTCAGGGCCACCTGAGCGGTTTTTTTGCGCTGCGACATCCCCTGCGTTGCGCCAAAAAGTTAGATTTAGTTATCAGTATTGATGCTTAATTGTTAACTTTCGGTTGTTTTGCCACCAGTTTTTAGTTAATCATAAGCTAACGCACCAACGGCGATCGCCTGCACCCTTATCGGGCACCCGTTGAGAGCGTAATCATAATAACTCGCCATAACGGCACAACATCACATCTTAACCCTTTGTTTTTATAGAAATCGCAGACGTGGCACGATTATTTCATGGCGATAATGCAATAAAAAAATGGGTCAATCACAACCTGTACAGGAAATTCCTCTCATGAAGTCAATATTTAAAACCTCGCTGGCCGCCCTGTC